>NZ_CP072793.1:2867969-3584962 GCF_017901175.1 Thiothrix unzii
CAACCATCAATATGGATGGCACGGCAATCATGCAAGGTGTGGCAACCGTGTTTATCGCGCACGTCTACGGTGTTGACTTAAGCACCAGCGATTACCTCGTGGTGATTGCAATGGCGGTATTGGCTTCGATTGGTACAGCGGGTGTGCCGGGCGTAGGGCTGATTATGCTGTCAATGGTGTTTGTGCAAGTCGGCTTGCCGGTGGAAGGTATCGGCTTGATTCTGGGCGTTGACCGCTTGCTGGATATGATGCGCACTGCGGTGAATGTGTCAGGTGACGCAGTAGTGTCGGTAATTGTAGCGAAAAGCGAAGGAAAATTAGACACTAGCGTTTACAATGACCCGACCGCAGGCGTTACTACGGGTGACATCGTGCTGGACGAAACCGCCGAGCGCGAATTAGCGGCAACGGTGGCAAGTACACACTCTCGCAAGGGTTAGTTAGCACTACAGCGCATCATATTATAAGGGGCAATGATGAACACAACGCAAAATAACCGGATGAAAAAAGCGCACAGGTTGGGCGGAATCAAAGCCGGTCAGCATCACTGGTGGCTACAACGGGTCACGGCTATTGCCTTGATCCCCTTAACACTGTGGGTAGTCTTCTCATTGGCCTCGCTGATTGGGCAAGATTACCTCACGGTAAAAATCTGGTTTACCCTGCCACACCATACCGTATTGTCGGTACTGTTTATCGTGACTGCTGCCTATCATGCCAGCCTTGGTTTGCAGGTCATTGTCGAGGATTACATCCACCACCTTGGTATCAAGCAAGCAATATTGATCACGCTCCGATTCTTGCTGATTCTGTTAGGCACATTGTGCACCATTGTATTATTGCGGTTGGCATTCGTGTCTTGATAAGAACTCACCAAGGGATGTGGTACGAACCTATACTGCACACCCTACATCACGCTCCCCAATGTGGTAACATCAACCACAATCAATTAATGCACTATTTTCGTGCATTATTGTTCTGCCCCGTTCCTTCGGCACGCACTGAGCTTACTCCCTCATAAGTGCGTGTCTTTCGCCGGATACTGGCTCACGACCTGTATCCGTTTGCTTTCAAATGCCCATTCATTAACGGGTATTACGCAGAGGAGAGTTGTTATGACACAACCTATTAAAATGACCGCCAATCAATTATTGGCTTCTGACCATCAAAAACCGTTCAAGGTGTATGCTGCACGGCATCTGGAACGTATTCCGCAAGTACAGGCATTACCCGCTAACATGCGTTTCGAGATGCAGGTAATTGCTAACGTGTTGCCGTTTCGCGTCAACGATTACGTACTGGAAAACCTGATCGACTGGGGAAACATTCCCGACGACCCGATGTTCCGGCTACTGTTCCCGCAACGGGAAATGCTGGCAGAGGACGATTTCAGCCTGATTGCCGATTTAATCAAACGCCAAGCCCCCGCCGAACAATTGGCGCAAGCAGTCGAAACAGTACGCACCAAACTCAACCCCCACCCTGCCGGACAAATGGAGCTGAATGTTCCGATTTTCCATCGCGAACGTGTACAGGGCTTGCAGCATAAATACCGCGAAACCGTGCTATTTTTCCCCAGCCAAGGGCAAGTCTGCCATTCGTATTGCACCTTCTGTTTCCGTTGGCCGCAATTTGTGGGCGACAAGGATTTACGCTTTGCCAGCAAGGAATCCGATGAACTGTTGCGTTACCTCAAACACCACACCCAAGTGTCCGACATCCTGTTCACGGGTGGCGACCCGATGGTGATGAAAACCGCCAATTTTGAGCCGTATTTGCGCGGCTTACTCAAACCGGGGTTGGAACATGTGCAAACCGTGCGTATTGGCACCAAGTCATTAAGTTTCTGGCCTCAACGTTTTGTCACCGACCCCGACGCGGATGATTTATTGCGCTTACTGGAATCCTTGGTCAAAGCGGGCAAACATGTGGCGATCATGGCGCATTACAACCACTGGCGCGAACTGGATACGCCAATGGCGCACGAAGCCATCCGCCGCTTGCGCAGTACCGGGGCAATCATCCGCAGCCAAGGGCCGTTACTCAACCATATCAATGCTGACGCTGAGGTTTGGGCGAAAATGTGGCGCGAACAAGTACGCTTGGGCATTGTGCCGTACTACATGTTTGTGGAACGTGATACTGGCGCACAGCATTACTTTGAAGTGCCGCTTGCCAAAGCTTGGGAAATTTACCGCACCGCTATGCGGCGTGTCTCTGGTTTAGCGCGTACTGCGCGTGGCCCTTCCATGAGTGCCAGCCCCGGCAAAATAGAGATTCAGGGCGTAACCAAAATTGATGGTGAAAAGGTATTTGTGCTGCGTTTCATTCAGGGGCGCAATCCTAATTGGGTGCAAAAGCCATTTTTTGCCAAATACGATGAACAGGCAACCTGGTTGAATCACCTTAAACCGGCGTTTGGTGCAAAGCAGTTTTTCTACGAGGCAGAATACGCCGACATGATTGCGCACCGTCAGGAAATTCTCAACGAGCTGGAAGGGGAGTGTTAATTTCATAACCAGCGGGATGTGCGCAAAACATCCTCAAAAGATGCTGCACATCCTGCGAGTTTTTTACACTTTCGTGCCCAAAAAATTTGCGCTTTGCCAGTTTAACTGCTTTACTCAAGGTCAGCCCTTTATTTGAAAGGGCGCAGTGATTGCCATTGGAAGGATAAATCTCATGAAAAACAACCGTTACCCTGTGGTATTTCCGCATATTTCCGAGAATACAAAATTCATTGTCGTATTGTGTGCAGTGCTACTGGGCAGTGCTTTAATGGCAGGACTCGGTGATAAACCATCTACGTCTGAAATGGCGCAAGAAGAAAAACAAGCACCAGAAATTACTGAAAATACAGGATAAAAAAAGCCACTCAACCCCAGAGAGAGTTTGAACCTAGGGAAAAGTGACTATAAGCCTGTTTACTAAGTGGAGATCAGTAAAACTTCAAGCGGGGGCAATACTAACACAAAATGCCCCGAACTGAGGCTTAATCTCGACCATTTTCAGCGTAATAGCAGTGTCGGAATTCGCGCCAGACGCAGCAACTCATTGGTTTTGCTACCAAACAGCCAACTGCGCCACGCCGAATGCGCATACGCGCCCATGATCAACACGTCGATATTGCGTTCCTGCACTTGCGCGGCAATCACCTGTTGCGGATCGCCCGCCAACAACGCGGTATGCGCTTCAAACCCTGCCGCTTCCAGCGTGGTTTTCGCCCACTCCAACTGTTTGCGCAAGCCTTTGCCCGCTTCGCCGGAAGTAATCACATGAATCGGCAAACCCACAAATAACGGGCAAGCCGTAATCAGTTCCACGCCTTTGCGCGACAAACCGCCACCGTCAAACGCAATCATTACCCGTTCCGGCACTTTGAAATCGTCGGTGATCGTTAGGATCGGGCGGTGCAAGGCACGCACCACGTTTTCCACATTGCGCCCTAAGTCGCGCTGGGTGGTTTCCGCCGATTGCCCGCGCCGACCGAGAATGAACATGCGCACCGCGTCTTCCTGTTCGATCAGCGTATCGGTCAATGCACCGTGGCGTTGGCGCATGTCGGGGGCTTCCACTCCAGCGGCAATGGCACGCTCCCGCAAGCGATTCAGGAAGACGCGCCCCTGTTCACGCGCTTGCTTGCTGAACGCGGCATCTTCCGCCGACAATTCTTGCAGCAACAGGTTTTGCGCATCCATCCCAATCGCGCCGCTGTGGTCGTGATTGTGGCGTGAACGTTCGGGGTGACGATCCAGAATATGCAGGAATTCCAACGGCAAACCCATGCGGGAAGCTACCCACGCTGCATAATCTGCCACATGATTGGCGTAATGTGACTGGTCAACGCACGCCAAAATCTTGTTTTCAGGTTTCATGGGGGTTGCTCCTTAATGGCTTGCCAGCGGGTCGGTGGCATCGGCTTTGTCGTGCGTCCCGAAACGGTCAATCAAGGTAGCACTGGCTTCATTCAAACCGACCACCTCCACTTCCGTACCTTCACGACGAAACTTCACCACCACTTTGTCGAGCGCACCCACCGCCGTTAAATCCCAAAAATGCGCCCGACTGACATCAATTTGCACCTTATCCAGCACATCCTTGAAATCGAACGAGGCAATAAATGCATCGGCTGACGCAAAAAACACCTGCCCCACCACGTCGTAAACGCGCATCCGCCCCTCGTCTTCCGAACGCGATTTCACAAACATAAACCGCCCAATCTTGTTGGCGAAGAAGAAGCCTGACAGTAACACCCCGACCAATACGCCTTGCGCCAGATCATGCGTCGCCACCACCACTGCTACCGTAGCAATCATAGTGGCATTGAAACTTTTCGGGTGTTCACGCAATTTACGCACCGAATCCCAGTTGAACGTGCCAATCGACACCATGATCATCACCGCCACCAATGCCGCCATCGGGATTTGCGCCACCCAGTCGCCGATGAACACAATCATCAGCAGCAAAAATGCACCCGCCACAAACGTGGACAACCGCCCGCGCCCGCCAGATTTCACATTGATCACCGACTGCCCAATCATCGCACAACCCGCCATGCCACCCAGGAAACCCGTGGCAATGTTCGCCACGCCCTGCCCCACACACTCGCGTTTTTTATTGCTGGTGGAATCGGTTAAATCATCCACAATCGTCGCCGTCATCAACGACTCCAGCAAACCCACCACCGCCAGCGTTACCGACACGGGGAAAATAATCGTCAGCGTTTCCCAATTCAGCGGAATATCCGGCAACAAAAACACCGGCAGGCTATCCGGCAACGCGCCCATATCGCCAACCGTGCGAATCTCCAGCCCAAACGCCATCGCCACCGCGCTCAACACCACGATTGCCACCAACGGCGATGGCACGGCTTTGGTCACATACGGGAATAGGTAAATAATCCCCAAACCGGCGGCAACCATTGCATACACCAGCCAGCCATGCCCGACCAGCTCCGGTAATTGCGCCATAAAAATCAGAATCGCCAGCGCATTCACAAAACCAACAATCACCGCCCGCGACACAAAGCGCATCAGCAAATCCAAGCGCAGCATCCCCGCCACAATCTGCAATACGCCTGTGAGCAAGGTTGCCGCAAACAAATACTGCAAACCGTGATCTTTCACCAGCATCACCATGACCAAGGCCATTGCGCCCGTCGCAGCGGAAATCATCCCCGGACGACCGCCCGCAAATGCAATCACCACTGCCATACTGAACGAGGCATACAGCCCCACTTTCGGATCAACGCCCGCAATAATTGAAAAAGCGATGGCTTCGGGAATGAGTGCCAAAGCGACGACGAGTCCGGCAAGCAGGTCATTTTTGACATTGCCGAACCAATCCTGTTGGAGAGATTGCATACTGTAGTCCACGATTTGAAAATGAATTTATTGAGCGAGCGGCAACGAGCCTTGCTTTTCAATGCGGTAACGCCCATCTGCCTGTGGTGCTCCGGCAATCCAGCTTAAGCCTTGGCTTAATTGAGCGGCGGCGGTGGGAATAGGTTGGAGGTTGAGGGTAAGCTGGTATTGTCCATCGGGTTGCAGTTGCCCGGTTCCATCCAGTGTCAACGCAGCATCGGGCGCGGAACTCAACGTCAGTTGCTGCCCGCTTGCCTCATCCGCCGTCAATACCGCATTGTAATCACCGAATATCTGCGGCGATTGGGTAATGCCCGCCTGCTGCCAAGTCAGCGTGCCATTAGCCTGCGGGATGGAGCCTTGCGCCCAAGCCACATCGGTTAAAGCTGCCTGCAACTGCCCCCGCAATGGCGGGATTTGATAACGCTGTAAATACGGGGCTAAACTTTGCGCCGGAATATCGGCAAGCTTTACCTGTTCACACTGCACCGCGCCCGTCACGCCGAATGCGCAAGCGGCATCGAGCGTACCACCGGCAGCCCATTGTGCCTGCACGTTTACCGCTGCTTTACCGCGCAATAAGGCCAATGCCTGAAAATCCCACTGCACCTGACGCAACCGCATATTTTGCCAGACCACACTGTGCGCTGAACCCTGCCACAATGTGCCGCTAACCCCTTGTAAGGTAACGGGTAACAGTGTCGCTGCGCGTTGTGTTACCCAGTGTGCCGGTACTTGCGACACGGCGGTAATTAGAAAACTGGCTATCCCTGCCATCACGAGTACGCGCTTTTTCATCGCTTTAACTGAATCTCCGCATCCACCAGACCGCCTTTATCGGTGGGTTTCAAAGTCATGCTGACGGCATACGCGCCGTATTCGCGTTCTAAATGCGCCAAAAACCGCACCACTGCGTCAAACGGTTTGCCGGTTAAGGTCAGGCCGACCGCATTTTCATCTTTTTCCTGACTATTGCTGCCCGCGCCATCCAATTGGTATTGCGCCAATAAACCGGCAACAGCGGCATACAAGTTTTCACCACTGGCGGATGCCGCAGGTTTGCCCCGTGCCTGCATAATGGTGTCGCGCTGCTGCTGCATTTTTTGTTGCACTTCACGCGCTGTAGTTAAATCGTGTTGCAGCAATTGGTAATGGCCTAGCAATGCCTTGCCCAGCGTTAACCACAACAACATTGCCGCGACTAGCACCCCGGCAAGCGTGACCCAAAGGCGTTCGCGCTCGTTGAGATTTTGCCACCACACTTTCATGGCTTATCCCCCAAAGTCAGGCTGGCTTTAATGGTATCGCCGCTGCGTGAAGATTTCAGGGCAACGCCCTCACCCAAAGCGGCGCGTAAGTTATCCACCGCTTGCTGTTCTTTGGCTTGCAGGGTCACTGACACGCTCCCCGCTTGGGTTTGAATCGCATCCACACTCAAGCCCGCATTACTCGCAAACGCTTGGGCAAATGTCGCTAACGGTTGTAACGCGCTGCGCTGGGTTTGCGTTCCGCCCTTGCCTTTCACCGCCAGTAATGCCGAGTCGAAACGCAACGATAACGCCCGCACATCCACATTGTTTTGTTCTGGAAATAGCTCACTAAACAGGCTCAGGTTTTGCGCGTCCAGAGCGGCTAATTGCTGCTGCATCCGGTAAATGTGCAAACCGTAAGTGCTGAACCCCAATACCACCGCTACCGCCGTCAGCACGGCGGCTAATCGCCACCGCCGCCATTGTTCACGGCGCGTTGCGGTGTGTTCACTTTGCAAACCGCGCAATAAATTCAACGGCATCGCACTATTCAGGCTGCTGGCGTGCAGTTGTTCGGTGTGAATTTCCGGGATCAGGGTAAACGCCTCATCCGCCTGCCACATTTCCGGCTGATCCGAATACCAGCGCACCCGCACCGGCGCGGGATACGTCGTCCGTAAATTCGCCAATACCAATGGTAACGCACTGCGATTACAGCTAAACCCCGCCAACTCGCCGGTACGCACCCACACATGATCGCCTTGTTGCCACAGCGTCAATAATTCCGCTTCCCACGGCAACGCGAATACATCCGGTAAAATCGTGCTGGGGCGTAATCCGCGCTGGGTTAAGGCATTTTGCCATGCGTGCAACCGCTCACGTGCCACAATCGCCGCATCAATCAGGGGCGAATCACGCCGCGCTTGCCACACGATATGCTGATTTTCCGCATCGTCGGCTAATGCCTCTTCGAGTGCGTAAGGCACGGCTTGCTGCAACTGGCGTTGATTGCGGGTATTAATCGTAGTTTGGGTTAATAACACCTCACGCGCGGGGATCAATAACACCACGGTTTGCCCCTGAGCTAGGGGTAAAAGCGTGTCCCAACTGCCGTGCTGCCAATCGGCAACCGCGCCAGTGAGCAAGGCCCAAGCCGGTTCGACATCATCAGGATTTTGCAGGCGTATTACTAGCATCGTCAGTCGCTGGTGGTTTAGGGTCATCAACCCGTTGAAATTGGCGCATTATGACACGGATGGGTTTGTTCGGCGCACGAAAAAATACGCTATTAAGGTGGACTCGCGCCCTGCCCATACGTACCTCACCTTGCAAACGGAAATACTGCGAAGACACCCCCAACAACAGCTTTTGCTCTGAGGTTAAACTGGCTTTGTCGGCTAAATCCTGCGCGGTTTCGTAGGGATCGGTTTCACGCTCACTCAAAATCAACTCGGCTTGCTGACTACTCAAACCCAACGCTTTTAACACCTCGGCACTCGCGGTATTCGCATTCACCGTTGTCACCGTCGCCTGCACTGGCAAGGTCGTAACCATTGCCTGTAAACGTTGCAACGCGGCAGTTTTATCCTCATTCGGCAATTCCAAACGCAGCAAACGTAGTTCACTCACGTCGCTAAACGCCATATTCGCCGCACGGTACGGTATCGGGCTGGACAAGTAATAATCGCTTTCTGCACCTTCACTGTCGAAAATCACTTCATTTTTATCCAGCCAATCCACCACTGCGGAAGCAAAACCGACGGGCAATTCAGCCGCTGATACCACCCGTTGCAACGCAATCTGCTGATCCGGGCGGAGCAAACCCTCCTCATTAATCACATTATTGAGGTTGTAACGCCCTTGTAAATCCTCCAACTTGCCGCTGAATTCTCCTACTTTCACCCCGCTGCCCTCCTCAATTGGCAAACTCGGCAAAACGGTTGCCCAACCTTCATTCAACGCATCGTATTGATTGGATTTTGCGTCACGTTGCAATTCCATCCCCACGAATTGCTCCAGCGACAAAGCGTATTGCCAAGCACGTTCTAATGACTGGTAATTATCCTGCTGACGCACCGCACGACTTTGCCGCGCAAAAATGACCGCAGCTAAGGTCATCACCAACGCCACCATCACCAATACGGTGAGAATCGCGATACCGCGTTGCGGTTTACGGGTCGGGGCTAAGTTTCTTGGCATTCGGTGCTATTGGCGGCAAGCGTTCAGACAATCGCCGACCTTTTCCCTCATTCAAACGGTAATCGTAAATCGTAGTGTAGGCCATCACCGCCTGCACGTAATCACGGGTTTCGGTAAACGGAATGCTTTCCACCCATTGATCCGCACTCAAGGTTTGGCGCGGCGACCATTGCGGCGGTCGTCCGGGGCCTGCGTTATAAGCAGCGGTAGCTTGTGCGTAATCGCCGTTAAAGCGCGTCAGCATTTGCGCCAGATACGCGCTGCCCAATTGCACATTGGTTTCCAGCGGGAACACATCGTCTTTGGTATTGATGCTAATCCCCAATTTGCGCCCCACATCTTTAGCGGTGGGCAAAATCAATTGCATCAACCCAAACGCATTGGCACTCGAAGCGGCTGTCGCATCAAACGCACTTTCACGACGCATCACCCCCAACACCCACGCGGGCAACACGCCTTGCGCGGCGGCTTGTTTTTGCACCAAATCCGCATGAACCACGGGGAAACGTAAATTCACTTCGCCCCACGCTTTAGCACGCGATAATGTCCAAATCGCCAGATTCGGATCGCCGGAGGTTAACGCTAATTCCGCCGCCGCCAATTTACCGGGCTGATCCATCGGGGTTAAAGCGCGAAACCACTCTTTACGCCCCTGCTCACGCTCACCTAACGCAAACCATTCAAACGCCCGCTGCACTGCGGCAACACGTTGCAAACCGGCGACACGCTGCTGGCGATCCACGGGTGCGTCTGCCAGTGTGCGATAATCCTGCCCCAAATGATCCGCCGCCAAAAAGCCGTAAAAGGTGGTGTGCTGGGTAATGTTGGCGTACATACTGGCGGCTTCCGGCTTTTTCCCCAGTGCTTCCAAAGCGCGTGCCTGCCAATATTGCCAAGGAGCCGCATCACGCTCGTTGTCGGTTTTAATGCTTTGCGCCGCTTGTAATACTCGCGCCCAATCGTTTTCGCGGGCGGCAATCCGCACCAGCCATTGACTCGCTTCCTGACTACGCAACGCATCGGGAATCGCTGCCAAGCGTGCAATCGCTGCCGCGTCGTGGCGCATCGCCTGATGCATACCCAGCGCACTTTCCACCGCCGCGCTTTCTTGCTCGGTGAAATGCAGGATTTGGCGGGCGCGTTGCCACACATTTTCGGCAGTGGCGGATTCCTTTTTAGCAATGCGCTCCAAACCGAAGGCAATCGCACCGCGTAGTGCCGCAGATTCGGGCTGTTTCAAGGCATTTTCTAACGCAGGTACGGGGTCTTGGCGCATCGCTACCCATACCGCAACGGCGGCTTGCTGATCCGGCGGTAAATCAGCGGCTAATTGGGTGGCAAGCGTACTTTGATTTTTTTCCACCGCCGCACGAATTCGCTGCCAATAATCGTCGGTAGACAATTGCACATGAGCACGCAATAACGCGGTGACAGGCACGCACGCTGCCGGAAAGTTTTTCTCAATTTGCAGCCATGCCGCTTTACCCTCGCTCAACGCCGCTTCTTTTTGCCCCGTTGCGGCTAAGGCTTGAGCGCGGTAACAACGCACTTCGGTTGAGTTTACTGTTGCAGGCAGATTTTCCAGCAAGGCATTCCACGCTTGTTTGCTGGCTAAACGCGCGGCTAATACGGGGTAAAACTCATCCGCCAACAACGAATGCGGATAACGTTGCACAAAGGTCGCTAATTGCGCATCAGGAATCGCTGCACCACTGAGCTTGAGGTATTCGTATTCCAACCAAGGGTACAACGGGTAAGCACGCAGCGCGGCGGGCAATGCTACAAAGCTATCGACCTTACCGGCTTGTAAATCCGCCCGCACTTGCTGGAATTGCTGACGGGTAACGTCAAGTGGTGCAGCGTGGGCGTTACCTAGGGTAAGTGCGCCGAGGCACAGGCAAATAAGCAGTTTTTTAATCATTAAGGGCTTCATGGTGGAATGAGGGGTGTAGGTTCTCACAAATGTTGCCTTGGATTCAAATTCTCGGTTTTGGCTCTCTCAATCACCACAAGACACTGGATATTTTTATCATTATAATACTAAAAAATCACTTTAAAATAGGTATTGCAGTAAGATGATTGAACCACTACAGCACCTTTCCAATCAAATCAGGACGCAAAAGTTACCGGATTACCAGCGTTTCCTGTTCCGGCAAATCGACTTTTCGCAACGCTTGATCGGCATCATGGGCGCACGCGGGGCGGGTAAAACCACTTTGCTGCTGCAATACCTCAAATCCGTGGCACGGGAAACCAAGGTGCTGTATGTCATTGCTGACCACCCTTTGGTCGGGCAGCACGGGCTGTTTACCATCGCTGATGAATTCCAGAAAATCGGCGGTGAATTGCTCATCATCGACGAAATCCACAAATGCCAACACTTTGAGCGCGACCTGAAGCTGATTTTCGACAGCTATTTTAACCTCAAGGTCATTTTCACAGGTTCATCGGCAACCGCCATTGACAATGCCAAGGCGGATTTGAGCCGTCGGGCGATGTTGTACCGTTTGCCGGTATTGTCATTCCGCGAATTTCTGGAGTTGGAAACGGGCGAAACCTTTGAGGCGGTGACGCTGGATACCCTGCTCCAACACCATCCGCAATTGGCGTTGGAAATCGTCAGTCGGATCAAACCTTTGGCGTATTTGCCCGCGTATCTGGAACACGGTGCTTACCCGTTTTACCGCGAGGCGGGTTCAACTTATTTGCCGCGCTTGCTGAATGCGTCGATGCAGGTGATTGAGACGGATATTCCCGCGCTTTACCCGATTGACTACGACAAGGTGAATGCGCTGAAAAAGCTGATGGTGATGTTGTGCCAAAGTGAGCCTTACGACATCAATGTGTCCAAACTGTGCGGTGCGGTAGAGCTGAACCAGAAAACCCTCTACAAATACCTTGGTTTGTTACAGGCGGCGGGGTTGCTGCGCTTGTTGGGGGCGAAATCCAGCGGGGTCAGCATTATTTCCAAGCCGGAAAAACTGTATCTGGATAACACCAACCTGTTCGCCGTGTTTTGCAACCAGCCTAAAGCGGGAACGCTGCGCGAGACGTTTTTTGCTTCGATGCTGTCTTACCACCACACGTTGAATTATCCAAAAAGTGGGGATTTTTTGGTTGATGGGCAGTATGTGTTTGAGGTTGGGGGCAAAGCCAAGTCGAAGAAGCAGATTAAGGATGAAACGGCGGCTTGGGTGGTGGCGGATGGGTTAGAAATTGGAGTGGAGGGGAAGATTCCGTTGTGGTTGTTTGGGTTTTTGTATTGAGTTACAGCCTGCATCAGCGATATGTTGAGACGGCGACGAGTGCCGAACTATCTGCAATGACAATCATGCGGCGCGAAGTTGTTTGAAACGGATGACTTCGGCTTCGATTTCATCCATATCGGTGCTGATGGTTTCGATGCGGTGCTGCTTGCAGGCGGTAAGGAACGTGTAAATGTCTACGCCTGCAAATTCGCAGGCTGCGCCACGCGACAACTGACCAGATTGAAACAGCAGCAAAGCAGTATGTAGCTTGAGTAGCTGCGCGAGGCTAGTTTTGTCCTGTTGTGGCAGCAGGACGTGATCAGGTATTTCAAGCGTTATTTGCATGTTTTGCCCTCGGCGGGGTGATGGATATGTGTTTGATTGTAGGGTTATCCCCGAGGAAAAGCCATAAGCCTAAAAACGTGGGTGGTGGCGGATGGGCTGGTTGTGGGGTGGAGGGGAAGATTCCGCTGTGGTTGTTTGGATTTTTGTATTGAGTGGTAGCCCGCAGAAGTCGAAGATGAGGCATAACGGTGAAGCAGCAACACATTCGCACCTCAATACTCACCATTGAGAATAGTAATTTTCGTGATGGCTAATATTGCGATATAAGCTATCATGTCGACAATTCTATTTATTTCTTTGAGGAACGTGAGCAATGGGTGACAGAATTCAGGTTGGCGGCTTGCAAGTGTCAACACTTTTACATGATTTCGTGAACAATCAAGCCCTTCCGGGGACGGATATTCCCGTGGATCTTTTCTGGGCTGGGCTGGAAGCCATTGTTAATGACCTCGCCCCCCGCAACCGTGAGTTGCTGGCGCAACGCGATACCCTGCAAGCGCAAATTGACGCTTGGCATGTGGCTAATAAAGGCGCGTTTGATTTCGCGGCATACAAAGCCTTTTTACAGGAAATCGGCTATTTGTTACCGGAAGGCGAAGCGTTTGCCGTCACTACACTCAATGTGGATACCGAAATTACCGCAACTGCCGGGGCGCAATTGGTTGTGCCAGTAATGAACGCGCGTTTCGCGTTGAATGCGGTCAATGCACGCTGGGGCAGTTTGTATGACGCGCTTTACGGCACAGATGCTATTCCGTCCACCGATGGCGCGGAAGCGGGTAAAACCTTTAACCCAGTACGCGGCGCGAAAGTCATTGAATTTGCCCGTAACTTCCTCGACGAAGCTGCGCCATTAACCAGCGGCTCGCACAAGTCCGCGACCGCTTACACTGTGGTCAATGGCGCACTACAAGTCAGTTTCGCGGATGGCAGCCAAGTAGGTTTGGCGCAACCTGAAAAGTTGGCGGGTTACACTGGCGATGCTGCATCCCCAACCGCTATCCTGCTGAAAAACAATAGCCTGCACTTTGAAATCCAGATTAACCGTGACGGCGCAATCGGCAAAACCGACGCGGCGGGTGTTAACGACATCCTGATGGAAGCGGCGTTGACCACCATTATGGACTGCGAAGACTCGGTAGCCGCCGTTGATGCGGTGGATAAAACCTTGATTTACACCAATTGGTTGGGTTTGATGAAAGGCGACTTGACCGAATCCGTGACCAAAGGCGGCAAGACCTTTACCCGTGCCATGAATCCTGACCGCGAATATAACGCACCGAATGGCGGCAAAATCAGCTTGCCGGGGCGCAGTTTATTGTTCGTGCGTAACGTAGGTCACTTGATGACGAATCCGGCAATCCTCGACCAAAACGGCGCGGAAATTCCCGAAGGCATCATGGACGCTTACATGACAGCGGCGATTGCAATCCACAACCTCAAGGGTGACACCACTGCGAAAAACTCGCGCACTGGCTCGGTTTATATCGTTAAACCGAAAATGCACGGCCCTGAAGAAGTCGCATTCACCAACCAATTATTTGGTCGAGTCGAAGACGCACTCAACCTGCCGCGCAATACCCTGAAAGTCGGCATTATGGACGAAGAACGCCGCACCACGGTCAACTTGAAAGAGTGCATCCGTGCAGCGCAAGAGCGTGTGGTATTCATTAACACCGGCTTCCTCGACCGCACCGGCGACGAAATGCACACGTCAATGGAAGCTGGCCCGATGATCCGCAAGAACGACATGAAGTCTTCTGCTTGGATTCAAGCTTACGAAAACTGGAACGTCGACATCGGTTTAGAATGCGGTTTGCCGGGTCATGCGCAAATCGGCAAGGGCATGTGGGCAATTCCCGATCAAATGGCGAATATGTTGGCAACCAAAATCGGGCATCCGCTGGCGGGCGCGAATACTGCGTGGGTTCCCTCCCCAACCGCAGCCGCGTTACATGCCTTGCATTACCACAAGGTCAACGTATTTGCGCGTCAGGAAGAGCTGAAAAGCCGTCCGCGTGCCAATATTGACGACATCCTCAGCATTCCCGTGGCAGCAAACCCCAACTGGAGCGCGGCAGAAGTCCAGCAAGAACTGGACAACAACGCGCAAGGCATCCTCGGTTACGTGGTGCGCTGGGTCAACCAAGGCGTCGGCTGTTCCAAAGTGCCGGATGTCAACGACGTGGGCTTGATGGAAGACCGTGCAACCTTGCGCATTTCCAGCCAACACATGGCAAACTGGCTGCATCACGGCATCTGTAACGAAGCGCAAATCATGGAAGCGTTCAAACGCATGGCGACTAAAGTGGACGCGCAAAACGAAGGCGATCCGACTTACACCAAAATGAGCGGCAACTTCGACAAGAGCGTCGCATTCAAAGCTGCGTGTGATCTGGTATTTAAAGGACGCGAACAACCGAACGGGTACACCGAACCGTTGCTGCACAAGTACCGTGCAGAAGCTAAGGTAGCGTTGTTCTTTTAAGGAACCCTCACCCCCAACCCCTCTCCCGCCAAGCGGGCGAGGGGAGCAAGAGATAACCTATCTTGTCTTAGCCCCTCTACCGCTTAGCGGGAGAGGGGTTGGGGTGAGGGTCTTCACTAAGGCTGCACCATCAACAACAACTGTGATTTTTCAGCCGATTTATCCGCATGTAAGTGCAGCTCAAACTTAAACGGCGCAAGCACCATTTTTTCAGTTTTAATCGCCGCGAACCACTCGCCCTTGCCCGCACCATTACGCACCACCGCCCCGGAAACCGGCACGCCATCGGCACTGCGGGTATCGTAAAGCCAGAGTTGGTAAAACTGTCCGGCAGCAGGCGCAGGTAAATCCACGAAACGCATTACGCCTTGGCTTTGGGTGCTATTCCACACCAAATCGCCCTGCACGTCTTGCACCAAAGGATTGAGAGTGCGTAACCAATTACCACGCACACTGCTGGAGTCGCTGAGTAAACGCTCACGTAATACTGACAATTCACCATTATCTGCACTGGCTTGCGCGGGTTCCCAGTAGCGCACCCCGAAACCCAGAGCCACCAGCAACAAGGCGGCGATAAGCGCGTATAGCCCGTAACGCCAGATTCCATTGCTTGCGGTGTTCACGCTTCCCTCGCTGTTTGCCATCATGGGTCGATACTTTCCTAAAGATTCGCTAAATGGTTCGATTATAATGGATAATCGGACGCACATTGGTGCGCTGCGCTAAAATAGCCCAAATCTTTGACGAATGACCACCCAACGAGTTCCCCATGCAACAACAAACCTTTATTCCCGGCAAGGATGCCGCCCTTGAAGCCTCCATCGAAACCCTGCAAGCCAAATTACTCGCGGCAGGTTTCCACATTGAGGAAGCCTCCTGGTTAAACCCCATTGCGAACGTGTGGTCGGTACACATTCACGACCGCGATTGCCCAATGTTGTTTACCAATGGCAAAGGCGCATCACGTAAAGCGGCGTTGGCGAGTGCCTTGGGTGAGTATTTTGAACGGCTTAGCACCAATTATTTTTGGGCGGATTTTTATCTTGGTGAAACTATCGCCAACGCGCCGTTTGTCCACTATCCACAAGAACGCTGGTTTGATTTGGAAGACGCGGACACTTGGCCGGACGGTTTGTTGGATGATGCCACCCGCTCATTTTATGACCCGGAATCCACCTTAGCGGCGAGTAAATTGGTGGATATTAATTCCGGCAATGCGCAACGCGGTATTTGCGCCCTGCCCTTGGTTCGCCAGCGCGATGCAGCCACCGTGTGGTTTCCGGTCAATGTGATTGGTAACTTATACGTCAGCAACGGCATGTCCGCAGGCAACACCCCTACCGAAGCGCGTACTCAAGCGTTATCGGAAATCTTCGAGCGTTACGTCAAATTCCGCATTATTGCTGAAGGCACGTGCTTGCCCGATGTACCAGACGCAGTGATTGCGCGTTACCCCGGCATTGTCGCGGGCATTGCGGAATTACGCGCCGCTGGTTTCGGCATTTTAGTGAAAGATGCATCACTCGGCGGGAAATACCCGGTGATGTGCGTGACCTTACTCAACCCCGAAGATCAGGGCTGCTACGCCAGTTTCGGGGCGCACCCACGTTTTGAAGTGGCATTGGAACGCGCTTTGACGGAGCTGTTGCAAGGCCGCGCGTTGGATCGCCTTGCTGGCTTTTCCGCCCCCAGTTTTGATCTGGAAGATGTCGCTTCCCCGCAAAATCTGGAAACCCATTTTATTGATTCCAGCGGCCCGATTCACTGGGATTTCTTGCGCAATACCCCGGATCATGAGTTTGTGGACTGGGATTTTAGCGGCACGACCGCCGCCGAATGCCAGTATTTAATCGACATTGCACACGCGGAAGATTTCGACATTTACGTTATGGATTACACCCATTTGGGCGTGTATGCGTGCCGTATTCTCGTACCGGGCATGTCGGAAATTTACCAAGTGGATGATCTGGAATGGGATAACAACAGTGCCGGAAATGAGTTCCGCGAGGCCATTTTAAACCTGCCGGAATTATCGGAAGAAGAATGCGCTGATCTGTTGGATGCTATTGAAGACGTGGGTTTGGACGAACACCAACCCGTCGCCGCCCTGTTAGGGCTTGCCCCGGATGCGGGCAGTTTGTGGGCAGATTTACGTGTCGGCGAACTCAAAACCTTGTTGGCATTAGCCAGCGGCAATGAAGACGCAATTCTGGAAGGTTGCCAATGGGTGCGCCATTTTGAGCAAATCAATGACGACCGCCGCCGCGTTTACCGCTGCATTGAAGACCTATTAGCCATGCAGAATCCCACGCCTTACCTTACGAATTTAACCCTGATGTACGGCGAAACCAGCGTGCAACACGCCCGCGACTTGCTGTCGGGCGCGACCCGTTTTTGGGGAATCACCGCCCCAACGCTGGAGCTGTACGGCTTTGAAACGCACCAGCGATTGCTGACGGCGTATCGCAAAGTGCATCAAGGCTTGTAAACTCAGGCATAAAACATGCCTTTCACCACCCCGACTTGTTTAAGGAGCGTCCGCATGAAGAAAGTTATTTTATTATCAACCCTGTGCTTGCTGGCTGCTTGTGGCGAGAAAGCGCATGAAACCGCCCATAATAACAAAGCACATTGGAGTTACGACGGTGAAGCAGGCCCGCGTAACTGGGCAGCATTAACCCCGGAATTCTCGCCGTGTTCCGGTAAAAACCAATCCCCCATTAATTTAGCGGGGTTCACCGAAGCAGAATTGCCGCCGCTGGAATTCAAATACGGCAGCGGCCTCGGCAAAGACGTGGAAAATAACGGGCATACCATTCAAGTCAATTACGCCGATGGTAACGCGGTCAAATTAGACAGCGTATGGTTCAGCCTGAAACAATTCCATTTCCACGCCCCCAGCGAAAATCATATTAATGGCAAAGCCTTCCCGATGGAGGCGCACCTCGTCCACAAAGACAATACCGGGGATTTAACCGTGGTAGCGTTAATGTTTGAAGAAGGTGAAGCCAACCCTGAATTGGAAAAAGTCTGGGCAGAAATGCCCGCCAACGCCAACACCGTTGACCCGCTGGACAGCAAAGTGGATGTGACCGCCTTATTGCCGGAAAACCGCGACTACTACCGCTTCAACGGCTCGCTGACTACGCCACCGTGTACCGAAGGCGTGCGCTGGATCGTGATGAAAAATCCGGTAACAGCTTCTAAAGAGCAAATCGAAAAGTTTGCCCACATTATGCACCACCCGAACAACCGCCCGCTGCAAGCGACAAATGCGCGGCCTGTGTTGCAGTAACAGAACTGATTTAATCAGTTATTTCCCAAAACAAAACGGGTTGAAAACAGCCCGTTGCCACAGACGCTGACGTTCATGGGGGTCATGCCTGCCTTTAAGCACTATCTGCTAACTGCGGCTTAGAAGTCATTATCCAACTCCACTTTAGCAGTGCGGGCACGTTCGGGCAGCAAGCTGGCAAGATTTGCAACGGTAGTAGAAAGGCGTTGCAAGTCACGGGCATTGTCAGTCAGCAAAGGAATGCCAACAATCGTCGCTGCTTCAAAAACCGCACCAACAGCTACCTTCGCATCCCCTCTTTCGAGGGCACTGATAGTTTGGCGGCTAACGCCCAAACGTTCTGCGAGTTCGGCTTGCGGCATCTTTCTTTCCAAACGTGCAGCGCGAATCATATGACCAAAAACTTCCAGCGTAATCACCGTGCGAGCGGATAATGTCAACATACTTGAACGCCTTGGTTAACCTAAAAATGATTAAGGTTAATTATAATATGCTTTTCTGTAAGAAACACTTGAAAATCGAAGGGTGACAATGACGCGCTGATCGTCGTAGATGCCGGACGCAGTGGTGGACTTTGCACTGGTTTTCAGCGTACCGAAGGGAACGAAACCCAAGACTTTGATCTTCACTGCCAGTACTTACTTGGATAGTGGGGCAACAGACGTGGAAGTTCCACTCAATTAATTCAAGTGCACCGTCGATCAAGTAATGGCAGGCAAATCCAAAGTTGGCGCACAGCGTAGCAACGCAAAAACCTGAAAAAACGCTACACAAACACCGTTTATCGGCTCTATAATCGTGAGCAATCAATCGCCAGAACGGATAAAGCCTCATGTTGACAACGAGTTATCGGCAAAAGCAAAAGGCTGCATATCCAGATCGGCAGCTTCTGAATACTGGATCAGTAATGGCTGTATATTCCGATATTTTTGGATGCGGTATATCAAACTATTATCCTTCATCAAAGAAAGCTCACCCCATGAACTCAAAAGGAAGATTCACAGATGAACTCAAATAGTAAAGAAACAATAGGATTAGCTGGAGAATATGCTGTAGCTTTTGAACTATGCCGTCGAGGATTCTATGCACAACTTACTTTAGGAAATCATAAAAAGACAGATATTTTAGTTGAATCTACGGGACAATTATTTCGTGTATCTGTTAAAGCTAAAACGGGTAGACAATGGCCTAAAGTCACAGGCATCTCTGATACCGGCGATTTATTAGTTTTTGTTGATTTCCAAGATAAAGAGCTAAATGAACTACCTGATTTCTATGTACTTAATGTTCCAGCATGGAAAAAACTAGTACAAAGCATCGCAAAAAATAAAACTGACGGGGCTAAAATTGATAATGAAAACACCCTGTATTGGGAAGCATGGGAAAACAATCCAAAAGGTTGGAGAGGCTGCGCAATTAGCCCTTCTCAAGTTTTAAAATATAAAGACTGCTGGCCAACACAAGAACAACCTTAAGCCATATGTTATTTATACTCAGCAACCATCCACATACTGAGAATCAGTGATAAGTCTCTTTTATATAGAAAAGATTGGCAAATTATTCTTACTATTATCTTTAATAACCAGGAGAAAGAAGATTGAAAATAAAAACATCACATATTGAAGCAGCACTTTCCTTATTCGATGCAGGGAAAAGACCAGATGGATACAAACAACCAAAGCGGTGGTATGTTTCAAATAAAACTGGAAAGTGTTATCCTGCCAAGGCTATATGGTCATTAGCAACAGGAATAAAGCCAAGCAATTTCAACACTAGAGATGCTAGAATTGGACTTTCCGATCTTGATTATTCAGTAATAAATATTGACGATATAAAAACAGAATTGAATTTTTATGAAGAGGTAGACAAATCAAAAAATGATACTGTCGAGAACAGAAGAATCAGACTAAAAAATGCATCAAAAAAACCAGCCATACTCTTTTCTATTATTAAAGGATACAACAGAAATCCTGATGTTATAGCAGAGACTCTATATCAAGCAAACGGTACTTGTGGAAGATGTAAAAATGAAGCACCTTTTAAAAAAAAGAATGGAGAACCATACCTTGAAGTTCATCATATAATTCCATTAAGAGATGGTGGCGAAGATACAATCGAGAATACTATTGCTTTATGTCCTAATTGCCATCGAGAACTTCATTTTGGACAATGACATTATACCACACTCAATTTATTCATTGGCATCAGAACTCCTCATTAACACTTAAAAACCAATAGGTTAATAATTTTTATTTGTCGATAATATATTATTCAGGGGCAATTATTTAATAACCGAATAAGGATGATTTCATCATGCACTAACGCGGGAAAAACAGTGTTAAATTCAAACACCGGACATCTGAGTTTGTGTGCTCCGCTCGTGCGCGAAAAAGATCGCGAACAACACCAGATACATAGTTGCCTGCTGCCACTACAAGTAATACTGTAAACGTCTTACTTACGTATAGAGGACATGCGCCATGAGAGTAACCACCAAAGGACAAGTCACTATTCCTAGGAATATCAGGGAGAAGTTAGGCATTTCCTCTGAAACTGAAATCGACTTTAGGGAAGAAGACGGACGATTCTATATCATCAGGGTTGATGAACCGACAATCACAAGAAAATTTCACAAATTTAGGGGCATAGCAACGGCTAAAATATCAACAGATCAGATCATGGGTCTTACAAGGGAATGGCCTCCAATGATCATCACTGATCCCCATCAATAAACCAACCCAAAACATCCCCGCACTTCAATTTATGATACCGAAACATTTTAAGCATTTTGGTCGTCGCTATATGACAAACAACTTCACTCTTCGTCACATAAATAACCTTACCACCATCCTCCTCCGGCTTATCATACAAATTTATGTTTGCAGATAACGCCATCCTGTCGGAGCTTGATTCGCATCCACTGACAAAAATCGCAAGCGATATTAAAACCAGAAAAGCTGCTTTGCTATTTGCCAAATCTCAAAATCCCAATGCACGTTATCTGAAACAAAAACCCCTCACTGCGCCAACAACCGCGCTAACGCATACCCATCAGCCACCCCGGTGAAATGCTCACCCTTCACCGCCACGACTTCCGAAACGCCATGCAGCGCGAACACGTTGTTCATGTTTTGGCTGTAACGCGGAACCGCGACATCAAACTAATCCGGGCGCGGTTGGTTGTCGCGCACAATCGACACGTAACGCAACGGCGGGTGCGGTTGGTGATTGAGCCAGTACAAAAACCGACCGGGTTTTTCGCGGCGTAAATCACCATAGCAACGTAAAAATCTAAAAAAATGCTACACAAACACCGTTTATCGGCTCTATAATCGTGAGCAATCAATCGCCAGAACGGATAAAGTCTCATGTTGACAACGAGTTATCGGCAAAAGCAAAAGGCTGCATATCCAACTATTGGCTTTTAAAATTGAAGATGAATTTCACCAGATTTTAAAAATCTGAGTGAATAAACTACATTAAGGTTAATCACACTTTTTCATGATCGTTTTGGAGGACTTTTAATGCGTTATAATTTGTTTTGTTTTATTCGCCGTAACTTCGCGCTGAACTTTTTGACTGCCATAACAATGGGTACTTTACCTGTGACCACAGTCTATGCAGGTAGTGAACAATGCCCTTCTAACAATGAAGTATATGTAAGTTTTCCAAACCCAGATGACTGCGGGTCATATTATGTTTGTGATAATGGGGTTCCTTTCTATAAGGATTGTCCTTCTGGGTTACACTTCAATGCTGAAACTGAGGTCTGCGATTGGCCCGAAAATGCGAAATGCAATGTAGATCAAGATCAATCAAAGCCGCAGCAGTAAAGCGCGTAGGCTGGGGCGAGCGTGCGAACCCCAGCCAATTTATCCAAGTCTAACCCAATGTTCCAGCGTAGCTTTGTGTTGACCTTTTAAATTACAGATAAGTTTGAGCCGATTCGAAGACCGAATAAAGATTGTTCCGTCATGTGCTAACACGGGAAAAACAGTGTTAAATTCAAACACCGGACATCTGAGTTTGTGTACTGCGCTGATACTCGGAAAAGATCATGAACAACACCAGATACATAGTTGCCTGCTGCCACTACAAGTAATACCTGCAAGGTCTTACTTACGTATAGAGGACATGCGCCATGAGAGTAACCACCAAAGGACAAGTCACTATTCCTAGAAATATCAGGGAGAGGCGAGGTAATTTACCCTAGAACTGCTTTGCTATTTGCCAAATCTCAAAATCCCAATGCACGTTATCTGAAACAAAAACCCCTCACTGCGCCAACAACCGCGCTAACGCATACCCATCAGCCACCCCGGTGAAATGCTCACCCTTGACCGCCACGACTTCCGAAACGCCATGCAGCGCGAACACGTTATTCATGTTTTGGCTGTAACGCGGAACCGCAACATCAAACTGATCCGGGCGCGGTTGGTTGTCGCGCACAATCGACACGTAGCGCAACGGCGGGTGCGGTTGGTGATTGAGCCAGTACAAAAACCGACCGGGCTTTTCGCGGCGTAAATCGCGGTAAACGTTTTCGGCATCTTTCGTCCATTTCCCCAAGCCGGTTTTGTCAGCCATTGTGCCCAGCATACTGTCGGTGGTGCGTTCCGCGATATTGGCTAACAACGAGCCTAAATGCGGTGTGGCAATGGTAATCAGCGTATCAACCGGCACACTCGGCGTAGTCACTAACCAATGACGCGCCACCACTCCGCCCGCCGAATGCCCCACCAACACCAGCGACTCTTGGCGGTGTTGATAAATCTGCTGTAAATGGGTGTCGAGTAAACTTGCCTGTAACGCCACGGGCGCACGCGATGGCAAATCCACCGTGTAAAAAACATTTTCCGCGCCAGCACCCAAATGCGGCATTGGATTATAAGACCCCATTGAGGTTAGCAGGAAATTACCGCCGTCGCGCCAACCCACCTGCTGCAAAACTGGTGTTACACCGCTCATCCGCCAACTCATACCGTTTGACTGGAAGCCATGTACCAACACCAGCGTTTTCGCAAATAAAGTGCTAGGCAGACACAGCACGCTGAGCGTGAGCAATAGCCAAAACCTTAACATTACGTTGTCCTCCGTTTCTCGTTATCCTGCGTTAGTCGGTGTTACCATTGCGATTTTACTAGAATCCACGAGTTTCACCATGAGCATTCGCTGTGTCGCTTTTGATCTTGACGATACTTTGTGGGCTTGCCGCCCGGTGATTGAACACGCCGAACAGCATTTTTACGCATGGTTAGTGGCGCATTACCCGCGCATTACGACACAATACACTGCGGCGGCTCTGATCGAAAACCGCGTTGCTTACATGCGTCAACGCCCTGAATTGCACTACAATCTGACACAATTGCGTAAAAACTGGCTAGAATCACTCGCACACGCCCACGACTACCCGGCGGAAAACTTGTGCGAAACCGGCTTTACGGTATTTTGGCAGGCACGCAATGCGGTGACGCTGTTTGATGGAACACGCGAAGTGCTGGAACATTTAGCAGCGCACTTTATTACCGGCGTGATCAGCAATGGTAATGCCAGCGTACAGCATATTGGCATCGGGCATTTGTTTGATTTTGTCCACAGTGCGGAAGCCGCAGGCGTGGCAAAGCCGCACCCTGAGATTTTCCGGCAAGCCTTAGCAATGGCGGATGTCGCCGCACACGAAGCGGTTTATGTGGGGGATGACCCGCTGCGTGATGTTCAAGGGGCGGCGGATGCGGGGTGGCGCACGGTGTGGTTTAACCCGGAACAACGACCTTGGCCGGGCGGACAAGCACCGGATGCGGTGATCAATAACCTCGCAGAATTACAAACGGTAATACCATTATTATAATAAGTTTATTACCATAGTTTATGACTATTCGGGCATAGAGGAATTTTGCCAACATGCAACACATCGGCCTTTCCAATACCGAATCCCGCACCCGCCAAGCGTGGATTGAGCGTTTTACCGTTCCCGGTGGCAAACAAGAGTTAATCGCGCTGGAAAATGCCGTCGATACGGTACTGGCGTTACCCCGCAATTCCAACCCGTTGCAACCCGCGAGTCTGGATGTGGCGGAAATCCTGCGGCATTTGGATGTGGATCAAACCACCCTGATCGCGGCGTTACTGTGCGATGAGCGGCTGGATGCGCAGCTAAGTTTAGACAGCATTGCTAAAACCTACGGTGCGACGGTGCGCGGTTTGTGCGAAAACATCCGCAACCTGCAACACTTCCACGACTGCACCGAACACACCGACCCGCGCATCAGCGATGATGAGCAAGGCGAACAATTGCGGCGCATGATGCTGGCAATGGTGAGCGATTTACGTGCGATTGTGATTAAACTGGCGTGGAATTTACAATATTTGCGCTTGCTGTCGCGCCATGAAGTTTCCGAACTGCACCGTTGCGTGGCTCGCCAAACCAGCAATTTATTTGCACCTTGGGCAAACCGCCTCGGCATTAGCCAGATTAAATGGGAGCTGGAAGACCTCGCGTTTCGCTTTTTGCAGCCTGACACTTACAAGGCGATTGCGAAATCGTTGACCGGCAAACGCATTGAGCGTGAACAATTCATCATCGACTTCATTCAGCGCGTCGAAAACCTGCTCACCGAACACGGCATTAAGGCGGAAATCTACGGTCGCCCCAAACACATTTACAGCATTTGGAAAAAGCTGCGCCGCAAACACGTTGAAATCGACAACTTGTACGATTTGCGGGCGGTGCGCGTTATCGTTGACGAGAAACAGCTTTGTTACGAAGTGCTGGGTTTAGTGCAGGAAAACTGGCGGTCGATCCCCGAAGAGTTTGACGATTACATTGCCAACCCTAAACCCAACGGCTATCAGTCGATTCATACCGTGGTGCTGGGGCCGCAAAGCAAGCCGGTGGAAGTGCAGATTCGTACCCGCTTAATGCACCAACGCGCCGAACAAGGGGTGGCTTCGCACTGGCGTTACAAAGAGGGCGGCAAAATTGACCCGCAACTCGAACGGGTTATTACCGCCGTGCGCCGGATGCTGGAGTCCAACCAATCCGACGAGGAATTGCTGGAAGATTTCCGCACCGAAGTTTTCAATGACCGGGTATTCGTGCGCACCCCTAAAGGCCGCATTATCGACATGCCCAAGGGTGCGACCCCGATTGATTTTGCGTATTACGTACACACCAGCGTCGGGCATCGTTGCCGGGGTGCGAAAGTCAGCGGCAATATTGTGCCGTTAAATACCGAACTCAAAAACGGCGAACAGGTGGAAATCCTCACCGGACGCGAAGAACGCCCACGTCAGGATTGGTTAAACCCCGACTTGGGTTACGTCAAATCCACCAGTACCCGCCAAAAGATTCGCCAATGGTTTAGCCAGCAAAACCACGAGCAAAACTTCCGTGATGGCGAAAAAGTGCTGGAAAAAGAACGCCACTTACTCAATTTACGCAAACTCGATTACACCGAACTGGCGTTGCAATTTAACCGCAGCAGTGAACGCGACATGGTGATTGCGGTGGGGCGCGGCGATATTACTTCGGCGCAAATCCGGGGGTATTTACTGCGCTCACACGAGCCGGAATTCAAACTGCGTACTTTCAAACAAAGCGGCTTGTCGGGTAGCGGTATTGAAGTACGCGGAGTCAGCAAACTCTTTACCCAAATGGCAACGTGCTGCCACCCGGTGTTTGGCGACCCGATCATGGGGTATTTGTCGCAAGGGCGCGGGGTCATTGTGCATCGGCTGGATTGCCCGGATTTCGCCAACCTGCGCCGCGAACGCGAAGAACGCATTATCGAAGTCGCGTGGGGAACCAATACCGAAGCTTACGAAGTCGACATTACCGTTTCCACGTTCAATAAATCGGGGGTATTGGGCGACATAGCCACCCTGCTGGCGCGGGAACAGGTCAATATTCGCAGTTTGCATACCCGTGACACCCAAGACCCGTGTTACGCGGTAATGGATTTCGCCATCGAAATTCGTGATGTGAGTCAGTTGGGCGATGTGCTGGAAAAGCTGCTGCAATTGCCGTCAGTGCTGGACGCGCAGCGTAAGGGGTGAAGAACCCCTCATAAACGCGGAAAAACCACAGATTGCCTGTGCTAAAGAACTGGAACGGAAATAGCCAGCTACCCGGTCATAGCGGAACGTCTCTTTTAAAAAAAGAGCAAAAAACAATCAAATTAAGAGAGGAGGTTATTAAAAATCAACACCTTATAATATCCAAAAACAATCAATCTCTCTTTAAATCTTTCTTCGGTTTCTATGTTAAGAGAGCAGCCATAATGGCTTGCCATACGAACCATGATTAACAATTTTCCCGGATTTTCGGAGTTGTGACAGCAAGTTACCTACTTTTGTCTTACGCTGTGCATCACTCATCCAATCAGGTAGTTTATTCCACAGCAACTCATCCATATCTTTGCGGGTCATGGAGCCATGTTCATTGATCGCTTTGCAGATCAGATCTAGGTAATACTGCTTATCGAATGCGGTGTTATTGCTGTAGAAGGCTTTTTGCCCAGTGGTTTGCGCAATGGATTTGGCAAGGAAAAAGTTGGGTTTGCGCCCTTCGATCAAGCGTTTGTTTTTGAGTAGCTTTTCTTCGGTGATACTGAGTGGGCGTTTCTTTTGCACTTTGTCGAGCGCGATGATTTCGTCTAGGCTGAGATCACCGTGCTGTGCCAGCAAGTTGGCGTAATCCAAATCCAGCACCTTGCCGGTCAAGGTCAACACCACACGAGTATTGGTCAGCTCGTAGTCTGGCATGGGGAAGAAGCGTTGCTTCTGGAGCAGGAACAATTTGCGAATGCCGCCCCCAGCCGTATCGACCATTTTCAAGTTAAACATCGCGGTAGCAAGAAACGGGTTGCGGTAATACTCCTCCGGCGCGTTTTCACGTACCACCCGCTCAACATCACCGGGGGCAAAACTGCCCAAATTGGTGAAGGTCAGGCTTTCATCGTGCTCCACCACATTGATACGCCCGGCAAGTGTGTAATCCTGATGCGCAATGCAGTTATTCAAGGCTTCACGGATGGCATACGGTGCGTACTGGTCAACCTCTTCCGGGAACAGTGTGCCTTTCTGTAGGTAGCGATATTTGATGTTTCGGATTTTGTTGAACACCTTATCCACTGCCAACAGCCACGGAATCCCAAACAGGGCGTAGTCACGGTCATTACCATTGCTGTCTTTCAGCAACCAGCGGATTTTCGGATCAGCAGGCAGTAAAAAGTGTTCGGATTCATCCTTGCCTAACAACAGCAACGCAGTACGGGTCAGTTTACCTTTGATGGTCAACTTGGCTTTGTTGAGGAACGTGGCATCATTCCAAACATCCACTTCATCGGCTTTGTCAGGGAATTTGTTTTTGAAGTTTTTACGGGCAAGCAGGATTGCGTCTGGATCAAGATCATCCAAGGTAGCTTTTGTCACCAGTGCCGCACTCCAGTCGTCCAGAACTGCTTGGCGACGGATGCGCTCGATTTCTTCCAGATTGAGCGGTGACAAGGCTTCGCCATCACGCCCGTAATAATGCCCATCAAAGGCGAGGGGTATGCCTTTCGGGGCGGCGGGAATCTCGAACAACACGACACGCTGCCCAGCATCTTCCATCTCGTGGATGTCGATGAAGGTAATGCGATTGGTGGTTTTGTTAGCGATTTCCTCTTTGAGGTGATCTAAATCCTTGCGCACAGAGCGAAACTGCGAACCTACCACCACCTGTTTATCATTCACACCAAATACCAACCATGCGGATTTTTGGTGCTTCAGGTTGGCTTCATTGCTCAAAGCGGAGAAATATTTCCCCAGCTTGGTGAAGTCGTAGCTATTTTTAGCCTCCTTGAATTCAACCACCTCGTTTTCGGCGGATAATTCCAGCAGGGTTTGCAGTTTCGTATTGATGTCCATGCGCAGCTCAAAAAGACAATTAATCCAAGCCTTGGCTACTCAAATATTCTTCGTAAGTGCCACGGTAATCGACAATCGTACCGTCACCTTTCACGTCGAAAATGCGGGTTGCTAACGAGCCGACGAACACCCGGTCGTGCGACACGAACATCAGTGTGCCGTCGTAACGATCAAGCGCACCGTTAAGGGATTCGATGGACTCCATGTCTAAGTGGTTGGTGGGTTCGTCCATCAACATCACGTTGGTGCGCGAGAGCATCATGCGCCCGAAGATCATCCGGCCTTTTTCACCACCCGATAACACCCGCACCGGCTTTTTCACGGTATCGCCACCAAACAGCAAGCGTCCGAGTGTGCCACGGTTTTGGGTTTCAGCATCTTCACCTTCGTAACCACTTTTCCGCACGTAATCCGCCATCCAATCGGTGAGATTAATGTCGCTTTTGAAATCGTCTTCATGGTCTTGATCGTAAGTCGAAATACGGACTTTTTCTGCCCACTTGATGCTGCCTTTTTGTGGCTGTAATTTGCCTTCGAGCAGTTTCAGCAAGGTGGTTTTACCCACGCCGTTTTCGCCGATGATAGCGACTTTTTCACCCGCTTCGATGGCAAAGCTGAAATTTTTGATCAGTGGTTTATCCATACCTTCGTAGCCAAAGCTGAGGTTTTCAACTTCCACGGCGAAACGGTGCAGGCGTTCTTTTTCATCGTACTCAAAGCGAATCCACGGGTACTGACGGCTAGAAGGCTTAATGTCTTCCGGCTTGAGCTTTTCGATCAGCTTGCGGCGGCTGGTAGCCTGTTTGGCCTTGGATTTATTCGCAGAAAAGCGGCGCACGAAATCTTGTAATTCCAGAATGCGGTCTTTCGCCTTGGCGTTGGCATTGGCTTGGCGTTCACGCGCTTGGGTGGAAGCTTCCATAAAGTCGTCGTAGTTGCCGGAGTAAATCTGGATTTTACCGAAGTCCAAATCCGCCGTATGGGTACACACTTGGTTTAAAAAGTGGCGGTCATGCGAGATGATGATCATGGTGGAATCGCGGTTATTGAGCGTTTCTTCCAACCAGCGGATGGTATTAATGTCGAGGTTATTGGTTGGTTCGTCCAGCAACAAAATGTCAGGGTTGGCGAACAGGGCTTGGCACAGCAATACCCGCAATTTCCAGCCGGGGGCAACTTGGCTCATCGGGCCGTTGTGCTGTTCAATGGGAATGCCCACCGCCAGCAGCAATTCACCGGCACGCGATTCGGCGGTGTAGCCGTCCATTTCCGCGAACTGACCTTCGAGTTCCGCCGCTTTCATGTAATCGTCTTCGGTGGCTTCCATATTGGCGTAAATCGCGTCTTTTTCAGACATGACTTTCCACATTTCGCCATGCCCCATCAGCACCACGTCAAGCACACGCACGTCTTCAAAGCCAAACTGATCTTGGCGCAAATACGCCATGCGCTCGTTAGGGTCTTTGGAAACGTTACCGTGAGTCGGCTCTTGTAGCCCACAGAGGATTTTCATAAAGGTCGACTTGCCCGCGCCATTCGCGCCGATCAAGCCATAGCGGTTGCCGTCGCCGAATTTGACGGAAACGTTATCGAATAGCGGTTTAGCACCGAACTGGATGGTGACATTGGCAGCAACTAGCACTGGGAATCCTCTTGAAATCTGATTGGGCGTAAGGTGCGCTACTGTAGCACTTTCGGGTTACTGACACAGCTACTACTGAAATATTCGCCGGGTGTTTTTACGTGATAGAGTAAGACATCATTTTATTTCAATCCACGGTCTTACATGAAACTGGTCAACTTTTCTCTGCGGCATTTCGCCCAATGGCTGAGCTTTTTGCTCCTGACACTGCTGGTGGCGTTATCGCTCAGCTGGGTATTGCTGGCAACCGTGGATTTTGGCTATGCATGGCTGCACGATCACACCAGTATCGCGGGGCATATTGCCGAATACGCGCCCAAAAACTTCAACAAACCTGATTTTGCAGTGACCGACACTGCCGAACGGGCGCGGTTATTCCACGGCATTGTGGAAGCGATTCACCACCAAGGCCAAGGGCTGGCGGAATTAACCTATCACGACCCGCAAGGGCGAGCGATTACCACCCTGTTTACTGCTGCCGAAGTGACGCATTTGCAGGATGTTGCTCACCTGATCGACAAAATCACCTTCGCCGCCGCCTTTATGCTACCACTGTGGGTCGTGGTGTTTGTGTTGTCGCTGTACTACCGCCAAGCATTACCCAGCATCAAACAACTGGCGGGATACGTACTGCTATTCGCATTGCTCACCACCGCCGTGCTGTCGCTGGGTGCTACCGAAGTGTTTTACCAATTACACATCTGGATATTCCCGGCTGATCATCCTTGGTTCTTTTATTACGAGGAATCCTTGATGAGCACCATGATGCAAGCACCGCTGCTGTTTGGTTATATTGCGATCATGCTACTGGGGCTGGCGGTGGTGATCACGGTGCTGCTGTTGACGTTTTATCACTATCTGGCACAACGGCGTACCCGGCACTTATAACAACCAATTTGGTGGAATCTCCTCGGCAAAAGGGCTCACCGTAATTTCACGGAAACTCTCACCGGGGCGGGCAACTTTGCACACCACCTGATCTGCGTGCTTGCCTTTGCTAAATTTCGCGGCAAGTTGGGCAGCCAAGGTGATGTCATCGTCGCTAATGTCTTTGCCGTCCAAAATCGTCAGCGGCCCTGAATGGCTGGCGGTTTTAATCCAGATGAACTGGTTTTTGTAACCTTCCAGAAAGTTGGTTTCGCCCTCTTCGCGGGACACAATCATTTTGAAATGGGTGCGTGGGCGCAAGTGCCGCCCGATTTTCAGCAGCATAATATCGTCCAACTCGTAATCGCGGTTGGGACGGTGCGCCCACAAATCTTTCAATTTATCGGTGTAATTGGCATCGGTGAGGAAACAACAGCCACCCGCAGGCTGCGCGTATTCGTCAATACCCCACTGCGTCGCCAGCGCGATTTGCGGCTTACGGCTGCGCCCGCTGAAACCGAACAGCTTTTCGCGATCAATCCAGCCTTCGCGCTCCGGTTTAGTTGGCGGTAAATTGTGCGCGGATAACGGACGCAATAACACGTCCATTGCGCCGGATTCCTCAGCAATAATCGGCATGGTTTTCGCGCGTTGCGACATGGGGCGTTGCCCTACCACTTCGCCGGTAATGATAAAATCGAAACCTTTTTGCTGAATCCATTCGTGGGCTTTTTTCACCATAAAAATCTTGCAGTCAAGACACGGATTCATGTTCGCGCCGTAACCGTGCTTAGGGTTCAGCACCACATCTTTGTAATCATCAACAATATCAACGATATGTAATTTAATTCCCAATTGCTCCGCGACCCACAGGGAATTATTGCGCTTGGGTTTATCGCCGTGCTGCTTACGAATCGCGTGGGTATGGCCTTCGACGCAAAATCCGGTGAAAAAATTAATGCCTTCCACGTGGATGCCTTGCTCCAATACTGCTTTGGTAGCGAGCATGGAATCAAGACCGCCGGAAATCAGCGAAACAGCGCGGTATTGTCGGGTCATGGGCGAATTACTGGTTGGTGAATAGACTGTGCATTATAGGGTATTTTCCGATTAATCCCCACACTGCGCGGATTCCTGTTTATAATCAAGCTCATCAACCTGCATGGCAGAGGCGGAAAAATATGGAATTGTACTACGCACTAATCGGCGTGCTGATCCTGTTAGCGTTACTCGGCGTGGCGTTTTCGGCATTTTACACCCGCGCACAAAAAGACACCTCGTATGTACGCACCGGACTCGGCGGGGAAAAAGTCATTATGGGCGGCGGCGCGTTCGTGTTACCCGTGGTTCACGATATGTTGCCGGTCAATATGCAAACCATGCGCATTGAAATTACCCGCGCAATGGAACAAGCCCTCGTCACCAAAGACCCGTTGCGGGTGGATGTAACAGCGGAATTCTTCCTGCGCGTTGCCCCCGACGAACACGCCATCAGCACCGCCGCGCGTGCATTGGGTAAACGTACCCTGGATGAAGTACAGGTCAAACTGGTGTTTGAAGCCCCGTGCGTCGCCGCCCTACGCTCGGTAGCAGCGGGGATGGAACTGGACGAATTGCATCAAAAACGCGCCGATTTTGAGCGCAACGTTGAAGAAGCCGTCAATGCCGAATTCCGCAAAAACGGTTTGGAACTGGTGTCTGTTTCCCTGACGCGCCTAGACCAGACCGATAAAAGCTATTTCGATGCCAACAACTCGTTTGACGCACGCGGCCTGTCGATTTTGGAACAAATCGTTTCCGAAAGTGAAAAACGCCGTAACCAAATCTCGCAAGACAACCAAGTTGCCATTAAGCAAAAAAATCTCGAAGCCACCAAGAAAAAAGAGCAACTGGACTTTGAAGAAACCCAGGCGCAAAACGATTCCAAGCGCAAAAAGGCTGAAAATGAAGCCGAAACTCAGCGCAAAATCGAAGAAATCACCATTGATAAAGACTTGTTGATCGAGCAAGTTCAACAGCAAGCCACCGTGCGCCAAGCCGAATTAGAGCGTGAAGTCGCCTTGGCATGGACAGCCACCAACAAAGTTAAAGCCGAATCCGAAAAGATTTTCGAGGAAATCCGCACCGCCCGTGAACGTGCCGAAGCCGAACGCTCACGCATTATCGAAATCATCAGTGCCGAAAAAGAAGCGCAACGCCAACGCATTATTGCCGAAGCCAATGCCGATGTTGAAAAACTTGCCGCGCAAGCCGCCCAAATCCGCTACGAAGTCGAAGCCGCTGGGAAACGCGCTTTGAACGAAGCTTCCAACCTGCTTTCCAACGATCAAATCGCGATGCAGGTCAAACTCGAAATCGTCAAACAATTGCCCAATATTATCCGCGAAAGTGTGCGCCCGATTGAAAATATCGAAGGCATTAAAATCATGCACATTGACGGGCTTAACAATGCCATCGGCAGTGGGCGCAATAATGGCGGTGGCGAAAGTGGTAATAGCGGCGGTGGTGGTTCATCGGGCAGCAGTTTGGCAGATCAAGTGGTCGACAGTGCGCTACGTTACCGCGCCCAAGTACCGTTGATTGAAACCTTGTTGAACGAAGTGGGGTTAAGTGGTGGCACACTCAGCGACATGACCCGCGACTTACGCACTGAGTTACGCACCCCGAAACCAGAACAACCTGCACCAAAACCTACTCCCGCCCGCGAACGGGAGCAGCCCAGCATGGATGATGACGATGACTTTGCGGTAAATGACCGCGATTAATCGCCTTGCTTTATTGTGTCGCCGGACATTGCAACGCTACTAATTCCGGCTCGCAACTACTTATTTTCCCATCCAGCAATGGCACGGCACTGTCGCGAATCGCACAAGCTGCCTGCCAGGCTCCCTTGATTTTGTATTTGGTTTCCAAGGTATACAAGCGGTTAACCGCTTTACTGGTATTGCAATCGCGCTTTTTATCGACACTGAGCGCGATTTGATAGGTTTCCGCCGCTTGCGCGTAATCAGCGACATCAAAAAAGCGATCGGCAACGGCGAGATAAAACTGCTTATCCAACATGACTTTATTCGCCGGATTAATCGCGCGGGCAATGCTACAAGCATCGTCAGGTTTGGCTTCGGTTAAACGCCGCACCATCTGCGCAGGCGGATCATTGTAAGCTTGCGCAATACACCAACTGTTCGGAATCCAATCCGCACGATTATTGATACCGGAAGCCGTTGCCAATGCAAACACCGCCGTTTCACCTTGGTAATGCCCGTTGAGCAGCACCCCCAAATTTGCCCAAGCAAAAGCATTACGGCAATTTTGCTGCAAGGCTTCACGGTATTTTTCCACCGCCTGCGCTGTCAATTTATTGTTAAACAAAAACGTCGCTTCCGCCTCGCTTTTATTGGAAGCCAGCAATTCGGCAGAGGTAATCACCCGACTGCTGCACCCTTCCCACAAACTTTGCAAATCCGCCAAACTCACCAAGCCTGCGACAGGGACATTGCCGCCACTGCCTACAGGATCAGTGCTAGAAGCAACAACATCAGGGACTCGCATAGAAGGCACGCTATTCCCGTAAAGACTCGGCAAGGTTAATGACTGTGCATTATCTTGCTGGGGTGCAGGTGCTGGCTCAACAACCATTGCAGCAACCGTGGCTTGTGCGGTATCCACACGCGGTTTGCACACCTTAGTTAGCTCATAATCCGGGCAAATGGGTTGCAGTTTTTGGCGTGCGTTTGCCAAGGTATTCGATAACACATTGCTGAGGATCAAATTCCCCTCGGTGACGGCTTCGCTATCCGCATTCAGGACATCCAAGGTATCAATCAGTTGGGTTAAATCTTCAATGTCACTTTGTGGATTATTCAAGCGAGCGCAATAATCAAACCATTGGGTGAAACGGCTATCTTGGTGAAATACCCGGTCAGTTTTCCCGGAACAGTAGTAATACAAATTGTGTTGCGGTGACGCGGCACTGAGTAAATCCGAACGGCTGTCTTCCAGCATTTGCTCAATTAAATCAAAGTTCAGGGTTTTCTCACGCGACGCATCCAGCGGACGTTCGTAAGAGAAAATTTGGCTGCCCAACTCCACCCGCAAGTGCAATTTACCCTGATCTTGGTAAACCGAACCGATAATATTGCGCCGCCCGAACACACTGGCGATAAACTCCACCACGTCATTGATGGAAATCCCGGTTTCCGGCAATTTGATATTGGAACCCAGCAAAAAGTCTCCGGCACTGCCGGTAATTTGCGCCAATTCCACACGATCTGTGCGCGAACGCCCTTGCCAAGCTTGTTCGCCGCCCTTGATGGTATTGTAAATCGACAGTTCTGCCTCTTTCAGCTCAATATCCAGTTGCGTCGCGATAATGCGCCCGCTATCCGGGCTAATATCCTGAATCGCTTTCGGCACTGAAAACGGTTTAACCACCACAACATCGGCACTTTGAATCGCTTTATACACCACCAGACTGACAATCAAGGTCAAGCCGACCGTAGCAAATAAACGCAATAATCCCATCAGGCGTTCAGTCATTAGCTTCATCGCATCCAAAGAACGATGCGCGGCATCCCCCACGCGCTTGGCAATCCGCGCCATGCGTGACTGGATAATCGGTGGATCAGTTTCTGTTTCTGTGGTCATGCGCAGGCTCTCTTAGCAAGTTTATCCTGAGTATAGGTAAGCTCGGCGGAAATGCAGGAAAGCATCCCCCATGAACCGGCATTGTGTGCCAAAATGCCGACAGACAGGCAAAATGTGAACAATGGAATGACAACACAACCCGAAACCGCACCGCTTTCACCCACCACCATCGACCTTTTACGACACGGGCAAGTGGCAACCCCCGATTTATTTTGCGCCCCCAGCCATGAACCGCTGGGCATTTCCGGCTGGAAACAACTGACCCTCGCCACCCAAACCGGTCAATGGGATGCCATCATCACCTCGCCCAGCCGCCGTTGTCACGATTTCGCACGCTTATTAGCACAACGTCTGGATTGCCCGTTTGCGGTCGATGCACGTTTCGGGGAAATGGATTTCGGGGATTGGGTCGGACAAACCCAAGCCGCTATTTGGGAACAAGACGCACAGTTACTGCAACAGTTGTGGTATCAACCGCGCCGCTTTATCGCCCCCCACGGCGAAGCAATGGAAGATTTCATTGCACGGGTCAATCAGGCATGGATGCAACTGCAAACCGACTACGCAGGTCAACGGGTTTTAGTGTTAACCCACGCGGGTGTAATGCGGGTGGTGCTGGCAAAGGTTCTGGATATTTTGTACCAAAAAAGCCTGCACTTTGAAATTGGCTATGCGCAACTCACCCGGATACGTATTTACCCGGATGGGATTGCATCGCTAGTGGGGCATGGGTTGCCGCAAGCGTAACGCGCTTTACGGCTGCCAGTTGACGAAATTTTCCAGCAATTTCAGGCCATCATCCGCCGATTTTTCCGGGTGCGCCTGAATCGCAAACACATTGTCTTTAGCAATCGCTGAAGCGTAGCTGATGCCGTATTCGGTCGAGCCTGCAATCAAGTCCGGCGTGACCGGCTCAACATAATAGCTGTGGACGAAATAGAAGCGTGCGCCATCCGCAATGCCTTGCCACAGCGGGTGTTCAACTTGATGCCAGATTTGATTCCAGCCCATTTGCGGAATCTTCAGGCGCACACCGATTTCGTGATGCACCGTGCCGAAATAGCGCACATTGCCCTCGTACAGCCCTAAACATTCGATGCCGCCATTTTCTTCGGAATGCTGCATCAAGACCTGCATTCCCATGCAAATGCCGAGGAAGGGTTTGGTCTGGATGACTTCGCGTACCACTTCCGCCATGCCACGGGTTTCGAGTTCGCGCATACAGTCACGCGCCGCGCCTTGCCCCGGAAATACTACGCGGTCGGCTTTTAAAATGATGTCTGGGTCAGACGTAATCGCTACCGTGGCATTGCCCGCAGCAGCGTGCGAAACGGCACGTTCCACCGAGTGCAGGTTGCCCATGTTGTAGTCGATGATGGCGATTTTTTGCATTACAAACTCCCCTTGGTCGACGGCATAATCCCCGCCATGCGCGGATCCAGCTCTAACGCCATACGCAACGCCCGCCCGAAGGCTTTGAAAACGGTTTCGGCAATGTGGTGCGAATTGCGCCCTTTCAAATTGTCGATATGCAGCGACACCAGCGCGTGATTCACAAAGCCTTGGAAGAATTCGTAAAACAGGTCGGTTTCAAACGCGCCAATACTGGAGCGCGGGTATTCCACCTGATGTTCCAAGCCCGGTCTGCCGGAAAAGTCGATCACCACGCGGGACAGGGCTTCATCCAACGGCACGTAAGCATGACCATAGCGACGAATACCTTTTTTGTCGCCAACGGCTTGTGCGAACGCTTGCCCCAAGGTAATGCCAATGTCTTCGACACTGTGGTGGTCGTCAATGTGGTGGTCGCCTTTGCATTCGATGTCGAGGTCGATCATGCCGTGACGCGCCACTTGATCGAGCATGTGTTCGAGGAAGGGAATGCCGGTCGCAAAGCGTGATTTGCCCGTGCCATCGAGGTTGATGGTAATGCGGATTTGGGTTTCGAGCGTGTTGCGTGCCACGCTGGCGGTGCGTTCAGTCATAGGAAACCTGTAAAGTAAATTTGTCCCGATTCTATCACAGCGAAGTTTATCGGCACACATGATGCATTGCTCCAATGTTTCGTCTATCATACTCCACTGAATTTAGATACCACCCTTGAGGAGCGTTGCGACGGGAACACCCGCCAGGCTCAAGTAGTGGTCACAGTTAACGACGCTCAGTCATTTAATTTTTAGTTTTAGGAGAACATTAATGACTGAGAGAAGTTACCTCTTCACGTCCGAATCTGTTTCTGAAGGCCACCCAGACAAAATGGCGGATCAAATTTCCGATGCCATTTTGGATGCGATCATTGCTAAAGACCCTTATGCACGTGTTGCCTGCGAAACCCTGACCAAGACCGGCATGGTCGTACTGGCAGGCGAAATTACTACCACTGCGGAAATCGACTACGAAGGTATCGTGCGTGGCGTGGTCAATGACATCGGCTACAACAATTCCGAAATCGGCTTCGACGGTCACACGTGCGCAGTGATCAATGCACTCGGCAAGCAATCCCCTGACATCGCGATGGGCGTTGACCGTGCCAAGCCAGAAGACCAAGGCGCGGGCGACCAAGGCTTGATGTTCGGTTACGCCAGCAATGAAACTGACGTTTTGATGCCAGCAGCACTGACTTATGCGCACCGTCTGGTGAAGCAACAAGCGGATATGCGCAAAAACGGCACACTGCCTTGGTTGCGCCCGGATGCAAAATCCCAAGTTACTGTGCGTTACGAAGACGGCAAAATCGTTGCTATCGACGCAGTAGTTTTGTCCACCCAACACAGCCCAGACATCAGCCTTGATGACCTGCGCATGGGTGTGATGGAGCACGTTATTTTCCCTGTCCTGCCAACTGAATGGCTGCACAAGGACACCAAATTCCACATCAACCCAACCGGCAACTTCGTAATCGGCGGCCCTGTGGGCGACTGCGGTCTGACTGGTCGTAAGATCATCGTTGACACTTACGGCGGTATGGCACGTCACGGCGGCGGCGCATTCTCCGGCAAAGACCCATCAAAAGTTGACCGTTCTGCGGCTTACGCAGGCCGTTACGTGGCGAAAAACATCGTCGCGGCGGGCTTGGCTGACCGTTGCGAAATTCAAGTCTCCTACGCTATCGGTGTAGCACAACCAACTTCCATCACGGTTGAAACCTTCGGCACTAACAAGGTCGATGAAACTCTGATCGAAAATCTGGTACGCGAACACTTCGACCTGCGTCCTTATGGCATCACCAAAATGCTGGATCTGTTGCGTCCGATTTACCGTGGCACTGCCGCTTACGGTCACTTCGGTCGTGATGACCTCGACCTGCCTTGGGAACGCACTGACCGCGCTGACGCTTTACGCACTGCTGCTGGCTTATAAGATTAGGAGACTGACAATATGACTACTTTTAACGACTATATCGTCGCCGATATGGGTTTGGCTGCTTGGGGTCGTAAAGAACTCAACGTTGCTGAACACGAAATGCCCGGTTTGATGGCAATTCGCCGCGAATTTGCTGAATCCAAGCCGTTGGCGGGGGCGCGTATCGCGGGTTCACTGCACATGACCATCCAAACTGGCGTGTTGATCGAAACCCTGACCGCACTGGGCGCAGACGTGCGCTGGGCTTCTTGCAATATCTTCTCTACGCAAGACCACGCTGCTGCCGCCATTGCGCAAGCAGGCGTTCCGGTCTTCGCGTACAAAGGCGAATCACTGGAAGAATACTGGGATTACACCCACAAAATCTTCGAGTGGCCGAATGGCGAACAAGCCAACATGATCCTTGATGACGGCGGCGACGCAACGCTGCTGCTGCATTTGGGCGCACGCGCTGAACAAGACCCTAGCTTGGTTGCCAAGCCTGAATCTGAAGAAGAAACCTATTTGTACGCTGCCATCCGCAAGCGTCTGGAAACTTCCCCGAACTGGTACAGCAGCCGTTTGGCAGAAGTCCGTGGTGTTACTGAAGAAACCACTACCGGGGTTCACCGCTTGTATCAGATGCACGCGCGTGGCGAGCTGAAATTCCCCGGCATTAACGTCAACGATTCCGTCACCAAATCCAAATTCGACAACCTGTACGGCTGCCGCGAATCATTGGTTGACAGCATCAAGCGTGCTACCGACGTAATGATTGCGGGCAAAGTCGCACTGGTTTGCGGTTACGGCGACGTAGGCAAAGGCTCTGCGCAAGCTTTACGCGCACTGTCTGCTCAAGTCTGGGTAACAGAAATCGACCCGATTTGCGCACTGCAAGCGGCAATGGAAGGCTACCGTGTAGTGACAATGGAATACGCGGCTGACAAAGCCGACATTTTCGTCACCGCGACCGGCAACTTCCACGTCATCACCCATGACCACATGGCTGCGATGAAAAACGAAGCCATCGTCTGCAATATCGGGCACTTCGATAACGAAATCGACGTAGCGTCACTGGAACAGTACGAGTGGGACGAAATCAAGCCACAAGTTGACCACGTGATCTTCCCTGACGGCAAGCGCATCACGCTGCTGGCAAAAGGGCGTTTGGTAAACCTGGGTTGTGCGACGGGGCATCCGTCTTATGTCATGTCGTCTTCGTTTGCGAACCAGACGATTGCGCAAATCGAGTTGTGGACTGAACGCGATTCCGGCAAATACCCGATTGGCGTTTACACCCTGCCGAAGCATTTGGACGAGAAAGTTGCACGGTTGCAGTTGAAAACCCTCAACGCGCAACTCAGCACCTTGACCGAAAAGCAAGCGCAGTACATTAACGTCGCAGTGGAAGGGCCTTACAAGGCTGACCATTACCGTTATTAATAAATAAGTAAATAAAAGGGCGGGAGGGACTTTTCTCTCCCAGCCTATAACCGGGCTGCGATTCCAATGCAAACTGAACGGGTTATTTGGCTAAACCCACCACAACCAACCGATGCTCCCTGCATCTTGTGCGGTAACACCCTCGGCAACGAAATTGTGTTACAGGCTGCCCATTGGCACGCCGATTACGGTTATCTGAATACCGCCCATTGTAAGCAATGCGGTAGTGCTTGGTTTCCAGATGCACAACAACATAACGTCCCTTATCCCTCCACTGAGATAGTGCTACAAGACCCAAATTTCATTTATCTGATTTACCATTATCTCGAAATTGTTGGTGGATTAGATTGGAAAATTGGTTTACTGGAACGCTTGCCATTTAGCCGTTTCCGCTCGGTCTTGGAAGTGGGTTGTAATGCTGGGGTTGCGCTGGATTATTGCCGAACAGCATGGGGGGCGGACGTTGTAGGTTTAGAACCTTCCGCTTACGGCGTAATGGGTGCACGTTTGTTAGAAACGCCAATTTTGCACCGCTACATGCATGAGGCAGAAGAAATTCAAGGCAAGACCTTTGATTTCATTTTTGCCACCGAAGTGCTGGAGCATGTTCCAGAACCGCTAGGTTTTTTGCAAGAGCTGAAAAGTTACCTCGCACCTGACGGTATTGTATTGCTGACAACGCCACGTTCAGGTTCGTTAACACCCGAAACCCCGCCAGGGGAGTTATACGCTGCCTTATCAGCCGGAGCACATTACTTCTTGCTGTCGCCTGAAAAACTGGCCGATTTGGCAACCCAAGCGGGTTTTGCTTGGTCGCATATTGAGCCATTTGGCATGACCAATGTGGCGGTTTTAGCTGATAAACCTATTGATTTCAGTAATAGCGTGCTAGTCAGCTATCGGCTTCAGAATTATTATCAGCATAGGTGTGCCACCCCAGTTGAGGACGCAAGAACGCATTTGGGGCATTTGTTAAACCATTACATCAGCAGCCGGAGTATTAATCACGTTGTTGCTAATGATGTCATGGTATTGATCCGTTCAGGCTTGATGGAACAATTCGGCATTGACATTGATGAGCCAGATGCGTGGTTAGGCAATGTGCTTGAAGCCAACCATTTAGTCACGTATGGTAAATTCATGCCTTACGCTTTACCCTTTTACCTTTATTGGCTGGCACGTGATCTGCAAGCAACCGGAGACTCTAAGCACTACCTTGAGTTAGCACAACTGTTAGTGGCAAAAGGGTTGGCAACAGACTTCCTTAGCTTATTTGTTTACCATCGTTTATTCGATCAAATTAGCGAGGAAATGACTGACACACTGCGTGCTCCGGGTAGCATTGCTTCACGCTTGCATGAAATGACTGCCCAGCTTATTGTGAAAATACCGGAATTGCAGCTTCCTGCTGTTGCAACACCAACGCATTGGTTGCAGCGCACAAAAGCCAAACTATTACAGGCTGGCTCACGTTTTTTGAGATTAAATTATGACTGACGACCATCAACACGATCACGTAAATCACGATGATCTGATCTTTAGCTTCGAGTTTTTCCCGCCCAAAACCGACAAGGGCGCGGAAAACTTACGCGCAGTACGTAACGAATTAGCGGCATTAAACCCGCGTTTCTTTTCCGTCACTTACGGTGCAGGCGGCTCAACGCAAGCAAATACATTGAACACCGTGCTAGAAATCCAACGCGATTCTGGCATTGAAGCCGCGCCGCATTTGTCGTGCGTCGGTTCGAGTGCTGAACAAATCCGCGAAATTTTGGATACGTACCGCAATAACGGCATCAAGCATATTGTCGCCTTGCGCGGTGATTTGCCATCCGGTTCACGCGATTTGGGGCAATTCCGCTACGCCAACGAATTGGTGGAATTCATCCGTAAGGAAACCGGCGACCATTTCAATATCGAAGTGGCGGCTTACCCCGAAATGCACCCGCAAGCGCCTAACCTCAAAGTCGACATCGACAACTTTGTGCGCAAGGTCAATGCAGGTGCGAACAGTGCGATTACGCAATACTTCTTCAATGCCGATGCGTATTGGCATTTCGTGGATGAATGCGTGAAAAAGGGCGTGGAAATCCCCATCGTCCCCGGCATTATGCCAATCACCAATTATTCACAACTGGCACGCTTTTCGGATATGTGCGGTGCAGAAATTCCGCGCTGGTTGCGTAAGCAATTGGAAACGTATGCGGATGATGTGGAATCCATCGCCAAATTTGGTGAGGAATTCATCAGCTTGCTGTGTGAAAACTTGCTGGAAACGGGTGCGCCGGGGCTGCATTTCTACACCATGAATCGGGTTGAACCGACCATGAGTATTTGGAAAAACATCGGGTTAGCAGACTAATGCGCGTCCCGCGTTTTTATGTGCCGCAACCTTTCGCTGTCGGACAGGAATTCACCTTGCCCGACACGACGTTTCGCCATGCCATCCAAGTCTTGCGCTTGGGCGTGGGCGAGCCACTGATTCTATTTAACGGTGAAGGCGGGGAATATCTCGCACAGATAAGCAACGTCAGCAAACGTAGCGCATCGGTGCTGATCGACAGCGTTTCCTCAATCGAGACTGAATCCCCTGTCCACCTCACCCTCGTGCAAGCCGTCATTAAACCCGACAAGATGGATTTTGCCCTGCAAAAAGCCGTGGAGTTGGGGGTAAACACCATCCAGCCGCTAATTACGCAACGTAGCGTGGTACGCATCGGTAAAGAGCAGGTGGATAAAAAATTGCAGCATTGGGAAGGCATTGTCGTGGCGGCTTGCGAACAATCGGGACGCACCCGAATGCCGACCGTGCAAGTACCGTTAACGCTGGAACGCTGGCTGGAAACACCTTTTGTGGGTACGCGGATAATTCTCGCGCCCGGTGATTTTCCGCGCATTAACGCCCTACCCGCAGATTTACCCACACCGATTGCGCTATTGATTGGCCCCGAAGGTGGATTTACCGGTGAAGAAGTGGAAACCTGTGTGCAAGCTGGCGTAATGCCCGTTTCACTGGGGCCACGGATATTGCGGGCAGAAACAGCGAGTAGCGCGGCACTGGCATTGCTCCAGCACCGCTTTGGCGATTTATAAACTTACTCTTCCACTTGGGAAGGCAGCGCATCACTGGCTTGTTGCATATAGTTTTCCAGCGATACGGTGGGTGCTGCGTGCAGATTAAATGAACTCAAGGTTTGGTCATACACCGGCTCGTTGGAAAACTCGCCTTGCATGACCACCTGATCCAACCAATCCAAACCTTCCAGTACCAGCAACGGCGAACTCAGCAACAATGCCAAACCAATCGCAGGCAACGGGCGTAAATAACTCGCCCAACGCTGATACAAATACAGCATCAAGGCCACAAACACTAAATTGTAAAACGCCAATAAGAAATCCGAAGGCGCACTAGAACTCACAAAGTAGGCAATACTCACGCCCACCACCGCGAAAACCGATTTCAGCAATGCCAGTAACGCCGTAATGCTCACCGCCGACACCAACGTCCAGCGATGCGAAACTAACCAAGTGACCCCCGACAACACCAGTGCGAACGCAAACAACACCGCCATATTGAGCAATACATCGCTGAGGTAATACCACACGCCTTTCGCTAAAAAAGTACTCATGTAGCTTTCCGCGAACAAACCCAGTGCCGTCAACACCACTAACAACGTTGCCCACACCGGGTTGGACAGTGCAGAAAAGAAACCACTGAACTTCAGCAAATTCGTCGCTGCCACCGGAGTATCAGCGGCTAACACATTGATACGCCGATTACCCAATACCAAACGGCTCGGAACCGGCAAACGCACAGGCTGTAGCCCCACGACATGACCGTTCATGCTCGTGCCGTTTTCCTGCGATAAGTTGTGCAGAAACAGCGCATCACCCTCACCCTGTTCCAAGCGCAAATGGTACGGGGAAACAGCGGGGTCTGACAAAATTACGTCATTATCCAGCCCACGCCCAACGCTTACCGGGAACGTTTCCAGACGGTGATACTGATTCAAACCACGAGTCTGAACTTCGAGGATTACTTTTGCCATTTGAAGTCCCCCAGCATACGTTGCGCCAACTGCATTCCACTTTCAAAATCCACCCCAATCATATCGAGGTTAAATAGCATTCCCTGCTGCTTATGACCCACCATCGCGCCAGTCACCATCACATCGCTCAAGCCTGCGTAATTCAAATAATCGCGGCGACATACTGTCATTTTGTATTCCTGTTCCGCCACTTGCGTGAATCCGGTATGACAAACGAAATTGGTCACGTCATTCTTGCCAGCGGAATTATCCAAAACGCTGGAATTTTGCGTTTCGTAGCTGCGGTAAAAACGCGGCGCAATCATTTTATCGCTGCTTAACCAAATGTATTCGTAAGCAAACGACCCTACTTCCAAACCGTCATCAAGGTAAATATTGCTGTCATTGGAACAACGAGTGTAATTAACACGCATTAAATCGTCAGGATCAGCCTTACTGCTGTTATCCCAGCAACGCACAAAACCATCAATATCACCAGGCACTTTCAGCTTACCAATCGACAAATTCGTCCACTTGGCCTTGCCTAAATCATTGATGTATTTCGCGGCATGATCTTGCAACTGTTCCGCAATGCGCTGGTCAATGTCGCCATCCGGCTCAAATCCTGTCAGCTTTAAACGCTCCAAAATAATCGCCAAATACTGCGCGGGAACTAAAAAGCTGATTTCATTACCGGAAGTCGCGACATTCACCCCAATCACTGAGCCTTGTTCATTGAGGGTGGGGCCACCGCTCATGCCGGGATTTAAACTCCCTGAAAACAAGATGTTGCTGTCATCGCTGTTTTTCATCACGCCATTATTCGTGCCCTCGATAATCGAGAAACCCAAATCCAACGGATTACCCAAGGAATACAGCCGCGCGCCTTTTTGCGGAACGGGGGCAATACTTAATGGCAAACCCAACGGCTCATCGGCTCGCAATACCGCGAGATCGTGAATCACATCCACCGCTAACAATTCCAACTTGCCGGTTTTGCCGGAGGTGGAAAGGTAATCAAGATCAAAGCCTTCCGGGTCATTCACGTAAGTGCTGACCACGTGGTAATTGGTCGCCAGAATATTAGGTTCCAGCACCACAAAGCCGGAACCAATAGCGGTTTTTTTACGACTAAGCTGATTAACTACCTGAATTTGATAGACCGATTGCTCAACGTCCTTGTAAATGGAAGATGAATCAATTTGAGCGTGCGCACTCCTAACAACCATTAAGGCCACGCAAACCCACAAAATTTTTAACAAAAAACGGTACATTCCCTGCTTCCCGCTTGGACAAGCTAACTTATGATAATGATGCAAAATAAACAGTGCGAGGACGGTGTAACCGCCCCGATGCCTGCTTGCCCGGATACCCGTTTATAGACTGGCGAAAACATCCCCTGCGATGCTAATAGTTTCAGCCAAATCGGTATCAGTGTGTGCCATCGAGACAAAACCAGCTTCATAAGCGGACGGTGCTAAATACACGCCGCGATCCAACATACCGTGGAAAAACTGATTAAACTGGGCAATATTACAAGCCGTAACCTGCTGGTAAGTATCAATGCGGGCTTCTGTGGTGAAGAATAACCCAAACATACCACCGACCTGTTGTGTGGTGAACGCTATCTTAGCCGCATCCGCAGCCGCTTGCATCCCTTTTACGAACTGCGTGGTTTTTGCAGTCAATTCAGCGTAAAAACCTTCACGCGAAATGATCTCCATCATTTTTAATCCGGCAGTCATTGCAATCGGGTTGCCGGACAATGTGCCCGCTTGGTAAACCGCGCCCAATGGCGACAAATGCGCCATAATGTCGCGCCGTCCACCGAACGCACCGACCGGCATTCCGCCGCCAATGATTTTACCCAAGGTGGTCAAATCCGGCTTCACGTTATAGACCGCTTGCGCACCACCTAACGCCACGCGGAAACCCGTCATGACTTCATCAAAAATCAATACCGCGCCGCTTTGGTCGCATACTTCGCGCAAGGTTTCCAAGAAACCTGCTACCGGCGGAATACAATTCATATTGCCTGAGACTGGCTCGACGATAATGCAGGCAATTTCATGCCCACGCGCCGCAAACACTTCACGCACTTGCTCGCTGTTATTGTAATCCAGCGTCAGGGTGAATTGCGCCAATTCCGCTGGCACACCGGGGGAACTCGGTTGCCCAAAAGTCAACGCGCCCGAACCCGCTTTCACCAGCAAGGAATCGCCATGCCCGTGATAGCCGCCTTCAAATTTAACCAAGTAATTACGCCCGGTGAAACCGCGTGCCAAACGGATCGCTGACATGGTAGCTTCCGTGCCGGAGCTGGTCATGCGCACCATTTCGATGGAAGGCACGATTTCGCAGATTTTTTCCGCCATCGTGATTTCCAGTTCAGTCGGCGCACCGTAACTTAAACCGTCAACGGCTGCCGCCTGCACTGCTGCCACCACTTCCGGGTGTGCGTGTCCCGCCACCATTGGCCCCCACGAACCCACGTAATCAATCAAACGATTACCGTCGGCATCCCACATATACGCACCTTGGGCACGCGCAATGAAGCGCGGCGTTCCGCCGACACTGCGAAAAGCACGTACTGGCGAATTAACACCGCCGGGAATGGAACGTTTGGCTTGCTCGAACAGGGCTTCAGAACGGGTCACGGCAGGATTCCTTGGCAACAATATTAAAGAATGCTTATTTTCAATGAGCGTGGGGGTATTGTCCAGTAAACCCGTAAGAAATATCAGCGTAAAAACAGATTGCGGTATAAACCCGCCTGTTGAGTGATCGCATTACTCGCAAACACGTCCGAAATCACCGCCAGCATATCCGCCCCCTCTGCCACCAGAGCGGGTGCGGTTGCCAACGTAATGCCACCAATCGCACAAATCGGCACACGCAATTGCGCCCGCGCCTCGTGCAATAACGGCAAGGTAGCACGCGGCGCATTCGGCTTAGTCGGCGATGGGAAAAAACTACCAAACGCGACGTAATCCGCTCCGTGTTGCGCCGCCGTTAACGCCAGTTCCAACTGGTTGTAACACGACACTCCGATAATCGCCGTATTGCCCAAGGCTGCGCGTGCCACTGTTAGCGCGGAATCTTCGCGGCCTACGTGTACGCCGTCGGCTTGCACGGTTTTTGCCAACGCCACATCGTCATTAATGATAAACAAAGCGTTATACTCGTGACACAAAGCACGTAAAGCACGCGCCTCTTGCTCGCGGCGTGCGCTGTCGGTGGTTTTGTCGCGGTATTGGACGATGGCAGCACCACCAAGTAAGGCTTGTTCCACTTTGCGCAACAGGACATCACCTGTTGAACCGTCGGTGATGACGTAAAGACCTCGTAGACTCATGTTTCGCTTTCCCTGCAAACCCCTAAAAACGACATGACCATTGTTAAAGTCAGCTTTAAAACGGTCATGTGCGGCATTATCCAGCCACTATACTATTTCATCCAATAAAACCGATTCGGCAACCACTGCCCGCGCCCGATTTTACGCCCCGCCTGCAAACTTCCCCACGTATACGCTTGCGCCGTAGCCACTGCTTTCACCATATCCATGCCTTTGGCGAGGTTAACCGCACAAGCGGAAGCGAGAGTGCAACCCGAACCGTGGTAGGTTTCCGGCAAGCGTTCCCACGTCCAAGTGCGTAAGCGTTTGCCTTCGCCATACAGGGCATTTTCCACCTGTGCGGTATCAGCATGAGTGCCGGTCAGCAACACATGGCTGCAACCTTGATCCAGCAAGGAAAGTGCGTATGCGTCAAGCGTATCGCCGTGAATTGCCAGTTGCGCCGCTTCGGGGACATTGGGGGTAAGCAAGGTGGTGAGCGGCAATAAATATTCGCGAATAGCTTCCAACAGCAAATCGCTGGAAAAGCTTTTACCCCCACCCGCAGCGAGGATGGGGTCGAGAATCACCGGCACATCCGGGGCTTGCAGCAGGATGCGATGCACCGCCTGCACCGCTGCAATACTGCCCAGCAAACCGATTTTAATCGCCGCAATCGGCATATCGGCTAACAAGGCTTCGGCCTGTTGCTCAATCAAATAATCAGCCACTGGCTCAATACGCTGCACGTTGCAGGTGTCCTGCACCGTCAGGCAAGTAATCACCGAAACCGCGTGCCCACCTTGACTGGCAATCGCTTCCATATCAGCCTGAATGCCTGCACCGCCGCTAGGGTCATGCCCTGCTAACACCATTACCACCGGAATACTCATGTTTGCGCCTCCATTCAGCCGCACATCTCCCCCACGCGTTTACGCACGATTACAATGCCGTCCTCAATGTCGCTTTTTTGACGCTCAAAACCCAACCGCTGCATCAGTTTCAACATACCATGATTGTGCGCTAAGACTTCGCCATCAATGTAACGCAGACCGCGAGCACGGGCAGTGTCGATGAGAATATTCATCATCACCCCGCCCAGACCGCGATTTTGGAATTCATCTGCAATCACCAACGCGAATTCACAACTGTTTCTATCAGGGTTAATCGCATAGCGCGTCACCCCCATTTCCACTTCCTTGCCATCTTGCCGGGTTAACGCGAGGAATGCCATTTCCCTGTCATAATCAATTTGCGTCAGGCGCACCAACATATCCGGGGTAAGCTCGCGCAGGGCTTGCATAAAGCGCATGTAACGCGATTCTTTCGACAAATTGCGCACGAATTCCTGTTCCATCTCCGCATCTTCAGGACGAATCGGGCGGATAATAATGTCTGTACCATCAGGCAATTGCAGGTGTTTCACCAAATCATTCGGGTACGGGTGAATCGCCATGTGATCGTAACGCCGTGCCGTCACTGGCGGGTAATTGATGGTAAAGCGTGCATCCACTGCCACCACGCCATCCGCATCCGCCACTAACGGGTTGATGTCCATTTCGACAATTTCCGGCAATTCGCACACCATCTCGGAAACCCGTTGCAGCACTTTCCACAAAGCCTCGAAGTTGATCTTCGGCATATTGCGGAACTCGCCCAATAACCGCGCTACTCGCGTGCGACACACGGTCTTTTTGATCATGTAATCGTTTAACGGCGGCAACGCAACCGCATGGTCACGGTGAATTTCCACCGCAGTGCCACCCATACCAAAGCTAATAATCGGGCCAAATACCGGATCACGTACCACCCCAATCATCAATTCGCGGGCGGAATTGCTTTGGTGCATCCGCTCCACGGTAATCCCTTCGATGCGAGCATCCGGCATACCACGCTTGGTGGCTTCGATTAATTCTTGGTAAATGCTGCGTACTGCGTGCGCACTGGCAATGTTTAAGCGTACTCCGTTCACATCGGATTTGTGCAATACATCCGGCGAGCTGATTTTCATCACTACCGGGAAACCCAGCGATTCCGCCGCGACCAAGGCTTCTGCCGGACTGCGGGTTAAAATCGTCGGCACGGCTGGAATCCGAAACGCTGATAAAATTGCCCGTGATTCGGTGGTGGATAAGGCACGTCGCCCTTCCGCCAGCACACTTTCCAAAATCAGGCGCGCGCCCTGCACATCGGGTTCACGGGTTTGCTCCTGCACCGACGGCGGCACTTGCATCAGCATTTTTTGGTTATCGCGGTAATGCGTCAGGTACGAAAAAGCTTCAACCGCCGCTTCCGGGGTACGGAAATGCGGCACATTGGCAGCAGCTAACATCTCACGTCCCGCTGCCACTTGCTCATCACCCATCCAACACGCTAACACTGGTTTGCAGATTTTGCTGGACTTGGGGTCTTTACATAAATTCGCCACCACCTTTGCCACACCTGCGGGGTCGGTCATGGCTTGTGGGGTCAACATTACCAGCACACCGTCGACGTTTTCGTCTTTCATGCAACATTGCAGCGCGGCGGCGTAACGTTCCGGGGTGGCATCGCCCAAAATATCCACCGGATTACCGTGCGACCAAGTGGGTGGCAATACCTTATTCAATTCCACCAGCGTCGGCGCACTTAAGGTTGCCATGCGCAAGCCGGTTTCCACTGCACGATCCGTTGCCATTACGCCGGGGCCGCCGCCATTGGTTAAAATCAGCAAACGGTTTTGCTGAGTACGCAACCCTGACGATAAAATTTGCGCCGCTGAAAACAACTGGCTAATGGTATCAACCTGCACCGCACCAGCACGCTCTAACGCGGCGGTGAAAGCTTCACTACCGCCCACAATTGCACCCGTGTGAGTGCTTGCTGCGCGGGAACCTTCCTCGTAACGCCCTGCTTTCAACACCACCACCGGCTTCATCCGCGAGGCAGTACGTAAACCGCTCATGAAACCGCGTGCGTCGTGTACACCTTCGATATACAGCAAAATGCTATCGGTTTTCGGGTCAAGCGCGAGGAAATCCAGCACATCACCAAAATCAACATCCGCCGCATCGCCCAAAGTCATTACCGTGGAAAAACCGATTTGCCGTGGGGAAGCCCAATCCAAAATCGCAGTACACATACCACCGGATTGCGACACCAGTGCTAAATTACCGGGCAACGCCTGATTGCGGCTAAAAGTGGCATTTAACCCTACCGACGGACGCATAATGCCCAAACAGTTGGGGCCAATAATGTGCATTCCGTACTGTTGCGCAATATCTACCGAGTCTTTTTGCAACCGCGCCCCGCGTGCGCCCGTTTCTGCAAACCCAGAAGAAAGCACCACCACGCCTTTTACCCCGTGTTCGCCGCATTGCTGAAGAATGCTGGGCACGCTCGCAGCCGGGGTGGTAATAACCGCCAGATCGACAGGTTTATTCAACGCGACTAAATTGGGAAAAGCGACATGCTCTTGAACTTTCGCGTATTTGGGATTGATGGGGTAAACTGTACCCTTGAATTTAGCATTCAGCAGATTTTTGAACACAAGGGTTCCCACCCCGTCGGGGCTGTCACTTGCGCCAAAGACCGCGATGGATTGTGGCGTAAAAAGTTGATTTAAGTAATGGTGACCCATGGTCCAAACCTCTAGACTGGACGAAGATTAAGCGCAGCGGTGACGAAAGCCTAAAAACGCCAGATGCTGCATTGCAACATATTCTACGCGGGTTTCTGTAAAAAAGACATGACAGTTGCTGTAATAACCCATTCCCATTGCAATTTACACGACAATGGGACACCCCATCACCCCGAATGTGGCGAACGTTTGGACGCTATCAACAATCGCATGATCATGTCGGGCGTTGACTGGATTTCGCGGCATTACGATTCGCATTGCGCCGAACGCGAACACTTATTGCGGGCGCACGATGCCGATTACGTGGAACGGGTCTTTGCCACCGCCCCTCAAACGGGCTTTTCGATGCTGGATGGCGACACCGGGATGAATGTGCATTCCTTGGATGCGGCATTACACGCAGCAGGCGCAACCGTCATGGCTGTGGATTTGGTCATGGCTGGCACACACAAACACGCTTTTTGCGCAGTGCGCCCACCCGGTCATCATGCCGGACGTAACTGCGCGGCGGGCTTTTGCATTTTCAATAACGTAGCAGTCGGGGCGGCACACGCGCTGGAAGTTTACGCTTTGGAACGCATTGCGATTATTGATTTCGACGTACACCACGGTGACGGCACGGAAGAAATTTTCCGCGACGAACAGCGCGTTATGTTTTGCTCATCGTTCCAGCATCCGTTTTACCCGTTTACTGGCGCGGATACCAATTATCCGAATTTGCGTAACTTACCATTGCCTGCGGGTACGGGTGGAGCCGCATGGCGTGAAGCGGTTAGTGCTACTTGGTTGCCCGCGTTACGGGAATTCCAGCCTCAACTGGTAATGATTTCAGCGGGATTTGATTCGCACCTTGAAGACGACATGGGCGGGTTCAATCTGGTGGAACGCGATTACCAGTGGATTACCCGCGAATTGTGTCAAATCGCCAAAGAATTCAGCGATGGGCGCGTGGTATCGTGCTTGGAAGGTGGTTACGAATTATCCCCGCTGGGGCGCAGCGTCACTACCCATATCAAGGAATTAGCGGAATTCCATTGAGCCGGTTACTTGGTGTTATAAACCACCAAGGCCACAATGCCGGTGAGCAACGCCCACCAAAACAACTTTTTCAAGCCGTCGACTAGGGATTCCATAAAACCGGGCGGCTTTTTAGGGGGCGGTGCTTTCTCGGTGAGTTTGGCGTAAAGCTGTTCGCGCACCGCTTTTTCAGTGTCTTCCAACACCCCACCTCTGGAACCAGCAATGCTGTTTAATACCCGTTCGGTAACGCCTTTGGTGATACCGAGCTTTTCACCTTCGGCTTTGCCTTTTTTCTTGCCCTCTTCCTCACCTTCCAGATAGCCGTAGGCGTGACCGCGCTGCCAGCCAAAATAGTAGGCCAGCCACGCAAGCGCAAAGATAAAAATGATAGTCCAGAAGGTGCTGCCAAAGTCATTCATGGGGGTAAAGACTCTATCGGGTTATTATTTAGGAACACTTCGAGCGGATTTTAGCAAAAGCTGTGGCTTACTTAACACTTTTAGCGACTCAGGGCAGAAAATATTCAACACCCTGAGTCTACTTTTCAAGATTACTTGGTGACAGGCAATGGCTTGATAACGGTATTACCAGATATTGGTTTCAACGCCGTACTCGTTAGGGCTATTTCCTCATCTGCCATTCTTGTATCCAAATCAATGTAAATAGAGCGCGGGTAGCCCCATCTTGCGTCATATTTTACATTGACTGATGCCGCTTTATTATCAATTGCTTGCTTAATTTCATTGAACAATTGATCCACAGTCATAGCACGATCACTGACATCCACCATCTTAGGCGTGGTTTCACTGCCATCGTCCTTTATTTCCACCATCAGACTTTCTGCCACAGCGGAAACAATTTTTCCATTGTTGACAGTAATCGTCATGGGCGTTGTGTACTCCGGTAAGCAGAAACAACTGCGTTGCAGTGTAAAAGTATAGTTTTGCAGTTTTCTTGCCTGCCACTTCTTGAGATTTGCCTCATAACGTCGCTTGATTTGAGGCATTTTAGGGTCTGGCTTGTTACCTATCGGTGGCGCAGGGGAATTAATCGGTTCTGGAGCAACGGCAACTGGTGGGTTTTCACTAACGCAGTAAATCCCCTCCGCACTGTTTGGATCACCTTTACAGACCATGCCCTCCGGTGCTTTAAAGACTATCGGTGCATCGGTGCTAACTGCAAATGCCATATTGCTTGAGAGCAGAATGCTCAAAAAAACAAGTTTTTTCATAATTAATGCCTTAGGGGTTTGTTTTCATTTCATTAAATAAAGACACTCGAACGCCCCAATGGGGTTGGGGAGTCTTCCATCCTAAATAGGCGAATCTTGGCACACCAACACTATCTGACAACCGGTAGATGCCCAAACGCATGACAACCGCGTAGCTCAATGCCCAATCTACGTTTGGGCTGGAACTTTTGGTCAATGATGACACTCCAAAACTGGATAAGAATGACCGGGCATAATCATGAAATACCTTTACTGTTGGCTGACAGGCGTACTGTTGGCAAGTCCACTCACTCCTGCCGCTGCGGCTAATGATGTTAATATCTCGTTTAATCAACATCCTTTACAAACTTACACTGGTGCGTTGCTGCGCCATGACTGGGCAAATCTAATGTGGGATGGCACACGCCAACGCGCCCACATTGCTACCGATGGCAAGGATAATAACGCACGTTTTTTGCGCGTTACTTACCCTGCAAACACCGTGGGGCCGGAACACAATGGCGGGCAATTTCTGGTGAATTTGCCGCCTGCCAATGAATATTACCTGCGTTATCGGGTGCGCTTTCAACCTGGCTTCGATTTTGCCAAAGGCGGAAAACTACCGGGCTTGACCAGCGGTGGGGGTAAATATTCCAACGCGCATAAACCGCTGGATGGTGATGGCTGGACAGCGCGGCTAATGTGGGTCGAACAGGGGCGTTTAGTACCGTATTTGTATTATGTGGGAATGCCTGCCAACCGCAAATTCGGGGATTTTTGGCCAATTGATGCGCAAGTCACACCGGGGAAATGGCAAACCATTACCCAGCGGATTCGCCTCAATAGCTCCGGCAAACGCGACGGTATTTACAGCGTGTGGCTGGATGGCAAGCAAGTCACCCACCGCCAAGACATGGAATGGCGGCACGGCGATAAAGGCAAGATTGATTCGTTTTACTTCAGCACTTATTACGGCGGCAATACGCAGGACTGGGCTCCGCGTTGGAATAACTACATTGATTTTGACGACATCCGCTTATCCCACGCGCCGCTTGACTAGATTTTGCGAGCGACGCGGATTTAGCTATAGTTACGCTCCTGAAGATAACGACGATGAAGGAGCATAAATCATGGTAGACGGCGTTTTTGAAAGCAATATGAAGGGCGTTTCGGCAATCGCAGACAACCCTTACGCTTATTTGCAGAAAATTGCAGGGGAAATCGACAGCTACGATACCCGCGACAAGATCGACAAAGTGTTGGATGAGCTGGATTTTATCCACGAACTGCTCGATCCTTCGATGCTGGGCAGCGTCACGGAAATTACCGGGGTGCTGATGACACGCTATCGCGCCTTGGGTAAATAGTTCGGGGCAACGGCGCGGCGGCAAACCCTACGCTGGCGATGAATAATCGGTTATGCTGCATCTTTATCGCAGCGGACGACGATCTTTCATGGAAACCACCCCAGCCTTTGCCGATTTTGACCTTGCTGAACCGCTGTTGCAGGCTGTGCAGAAACTAGGGTTTCAACAGCCCACAGCGGTACAACTCGCAGCGATTCCGCGTGCATTAGCGCGGCGCGATTTACTGGTCAGCGCGGAAACCGGCAGCGGCAAAACCGTCGCATTTTTATTGCCCACCCTCCAGCAGTTATTAGCAACCCCGACCGAGGCTTACGGCACGCGGGCGTTGGTACTCGTGCCTACCCGTGAATTGGCGAAACAAATTTACCAACAATGTCAGCAACTACTGGAATTCACCAGCCTGCAAGTCGGTTTAATTACCGGTGGGGCAGATTTCCGAGTACAGCAAACCCTGTTGCGCAAAAATGCTGAAATCGTGATTGCCACACCGGGGCGCGTGCTGGAATTGATGGAAGCGCAAACCCCTGATTTTTCACGGCTGGAAGTGCTGATTCTGGACGAAGCCGACCGTATGTTAGACATGGGCTTCAGCCAAGCCCTGCAAACCATTGCCACCGCGAGCAACCCGCAACGCCAGACGCTGCTGTTTTCCGCCACCTTGCAGCAATACGGCATTATCAAAATCGCCGAAAAAGTTTTACGCGACCCGGAAATGGTGCGCCTCAATAGCCTGTATGATCAGCACGAAAACCTCGAACAACAGGTCATCATTGCCGACAACACCGCGCACAAACAAAACCTTTTAGCATGGCTGCTGTTAAACGAAACCTTTAACAAAGCCCTCGTCTTCACTAATAGCCGCGCTCAAGCCGACAGTTTAAGCGGCGTATTGCAGGGCAAACGGGTGCGTTGCGGCGTATTGCACGGCGAAATGGATCAAAAAGAACGCAACCGCATTATGGCGTTATTCCGCCTCGGCACGATCAACACCTTGATTGCCACTGATCTGGCGGCACGCGGGCTGGATATTGAAGGTGTGGAACTGGTCGTCAATTTCGATATGCCACGCACTGGGGTACATTACATCCACCGCATCGGGCGTACCGGGCGCGGTGATACCAGCGGCATTACCGTGGCTTTGGTGCAAGCCAGCGAATGGAATTTAATGATCAATATCGAGCGATTTTTGAAACAAAATTTCAAACGGCGTACCATTGAAGGCTTGGAAGGCACTTACACCGGCCCCAAAAAACTCAAAGCCTCTGGCAAAGCCGCAGGCAGCAAAAAGAAGAAACTCGCCAAGAAAGCAGCGGCGAAGAAAGGAAAGAAGCGTTAATCATGACTAAAACCATCAATATCCCCATCATCAAAGTCCCGCACACCGCGCACATTGAAGCCCTGAACCCGCATTACACCCCCGAACAAAAAGCGGTGGTGAAGGACAAAATCAAACGCCTGCTCAAAGAGCAGGACGCAGTGCTGGTAGCGCATTATTACGTCGAACGCGATTTGCAGGAATTGGCGGAAGAAACCGGCGGTTACGTATCCGACTCGCTGGATATGGCGAAATTTGGCAATGAACACCCCGCAAAAACCCTGATTGTCGCAGGCGTGCGTTTCATGGGCGAAACCGCGAAGATTCTGAACCCGGAAAAGCGCGTGTTAATGCCAACGCTGGAAGCCGAATGTTCACTGGATTTGGAATGCCCCGCCGACCAATTTATTCCGTTTTGTGATGAAAATCCCGACCGTACTGTCGTCGTTTATTCCAATACCAGTGCGGAAGTGAAGGCACGGGCGGATTACGTTGTCACCTCCAGCATTGCGGTCGATTTAGTAACTTGGCTGCACCAACAGGGCAAGAAAATCCTCTGGGCTCCTGACAAGCATTTGGGCAATTACATCCAGCGTCTTACCGGTGCGGATATGTTGCGCTGGCAAGCGGCTTGCGTGGTGCATGACGAATTCAAATCCCGCGCCTTGGGTGATTTGATTGAGAAATATCCCGATGCAGGTATTTTGGTACACCCCGAGTCGCCTGAGGAAATCATCAAGTTAGCGGATGCGGTCGGCTCCACCTCGCAACTGATCAAGGCCGCACAGACCTTACCGCAGCAACGCTTTATCGTGGCGACTGACAACGGTATTTTCTACAAAATGCAGCAAGCCGCACCCGGTAAAGTCTTTATTGCCGCCCCAACAATGGGCGAAGGCGCGACCTGTACCAGTTGTGCGCACTGCCCTTGGATGGCAATGAATGGCCTGCATAATTTATTGAAAGTGCTGGAATCGGGTGGGAATGAAATCTTCGTGGAAGAAAGCATCCGTGTGCAAGCGTTGCGCTCAACACAGCGGATGCTGGATTTTGCTAAAATGCGGCGCGGTTAAACGATCAATCGTCGCCCATCAAGCTCATCAAAAATTGCAGGATATACCAGAACAACAAGCCCACACTGGAGAACAACGACAATGACGCAGCAACGTGTTGTTCAGTGTGGTATTCGTGGATGATATTGGAAGTGCTGTAAAGTACCGCTGCCGCTGCAAACGCAATCATAATCCCGGAAAACACCAAGCCCAGCGTAAAGCCAAACACCATACTGGCAACAATCACGCCCAGCGCAATCAATCCACCAATATTGAGAATCGGCCCCAAAAACGCGAAGTTTTTACGGGTGGTAAATGCGGTAAAGGTAATCCCCGCCACTAACATCAGCGTCAATAACACCGCGTGACCCAAGACATCCGGGGCTTTGCTCAACGCAATGTAAATCAGCGGCATGAATACTACGGCTTCTGCCAGCACAAATAAGCCCAAACCCGCGTATTGCATTTCTTTGGAAATAGCCGAGTGCGCCCATTTATCAGCGACGTAAGACACCACCATAAACAAGCCCATGACTACCAGCCACATCCACTTACTGCCTTGCAACAGGTGCAGGAATGACTCCGCCACGCCGGATTGGATCAGCAGGGATTCCACCCCAACAAACGCCAAGATCGCCCCACCTAAATGCAGGTAAGTGCGCCGAATAAAGCCAGCGCGTTCCGTTTCGCTGGCATGAGCGACGATAGTGCCGCTGTGAATGTCCAATTGTGCCATTGTGTTAACTCCTTCAGTTTTAAATCAATGAGCGTGTTTTTATGATTACATACGCACAGCCATCGGGGTAATTCCCATACCTGTCAACGTTTTTTCCCACTTGTCTAGCATCGCCTGCGTCGTCGCGGGGCCAATACGCACCCGGAACATGGGCACGCCGTTGACATCCGCTTTTTCTACCCTGCTGTTTAAACCGCTGGCTTTAGCCCGCGCTTGTAAGGAAGTCGCCTGCGCTTCGGTTTTGTACGAACCTAGCTGAAAACCATTGACCTTACCCAATTTTGCAGTAGTCGCAGGTGTTGCCGGGTCGGTTGCGGCTTCCGCTGGCTTAGTGGCGGGTTTGGATTCCTGCTTGGTTTCAGGTTTTGGCTTGGTGTCTTTGTTAGCAACCACAGCTGGAGGCTCCGGTACGACAATGGGTACGCCCACTTCTAACTGCGGCAATACTGCGTGATAACTGAAACCCGGTGGTTCATTACCGTCCGGTTCTGAAGGCGCGGTATCGCGTAACGCCGGATTATTTGCCGGATTAGGCGATGCACTGGTATTACTCGGTGCACTGACAACCGCTGGGGTAGTGGTTGTGTTCGGCGTAGTGGCGGCACTGTCACTGGCAGGTTTGTCATTATTCATGGCATACAACCCTAAGCCAACGAGCAAGCCGATAGCTATTCCCCCTAGCATCCAGCCCATCCCGTATTGGCTGAAAGTGCTGTCAGAGGCCGCTTGTTTTTTAAAGTCTTTGGTCATTGCGGTGATTCTCAAATTCGCGGTTAGCGCAAGTATAGCGAAAACCTAGGTAAGATACGGCTATTAACCTTGGATTAACGGTTATTTTCAATAATCTAGCGACTGATGGTCAACTGAAATCGACAGGATCAACATCAATTGACCAACGCACCCCCGAACAGCCGCGCAATTTCACCCCACCTGCCAACAAAAAATCGAGGGCGGTGTGCAATGCGCCGCGCTGTTTACTGCCCAATAGCAATTGCGCCCGGTAACGGTTTGCACGTTTTTCAATCGGTGCTGGAACCGGGCCTAAACACTGAATCACTTGCTCACTGGCCTTGAGGCGTTCCGCGATAAATTCCAGTAAACGTAACGCTGGTTCAAGGGTTTCGCTGCTGGCACGAATCAACGCATGATAACCGTAAGGCGGAAATGACCAACGGGCGCGATCTTCCAGCAATTGCTTGGCAAACGGGGTGTAACCCTGCCCCACTAATTGCTGCAATAACGGGTGTTGTGGCTGACTGGTTTGCAAAATCACCTGCCCCGCTTTGGTAGCACGTCCGGCACGCCCCGCGACTTGCACCAGCAATTGCCCTAAGCGTTCCAACGCGCGGTAATCGGTACTCAGCAACGCATGATCAATGTCCATAATCACCACCAAGGTCAAATTGGGGAAATCATGACCTTTGGCTAACATCTGCGTCCCCACCAAAATCAACGGTTCATTAGTACGCACTGCACTTAGCTTTTCCTCCAGCTCACCTTTGCGGCTGGTGCTGTCACGGTCGATACGCACCACCGGAAAGCCGCTGAAATGGTTTTGCAACAGCAATTCCAAACGCTCCGTACCCTGCCCTTGGGTGGTCAATTGCGGATTTTTGCAACTGGGGCATTCAGTCGGCGTGGCTTGTTCCGCACCGCAATGATGGCATACCAAACGGTTACGGCGGGCGTGCCAAGTCATTTTCACACTGCAATGCGCACAATCGGCCTGCCAACCACACGAAGGGCAATACAACGCGGGAGCAAAACCCCGGCGGTTTAAAAACACCATTGCTTGCTCACCGCGCAACAACGTATTCCGCAATGCCTGCAAGGTGTCGGGGGTTAACCCCGCCTGCAACTCAAACGGGCGCGTATCCTGTACTTGCAATGCCGGTGGACGCGCACTACCCGGACGTTGTTCCAACCGCAAATAACGGTAACGCCCAGTCTGCACGTTATACAACGATTCCAACGCAGGGGTGGCACTGCCCAGTAATACCGGAATAGCCAGCATCTGCGCCCGTTTAATCGCCAAATCGCGCCCGTGATAGCGAAACCCGTCCTGCTGTTTTAACGAGGCATCGTGTTCCTCATCAATCACAATCAATGCCAGTGACGGAGCCGGGGTAAAAATCGCCGAACGTGTACCAATAATAATTTGTGCCTGCCCACTGCGAGCGCGTAACCAAGCTTTAAAACGTTCCCCATCACTCAAACCGGAGTGCAGGCATACCGTGGGGATTTCCGCGAAAAAATGGGCAAAGCGCGTCAATAACTGCGGGGTTAAACCGATTTCCGGCACAATCACCAACACCTGCTTGCCCGCCGCCAGCAACGGAGTCATCAACCGCAAGTAAATTTCGGTTTTGCCACTGCCGGTAATCCCGTGCAACAACACTGGGCGCGGGGTACTTTCAGCATTCCAAGTTTGAATACTCTGCAAACACGCTTGCTGTGACGCGGTAAGCTGTAACGCATTGTCTGGCTCGACGGCGATTGCTGCGGGCTGTGCAGCGGGCTTGAGCAAACGCTGCATCGCTTTTGACAATGGCTTAGTTTTACGCAATGCCGCTGGTAACGCGCTAAAAATCACTTCACCCAGCGGGCAATGGTAGTAACGTGCCGCCCATTCCAACAACGCCAGCAAATGCGCATCTGCTAACGGCTCAGTGTCTAGCACCGCCTGAATCGGCTTAATCGCGAACTCAGATTCTGAGTCGGCGGCTACCGCTTCCACCCCCAAAACCAGCCCCACGCTCACCCCTTTACCTAAAGGCACGGCAACACGCACACCCACCGCAGGTATTTCACCTGCCGTTACGCTGTAACTGAGGAGTGTGTGCAACGGACGCGGGATCGCGACGTGTACTAAAGTTGAGGGTTGATCCATGCACCGAGTTTACCAGAAGCCCCGGCGACATTCTGGACGAGTTTTATCAAGATAGTTGAAGGCGAACCTCCAAAAGCGCGGCAACTGCTTGTTTCTGTGGATAGTTGTGAGGTTATGCACAAAACCTGTGGATAACTCTGTGGATGAACTGCGGAAATCTGCCTCCAGCCCTTGCTGCATAAGCGTTTTCACGCTTTGGTTAAAAATCAATCATGCTAAATTTTAATTTAAAAATCAAATAGATAACAGCAAATAAAATTAATTTCTTGACAAAGATAGCAAGATTGTTAACAGCCGATGAATATGTGGACAACTTATAAAAAAGCCCGGACGAACCGGGCTTTTTTGGCGATTGTCAAGACTTGATAGTCAAGTTTCCATAAACTCATTCTTCTTTAGCAGGCGGTACACATTGCGCTCACTAATACCCAAGGCTCTCGCCACCTTACCCCGATGCCCACTGAATTTATCCAGCAATACGTGCAGATAATGCTGCTCCAAATCTTCCAGTGTAGGTATATGCTTAAAATCCAAGCTAATTCCCTTAGTATCCACAGATACAACACCTGTTGCCGCAGCGCAATCACTCAACATAATATGCCCCGGCAAAATCCGCGCTGTATCGCCCGACAGGATAATCGCCCGTTCCACCATGTTTTTGAGTTCACGAATATTCCCCGGCCACGGATACGCCACCAGTTTTGCCAACGCCTCCTCGCTCAAGTGCTTGTTAACCCGCCGCGAAAAGTCGTGGTTATTGATAAAATGTTTCACCAATGCCGGAATATCGTCACTGCGTTGGCGCAACGGCGGCACGTAAATGGTAAAGGCATTCAGACGGTAAAACAGATCCGCCCGGAACGTACCTTCCTGCGACATTGCCAGCAAATCGCGGTTGGTAGCAGCAACTACCCGCACGTTGGCACTTAAGTCACGAGTACCACCCAGCCGCCGGAAACGCCCAGTTTCCAGCACCCGTAACAATTTAGCCTGAATCGCTGGAGTAATTTCACCAATTTCATCCAGAAACAGCGTGCCACCTTCGGCGCTTTCGATCAGCCCTTTTTTCTGGCGATCCGCACCGGTAAACGCGCCTTTTTCATGCCCGAACAGTTCCGACTCGAACAGGTTTTCCTGCATGGTGCAGCAATCCAAAGCGACGAAACTGCGACTAGCGACTTGGCTGCGTTCGTGGATTTCGCGGGCAACCAATTCTTTGCCCACCCCGCTTTCGCCCTGAATCAGCACCGTCATCATGCTGGGGGCAACCGCACCAATCATGTTTTCTACCTCCTTCAAGGCAGGACTTTGCCCGACCATGAAGGACTTGCGCTTTTGCACCTGCTCTTTGAGGTAGAGAAATTCCTGTTTCATGCTGTGCGCGTCCAGCACTTTGCGGATCACCAGTTGCAACTCGTCCAGATTCACCGGCTTGAGCAAGTATTCAGCCGCACCTGCCTGCATTGCCCCGACCGCCTCCTTTACGCTGCCATAAGCGGTAATAATGATCACCGGGCAATCCCCGACCAATTGCGGCAAAATGTCGCGCCCCCGCGCATCCGGCAACTGGCAATCCAGCAGCACCAGATGCGGGTCATGTTGTTGCAAATACGCCTGCGCCGCCGCCCATGAATGCACCCCGGTTGCCGCGTGCCCCATGCGGTTGAGCTGCCCCACCATCAAACGATTCAGGGTTACGTCGTCGTCAATCACCAATACCAAGGGAATCATGCTGCCTCCTGAGCCACGTTTTGCACGTCATCCGCATCGGGAAAATGCAGCACAAATGCCGTCTTCCCTGCCGCATGTTCCGCCACCTGTATTTGACCGCCATGTTGTTTGACCAGCGTGCGGGTAATGGTCAGCCCCAACCCAGTGCCACGTTGGTCATGACGACGGCTGAAAAACGGGTCGAAAATATGCGCCAGAATCGCGTCGGGAATGCCCGTACCCGAGTCCTCCACCCGAATTTCAACCGTAGCACCCTGTTTGCGGGTAATGACCCGCAATTCGCCGCCCGCTGGCATGGCGTGGAAGGCATTTTGCGCCAGATTCAGGATAATCATACGCACATCGTTATCCGCCGCGAGGATGCGCGGATTGCTGGAATCCAGTTTCAACGCTTCGCCAATCCCTTGTTGTTCGCGCTCGAAACGCAACAGGGACAGGGTTTCGCGAATCACACCGTTCACCTCCACCAGTTCGGGATGCCCGCTGGCAAGCGTACCAAGCTTCATCAGGCGGCGAGTCACGTTGAGGCATTGTTCCACTTGTTCGTCTACCAGATGCAGGTAATCTTTCAGCTCCGTCACATTTTCCTGTGAAGTATCCAATATCTGATCGCTGGCTTGCAGCGCAATGCGTACCGATGCGAGTGGGTTATGGATTTCGTGGGCAACGCCTGCCGCCAACTCGCCCAGCGAGGCAAGTTTTTGTTCGTGCGAATACTGCACCGCCTTATCCAGATCGCGCACCGATTCCACCACCAGACATTCTGAGGCAACCGCTTCCCCTGCAACCACGGGCAAACGCGCCGCGTACACTTCGGTGGATAACAAGGACGCATCAGCCCGATGCAGGGTTTCCATGAATTTCAATGTCGGTTGTTCGGCACTCAGCATCGCCAGCGGGCAACTACGCAACGATGGAGGGCAAGGCGTATCACGCTGGTAAGTGACCTTGTAACAGTATTGCTGGCGTAAACTTTCCGCAGAATCAACACCACATTGGTTCGCATAAGCACGGTTTGCCAGCACAATCTGGAAATACGGGTCGATCACCCGCACCCCATCCGGCACGGCATCAATCAAGCCTTGCAGGAACTGTTCGCGGCTTTGCAATACCTGATGGCTATGTTGCAAGCGTTCCGCCATGTGGTTGAAAGTGTTGGCGAGGTTTGCCATTTCATCCTTGCCCCGCACGGGGACACGGGCGGCGAGATTGCCTTGCGACAAGGCATGGCTGGCGGTATCGAGGCTGCTAATCGGTTGCAGCACATAACGCCGCATAAACCACCATGCCGCGCCCGCGCTGAACAGTACCGCTACCGCCCCTGCACCGGTCAACATCAGGATATTTACCCAACCTTTCTCGCGGATCGGTGCAGCATCGTAATCCACCACCAGAATGCCGTTGACGGGGTGGGATGCTGCGCTGCCGTGGCATTGCATACATTCCGGTTTATTCCTGACCGGGTGGAAAGTACGCAGTAACTCACCGCCATTGCTTGGGGTAAAGAAACGGGTGACGGGTTCGAGCGGCAGGCTTGCGGCGGTACAATCCGGGCAAAATTGCTGGATGATAGCTACTTCTGTTTGCCCCAAGCGTTGCGGCTGCGACGCAAAGCGCACCTCACCCGCCGGATTGAGGATCATCACTTCCTTCACCCCCTCTTGCTTGCCCAAATCGCTGATAATGTCACGCAAACCGGGCAGGTCGCGACGCAACATCGCACCTTCCAGCGACGACTTCAGCAACAGGCTGACCGAATGCGAGGCTTGGGTACGCTCATCCGCAATCTGCGCACTGTAGAAATAGTAAAACATCAGCAAAAAACACACCGACACCAACCCCAATACCCCAAACAGGAAGATGATAAAGCGGCGGCTCAGGTGTTGCGTAGGCATAGGCACGAAATAACTCCCTATTTTGAAGAGAAGAGTGTAACGCACTTAATGACAAAATGTCTTGATCAACTTTTGGCGTGACAAGATGTCACCAGAAATATGACATATTGTCATAAATTCATGATCCGAAATACCTATCTGCCCACCGAGAAAATAACTAAAAATATCATATATATCAAATAATTAATTAGATTCCTCAACATTTGGCACAGTTCCTGCTGTATGGAGGGTGGATGAAGGATATGAGAGAGGAGAGAACTCGACATGCGAATGCACCATTTCCTGTTCGCGCTGCTGGCTACTACCGCACAGGCAGGCGAAATTGCCTATATCGCAGGCACAAACCCGGCGGAACGCCCCGCCACTGCCCCTGCTGTGACTGAAGTTCAAAAAGATGCGGCTTGGTACGCAAGCGCGTTAACTGGTGTGGCACAACCCTACCCCGCTTCGCTGCACTTTCTGGAAAATCAGGGCAACTGGTTTAGCCCCTTCACCCATGCTGGCATGACTCCGCCTTATGATCTGCGCGGCTGGCATACCGACAAGTAAAGTTCTGAAACGTAACCGTTAGTTAATCGATGGAGACTTCAAATGAAACAGTTTGTTAAAAAAACCTTGGCTATGTTGGTCGGTGCGATGCTGCTTTCCCCCGTAGTGTTTGCTGAACAACAACAAGGCATGGGCGGCATGTCAGGTATGAATGGCATGTCCGGCATGGGCGGGATGCAAGGCATGAATGGCATGTCGGGCATGAACGGGATGTCAGGTATGGGCGGCATGAATGGCATGTCGGGCATGAACGGGATGTCAGGTATGGGTGGCATGAATGGCATGTCAGGAATGAACGGGATGTCAGGTATGGGCGGCATGAATGGCATGTCTGGGATGAACGGAATGTCAGGCATGGGCGGCATGAATGGCATGTCTGGGATGAACGGGATGTCAGGTATGGGCGGCATGAATGGCATGTCAGGAATGAACGGGATGTCTGGCATGGGCGGCATGTCGGGGATGTCTGGTAACAAAGTTTGTACCAAATGGGTTCCTGTTCAAACAGGCATGTCAGGTATGAACGGAATGTCAGGTATGGGCGGCATGAACGGCATGTCGGGGATGAATGGGATGTCCGGCATGGGCGGTATGAATGGCATGTCGGGCATGAACGGAATGTCTGGCATGGGTGGCATGGGTGGCATGGGTGGCATGAATGGGATGTCTGGCATGGGTGGGATGCAAGGCATGAATGGGATGTCGGGCATGAACGGAATGTCTGGCATGGGTGGCATGAATGGAATGTCTGGCATGGGCGGCATGAACGGGATGCAAGGCATGGATGGAATGAGTGGCATGAACGGAATGTCAGGCATGGGCGGTATGAATGGCATGTCGGGGATGAACGGAATGTCAGGCATGGGTGGGATGCAAGGCATGAATGGCATGTCTGGGATGAGCGGCAACCCAGCAATGGTCTGTGTTGAATGGGCTGATTCCCAAAGTGGTATGTCAGGCATGAACGGGATGTCAGGCATGGGCGGCATGAATGGTATGTCTGGGATGAACGGAATGTCAGGTATGGGCGGCATGAATGGCATGTCGGGGATGAACGGGATGTCCGGCATGGGCGGCATGAATGGCATGTCTGGGATGAACGGAATGTCAGGGATGAACGGAATGTCAGGCATGGGCGGCATGAATGGCATGTCTGGGATGCAAGGCATGGATGGTATGAGTGGCATGAACGGAATGTCAGGCATGGGCGGCATGAACGGCATGTCTGGGATGCAAGGTCAAACTTGGACACCACCAGCTAAATAAAAAATCCCCCTCACCCCAGCCTCTCTCCTGCCAAGGGAGGGAGGCTTTTACCAAGGAGTCACATTCATGAATGCAGGCACGGATAAATGGTGGGTCGGCGTACTAGCCCTTGTCATTGCGGTTGTGGGAGGGTTCAGCGTACATTTCATGTCAAACTCCAATAGCGCACCCGCCCCTGAACCCAGCACAACCACAACAGCAACAGCACCGAAAGAAGCACCAGCGACACCCGCAGTAGCCGCCGCGCCCCCAGTGAGCAGCGATTACCAGCGCGTCCGCTACGACCCCATCCACTTCAAACCTGCCATTGATAAAGCCACGGATGCCGATTGCTTGAAATGCCATCAGGAGGTGCTGGACACCAACACCCGTGATGCATCCCCAGCAGGCTTAAAGAAAACTGACACGCTGGCGTGGTATCAAACGCTTGCTACCTATGAAGGCGAACAAATGACCTTCCACCAGCGTCACCTGACTGCACCTTTTATTAAAAAGGTTGCCAATATGAGCTGCACCACCTGCCATCAGGGTAATAACCCCCGCGACGAAGTGTCCGGCACGGCGGCTGACAGCCCAACCGACTTAACCATGCGCAAGATGGTTGACCCGAATACCTGTTTGATGTGCCACGGGCAATTTCCCTATCAGAACATGGGCTTACCGGGGCCTTGGCATGAAAGCGGTGCAGCGTTCCAGAACAACTGTTTACTGTGCCACGCAGCGATCCGCACCAACCGCCACAAGGTCAATTTCCTCAATGCCGCCGGGATTGAACAAGAAGGCGTTGCCAACAGCGATTCTTGCTACGGCTGCCACGGCGGACGCGCATGGTATCGCACCAGTTTCCCCTACCCGCGCCACGCATGGGCGGGAGCAGGCGCAACTGTACCTGATTGGGCGAAAGATCGCCCCACCGAATCCGACCTACGTTTTTTGATTGAAGGGAGCAAGCCATGAGTGAACCAAGCTGGCAAGACAAGCTGAAATCCGCCCTGAAGATGGATCGGCGCAGCTTCCTTAAAACCACCGCAGTCGGTTCTGCCGCCATTGCAGCCGGTGGCCTGACGCTCAAACCCAAGGAAGCCAAGGCGTTTGCGTATGAACCTTACCCACGCGACAACGACCTGACCACAGTCGTCACCAGTTGCGCCCACAATTGCGGCTCGCGCCACATGCTGGTGGCGCACAAGAAAGGCGATGTGATCGTGCGCCTTTCCACCGACGACGGGCGTTACCAAAAAGGCGGTGAATTCGGCAAAGACACGTTTGAAGAACCGCAAATGCGGGCTTGTTTGCGCGGGCGTTCCTACCGTTCGCGCCTGTATTCGCAGGAACGTTTGCTCTACCCGATGATTAGCACGGGCAAGCGTGGCGAAGGCAAATTCAAACGCGCCTCATGGGATGCGGCACTCGATCATGTTGCGGGCAAAATGGAAGAGCTGAAAAGCAAATACGGCCCCACTGCCCTGCTTGACCAAAGTTACGCGGGCGCATCCTACGGCGTATTGCACAAATCCGACCAGATTGAAGGCTTGCTGGGGCGTTTTCTCGGCATGTACGGCTGCCGCACCAGTTCGTGGTCAGTACCCTCGTATGAAGGCACGAAATTCAGCTCGAAAACCACCTTCGGCACGATTGAAGACGGCAATGAAGATGACACGTTTGCGCATTCCAAACTGATCATTATGTGGGGCTGGAATCCAGCGTATACCTTCCACGGCGGCAATACCTTCTACTACATGCGCATGGCGAAGCAGAACGGCTGCAAGTTTGTGCTGGTTGACCCGCAATATACCGATTCCGCGTCTGCGTATGATGCCTGGTGGATTCCGATCCGCCCCAATACCGATGCGGCAATGATGGCGGGGATGGCGCACCACATTTTCACCAGCAACCTGCAAGACCAAAACTTCATCAATAAATTTGTGCAAGGCATGGATGCTGGCACGATGCCAGAGTGGGCGAAGGACAAGGAAAACTTCAAGGATTATATCCTCGGCAAATACGACAACACCCCGAAATCGCCGGAATGGGCAGCGGAGATTTGCGGTGTATCCGCCGACGACATTAAGAAATTGGCGCAATTGTACGCCACCACCAAACCTGCCGCGCTCAAAGCGTCCTGGGCTCCGGGGCGCAACGCTTACGGCGAACAATACAACCGCATGGCAGCCGCGTTGCAGTCCATGACCGGCAATATCGGTATTTTGGGCGGCTGTGCGGAAGGCATCGGCAAGGCATGGCACGCCGAAGGGGTTGCCTACCCTTACGACGAATTCGCCAATGTGTTTTACGAATCCATCAAATCTGACCGCTGGGCGCATTGCGTATTGAACTACCCGAATGTAAAGCGCGAAGAGATTGGCTTATGGCCGGGTGGCAAGGCGGGTGATGGGGTCATTCCCAATATTCGCGGCATTTTCTGGCAAGGCTCAGACTGGTTTAACCAACTCACCAATATCAATAAAGAAATTCAGGCAATCAACAAGCTGGATTTGGTGGTGTGTAACGATTCCACCATTACCCCATCCGGCTTGTATGCGGATGTATTGTTCCCGATTGCCACGCACTTTGAACGCCATGACGTGGCATTGCCTTGGTACAAGGGGCATTACTACATCCACCGCCCTAAAGTGATTGAACCGCTAGGTGAAAGTAAAACCGACCTGCAAATCTACACTGAACTGGCTTACCGGCTGGGCGGTGATCAGTTTGGCAAGCGTTATAACCCCAAAGCCAACCGCGATTATTTCCTATACAACGATGCAGTGGATAATGCCTACCTGCAAGAATGGTGGGAACACAAAGTCATGGCGCATCAACACGTTGAGATGTCATGGGACGAATTCCAGAAATACGGCATTTACAAATTCAAGCTGGATCGCCCCCACGTTGCGTTTCAGGATAACGTGGAAAAAGGCGTGCCTTGGCCTACCGCATCCGGCAAGATCGAAATCTTTTCGGGGCAATTGGCACAGTATGACGACTGGACAAAAACGGCTTACGGCTATGAAATTCCTGCCATCCCCAAATGGATTGAGCCGTGGGAATATCTGGGTGACAAGGAAAAAACCGCCAAACACCCGTTCCACCTGATTTCACCGCACCCGCGCCACCGCACCCATTCGATTTTCAACAATATCGGCTGGCTGCGTGAAACCTACGAACAGGAAGTCACCATCAACGCTTCCGATGCCAAAAAGCTCGGTATCAAAACCGGCGATACCGTGGAAGTGTTCAATGATCGTGGCAAGGTGGTTGTGCCAGCGTATGTGACCGAACGCTGTATGCCCGGTGTGTTGGTGATCTACGAAGGTGCGTGGTTGGATTTAGATGAAAATGGCGTCGACCGTTCCGGCAACCCCGACATGCTGACGTTGGATGAACCCAGCCCGGCTGGTTCGTTTGCTTACAACACGGTGCTGGCAAGCATCCAGAAAACCGACCTTGCACACAAACCCGGTTGGGACAGGCTGGCAACTGCCCGCAGCCATGTGTTCCGGCGTGACCTGTAATCTTTCGAGGAGAATTCCCTATGGCAAACGAGCCAGTACCCAAGAATCCGGTATTACAGGACAAGGCCACGATCAAGGAAGCTATCGTGCGGCACAAGAAAGAGGTTTACACCCCTGTTGTACCTGCCCAGCAATTCGGTTTCATCCACAACAATGTCGATTGCATCGGTTGCCGCGCCTGCGAAATCGCTTGTAAGGACAAAAACGGCTTGGCTCCGGGGCCACGTTTCCGCCGAGTCATGTACGTGGAAGGTGGCACTTACCCCGCAGTGTATGCCTACAAAGTCAATATGTCGTGCAACCATTGCGCTGAACCCGCGTGCTTGCCGACCTGCCCTACTGGTGCAATCTACAAGCGCAAAAAAGATGGCATCGTCGATATTGATTCCAGCCTGTGCATTGGCTGCCGCCGTTGTGAAGCCGCTTGCCCGTATGGTGCGCCGCAATTCATCCCCGAACAGAACATCGTGTCCAAGTGCAATATGTGTGTGGATGAGATTGATGCGGGGCGCAAACCGTATTGCGTGATGGCGTGCATGATGCGGGTGCTCGATATTGGCCCCATCGACAAGCTGCGCGAAGCCACTTACCCGACCAAGGCAATGGCTCCGCACGAAAAGGATAAGCTGGTACGTCAGGTCAAAAGCATGGCAGACCCGGAATTGACGAATCCTTCGATCGTGTTTATCGCGCATAGCAACGGGCGGGTGGATGCAGTGGATGCACCCAAAGAACCACCCAAGGAGCCGAAGTAATGCTGGATATAGCCAATGACTTACGGCTGCTGGCGGATTTGCACGCTACGGAACTGACACGGGAACGGATACAGGAATTACAAGCGATTGACTTCCCACTCGCCCAAGACTTTCCGCAGGAAATACCGGACAGTTTGTTAGATGAATTAGCAACCGACTTTGCTGACATCTATCTGAATGGTCGTTTCCATGCCTCGCCGCAAGAATCGGTGTGGATAGATGATGAAGAACTGATTTGCCAACAACCCATGTTTCAAGTACGCGAATGGTATGCGAAGCATGGGCTGGCGGTTCCCAACTGGCGCAAGATGGCTGATGATAACTTGGTCAATCAGCTCTTGTTCATTGCTCATTTACTGGACAAGGCGGAGGATGATCCGCAGGCAATACTGCAAGAAGTTGCCCTTTTTATGGACGAACACTTGTTGCGCTGGCTACAGCCGTTTGCCATCCGGGTCGTTGACCGTTGCGATACTGTTTTTTACGCCTATCTTGCTTTATTGACGTACAACCACATCGACAAATTGCGCATGACTCTAGTAGACATACTGGGTGTGCCACGCCCGACCCACGAGGAAATCGAGACCCGTATGAAGGTTCGGCAGCGGGTAGCGGCACAGCCGCAAACCATGCAATATTACCCCGGCGTTGCGCCGAGCTGGTAAACCATGAGTTTATCGCTGGGGTGGTTCAAACAACTTAAACAAGAATGGGTGATCCCGGAAGTTATCCCTGAACGCTGCGTCCACAGCCTCTGCGAAGTGGCGAGCTGCACCCGTTGCGTGGATGCCTGTCCGCAGGAGGCATGGCTGCTGGATGATGCCAGCTTGAAGATTGATACCTCACGTTGTGATGGTTGCGGCTTGTGTGTCGCCGCTTGTACCGAATCAGCATTAGTGGGAAATAGCCCCGTGGTGGAGGTCACACCAGCCATCAATCGCCGTCAGTTTTTGCGCAAAGCCTTGGTGTTCTCCGCAGAAGACAGCATGGCTCCGCCCGTGGCTTTACCCCTAATCCCCTTTGTCCCAATGCTTAGTCTAGCAAATTGTAATGGCTGTGATGCGTGCATAAAGCTCTGTCCACATCAGGCGTTACAACTGGAGAACAGCGACGATGAGCAAACCCTTGCCTACCGAATTCAGGCGGAGCATTGCACGGGATGTGGGATTTGTATGGATGTATGTGAGCGGGATGCGGTTGAAGTCCGGCAAATGCAGCCAGTGGATCAGCAAGTGGGCAATACCACGATTCCTTTGGTGCAAGCGCGTTGTAAAGCGTGTGGCAGCCATTTTCACTACCCGGCGGATGGCAATGCGGTAAAACAGCACTGCCGGATTTGCGCCCAAACGAACCATCATCGGCAGTTGTTTCAGGTCTATTGATCGACCCGTAGGTGGGACAAAACAAGCTCTGCCCCACCCGCATGGCAAAGAAAGCGCGTTACAGCTCTTTCATATTCGCAATCAATTCACTCGCCACCGCCTGACCGTCGCCATACAGCATCCGGCAGTTGTCGGCGAAGAACAGGTGGTTCTCGATCCCGGAGAAGCCAGCACCCTGACCACGTTTAACCACGATCACGTTCTTGGCGTAATCCGCGTTCAAAATCGGCATCCCGTAAATCGGGCTGTTCGGATCAGTCCGCGCAATCGGGTTCACCACGTCGTTCGCACCGATGACCAAGGCTACGTCCGCCGTTTTGAACTCTTCGTTGATCTCGTCCAGATCGTAGATGATGTCATATGGCACGCCCGCTTCCGCCAACAACACGTTCATGTGTCCCGGCATCCGCCCTGCCACTGGGTGAATCGCAAATTTCACGGTGACACCGCGCTCTTGCAATTGCTTGGTCATTTCCCAAATCTTGTGCTGCGCTTGCGCCACCGCCATGCCGTAACCGGGGATGATAATGACCTTTTCCGCAAACGCCATCATGATGGCAGCGTCGGGGGATTCAATCGCCTTCATCGAACCGCTGACTTCCTGCGCTTCACCCGTGGTTTCGCCGAAATTGCTGAACAGCACGTTGGTAATCGGGCGGTTCATCGCTTTTGCCATCAATTGCGTCAGCAACGTACCCGCAGAACCCACTACAATGCCCGCAATCATCATCGCCGGGTTGTCCAGCACATAACCTTCAAAACCAACCGCAAGCCCCGTGAAGGCGTTGTAGAGGGAAATCACTACCGGCATATCCGCGCCACCAATCGGCAGCGTCATCATCACACCAAACGCCAACGCTAGTGCGAAGAACAGGAACAGCGTAAACATGCCGTAATCCGTGCCACTAGTTGCAATGCCCAGCCCCATCCACGCCACCACGATAAACAATCCCGCGTTAATGCGTTGCTGATTGTGGAAACGGAACGCACCGCGCAATTGCTTGATACCTTGCAACTTGCCAAACGCGATCAACGAGCCGGAGAACGCCACCGAACCAATCAATGCGCCGAACACCGCCAGCAATTGCACCGTGCCATCCATCGGCTCGTGCTTGATCAATTCGACCGCTGCAATCGCCGCTGCTGCACCGCCGCCCATGCCGTTGTAGAGCGCAATCATTTGCGGCATGTCAGTCATCGCGACTTCTTTACCGGTTTTCCACGCAATGCCACCGCCGACCGCGATACCGATAATAATCAGCAAATAGTTGCTGTTAACGTGCGGGTGGACAAAGGTGATGAGCGTTGCCAGCACCATGCCGATACCTGCCCACACGATCCCGCGACGCGCAGTGACCGGCGAAGCCATTTGCTTCAGGCCGAGGATGAACAGCACAGCGGCTGCCAGATAAAAGATTTCAACAAACAGGTTCATGTTTATTTACCCCCTTTGCTGCTTTTAAACATTTCCAGCATCCGTTCGGTCACAACGTAACCGCCGACCGCGTTACCCGCTGCCAGCACCACCGCGATGAAACCGACCAGTTGTTCCATAAAGCCTTCCGCCTGACCTAACACCACCATTGCGCCGACCAAGACGATGCCGTGGACGAAGTTTGAACCCGACATGAGCGGGGTGTGCAGGATCACTGGCACTTTGGAAATCACTTCATAGCCGACGAATCCGGCGAGGATGAAGATGTAAATTGCAATAAAACCGTCCATTGTTATGCTCCTTCAACCAGTTGGCGAATGGCTGCGTTCATGATCTTGCCCTCGTGCGTGAGTAACGCGCCTGCAATCACTTCGTCGCTGAAATCGGGGGCATAAGTGCCGCCTTTCAACATAGGGGTGAGGAAGTTCAGCAGGTTTTTGGCGTACATCTCGGAAGCATGTACCGGCACTTGGCTGGGCACATTGAGTGGCGCGTGAATCGTCACGCCGTTATGCACAATAGTTTTCCCCGGTTGCGTCAGGGTGCAGTTACCGCCGCCTTCCGCTGCCAAGTCGATAATCACCGCGCCGGATTTCATACCATCAACCGTGGATTCGGGAATGATTTTCGGCGAAGGACGACCCGGAACCGCAGCCGTGGTGATCAGCACATCAGCAGTAGCAATGTGTTTCGCCAAGGCTTCTTGCTGTTGCTGCTTTTCTTCGGCGGTGAGTTCGCGTGCGTAACCGCCCGTGCCTTCCGCCGTAATGCCCAATTCGATGAATTTTGCACCGAGGGATTGCACTTGTTCCTTGGTGGCAGAACGCACGTCATACGCTTCAACCACTGCGCCTAAACGCCGTGCGGTAGCAATTGCCTGTAAACCTGCCACGCCCACGCCAATGATAATGACCTTGGATGGGCGGATCGTGCCAGCCGCAGTGGTCAGCATCGGGAAAAAGCGTGGTGCAAGGTCAGCACCCATGATCGCGGCTTTGTAACCGGCGATAGCGGCTTGCGAAGACAGCACGTCCATTGCTTGTGCACGCGAAATACGCGGAATCAGCTCCATCGCATACGCGGTAATATTTTTAGCTTTAAGTGCCGCGATGCGCTCTGGATTTTGGTAAGGCTGCAACATACCAATCAACACGCTGCCCTCTTTTAATTGGGCAATTTCAGCATCGGAAGGTGGTTGGACTTTGAGAACGATGTCGGCTTGCTGATAGAGATCGTTTGCCGTTGGTACAATGGTAGCCCCACTAAAGGCGGCATCAGGGATATGCGCTGCACTGCCTGCACCGGTTTCGACTAGGACTTCTGCTCCCAACTTAACGAGTTTAGCAATAACACTGGACTCGATGGCAACCCGGCGTTCGCCTTCGGCTGTTTCTTTGGGCACAGCCACTTTGATCGACATATTTTTGTCTCCAGAAGGATGGTGTGGTGATGGATAAAAATTCTGTCATCATAGCGAAATGCTATTCATGAGTGAATATTCATTGTGGGCAACAAAAAAAAGCCGGGCATTGCCCGGCTCTTTTGATGAAACGTGGAAACTAATTACTTAGTGCCAGATGCTTCAACTTCTACGCGACGGTTAGCTGCACGGCCTGCTTTGCTGCCATTGTCAGCAACAGGTTGTGACTCGCCTTTACCAGCAGCTTGGATAGCAGCAGCAGGAACGCCTTTGCTTACCAGGTAGTTAGCAACTGCGCCAGCGCGACGCTCAGACAACTTTTGGTTGTAAGCATCAGTGCCTACGCTGTCAGTGTGACCAACAACGCTGATACCGGATACTTTAGAACCAGCCAAGCCAGCCATGAATTGATCCAAACTTGCTTGACCAGCAGGTTTCAGAACCGCTTTGTCAAAGTCAAAGTTAGCATCAGCACTCATAGTCAGTTTCTGGAGAGGAGCTGGTTTTGGAGCTGGAGCTGGAGCTGGTTTTGGAGCCGGTGGCGGAGTTGGAGCCGCTTCACAGCCTTCTGGCATACTGCCGAATTGCGCTTTAACGCATTCGCCAGCACTGTTTTTAACAGCTTTGCCTGCGCTGTCTTGGACGTATTTGCCGTTTTCTGCTGCTTGAGCAGTGGTGGCCATCATAACTGCCATCAGGGCAGCTACGCTGATACCTGCAACTTTCTTCAGAGTCATCGTGATCTCCTTAAGCCTGGTTTTGATTTCAAGTTGTTGAGTAATTAATCAGTTGCGCAAACCCACTTAGGCAGGTCTACACTCACGGATATTTTGGTGAGCAATGTGCTAAATATACAACAGTCGGTGAGATTATAGGTGAATCTCCCCCGAACCGCCACATACATAGCATATTTTCTCTAATAAATGTAGCATTATTACCACATTGTGTACACTTCACGACAACTCACGATACGCGACAGGTAAGCGTCATGCAAGGCAAAACCGCCCCAAACTCTCATTCAATCGACGAACTGCTCACTCTGATGGCGCGTTTACGCGACCCGCAACACGGCTGCCCGTGGGATATAAAACAGACATGGCAATCCATTTTGCCGCATACCCTGGAAGAAGTGTACGAAGTCGCCGATGCCGTCGACCGGCACGATGCTACTGCGTTATGCGATGAGCTGGGTGATTTGCTGTTTCAGGTGGTGTTTATGGCACGCATTGCTCAAGAGCAAAACCTTTTCAGCTTTGACGATGTTGTTACAGGAATTACCCACAAAATGATACGTCGCCACCCGCACGTGTTCGGCGACACCACTTACAGCGATGAACGGGCACAAAAACAAGCGTGGGAAACCATTAAGCAGCAGGAACGCACCCAACAAAATACGCCGCCGGATTTCTTTGCAGGCATCCCCACCGCAATGCCCGCCTTACGCCGCAGCCAAAAGCTCCAGCAACGCGCCGCACAAGTGGGCTTCGATTGGACCCACTGGCAAGAAGTATTACCTAAAATTCAGGAAGAGCTGGATGAAGTCAGTGCAGCAGTCGCCGATGCAGAACCTTTTGAACGCATTGAGGAAGAAGTCGGCGATGTCCTGATGGGTGCAACCAATCTGGCACGCTTGCTCGGCGTAAATGCTGAAAATGCCTTGCGCCTGTCCAATCGTAAATTTGAAAATCGCTTTCGGCGGGTTGAGAGTTTGTTGCAAATGCAAGGGGTTGCTTTGGCTGACGCAGGCTTAGAACGCATGGAAACTGCTTGGAATATCGCCAAGCAAGAAGAGAAACAGATAAACGGTAGCTGAATGGGGCTAAAAAACGAAGCCCCCGACGAACGGGGGCAGTCAACACGGGCAAAAGTTATTATTATAGTTGTTTATTGTTGTTGTTAGCTCTTTGTTCAGCATTCTTGAAACGTTGCCCCCTGCGTACAGGGGGTGTCGTCGGGCGAAGCAGCAACTTATTGTTATTGATGTGCTGTGGCTGCTTTCTGCCTCTTGGGGCTTGCTGAAACTTGTTGTAATCAAACCGTGACTTCCCGGTTAAATACCCCTCACGCTATCCGCAAGGGGTTATGGGAGTCGAAACATGGCTAGGCTATTTATTGTTATTAATGGCTATGCCTGCTCTCTGCTTCTTGGGGCTTGCTGATAAAATCTTCCTTTAACCCTTTCTTATTTTTGTTGTCGTCCCTTATATCCAAGGTATTGCAACCCTCGTGCCAACTGCACAGCGAAAAACATAAGATAATGATTTAAAAGGAATTAAGCGTTTAATTATGGATTTTCACAGGGGACATGACACACGCGCTAACTGTCAAAAAGTGACACAAGTGACACATTAGCGCGTGACAGGTGTTGTCAGGTGACAATCAGTGGCAGGCAAAACACTATTTCAAACTGGCGCGGAGTGCTTGGCGGATCATATCTTCCACGCTCAAGCCCTGATTTTCGTAAGCAGCAATCATCTGGCTGGCTTGCACCGGCTTGTAACCCAACGCTAATAAGGCATTAACTGCCTCATCACTCGCCGAAGTCTCCGGTACAGCAATCAACGTCGGGGTAACACTATCACCCGCCGCTTTCGGCAAACGGTCACGCAACTCAATCACCAAACGCTCGGCAGTCTTTTTACCCACACCGGGAATGCGGCTCAAACGGGTAATGTCTGCGGCATGAATCACTTGTTGAAATTCCAGCGGATTCATCCCCGACACAATGGCGAGAGCCATCTTCGGCCCCACCCCATTCACTTTTAATAAATGGCGGAATAATTCACGCTCGGTTTGCGAACTAAAGCCGTACAGCAATTGCGCATCTTCACGCACCACAAAATGCGTATACAGCGTTACTTCCGCCTGCAATTCCGGCAAATCGTAAAAAGTGGTCATGGAAGCCTGCACTTCATAACCCACGCCATTCACGTCTAACATTAAATCCGGTGGCTGTTTCAGCAGCAATTTACCGCGCAAAAGTCCGATCATGCCTTGTTACTCCGTCATCATTCACAACGCTTCATCATAACGCAAACCCACCGCGCTTACTTTTGCTGTTTCAGCACATTCACGTGGTGGTCAAAACAATTCGGAAAGTGAAACTTATCACCCGCGTCATTCAGGCACGCCGGTAACGTTTGAGCCAGCACTTGCGTAGGTGTGTGCTGTGGCTGGGCTTTCATGCGCTGGTAACTGCTTTCCATCACGACAGCAGCGATGTAGCCACCCACTTTGGGGTTAAACACATCGTTGTGATCTTTAATAAAATCCGCATCGGTATACAAAAAGTGAAGCGGCTCAGAAGAACCAATCGGAATGTGTTTCGCGGCATCTTCCGAGGTAAAACATCCAGGTTCATCTTCGCGGCACACCATGTAACATTCACTGCGCTGGCTATTGGGATCGGCACAATACGGCTGATTTTGCGGAGTACGGCGCACACTCACGCCCGAACGAAACGGCAGGTAATTACCAATCGTGGTGGTATCCAAACCATGTTCATGCAAAGTCACCGTTTTGCCTTTGTAAGTACGCTTTAGCGGTAATTCGCTGGTGCTAACACTTACGCCCAAATATTGCCCTGCACGAAACGCGATACGGGTAGCAATATCGGCGGTGGAACTAACCACATGTAACAGTTTCGGCTGGGTTTCGGCATAACATTGCTGCTCCGCCACCACTTCTTTCAATGGCAACAGCTCATTGGCCTCCACCGCTGGATTCAGCAAAATAACCCCATGCCCAAAGTTGCGGGTACGTACACAATTACCACAGCGGTCGCGATTATTCTTACTGCATTGCGCATTACCCACCGTTTCGGTACTAACGACGCGATCCAGCAGCACATCGTGCAACGCGGAGAGCAGCACCACGCCACCAAAGCTATGCCCTATCGTCACCAGTACATTGCGGTTGGGATCAGCGGTGGCAGGTTTCGGTTCCAGCGTGTGTTCCAAGCGTAATAGCAACTCGGTAACGCCGCCCTTACCCACGTCGTGTGCGGTATTTTTTCGTGCCCAATAGGTTAAATGTTCGGCGACTGGAAGATCCAACGATTGTCCGCGCCACCCAATGTAAACCCCGATTAAGCGTCGATTGCCTGTGAGTTTTGCCGTCGCGGTACTTTGCAGCATATTACGGAAACTTTGCAGATTACGATCTGCCGGAGCGGCATTGTGTTTCCAGCCATGCACAAACACCACTACCGTCGCACCACCAAGGCTATTAGCTTGGGTGTCGATGTATTGCAATAAGGTGTTCATTTGCTCACGATCAAAGACATTGCCGCGATCGGTAAACTCAACAAAACCAATGTCATACGCTGGATGATGCTCTAAAGCTGCGGTGGTACAACCGCTTGACGGGCAAGTGGCACTGGGTTCTGCGGTACGATAAGCCGCATTCGGAGCGCATCCCCCAACCATCAGCAGCAAAAGCAGCAACCACAACGGGCGCGATAAGGCGAGATTCCAAGAATTCATAAACTTTATTTGTTAGCCACACACAAGCGCAAGTATAGGCACAGACGCACCCGGCAGCACTAGGCATAAATGACAAAATGTTGAATTATCGCGAAAAACGTCAGTGTTTACGGCATAACATATGCTGGTAACGCGCCAAGGAACGCCAAGGTTCTTGACGTGAATAGTCACGCTCTAATGGCAATACCGCTTGCATATCGGCAGTTTTACGCACATCACGGTACATATAATCATAAAAGCATCGCACCCCCGACCAAGTTTCCAGTTGCAACCCTAAATCGGGCAACCAACTTTGCACTTCGTCAGGTTTTAACGGCGAAATCGGGGCTAAACCCTGTTTGCCATTGCTGGCAATTTGCCCTTGGCGCACGGTTTCCAAATCCCCGGCAATCAAACGCCGCATCACGGTGGAATGGTAATTAAAGAACATTAACGACAACCAGCCGCCGGGTTTCAGGCAGGTTAACAACTCTTCCAAACCCTGACGCGGTTGCGCCAGCCATTCCAAAACTGCATGAAAGGTAATCAGGTCGTAACGTGCATCCGCATTCATCGCCAGATCTTGCACGCTGGCTTGCTGCAAGGTAATCGCGTGTTCCAAACCTGCTTGACGAATATTGTCCGCCGCCGCTGCTAACATTTCCGCCGATGGCTCCGCCAACACCACCTGATGACCTTGTTGCGCCAGCCATATTGCCATTTGCCCCAAACCGCCGCCTGCATCCAAAATTTGTAACGGTGGTTGCGATGCCGAGCGCGTCACTAATGAGCGCAAATCGTCCTGTAAAATGTGTAAGCGAATAATACCGCGTGGATCATCGTAAATTTGCCGTTGGAAACGTTGCGCCAACCCGTCAAAAACCCGATCCTGTTTACTCATTTCATCATCCTGCTGTTCGCGTTTGTCTAGGTCGCTTCGCACAAATGCTGAATGCAAAACGCGCTTGCAGTATACTGAGTGCTTTGTAAAAGTACATAAAGCAAGCAATGGCTAACTACGACTTATCCACATTTCAGGGGCTGATTCTTGCCCTGCAAAATTACTGGGCGCAGCAAGGTTGCGTCATTCTGCAACCGTATGACATGGAAATGGGCGCGGGTACATTCCACCCTGCGACGTTCCTGCGCTCGATTGGCCCAGAGCCGTGGCGCACCGCTTACGTGCAGCCTTCGCGCCGCCCGACGGATGGTCGTTATGGCGAAAACCCCAACCGCTTGCAGCACTATTACCAGTTTCAGGTATTGTTAAAGCCCTCCCCTGACAATATTCAGGAACTCTACCTCGGCTCGCTCAAGTTACTGGGCTTTGACCCGCTGGTGCATGACATCCGCTTCGTCGAAGACAACTGGGAATCACCAACACTGGGCGCATGGGGTTTGGGCTGGGAAGTGTGGCTCAACGGCATGGAAGTGACCCAGTTCACTTATTTCCAGCAAGTCGGCGGGCTGGATTGTCGCCCGGTCAGCGGTGAAATCACCTACGGTCTGGAACGCCTCGCCATGTACATGCAAAACGTGCAAAGCGTCTACGATCTGGTGTGGACAAAAGGCCCGCAAGGCGTGGTGACTTACGGTGACGTTTACCACCAAAACGAAGTCGAGCAATCCACCTATAACTTTGAACACGCCAATATCGACGCGCTGTTCCACCAATTCGACGTGTGCGAAAGTGAAAGCCAGCGCATGATCGAAGCCGGATTGCCGTTGCCTGCTTACGAACAAATGCTCAAAGCTTCGCATACGTTTAACTTGCTGGATGCTCGCCGCGCCATTTCCGTGACGGAACGCCAACGCTTTATCCTGCGGGTACGCACACTGGCACGCGCTGTTGCCGAAGCTTATTACAACGCCCGTGAAGCACTGGGCTTCCCGATGCTGCAACAAGACAAGGTGGCATGAATATGATCGACTTACTCGTAGAAATCGGCACAGAAGAACTGCCACCGAAAGCCCTGCCCACCCTGTCCGCCGCTTTCACTGACGGCATTACCAAAGGTTTAAGCGACGCAGGTTTAACCCCGAATGAGGTAATTGCTTACGCTGCGCCGCGCCGTTTAGCAGTATGGGTAAAAGGTGTTGCCCCCCAACAAGCCGACCAAATCATTGAAAAACGCGGCCCGGCGATTAAAGGGGCATTCGATGCTGCTGGCAATCCAACCAAAGCCGCGCTGGCTTTTGCCAACTCTTGCGGAGTCGAAGTCGCTGATTTAGGTAAAATTGAAACCGACAAAGGCGCGTGGCTGGTATTCCGTCAACAGCAAACCGGACAGGCAACCACCGCGTTATTTCCGGCGATGGTCGAAAAATCGCTGGCTGCGTTACCGATCCCTAAGCGGATGCGCTGGGGTAGCGGCACGGCAGAATTCGTGCGTCCGATACACTGGATTGTGATGCTGGCAGATAATGCGGTGATTAATGCCAATATTATGGGCATTCCCAGCGGCTGCGAATCACGCGGACACCGCTTTCACGCCCCCGCTGCGATCACTATCACCAGCCCTGCGGATTACGCCACGCAACTGGGTGCTGCGTTTGTGATTGCCCGCTTTGCAGCACGCCGCGAACTCATCCGCTCCAAAGTGGAAGCACTTGCCAGCGAACTCGGCGGCAAGGCCATTATGCCGGATGAATTGCTGGATGAAGTCACCGCACTGGTCGAATGGCCTGTGCCGGTAGCCGGTCGTTTTGAGGAACGTTTCCTCGACGTACCGCAAGAAGCTCTGATTTCCACCATGCAGGATAACCAAAAATATTTCGCACTGGTCGATGCTAACGGCAAATTAATGCCGAATTTCATCACTGTTGCCAATATTGAAAGCCGTGACGTTACTCAAATTTCTTCCGGTAACGAGCGCGTGATTCGCCCACGTTTCAGCGATGCGGAATTCTTCTGGACGCAAGACAAAAAGCAAACGTTGGAAAGCCGCCGCGAAGGGCTGAAAACCATGGTATTCCAGCAAAAGCTGGGGTCGTTGTACGACAAATCTGCCCGTGTCGCCAAACTTGCGGGTTACATTGCGCAACAACTTGACGCGGATGCCAGCCTTGCGGTGCGGGCAGCAGAATTGGGCAAGTGTGACCTGATTACCAATATGGTGTTCGAGTTTACCGAACTGCAAGGCATTATGGGGCGTTACTACGCCACCCACGATGGTGAAGCAGCGGAAGTCGCCGCCGCATTGGATGAGCAATACATGCCACGTTTCGCGGGTGATGAATTGCCACAAAGCAAAACCGGGCAGATTCTCGCACTGGCGGAACGCCTTGATACACTTGCGGGTATTTTCGGTGTTGGGCAAAAACCCACAGGTGCGAAAGACCCGTTTGGTTTACGCCGCGCTGCCTTGGGTGCATTACGTTTGCTGATCGAAAAACAATTGCCGCTGGATTTAACCGATTTGCTGGATCAAGCCGCGCTGAACCTTACCGAACAACTGGGCAGTAAACCGGCAACAAGCGATACGCTAGATTACATCCTCGACCGCTTGCGGGGCTATTACCAAGAGCGCGGCATTGGTGCTGACATTGTGGAAGCCGTGGCAACCTTAAAACCCAGCCAACCGCTGGATTTTGATCGCCGTGTGAAAGCGGTTGCCGCGTTCCGTCAGTTGACTGCCGCTGAAAGCCTTGCTGCTGCCAACAAGCGCATCAGCAATATCCTCAAGAAAGTCGAAGGCGAGTTACCAACCCGCGTGGAATTAGGCTTGTTGCAAGAGCCAGCGGAAAAAGCACTCGCAGATGCGGTGTTTACTCAAGAAAACCAAGTATTGCCATTGTTTGCTGTCGGTGATTACGAAGCGGCGTTACTGTCACTAGCCTCGCTGCGCGAACCTGTTGACCAGTTTTTTACCGATGTCATGGTCATGGCGGATGATATGGCGTTACGTAACAACCGGCTGGCGTTACTCAATCACTTGCGTGGTTTGTTCCTGCGAGTAGCAGATTTGTCGGTGTTGTGAACCACACCGGATGCTAACAGCGTAGAGACGCAAAATCTTGCGTCTCTACTTGGCGGGTTCACTGTTTAATGACCTGACTGAGCATTTGCGCCTCTTCATCCGCAACGCCACCCATGACCTTGGCAATATTACCGCCGAACATTTTACTCATCAGCCCCATATTCATCCCAGAAATCATGACCTTGCCATCAGCAGTCTCATATACACCCATACGGCAAGGCATAACGGCTGTAACAAACTTATCACTATCATTTTTCAAGATATTGTAAGCGTAATGCGGCTGACACAAAGACAAAATAGAAAGCTTACTCATATCCGCGTAACCTTCTTTCTTGAGGCTCGCCTGCATATCATAAACCTTGGGGATCAACCATTGCTTACCCGTCGCAGCCGTCTGCAAAGTCGCTACCGTTTCATCAAACCCTAAACGACTCTCATGGGTCGTAATCATCAGTTTTGGCATCACCACCCACGTTGCCGCAGCCGTTAGCACCACACCAGTAGCCAATCCTAGTAACACAGCATTAAACGTTTTCATTGCCTGCCTCCTGTCGTATGTTGATTATCCATTTCTCAACTTCAGCGTAGCTCTACACGACGAAAGAACAATTGCAAAAAATCAAATCCCAGCAGCGATTACCACAATCCTTGACCTAAATTAGCATTTTCTAATATTTTTATTATCTAACCCCACTCTGCCGTCGGAGTACGCACCGCATCCAAACGGTAAGGCGTAGGATCAATGCACGGTGGTTTACCCAACATCACATCGGTCAGCATTTGCACCGAACCCAAACCCATCGTGACACCGTAACGGTAATGCCCGGAATTTACGTATAAACCAGCAATATCCGGGTGTTCACCAATGTACGGCACACCATCCGGTGAACCGGGGCGTAACCCGCTCCAATGATTCAATACTGGCACATCACGTAACGCAGGCATCATCCGGTAAGCCGTCGCCTGTAACTCATCGTGTACCGCATCGGTGGTGTGTTTATCGAAATCATTCATTTCCAGCGTGGAACCGCACAAAATACGCCCGTCATTACGCGGAATCAGGTAACGCCCTTCGTGCAACACAATGCGTTTTAACAAACCGCGCTTGCCCCGGAATAAAATCATCTGTCCCAATACCGGACGAATATTAACGTTAGCCGCCTGCATTTCCGGGAATAACCCTGTCCACGCGCCGCTGGTTAAAATGACTTTACGCGCTTTTAACACCTGATCGCCGAGGTATACGCCCGTTACCCGCCCATCGCTGGTTTCTAAACGGGTAACACGGGTGAACTCCATCAGGGTAATCGGTGACAAACGCAAGCTGGTGCGCAACGCATGAGCAATGCGCGGGTTACGCATTTGCGCAATTTCAGGCAGGAATAGACCGCTGCGGAACTCAGGAGCCAGTTGCGGCTCGCACGCATGTAATGCTTCTGAAGTCGCCAAATGTTGCAAATCGTAACCAAACTGCTGCGCCCACGCCTGTGCAGCGGCTAACTCACGATCATCAGTAAATACCAAACCTGAACGTATCCATTGCGGATCAACATCGGTAACTGCTTGTAATTTTTGACACAGCGCGGGGTAATGTTGCTGCCCGTATTGCGACAGCAGCGTAATCGCCGGGTGATAATTCCACGGATAAAGCGGTGAAAGAATCCCGCCACCCGCCCAGGTAGATTCCGTACCCAACTCACCCTGATCAATCAACATCACATCCAAGCCTGCTTCATGCAGGGTGCGGGCGGTCAACATGCCGATAATACCACCGCCGACAATGATTACGTCTTTCATCACATCTCACAACTGAGGACAAGAACGCCAAGTATACGGAGTGCCCAAGGGTGCATCCAGCCTTGTAAGATGTTGAGGGTAAGAAAAATGAGCCGGGGTGTCGAGCTGACTGACAGCATTTCCTAAACGCTGAATACAACCATTGCAATCTTCCGCACGGCAACGCTCGCTTAATGTCCCAAAAGCGGCCCAACCACCAACCTGCGCAAAACTGTCGGCCTGACGCGCCGCTTGGATAAAACGCCCCTGCCGGAAATAATACAAACACGGCACACTCAACAATGGCTCAGGATGACGATATTCCCCTGCTAACACCTCAGTCAGTAACGTTAACGCCTGCCGCCAGTTACGCAACGCACACAAACCCACCGCCAACAAATGTCCGCAAGCCGTATCAAACGGGTTAGTCCGCCGTGCCGTCCCCATTTCCATCTGACAAAGTTCCAGATCGCCACGCTGGTAACATTCCAAGGCAAAAATCCCGTGCGCTAACGCATTACCCGGATTTAAGGTCAACGCTTTCAAGGTTAACTGCCGCCATTGCTCCGCTGGCAACGGGTAACTGGCGAAATTCATCATGGTGGCGTACAAGCACAGTACCGCAAAGTGTAAATGTGCCAGCGCGTCATCGTGGTATTGCTGGGTGCGTTCCTGACAAGCGTGTAAAAACAGATGGAAACTGCGTTCCGAGGCATCTTCCTGAATAAAATGGATGTGCTCAACCAACACCCGGTAATGCGCGGGCAAACTGTCCTGATTACGCCAATAACGGCTCCAGTAATTCAGCACCACCCCTTGATTGAGGCTAAAAGCCTGCGTAATCATTTGCGCGTACAAGGTTTCGAGCACTTTAGGATCGTACATGCGGGCAATACTGGATTGACTCTCCCATACCCGTTCACCGCTAATGGTGTGAATTAAGGTTTTATTTAATACAAACCCTTCTGCTTCAACCTGGATCTCACACTTGAGTAAAAACTCTGACTGATGCTGCTGCCATGCGTAATTTAACTCATCATCCAAGGTACGCGGGGTTTCGGTGTGGTCAATCAAGGCAATGCGCAATTCGCGGAATTTCCCCAAAATCATTGGCAAACTGGAATGCAGGGTGTAAACCAAGTTACGCGCCACATCGTCACGGATACTCGCGGGGTTTTGACAACTGATGTAAATGCGTGGCCCCACCGATTGCACACTTTTTTCGGTAATTGCCACACTCGCCATGCTCAATGCGCCAGACTGACGCTGCACTGGCTCAAATACCGGGGCGTAACTTCCCACCGGCAACTGAATACGTAACAGCGGCGTTACACACTCATTGGCGTAATAATCATCCAGTAACTTACGTACCCGCCCGGCTTCTACACGTACCGCAGGGTTTTCTGTTGGGCAATAATCGGGGGATTTACCCAAAGATTCAACAGCAATGCCGTATTGGGAAATCTTTTCACCACGCCCTTCTAAGGCTTCCACGACCACGTATTCGAGGAAATTGCAGGCTTGTCGTTTGCCCTCAAAAGCGCGGCTGGCCAATAACTTAGCCAGTTCGTGACGAACACTATCCTTGTTAATCATTCATCCTACTCTAACGGAAATACATTGATGCTGTGGGGTTAAGAACTTTTCTCCGAGAAAAGGTATGTTACGTTGCCAACGATAGATTCTCAATCGTTATCATGTAACGTCTGTGTAACAAATGCTGTTACGGGTAACAGGGCAATTTTACTTTGTTATTCCGCCCGCGCCGCTATGATGCGCTCCCCAGAGTGATCAACAGTTGGAAGAAGGGCTTATGAAACACACGGCTACGTTTGGTGGATGCCGCGTCTTGGGCGGACGCTATGCATTATTGGAATGCTTGGTCAGCAGCAATATCGGGCAAGTCTATCGAGGGCGTGATTTAGAACAGATGCAATCTTACGGGGTTGAGTCACGGATTTTGGTGCACATCCTGCCTGACACCTGCAATGCGCAACCGTTAGACGCTTTGTTTCAGCAAATGTTAGCTACCCACCAACACCTCAATATCGACTCGGTAATGCCACCGCTGGCTTATGGCGAAGTCGACGGGGAACGCTTCATGGTGTTGCAATGCCCGCAAGCAGCGAGTGTCCACGCACTTACCGACCTCAACGGTCACGTCAGCACCTTGCCCGCACAAGCCAAACACACCTTAAAGCGTTTACGTAAAGCCGGGTTCGTCAGTAAACACATTAACCCCGCGTTATTGTATTTATCCGTCACCCAGCAAGTGTACGTATTGGCAACCGCATTACTACCTGCGATACAGGCGATTCCTTACAAAATGCCGGGAATGTCATTGCGGCAGCGGCGTTTAAATTTCCTGTTGGGTTGTTTGGGATTAAGCGTTTTCGCCACTGTCAGTGCCGCAGCGGGCAGCTATTTACTCCACGCGGAAATGGATGCAGCACACACCAAGCTGGCGACACTCGCCACAGACGATAATATGCCGGACACAGCCCCGTTACAGTTGGCAATGATTAATACCGAACAATTGCCAAACGTGCGCAGCGACTGGCGCAACAGTGACCGCGTGACCATTACTAACCATTCAACCACCTTGCCCGCGCCGATGCTGATGAGCGCGATGGAAGTTAAGCCATCGCCCAGCGTATTGAGCGCGAAACCGATGCGGATTCCGACCAGCAGCACCACGACACCGAGCGTGCAACGTGCGGTATTACGCCCGGTTCCCAAGGCAGAAGCACCGCAACCCAAGACTGACACCAAAAAAGATAAAGTGGTTAAACCGCAGGCAACGCTGGCTCCTGTAGCTGTTGCACCAATCCCAGTGGTTGCACCACCACGTGCAGTAGAAACACAAACCGTTACCGCCCAACCGGAAGACCTGAGCATTGAGACACTCGCCAGCAACGCCGAACAAGCGATTGCCGCAGGTCAACTCAGCAAAGCACGTCAATACGTTGATGCGATTCGGGCACAGTCACATTTACACCCGGCTGTGCAGCGTTTAAGCCATGCCATTGTGGGGCGTTACCACGAGCAAGTGCGTGCTGCCTTGCAAGTGAGTGATCCAGAGCGTGCCGGAGATTTGCTGCACAGCGCGAAAGCCACGATTAAAGAATTCAACCTGACCACGACTAACTCGGCACAACAGGTGTTGGAGCATAAAGTCGCACAATTTTACTGAAAAACAGACCGTTTAATAATCAAGGGGACATAACCATGTTGACACAACAAACTATTCAACACTTCGTCAGCAATTTACAACACCAAGTACCGTTTGTGGAAAACCTGCAAATGATGACCACCGACGGGCTGTCGTTACACGTTGATCATCATCATGCGCACGAGGACACCGTATCGGCATTGACTGCGATGCTGTATAGCGCAGCACAAAACCTCACCAAATACCTTGGCGCGGAAATGCCACAGGGCATGATTATCTGCTCTGGCAAAGAACACACTTACGCCATTGCGCGGGTTAATGATGATTGCGTAATGGGCTTTCAAGTACCGGTGCAATTGAGCACCCCGCAAGCCTTACAAACCGTATGTGACTTTATTGATGCCAACGAGCACCAATTGCGCGTCACGCATTAATCGTATCGGACAGAGGAGTTTTTCTATGGATTTAGCCACGATGACCACTGAGATTCTACGCAAGATTCCTCAGTCCATGATACCCACGGCTGCGGATGGTGATCTCATCCGTAGCCACCAGAAGTTTTTTCGCCAACATCAAGAAGCTGTTATCAAAGGCTTTTACGACCTAGCTTTCAGCGATGCCAGCACCCAAGGCCACCTGAACCCGGCAGAACGCCCCGCACGCGAAAACACTTTACGCGAGTGGTATAAAATCACCACCAGTGGGCACTTTGACGACCATTACTGGACTTGGCAGGCGTTGGTGGGCATTGTCCATGTGAAACACAACATATCCAACTCCTCAATGCTGAGTATGTGGGGCTGGATCATCAATTTCCTGCAAACCCGTTTATTACAAGAACTGCCCGCTGCGGAAGCTCTGGCTGCCATCCAGGTGTTACAAAAGGTGCAAGCGACCGTTTGCAGCCTGATCGTGGAAAGTTTCATCCTCACCCAGCAGGAAGCCATCACCCGCGCATCCGGGTTAAATCCTGCGATTCAGCGACGTTTCATCCAAATCGAAATCGACACCATGCTGCGGCAAGGTCGTGCCACTTTACAAAACCCTATGCTGCAAGCCGCAGCGTGAGACTCATGCCCGTGAAATACACCCAGCCGAACCCTTACACCCAGCGGATTCTGCCTTTGGTTGCTAAAGTGCCGACTTACCTGCAATACATGGGCTTTTTCAACATCATATTGGGGCTGGCGTTGCTGCTGGTGTTGGCAATGTCCTTACCCGGATTACAACGTGCGGCGATGTTATTGGGGCAATCGCTGGAAACCATCAACCAGTTAGCCGCCAAACTCGATAAGTTTGACAAGCTGGATAAGCTCGATCAGCTAAACGAAACCGCTCCGGTAAAACCCGCTGCTGCGGATTTTTGCCCTTTTCCACGTGACCCCGGTTGCCAGTCCAGCGCGGCTGCCACGCCGGTTACACTGGCAGAGCCGCCCATAGCTGAACCTGCTGAGGCGACTGATACACCGATGGGATGGATTTATGCGGGAAAACAAAAACGCCAAACCGCCGTAAAAACCTCACAGCGCGTTACTCAAGGCAATGTTTACACTCTGCTGAAGAGCTTGCACGTGCGCACCCGCCCTGCCTCGCGTAAAGACCGTGCCAACCAACGGATTCTGCGTGTGGTTTCCGCAGGTGAAAAAGTCCGCGTATTGGCTTTGGCTAACCGTGGCGAACACCTGTGGATGCAAATCGCACGCCCTTGACCCACTCTTAAAAACACCACACACAGTAAAACGGGGAACAACCATGTCCACTGACAAAGCTTTTTTCGTACAACGCTTAAACGACCACATCCAATACCTTGGCAAAGTGACTAACACCCTGAAAGGGCAAGGTAATTTTCAGGGTACGAATTGCCATCAATGCAAACTTGGCACCTGGATTGATAACGAAGGCACGCACGCGATTGCGCACGCCAGCCCCGCGCTGCAACAGCAATTTGCGGAATTAGTCGCGAAACACGAGCTGTTCCACGATTTCAGTAACGAAGCTTTGGTAAAACATCAAAGCGGCGACCATCTCAACAGCCGCCGCGCCATGACCGAAATGCACAAGCTGTCGGGGCAATTGGTTAACTTGTTACTGAGTATGGATCGCCAAGCACACCGGCAGGCAGCTTAAGCCAAACCATGACGACTGGCAGGACAGGCGGTGCGTTAACCGTTTGTCCTGCATTTTTACGCTTTTTTATACCGCCCATCTTGTTCAAATGACCTTTTATGGCGGTTATCGCTACTAAGTTTCCGTTTATCGTTGCCACATAAGACTATTAATCCTGCTTATGTGATGATTTAACCATGAAATCACAACAACAAAGACGAGATCGGAACCATGAAAACTTTTAATAAATCAAACGTATTATCGGTGTTATCAGGAGCGGCGTTCCTGCTGCTGCAAACATTCAGTGCCACTGCACAAGCAGATTACAAAGGTTACTGGGTTGATGCCGTCAACGCCTATCAAGCGCAACACACCCAACACTATCAGCCAATGGCAACTTACACCCCTGATTACGCCTACCCGGTAGCGGCGTATGACCAGTACTCGTATCAAGCACCGCTAAATAATGCCTATGCCTACGAATCCGTAGCGGCGTTTGATGCGGAAAATCACGGGTATTACACCAATTAAGCCCTAGCAAAACTAGGCAACGATTTTTTTCTCGACTCTCTTTGTACATGGTTTAGCCGGGTTCGCCCGGCTTTTTTTAGTGCGCAATCACCATCAAACCCAGCCACAGCAAGGTATGCAACACCGCCGCCAGCGCGTAACGTCGTGCTAACCGCTCCGGTGGAATATTGGTAATCAAAAACACCTGCCCCGCCGCCGCATGACTCATGGTATGTATCGCAGGTGCGCGCCGCTCATCCACTTCATCATCCGCCACCCAACGCTCCGCCGCCGCGCGTGCTTGTTGCCACTCATCCGGGTCAATTTTACCGTTGCCATTGGCATCAAAACCACGCAGCAATTCCAACGGTTCGGCTTTCCATCCGGCAAGTACTTGCGCCAAACGTTCACGCCGCGATAACGATTCCAGCGGTTGCGCCCGTTGCGTATGTAACTCACCTAACACGTACAACATTTGCCCCGGATAAATCGCGTGCAACCACGAAAAGTGCGTATGACCGGGCTGAATCACGATTTCCGCCTCACCCGGATACAGTAAACAACGCCCCAAACCATCATCCAACACGAACGGTGCGTCTTCCACATACCCCGGCAACCATACCGTGGCGGGTAAATGCGGCAAACCACGGCAACTTTCCCCATCAGGTAACGCTACCGTGCCGTGTAATTCCACATAACCTTGAGCACTGCTACTCAGGCGCGAAGTCGGGGTATCGGTAATCAAACGGTAACGGCGGGTTAACCCCAGTGCGAACAGCAAACTGATATTGCCAAGCAGCAGCAACCACAGCGGATTAGCATAGGTAAACAACCATGCTGCGAGTAACAGCCACGATACCCCGAACCGCAGCAATGCCACTAAATTGATTAAACCGCCGCGCCGCAACACCGCATAACGCTGATTTTCAGCAATTTCCAGCCAATCCGCACTGCCAACGGCTTTAGGTATCACGCTAATGACTGCCAGCGTTACGTAGAAAAGTGGGTAGCAACATCCACATCGGTGGTTTCCTGTGCGGTGAAGCTCATTAAGCGGAAGCGTTTAAAACTAAAGGTTTTTGCCACCAATACGTCGGGAAATTGCTCAATACGGGTGTTATTGATCGCGGCAGAATCGTTATAAAACTCGCGCCGGTCTGCGATAGCATCTTCGAGGTTGGTAATGCGCTCACGTAAATGCTGGAACGACTCGCTGGCCTTAAGTTCGGGATACGCTTCCGCCACCGCAAACAAATTACCCAAACCAATCCGCAATTCGTTTTCAGCCGCACCTAACGCCCCCATATTGCCGGACTGCATTGCACTGGCAACGCGGTTCCGCGCCTCCATAACTTTTTGCAAGGTAGCCTGCTCGTACTGCATGTGTTCTTTGCAAACACTGATCAACTTTGGCAATTCCTCATTGCGTTGCTTAAGCAATACATCAATATTGCTCCACGCTTTTTCGGTATTATTTTTCAACACAACAAGTTGGTTATAAAGCAAAATGCCCCACAACACCAACCCAGCGAATAAGGATAAAAAGATAAGAAGTCCGGTTGTCATGGCGTTATTTTTAGCTAATGGATAATGAGATCTATCCTAGCAAAATGCCGATATGAGTGATGTTTTGCCCGACAACTGGCTTAATTGATTACACTTTGCCCGCACATGAGGGGCAACAACCTTGCAGGTTTAGCTCCACTTGTTCCACCTGATAACCGGGCGGCAATGAAAACAGCAAAGCAGGTTGTAAGTTTTCCAGACAAAACACTTGTTCGCAGTGTTTACAGTGAAAATGGGCGTGTTGATGTGGCGTGCCTGCCTGCGCGTTATAACGCCAGGTGCGGTCGGCTCCGGCGATTTTATGCGCAACACGCTGTTCGACCAGCCAATCCAAAGCGCGGTATAACGTTACGCGGTCAAATGCACAGCCCTGTTGCAAGGCGGTGTGTTCAATTTCCTGATGGCTTAACGCGACATCTGCGTCCAGCAAAATACTCAGCACCCCAAGACGCGCGGGCGTAACCCGACCCCGTGCCTGCAATAGCAAATGACGGGCGGCTTGTTCTGTGCTGAATTGCGTCATGCGGTTGTTACTCTCACGCCAAAATCAAGGGCAATAATGCTAACAGATTTCAGTGAATGAGGCAGGCACAACGAAAAATGCGCTGGTGCAGAGCTTTCCCGCCAGCGCATTACCCCCGAACAACCGTGCGGTTGCTGAAACAACAACAGACTACAGTAAACGTTCAATTTCGCGAGGTAACTTCTCACGCCGCGCTCCACGGTGAAGACAACGGGTTGTATAGCAAATTGCGAACACGATGACGGCTAAGATCACCAAGCTAAATAGACTCATGCTACACCTCCAAGACTCAAGGCCGAACTTTTGCTGTGGTGGAAAAACAACATTGTTGCAAGAACAACTTATTGAAGTTTAAAGGAAAAACACCACAACGCTGGAAGTATAGTACACGTTTAACGAATAATTCTTAAACATTTCTTTTTTCGTGTAACGGGGGTGCGCCCTAGCCCTTGAAATTTCAGTGCTCCACCCACAAATTCTCGCCACACATAAATTCTGGAGCTGCTTGTGGAACAATACCGAGGAACGACCATCCTAAGCGTGCGCCGCAACGGCAAAGTTGTAGTCGGCGGTGATGGTCAGGTGACGATGGGCAATACCGTCATGAAAGGCAATGCTCGCAAAGTGCGCCGCCTGTACAATGACAAAGTAATTGCAGGCTTCGCAGGCGGCACAGCCGATGCCTTCACCCTGTTTGAACGCTTTGAAAGCAAACTGCAAGCACATAATGGCAACCTCACCCGTGCAGCGGTGGAATTGGCGAAAGACTGGCGTACCGACCGCATGTTGCGCAAACTGGAAGCCTTACTGATCGTTGCAGACGCGACTGCTTCCCTGCTCATCACCGGCAACGGCGACGTGATCGAGCAAGAAAACGATTTAATCGCCATCGGTTCCGGCGGTGCATTTGCGCAATCCGCCGCCCGCGCCTTGCTGGAAAACACCGAGCTTTCCGCCCGCGAAATCGTCGAAAAAGGGCTGCACATTGCCGCCGACATTTGCATTTACAGCAACCACAACCTGACCATTGAGGAACTTTAATGAGCGTCGGCACCATGACCCCCCGCGAAATTGTCCAAGAACTCGACAAACACGTCATTGGTCAGGACAAGGCCAAGCGTTCCGTCGCCATTGCCTTGCGTAACCGCTGGCGTAGGCAGCAGCTCGATGACGCGCTGCGCCCAGAAGTGACCCCGAAAAACATTCTGATGATTGGCCCTACGGGTGTCGGTAAAACCGAAATTGCCCGCCGTTTAGCCAAACTCGCTAATGCCCCCTTTATCAAAGTCGAAGCCACCAAATTCACCGAAGTCGGTTACGTGGGCAAGGAAGTCGATTCCATCATCCGTGATTTGGCGGATATGGCGATGAAAATGATGCGTGAACAGGAAGTGGAAAAGGTTAAATACCGCGCAGGGGAAGCTGCCGAAGAACGCATCCTCGACATCCTGTTACCTGCACCCCGCAAGGAAACGCCGGTCAACGAATGGCTTTCCAGCGGCGATGACGAACCTGCCAAACCCGTGCGCGAAGATTCCGTCACTCGTCAGAAATTCCGCAAAAAATTGCGCGAAGGCGAACTCGACGACAAAGAAATCGAGCTGGATGTCTCGGTCGGTGGCGCAAGTGTGGAAATCATGACCCCACCGGGCATGGAAGAAATGGCCAGTCAGTTGCAAGGCATGTTCCAAAACCTCAACCAGAGCAAAAAGCGCAAACGCAAGATGAAAATCAAGGATGCGCTTAAAGTCCTGACCGAGGAAGAAGCGCATAAAATGGTCAACGAGGAAGAACTCAAGCAACGTGCTTTGTTTGCGGTCGAGCAAACTGGCATCGTATTCCTTGATGAAATCGACAAAGTGGCGCGTAGCGGGCAAACCAGCGGTGCGGACGTTTCCCGCGAAGGCGTGCAGCGCGATTTGCTGCCATTGATCGAAGGTTGCACCGTCAACACCAAATACGGCATGGTCAAAACCGACCATATTTTGTTCATTGCGTCCGGTGCATTTCACGTCGCTAAACCCTCCGACTTAATACCGGAATTACAGGGTCGGCTACCAATTCGTGTAGAAATGGATGCCTTGAGCGCGAATGACTTTGAACGCATCCTCACCGAACCGAACGCATCCCTGACCGAACAGTATCAGGGCTTGCTGGCAACCGAAGGCGTAAAGCTGACCTTTGCCCCCGATGCGATTCGCCGGATTGCGGAAATTGCGTTTGAAGTCAACGAACGCACCGAAAACATCGGCGCACGCCGCCTGCACACCGTGGTCGAGCGTTTGCTGGAAAATGTGCTGTTTGAAGCGCCCGATTGCGACGACCAAATGACGGTAGACGCAGCTTACGTTAACCAGATTTTGGGCGAATTGGTCAAAGACGAAGACCTTAGCCGTTATATTTTGTAAAGAGAACCAAACATGACACCACTTGATATTACTTTGAACCAAAAAACCCGTGAATTGCTGATTACCTGGCCGGGCGATGAAGTCCACGCGCTGAGTTGCGAATACTTGCGTGTGAATTCGCCGTCAGCCGAAGTACGCGGGCATGGGCCAGGCCAAGAAAAGCTGCAAATCGGCAAGGAAAACGTGAATATCAAGGGCATTGAGCCAGTGGGACATTACGCTATTCAGTTGACCTTTGATGACAACCACGACAGCGGCATTTACGACTGGAACTTGCTGTATGAGCTGGGTAAGAACATGGAGCAGAACTGGGTGGAGTATCTGGCGAAGCTGGATGCGGCGGGGTATACGCGCAAATTGCCGGGGCAGGTGATTTAAGCTTCCCAAAACACATTGGTAAAGTGGTTACGTGCATAGTCGCGGTAAACCGTAAAATCGCTGTCAACACTTGCCACCGTGCAGGTGTTGGTGCGCTCGCACAGACCAATCAGGGAAGCGTCGGCAAAATCGGCGGGCAAATCAGCGTATTTCTTCAGTAACGTCAGAATGCGCTCCCAATCACCTACCGTGCTTGCGTCGATTTGCACGGCTTGATTCACCCACAGCAGAAAATCCTGTTGTGCTTGCTGAGAAAAATCCAGCATGTGGACGACTTCCGTAATGACCGGCAAATTGGTGTGCAATCTGCCCCGAACATGCTTAATAAAGTGTTTTGCCTGTGCATGATAACGGTCGCTACCGTCAAATAAAGCAATGAATACCCCGCTATCAACGACGATGTTTAGCATTCAGCTTCTCCCGTAACAGGGCTTTGCGATTAATGCTGAGATCGTCACACCCACTGCTATAACGCCCGAATACAGGTTCACCCAGTTCGTAGGGTGTCGGGCGGTTTTCGTAACGGGAAAGTTTCTCGCAGACAGCTTCACGGATAAAATTCGACAAAGAAATACCTTCAAACTGCAAACGCTGCCGCAGGCTTTCCTCTACCGATTTATCCAGACGAATCGAAATACTCATGGTGATAACCCCTGTAATACAGATGTACTACAAGTGTAGTTCGCTGACACAGGGGCAATCAAGTAAAAGTGTCTACCCCATCATTCCGCGACACGCCTCATACCACCGCCCAAACGCCGGATTCGTCACAGCGGCTGCTTCCAAAATTCCCATGCCTTGCGCGGAACGCAACACGCCAAACACGCTGGTATCCACCAAACCCGGTTGTTCACCCGCGTAAAAGTCTTTGCCAGCCAAACCGTTATCCATCCAATGCGCTAAAGCAGTTTGAAATTCGGCGGCAGGATTCTGAATGTTGTGCTTCAGCTTCATTTTATTGGCGACACGTGGCATTACCATTGCGCCGACCAGCCGCACAAAGAAACGCTTAACCGCACCATCCTTGCCATTCGTCATCACCAAACCAAGGTTTTGAAACGACTTGCCAATATTCGGGTGAATCAGCGGAGGCAGGTAATGCACCAGCGTGTTATCTACCCAAGCCTGCCACGCCTCATCTTGTGGATTGACGGGCAAGTGTGCGTATTTGTCATTCAAGTAACGCACAATCGCGCCGGATTCGACCACGATTTCGGCATCGTCTTTCAGCACCGGGACTTTCTTGTGGTCGGTGAAATCCAGCTCTTTCATTCCAAACGGGGTTACTTCCACCACCTCATACGGGGTTTTGGTGTAGTTGAGGAAGGCTTTTACTTTCCAGCAAAACGGGCAGGAATTGAATTGATATAAAGTCAGCATGGTCGGGGTTTCACCTAAATCACAGAGGATCACATCTTATAACATGCTGGTATACTCGCACCAATAAACGACTGCTGAAACAGGAAACCTCATGACTTTGACCGAAACCCTCGACTCCTTGAAATACAATGCCGATGGCTTGATCCCTGCGATTGCCCAGCAATTCGACACCCACGAAGTGCTAATGATGGCGTGGATGAACCGTGCCAGTATCGAAGAAACGCTGGAAACCGGGCGCGTGTGCTATTGGTCACGCTCGCGCAACCGTTTCTGGCGCAAGGGCGAATCGTCGGGACAAATGCAGGTGTTGAAGGAATTTCGTATCGACTGCGATGCTGACACGATTTTACTGCTGGTAGATCAGACCGGGCCTGCGTGCCACACCGGGCGGCGTTCATGCTTTTACAATAGGGTGGAAGGCGATCAGGTAATTATTGACCGTGAAGTGCTGATCGACCCGTCAACGCTGTACGCCTGATTTTGTTTGATCAACACCTAAAATCATAAATCGCTAACATTTTCCCACTTTAATCAATGCGCAGGCTGCAAGCATGGAGTAGCGTAAAGGCATCAGAATAAAGGGAAGATGCCACGATGGATGATTATCCCGACAGAACACAGCGTTCCTCCGCACTACATGCTACTAATATTGGCAATGTTGTCGTTGTACGCGGTAGTGTCATTGATGTGTACTTCCCACAACATCTCCCCCATATCCGTAACCTGTTACGCACTGGTGAACAGAACCATATCATCCTCGAAGTCCTGACCCAGCTTGATACGCAACGGGTACGCGCCATTGCCCTGACCCCGACCGCAGGGCTGGCTCGCGGGATGGTGGTAGAAGATACCGGCGCACCGCTGATGGCTCCCGTCGGCAACAGCATCCTGTCACGCATGTTCGACGTATTCGGCAACCCCATCGACCTGTTGCCGCCGCCCGAAAACGTCGAATGGCGCTCGGTACACCATGCCCCACCCTCACTCTCCTGCCGTTCCACCCATTCCGAAGTGTTTATCACCGGCATCAAGGTGATCGACGTACTGGTTCCGCTGGAACGCGGCGGCAAGGCCGGGCTGTTCGGCGGCGCAGGCGTGGGTAAAACCGTTTTGCTGACCGAAATGATCCACAACATGGTCGGGCATCACCACGGCGTCAGCCTGTTCTGCGGTATCGGCGAACGTTGCCGCGAAGGTGAGGAACTCTACCGTGAGATGCGCGATGCAGGCGTATTGCCCGGCATGGTGATGCTGTTCGGGCAAATGAACGAGCTGCCCGGCTGCCGCGCCCGTGTCGGTCATGCCGCGCTGACCATGGCGGAATACTTCCGTGATGACGAAAAGCGCGATGTACTGCTGCTGATCGACAATATTTTCCGCTTCATTCAGGCCGGGTCAGAAATTTCTGGGCTGATGGGGCAAATGCCGTCGCGCCTTGGCTACCAGCCGACCATGGGTACGGAGTTGGCGCAACTGGAAGAGCGTATTGCCAATACCGACGCCGGGGCGATTACCTCAATCCAGGCGGTGTATGTGCCTGCGGATGATTTCACCGACCCGGCGGCAGTGCATACCTTTTCGCACTTGTCGGCTTCGATCGTATTGTCTCGCAAGCGTGCCAGTGAAGGCTTGTTCCCGGCGGTTGACCCGCTGCAATCGTCGTCCAAAATGCTCACCCCCGGTATTGTCGGCGAACGCCATTACCATTTGGCGCAGGCGGTGCGCCGTACCCTGACGCAATACGAAGACCTCAAGGACATTATCGCCATGCTGGGGCTGGAACAGCTCTCGCAGGAAGATCGCAAGGTGGTGTTACGGGCGCGGCGTCTGGAACGCTTCCTCACCCAGCCGTTTTACACCACCGGGCAATTCAGCGGCATGGCTGGCAAAACCGTCAGTCTGGAAGATGCCCTCGTCGGTTGCGAACGCATCCTCAATGACGAATTCAAGGATTACCCGGAAAGCGCACTCTACATGATTGGCGCAATCGACGAGGCCAAACGCCCGGAGGCCAGCCATGCCTGAGCTGATGCACCTGCAAATCCTGCTGCCTTTTACGGTGTTTGCCGACAAGACCGGGGTGCAAAGCATGGTAGTGGGCACACCCGAAGGTTCTTTCGGCCTGTTGCCGCAGCGGCTGGACTGCGTGGCGGCACTGGAACCGGGCATCCTCGCCTACACCACCGAAGCGGACGGCGAAGTTTTCATCGCGGTGGATGAAGGCATTCTGGTCAAAGCCGGGCAGGAAGTGCGGGTATCGGTACGCAATGCCAAAGGTGGCGCTGATCTGGGGAAACTGTACGCAGCGGTGAAAGAGGAATTCCTCAATCTGGATGAGCGCGAACGTGAACTGCGGGCAACCTTGGCCAAACTGGAAAGCGGTTTCATCCGTCGGTTGAGCGGGATGCAGCAGACATGAGGCAAGCAACATGAAAATGAACAACGATGACAGCGCTTTCCTGCGCAAACTGGGCACGAAAGCCACACGCAAGCTGAAAGCCCAGAGGCAGGGTAAGCCACGGGTGCTAAGCGGGCTGGGTTTGCTGGGCATCGTCGGCTGGTCAATCGCCGTGCCAGTATTGTTAGGACTGGTGGTGGGCTGGTGGCTGGATCAATGCTGCCCCGGTCGCTTCGTTTGGACGCTGAACCTGTTGATGGTGGGTCTGTTGCTGGGCTGTATCAACGTCGTTTTCTGGGTCAGGAAGGAATATCAGACCATGCACGATGAACAAGATGACAAGGAGCCACCTCATGATTGAGAACCTGACATTACCGCTGTTGGCTGGCATGGTGCTGGGTGGCTTTTTCTTCGGCGGGCTGTGGTGGACGGTGCGCAAAGGCAGTACTGCTGCTAACCCGGCGCTGTGGTTCATCGGCAGTTTCATCCTGCGCACCGGCGTTACGCTGGCTGGGTTTTATGTGGTTGGGGCGAGTGACTGGCAGCGTTTGCTGGCGATGGTGGCAGGCTTTGTGTTTGCTCGAATACTGTTGACCCGATTTGCGGCTTCGCCACAGGAGGTAAATCATGCACCTTAGTTCCGACGATCTGGTGTTCTGGGAATACGGCTGGGTAAAACTCAACCTGACCATCATTACCACCTGGATACTGATGGTGGCGCTGGGTGGCGGTTGCTTCCTGCTAACCCGCAGGCTGAGCAGTGCCATCCACATTCCGCGCTGGCAACATGTGCTGGAAGTGGTGCTGCTGGGGATACAGGCGCAAATTGAGGAAGTCGGCCTTGCCCAATCACGCCGCTATATCAGCTTCATCGGCACACTGTTCCTGTTCGTGGTGGTGGCGAATCTGGCGGCAATCATCCCCGGCTACGAGCCACCCACGGGTTCACTGTCTACCAGCACTGCGCTGGCGATTTGCGTGTTCATTGCTGTGCCACTATTTGGTATCCGTGAAATCGGTGTGCGGGGCTACCTCAAATCCTATTTGCACCCGACACCGGTGATGTTGCCGTTCAATATCATCAGCGAAATTTCGCGCACGCTGGCGCTGGCGATCCGCCTGTTCGGCAATATCATGAGCGGCGGCATGATTATCGCCATCCTGCTGACCATTACCCCGTTCTTTTTCCCGGTGGTGATGCACGCGCTGCACTTGCTGACTGGCTTGGTGCAAGCCTATATTTTCAGCATCCTAGCCACGGTGTACATCGCAGCCGCCACACGCGGGGAAGGCGCTTGACCTAATGTCTGACACTACAAGGAAATACTCATGGACATGATCACCCTCATTGCGATTGCCTCCATTATTACCGCCGGGCTGACCATCGCCATTGGCGGTATCGCCCCGGCATTGGGCGAAGGCAAGGCCGTCGCCACTGCACTCAGCGCCCTGGCACAACAGCCGGATGCTGCTGCCACCATTACCCGCACCCTGTTCGTGGGGCTGGCTATGATTGAGTCGATTGCGATTTACTGTTTCGTGGTTGCCATGATCCTGCTATTTGCCAATCCCTTCTGGAACCACGCCATTGCTGCTGCCAGCGGAGGTTAAGCCATGTTGATTGACTGGTTCACCGTCGCCGCTCAGGTGGTCAATTTCCTGATCCTGATGTGGTTACTGAAACGCTTCCTGTACCAGCCGGTGCTGGATGCCATCGACGCCCGCGAGGAACGCCTCACCCAGCAGATGCAAGCCGCACAGGATACGCAGGCCGCTGCCGCTGCGGAACGCAACAAATACGAGCGCCTGAATGCCGAAATCGCACAGCAACAAGCCGGTTTGCTGGCGCAAGCCACTGCCGAGGTAGAAGCTACCCGCCTGCAATTGCTGGAAGCTGCCCACAATGAAACCGCCAGCTTGCGTAGCCAATGGCAGGATGCCCTGCTCAAGGAACAGCAAAGCCTGACCCAGGGCATTGCCAACCGCACCCGTCAGGAAGTGTTCGCCATTACCCGCAAGACCTTGGCTGATCTGGCTGATACCGGGCTGGAAGCACGCATGGTGGCAGTCTTCATCAACCGCCTGCAAACGTTGGGTATGGCGGAAAAAATACAGATGTCCCCCCCTGCCGGGCAAACAGATTGTCAGGTGCTTATCCGCAGTGCCTTCCTGTTGCCACCCAATGAACAGAAAGCCCTTGGGCAGGCAGTGCGTAACCTGCTGCCGATTCAGCCGACCATCCGTTTTGAACTGGCGTCTGACTTGCTCAGCGGTATCGAACTGATCAGTAACGGACACAAACTGGAATGGAGCATTGCCGAATATCTGGCAGCACTGGAAGCCAGCATCGGCGAACTGATCCACACTACTTTGGTGACTAATGCTTCCATCGCGCCCCCGGAGCCAGCCCATGCATGACCCCAACCTGCAAACCACCCTAGACGCTGCATTCCAATGCATCCGCGAAGCACGCGAAGCCTTCACCCCCAGTTTACAGGCACGCGAAGTCGGTCATGTCAGCAACGTTGCTACGGGCATTGCCCGCGTCACTGGCTTGCCGAATGTAGGCTTTGAGGAACTGGTGAAATTCCCCGGCGACTTGTACGGCATTGCCTTTGACCTCGGCGAAACCGATATTGGTGTGGTACTGCTGGGCGATTACTGGCATCTGCAAGCCGGGGATGAAGTGGAACGTACCGGCAGGGTGATGGATGTGCCAGTGGGTACTGACGTGCTGGGGCGCGTCATCAATCCGCTGGGTGAGGCACTGGATGACCGGGGGACGCTGACCTGCGTCCAACGCTTGCCCATCGAACGCCCGGCTGCCCCGATCATGGATCGCGCCCCGGTCAGCGTGCCCTTGCAAACCGGCATCAAGGTGATCGACGCGCTGGTTCCCATCGGGCGCGGGCAACGCGAACTGATCCTCGGCGACCGTCAGACCGGCAAGACCACCATTGCGGTGGATACCATCCTCAACCAGCACGACCAGAATGTGGTGTGTATCTACTGCGCCATCGGGCAACGTGCCTCGGCTGTGGCGAAAGTGGTCGCCAGCCTGCGTGAACACGGGGCAATGGCTTACACCACTGTAGTCGTCACCGAAGGCAACGACCCGCCGGGCATGACCTATATCGCCCCTTATGCCGCCACCAGCATTGCCGAACATTTCATGCAGTTGGGACGGGATGTGTTGATCGTGTACGACGACCTCACCAACCATGCGCGGGCTTACCGCGAACTCTCCTTGCTGTTGCGGCGTCCACCGGGGCGGGAAGCGTTTCCGGGCGATGTGTTCTACATCCATTCACGCCTGCTGGAACGCGCTACCCGGCTGCGTCCGGCGTTTGGCGGCGGTTCGCTGACTGCCTTGCCGATCATTGAAACCGAAGCGCAAAACATGTCGGCCTACATCCCCACCAACCTGATTTCGATCACTGACGGACAGATTTACCTGTCGCCCAAACTGTTTGAACTGGGGATATTACCGGCGGTGGATGTGGGGCGCTCGGTGTCACGGGTGGGCAGCAAGGCGCAACTGGCGGATTACCGCAAGGTGGCAGGCAGCCTCAAGCTGGCTTACGCACAATTCGAGGAGCTAGAAGGTTTCGCCCGCTTTGGTACACGGCTGGACGACAATACCCGCAAGATTCTGGCACACGGGCAACGCATCCGCGCCTGTTTGCAACAAGCCGAACACGCGCCCGTACCGGTTACTGCGCAAATCAGCCTGTTGCGGGCGCTGAGCGAAGGCCAGTTTGATGATGTCCCATTGGCACAGATGCGAGCTGCCGAACAGCAAGTGTATGCCGCCGCCGGATTCAGGCCACAGCCATGAGCGACGGTATCGAAGCCCTGCGCCATCGTATCGACGGCACTGCCGATCTCCAGTCCGTGGTGCGCACCATGAAAGCTCTGTCAGCTTCCAACATCGGTGTGTACGAACGCGCCGTGCAGGCACTGGATGCCTATTACCACACGGTGGAACTGGGGCTGGTGGCTTGCTTGCGGCAGCCGGATGTACCCTTGGTGACAGAAACGCATCCGGTCGGCAATCCTGTCAGTGGCGTAATCGTGTTCGGCACTGATCAGGGACTGGTCGGGCAATTCAATGACCTGCTGGCAGATTTTGTGGTACACACCCTGCCGGAATTACCCGGCAACAAGCTGATCTGGGTAGTAGGCGAACGGATGCAGGATCGGATGGAAGATCATCACCTGCCACTGGCAGAGCTGTTCAACGTACCCAACTCACTCAATGCCGTCACCGCCCTGATCGGGCAACTGGTGGTCGCCGTGGAAACGGCACGGGAGCGTGGCAAAATCCACGGCCTTTACTTATTCCACAACCGCCCCGGCGAGATCTCCGGCAATTATGAACCCATCATCCAGCGTCTGCTGCCACTGGATGCACTCTGGCAGCGGCAATTGCGGGCGCAACCCTGGCTGACCAATCGCCTGCCGGAAACACTGGGTTCCAGTATGCAAACGCTGGCAGCCCTGATCCGCGAATACCTGTTCGTGTCCCTGTTCCGTGCCTGTGCCGAATCGCTTGCCAGCGAAAATGCCAGCCGTCTGGCAACCATGCAACGGGCGGAAAAGAACATCGGTGAAATGCTGGATGCGCTTAAACACAGCTACCACCAATTGCGGCAGGAAGGAATTGACGCAGAATTGTTTGATATTGTCGCCGGGTTTGAAGGTCAGATGTAAACTACCCCACCGAAATCATTTACCTTCTTCAAAACACACCCCTGACACAAGGCAAACACACATGATGGAACTTTGGCAATACGGCGCAGCAGCCGCAGTCATGATGCTGGCGTATTTCGTGCGCGGCATCGTCGGTTTTGGGTCGGGATTAATTTCAGTGCCGTTATTGGCGTTGTTTTTACCGCTGACTTTCGTTGTACCGTTAGTTTTGCTGCTGGATTTCACCACATCGCTGATTCTCGGTGGGCTAGATTTTAAGCGGGTGCAATTGAAAGAGGTCGGCTTGCTGATTCCGTTTAGCATTGTCGGAGTGATCTTGGGCACGCAATTGCTGATGAATTTACCTGTTACCCCGATGTTGTTAACGCTTGCGGTGTTTGTTTTTATTTTCGCAGTGCGTAATTTATTGAATATTGGCGGGCATAAGCCGGTGTCGGCATGGTGGTCAGTGCCTGCGGCGTTAACCGGCGGCACTATCGGCGGTTTATTTGGCACAGGTGCACCGCCGTATGTGATTTACCTGAACCATCGGATTCAGGATAAGAGCCTGCTACGCGCTACCTTTTCCGCGCTGTTTTTTCTGGAAGGCATGATTCGTATTGTTACGTTTAGTTTCGCGGGTTTGCTGCTAGATTCTGCTATCTGGTGGTCGGCGTTGACGGCGTTACCGGTGGTTTTCAGTGCATTGTGGCTGGGCGGGCATGTCCACACCGGGTTAAGTCATGCGCAAATCACCCGCTTGATTGGGATTTTATTGCTGCTCGCCAGCCTATCATTAACGGTGAAAGCTTTATGAATGATGTAATAACACTGCCTATTGCTTGGCAAACTGCCTTGATGGATACCTTGCAGCACCCTGATTTACAGGCATTATTTAGCTTTTTAGCCACGCAAGAACAGGTCGGGAAACTGATTTTGCCACCGTCTGCCACACGCTTTCAGGCATTGCAGGCAACACCGCCGGACAAGGTGAAAGTGGTAATTTTGGGGCAAGACCCCTACCCCACACCCGGTCATGCGCACGGCTTGGCGTTTTCGGTATTGCCGGAAGTAAAACCGCTGCCGCGTTCCCTGAAGAACATTTACAAGGAATTATTGGATGACGTAGGCGTTGATAATCAGCACAGCGGCTATCTGCAACCTTGGGCGGAACAAGGCGTGTTATTGCTCAATACCGTATTAACCGTGGAAGCGGGCAATGCGGGCAGTCACCAAAAACGCGGCTGGGAACGCCTCACCGACCGCATTATTGATACGGTCAATGCACAACCGCAACCCGTGGTTTTCGTCTTGTGGGGCGGTCATGCCCAGAAAAAAGCAGAGCGCATCGACAGCCAACGGCACTTGGTGATTCAAACCGCGCACCCTTCGCCATTGTCAGCGCGGCGCGGTTTTTTTGGCAGTAAACCGTTTTCCAAAATTAATGCCTTTTTGCGCGAACACGGGCGTGACAGCATCGACTGGCAGATTTAACCGTAACGCTGAATGTGTTCCAGCAAACGTTGCCGTAAAGACGGGCAGGCAGCACCCAAGGTATCCGCAATTACCTGCGCTTCCTCACGGTAAGCGGCTGCTTTTGCCGCGCTCCAATGCGGCGGCACGTATTGCAGATTGCTAATGCGATCCGCCAGTTTCACCAGCCACACTTCCTGCGGTTGCTGGCGAATACGCTGCAAACTGTCCGCCATTTGCGCCGCTTTGGGCAAACTTGCGTCTTTACTCAGCGCACTCACCCCGTCTGCTACCGCTTGCCCGAATTCCGCCAGCAACGTGGCATAACGGGTAGCGGTATCTTCCAGCACATCGTGCAACAACGCGCATTGCACCGCTAAATTACCGTCGTATTCGGGGTGAAATGCCAGCGCGTGCAGTACTTCCATCGTCACTGCGGCGGGATGATTGAGGTAATCGTACTCTACCCCGGTCGTATGCCCGACGTAAGTTTGTCCACGGTGTGCAAGGCAGGCGAAATCCCATGCCTGCAAATAACTATCTTGTGACCAAGTAGGTAACATCAGCGTAACACCTCTTGCAGGGTTTGAATGCGTAAACGCGCCGCTTCCGGGTCGTAAGCTTGTGGCGGAAACTTACCCCATACCGGCGCGGGCCATGCCGCATCGGTTTGGAAACGCGCAATGTGATGCACGTGCAATTGCGGAACCATATTGCCCAACGCCGCCATATTCAGCTTATCCGGCTGAAATAAAGCCATTAACGCGCTGCTAATCTGATCAGATTCCGCCCATAACTGAGTGCGTTCAGACGCGGATAAATCGTGAATTTCGCGGCATTGCGCCCGACGAGGCACTAAAATACACCAAGGGTAACGCGCTTCATTCATCAATAACACCCGACACAATGGCAAATCTGTCACCACATACGTATCTTGCGCCAATTGCGGGTGCAAACTAAATGCCTGTGTCATGCTTGCCCCGCTTGCATTGCCTGCACGGTATCCGGGCTGTACTCAAACGAATCGTAAAACAATTGTGCATCGGGTAAACCTTGCGCCAGAAACGCCACTTTTGCCGCATTGACCATCGGCGGCGGCCCGCTTAAATACACATCATATCCCGCTAAATCAGCAAAATCGCTGGCGACCGCTTCATGCACCCAGCCAGTACGCCCTTGCCAACCATCCGCCGTCAATGGCTCGGACAAAACGGGTACATACGTCAGCAACGGATACTCTGCCACCCAACTTTTCACTAAGTCATCCAGATACAAATCCGCCTTGGCACGCGCCCCCCAGTAAAGATGCACCGGGCGTTCCAAGCCATGCTGCATCATTTGCTCCAACATGGATTTTAACGGTGCAAAGCCCGTCCCGCCCCCGATTAAAATCAAGGGATGCGCTGAATCACGGATGTAAAAACTACCCAATGGCCCCTCAATACGCAACAAGGCTTTCGGCTGCATTGTGCTAAACACCTGCCCGGTAAATTGCCCACCGGGTACATGGCGGATGTGCAATGCCAACAATTGATCGTCAAACGGTGCGTTCGCCAGCGAAAAACCGCGTCGCTTCCCATCTTTCAGCAAAATATCGACGTATTGCCCTGCCAAAAACCGCAACCGCTCCGACGCGGGTAATTTCAAGGTGAGTTCCATCACATCATCCGCCAGTTTGCGCATGGTTTCGACCCGCACCGGCAAGGTTTTCACCTCAATATCCGGGGTTGCACCCACTTGCGGCGCGTTAATTTCCACATCGCTTAATGCCGCCGCCATGCACAAAAACGCTTTGCCGCGCTGCGCATCATCCGCTGACAGACCCTGCGGATCACCAGACGGGTAATGCACCTGACCACTCAACACCGTTGCCGCGCACGCACCGCACATCCCGCCACGACAACCGTAAGGTAACGCTACGCCCTGACGCAACCCAGCCTCTAAAAGAGTTTCATTGGGTTGCGCCTGAAAGGTATGCCCGGAGGGTTGTACTGTTACCTGATAAGTCATCTGTTTTCCTTTGAAAGTGGCAATTCTGTACTGACAGCCATCAGCATGAGTTTGACAGAAACTGTAGATTTCTCACCGATTATTGTCAATTTAGGCTTGATTGAGGCAATTACAGGCTTCCCAAATAACCCTGAACTCACTATATTTGTAGTCTATTGTAATACATTCAGGGTGATGGTCATGTTGTCTTCTGTGTTGAGCGTTCGCTTAAGCAATGCCGAGCGCAGCCTCTTGGAGGTTGCCGCTGGTCATGCCCGTCTCAAACTGGGCGATTTTATCCGCCGTAAAGCGTTGGAAGCAGCCGAAGCTGAATTGCTGGAGCGCAATCTCATTGTTATTCCGATGAACCGCTGGGAAGAAATTGAAGCACTCATCAATGCACCTGCACGGGTCATTCCAGCGGTGAAAGAACTTGCCCGCTATGCTCCTGCATGGAAACCCTGAATACCGTCCGCCCGTTGGCGGAAAATGACGACCGCGCCAGTTTTGATTGCGGCAGGGCATCACTGAACGGCTGGTTCCAACGTAATGCGTGGCGTAACCAGATGACTGGTGTATCTCGGACGTATGTATTGCCTGATCCAACGCAACCACAACAAATCAGAGGCTATGTGACATTGGCAGCGGGAGAAATCCGCCGCGAATTTTTGCCAAAAAGTCAGCAGCGCAATATGCCCGACCCTATGCCTATCGTGTTACTGGGGCAATTAGCGGTGGATGTTGCTCACCAAGGCTCAGGCGTTTCCAAAGTATTGTTGGCAGCCACATTTACGTTCGCAGTACACGTTTCCAAAACCATCGGTAGCTTTGCGTTAGTCACTCATCCGTTGGATGACAATGCCCGCGCCTTCTATCAGCGGTGGGGTTTCAGCACTTTAGAGCCAGACCCGCAACAGGCGATGTACATCCGTATCCGTGATCTGGAAGCGTCTGGCGTGCAGTAAATATGCTATCCTCCCCACTTTTCCCGAACCTATCGCCCCGGAGGACTCAAATGCGCATCGGAACCCCGCTTTCCCCCTCTGCCACCCGTGTGATGCTCCTTGGCAGCGGCGAACTCGGCAAGGAAGTTATCATTGCCCTGCAACGCTTGGGGGTGGAAGTCATCGCGGTTGACCGTTACGAAAACGCGCCGGGGCATCAGGTTGCACACCGCGCCCACACCATCAATATGGCAGACCCGCAAGCATTACGCGCCTTGGTGGAGCAGGAAAAACCGCATTTAATCGTGCCGGAAATCGAAGCCATCGCTACCGATGAACTCGGTCGTATCGAAGCCGACGGGTTGGCGGAAGTCATTCCCACTGCCCGCGCCACTCAATTGACCATGAACCGCGAAGGTATCCGCCGCCTCGCCGCCGAAGAACTAGGCTTACCCACCTCACGCTATCACTTCGCCTCCAGTTTGGCAGAAATGCAGGCCGCTGCCGATGACGTGGGCTACCCTTGTTTCGTCAAGCCGGTGATGTCATCTTCCGGCAAGGGACAGTCGATGCTGAAAAGTGCGGCTGATGTCGCACCCGCTTGGCAATACGCTATCGACGCAGGGCGCGTTAACCACGGGCGCGTGATTGTGGAAGAATGCATCCATTTCGATTACGAAATCACCTTGCTGACGGTGCGGGCGCGGGGCGCGAATGGCGAAATCGAAACCCACTTCTGCGCCCCTATCGGGCATCGCCAAGTCAAAGGCGATTACGTCGAAAGCTGGCAAGCGCAACCGATGAGCGACAGCGCACTCGCCAAAGCCCAAGACATTGCCGCCAAAGTGACGGCTAACCTTGGCGGACGCGGTTTGTTTGGGGTGGAATTATTCGTCAAAGGCGATGACGTGTGGTTTTCCGAAGTCAGCCCGCGCCCGCACGACACCGGTATGGTGACAATGGCAACCCAGTTCCAAAACGAATTTGAGTTACACGCCCGCGCCATTCTCGGCTTGCCGGTAAATACCGCGATGCATTCCACGGGCGCAAGTGCGGTAATTTACGGCGGAATGGATGCCTGCGGTATTGCGTTTGACGGCGTAGCGGAAGCTTTGCACGTACCAGACACTGACATCCGTTTATTCGGCAAACCCGAAGCATTCGAGCGTCGTCGCATGGGGGTAACCCTAGCAAGAGCCACGGACACCGCCACCGCTCGCGAACGCGCCATAACCGCAGCAAATTCAATAAAAACAATCGGTTAAATAAAACAATGGAATGATCTGATTCGTGTAGGTGAATTCACCGCACGTATCAGTTAATGCTATGGTCAAGGCACACAGTGTAAGCGTAAGTAATGAAAAGGAGAACGTGCCATGACCACCACCATCAATGACCTCAATGCAACGGTTGAAGCCCCCCGCCTGAAAGTCAACAAGGTTGATTCTGAAGCCTCAATGCGTTGGCTTAATGCCGGAATCAAGGATTTTAAAGCCGCGCCACTCGCCAGTATGACCTACGGCATGATTTACGTGGCACTAGGATTAGTGTTGGCATGGCTGTCTTGGGAAAATCCCATTTTCATCACTTCATTAGCCACTGGATTTTTAATCCTAGGGCCAATTGTTGCAGTCGGTTTTTACTGCATGAGCCGCACCTTGGAACAAGGCAAGCAACCCAGCGTCATGCAAGGGCTGGATGCCCTACGCTTTAATGCGTTCAGTCTGGTGAGTTTCGCGCTGGTATTAGGCGTATTAATGGGTATCTGGGCGGTACTGTCGTCGATTACTGTCGCGTTATTCTTTGACAACCTCACCATTACCGATCACTGGCTGGATACTTTGTTAGCGCATGAGCAATTTGTGCCGTTTTTGTTTGCCTACGTTTTTGGCGGTGGCTTAATTGCGGTGGTTGCCTTTGCGATCAGCGTGGTATCTGTACCGTTGATGACGGATAAACGGGTGGATTTCGTAACGGCAATTATCACCAGCGTAAAAGCAGTCATGGTCAACCCCGGTGTAATGCTCAGTTGGGCGTTTATTTTGGCAACGCTGATGTTCTTAGGGTTTATTTTCTTCTTCGTGGCGTTGGCGATTGCGTTACCGATTGCGGGTCACGCAAGCTGGCACGCTTACCGCGAGCTGATTACCGAAGAATAAACCCTATCGCTTAGGCAATGCCGTTTGGCGCAACATGTTAAACGTTATTGTCTCGGTGTTTTGGATGATATTACCCGCTGCATCATTCAATACCGCGAAAACCCGGTGCGTACCTACCGTTAGGTCATTGAGCGTGACGGTAGGTGTCACACCACTCCCCGCCTGTTTAGAATCCACGTACCATACAATGCCGTCCCCGCTTTTCAGACTGGGGGTTAATGCCACGCTGACATCCACACTGCCGGTATTACTGCGCACCGTTTCATCAGCCGTGGGTGAAGTGATTTTAAATTCGCTGTAAGCAGTTGCTTCTTCTGCGGCTTCAGGAGGCACTTCGGATGCAGGTGCTGCTTCTGCTGGCGCAGGTGATGAGGTAACAGCGGGTTCTGGTGCTGTGACTTTCGGGGCGTAACCATCCGCAATCGTCAGGGTGGGCAAATCCACCGCTTTTGCCCCGCTTTTCTTGGGTGGATTATCGCCGTAAACCACGCGCCCGGTTGCATCAACCCAACGGTAAACTTCCGCATGGGCAACAGACAAACTTATCCCTGACAGGAACAGCAGCAATAACACTGGATTACGCATAAGCCATTAGCAGTTTTGTAGTGAATGAGCTTTGAATTTTACGCCCACTTCAGAACTTATCCAACGCTTTGGCCTGACGTTCCATCCGGGAAATATCCCCAGCCATCGCCTGCAAGCGAGCGGCGGTATGTGCGGGCGTACCTGGTAAACGCGATGCCTGCTCTAAAGAGGCGCGAGCGTGTTTGTATTCACCCATGCGTAAACTGCGCTCCGCAGCGGATGCATAGGCTTCCGCACCCTGCCCTGCGGCTTCCGCAACCCGCTGACGCACTTCCAGAAATTCCAGACTGCTTAACTCTTGCAGACGGTGTTGACTCAGCAATTGCCAAGCCTGTGCGGCTTTCCCGGAAGCCAGCATCGCCTCTGCCAACGGTGCTAACACGCCTTCGTGACCCGGATGACTACGCGATAAAGGCAGCAACAAGGCTTCCGCCGCTTCGTATTGCCGCGCTTGATTGTGTGCCTGTGCCATCGCCAGCGTCACGGGTAACGCGCCCACACCACCACGTAACGCTTGTAATGCTGCCGGACTATTACCTGCGCGTAATTGGCGTAATGCCTGCGCGTATTGCGCGATATTGGCATTGCCCATCGCCTGAACCGGTGAACTAGGCGCAAGCAACGCCCGTAATTTTTCACGCGCATACAAGTAACTGACATCATCCGGCTGTTTTGCCCCGCCCATTTGTGCAGCACGACTGCGGGTATCGCTCACCCGGTCAAGGCTCAACGGATGGGTACGCACGTATTTGGTAATATTGCCGTAAAGCTTGTCATTGCTGCGCCGATCCAACTTTTCCAGAAAACTTGGCATTGCTCCCGGATCAAATCCCGCACCAGCAAGGATTTGCAAACCCACGCGATCGGCTTCCGCTTCTGCCTGACGACTAAAGGCTAATTGGCTATGCGCTTGTGCGGCAATCGTCCCGGTAATAATCGCCTCGCCTGCTTCAGGGTTTTTAGTCGCAGCTGCCGCCCCCGCTAACACCCCTAAACCGGTAAGCAACGGACTACCGCGTTGATCCGCGAGCATTCGGGCAATATGCCGCTGGGAAACGTGGGCAATTTCATGCGCCACCACCGCTGCCAATTCACTTTCCGAACTGGTATTAAGGATCAACCCTGAATGGATCACGATTACCCCACCGGGCATCGCGTAAGCGTTCATTTCCGGGTTTTTCGCAATCACGAAATAATATTGACCACCGTTGGGAGCGCGTGCCACCAAACGCTTACCCAAATTTTGCAGCCAAGTGCTTAATTCCGGGTCTTCAATGGTTGGATCGCTGCCGCGCACTTCGCGTAACAGTTTTAAACCAAGGTGGGATTCATTGGTGCTGCTCAACACACTGCTGGCAGGATCACCAAAATCAGGCAGCACAATCTGCGGTCGCTCCAAAGAGAGTTCCGCAAAAGCGGGGGATGCACCTGCCCACAGACAGGTGGCGATTATCAGGGTTAGGGCATGTTTTTTCATGCGCTAACTATAGCTCAAATGACGAAGCTTGACAGTCTACGCAATTACATTAGAATATAAGTATATTTTGATATTTGTCATAGGGACTGCAACGTCATGTTTGGGATTCGCGAGATTGATGCAACGGGTTTAAAGCAATTACTGGGTTCTGGCGAAAAAGTGCGTCTGATTGACGTGCGCTCTGCTTCAGAAGTCGCGCAAGGCATTATCGAAGGGTCGGAATTCATGCCATTGCATACCCTGCCAATGCGCATGAATGAGTTACCTAAAGACGAAACCATCGTGTTTTATTGCCGTAGTGGGGCGCGTTCGGCGCAAGCTTGCATGTTTTTAACCCAAAACACCGGTATTGAAGCCATTAACTTACGCGGCGGCATTATTTCCTGGTATCAAGCTGGGCAGAAGATCGTAGCACCGAACGCTGCCTAAATAAGAAAATTCTGTTATAGTGATTTTGTTATTTAGGAGGGGTGGGTCGACGCTGGCCCGCAAGTTATCATTTACTTGAGAGAGATTCTGAGCATGAAAAAACTGGCAATCATCGCAACCAAAGGTTCACTGGACTGGGGCTACCCACCGTTTATCTTAGCGTCAACAGCCGCTGCACTGGGTTACGAAGTACAGATTTTCTTCACATTCTACGGTCTGCAACTGCTGAACAAGAAGCTTGACCTGCAAGTGACTTCACTGGGCAACCCCGGTATGCCTATGCCTATGCCTATGCCAGTCCTGCTGCAAGCACTGCCGGGAATGCAGGGCATGATGACTGCCATGATGAAAAAGAAAATGGCAGACAAAGGCGTAGCTGATTTGGGCGAATTGCGCGATTTGTGTCAGGAAGCTGACGTGAAATTCGTTGCGTGCCAAATGACTGTTGACCTGTTTGAAATGGATCACACTCAGTTCATCGACGGCGTTGAATACGCAGGCGCGGCGATGTTCTTTGAATTCGCGGGCGAATCCGACATCTGCTTGTTCATCTAAGCCTTCAAGGTTATTGGACAGACATCAGAAAGCCGGGTATACCCGGCTTTTTGCTGTAAGGAAACCTACCATGAAAATTATGTTAATAAGCGGTAGCCACCGCATGAATTCCCAAAGTGAAAAAGTCGCGCACTACATGGCGCAATCTTTACTGGATAACGGGCAAGCCACTGCCACTGAAGTTTTCAGTTTAGCAGGTAATCCCCTGCCCTTATGGGATGAAGGCATCTGGAACGGCGATGCTGCATGGCAAGCCTTACTTAACCCTTTGTCGGAAAAATTGGCAGCCAGTGACGGTTTTGTGATTTTATCACCGGAATGGCACGGGCAAGTCCCGGCGGGGCTGAAAAATTTCTTTTTACTATGGGGCGCGGGCGAATTGGCGCATAAGCCAGCCCTCATTGTCAGCATTTCCTCGTCGGATGGGGGCGCGTATCCGGTGGCTGAATTGCGTATGAGCAGTTACAAAAACAACCGGATTTGCTACCTGCCTGAGCATTTGATCATCCGTAACGTTGAATCAGTACTCAATGCAGATGCATCCAAAAATAACCCGGAAACCGACCGCTACTTCCGTGAACGTATTGTTTACGCAGGCGGTATCCTCAGTGCTTATGCCAACGCGCTCAAGGGCGTGCGCGAATCCGGCATTACCCACTCGGACGTATTCCGCTTCGGTATGTAAAAGAGGCTTTATGCCATGTTAAAAACAGCAGCGATGGCTCCACAGCGGGTACTCAACCGCATTGGTCGTCTGAGCTATTTCCACGACGAGCGGCACGCGCAACGGCGCAATGAAATCCGCTGGTTGGTGGAAGAGTTTGTAGAAATTCCGGTGAAAAACCTACCACCCGCATTGGAAGGTTTCACCATTGTGCAATTAACCGATATGCACTTGCGGCCTTACACTCAAGTCGAACACATTGAACGTGCGGTGGAAAAAACCAACGCACTAAAACCCGACTTAGTGGTATTAACCGGCGATTACGTGTGGCACGACGCGCAAGACATCCTTGATCTCGTACCCGTATTAGCAAAACTGAATGCGCGGCACGGCATTTTTGCGGTGATGGGCAATCATGACATTAAAACTGACCCGGTGTTGATTGAGGAAACTTTTGAGCGACACGGCATTCCGGTAATGCGTAACTCAGGGCTGGATTTGCAACACGGCAACGGTGTATTCCATCTCGCGGGGATTGATGATGGCTGGTTGGGGCAACCGGACATTGCCACCACGCTGGATAAATTACGGGGCGACAAGCCGGTGATTTTACTGGCACATGAACCGGATATGATGGATTGGTATGCCGACGATAGTCGCATTTCCTTGCAGTTATCTGGGCATACTCATGGCGGACAGGTGCAGGTTTCACCGGGCAAGCCATTTATTCGCCCGTATTTAGGCCGAAAATACGTGCAAGGGCTATATCGGGTCAACCAGTCATGGGTTTACACCAGTCGCGGGATTGGGACAACCGGTGTGCCGTTACGGCGCAATTGTTCACCGGAAATTACCCATATTACGCTGGTGGCTGGTGATGGTTACAAGGCTGTAGCGTAACGTTTATCTGAAAGGCTTTGGAGATTATTGGCATTTGGGTAAACTGTCAGAAATAAAAAACTAAATGTATGCAAGGGGGCTTCCTGTCGTAGCTTCCATACCTTTTGTAAGCGCGGGCTTGCCGGGTGTACTGGCGGGTCTGAATAATTAAAAAAACAATGAGCTATCCGTGTGAATACCTCCGATTCCCAAACTACTATGCCTGAACTGGATCTGAGCGGTCTCAAAGTTGTCGTTGTCGATGACAGTAAGACTATCCTGCGAACAGCGGAAGTGCTCCTCGGTGAGCAAGGCTGCTGGGTAGTCACTGCCAGTGATGGCTTTGAATCCCTCGCTAAGATCGCCTCATTCAAACCGGATGTCATCTTTGTTGACATTATGATGCCGCGCTTGGATGGCTATCAAACCTGCGCCCTGATTAAGGCAAACCGTCAATACCGCGATATTCCGGTGATTATGCTTTCCAGTAAGGACAGCATTTTCGACATGGCACGCGGGCGGTTGGCAGGTTCGGATAAATACCTCACCAAGCCTTTTACTAAGCAGGATTTGCTGTCTGCTATCCAAACGCATGTCAAGCTCACCACCGCTGCTCCCGCCGCTTTGCCGGAAGGATAACTGTGTATGACCGCACCGCATGTGCTGATCATTGATGACTCGTTAGCTGAAACCCGCATTTTCACGGTATTACTGGAAAAGCATGGGTACAAAGTTAGCGTGGCCTGCAATGGTCAGGAAGGCATCCAAGTCGCGAAAGCACGTCAACCCGACGTGATTTTGATGGACGTGGTAATGCCGTTGCTTAATGGTTTTCAGGCAACTCGTGAACTGACGCGCTCCTCCGAAACTGCACACATTCCGATCATTGTATGCAGCTCGAAATCGGCTGATACCGACCGTCTGTGGGCAATGCGCCAAGGTGCGAAGGCTTACCTGGTGAAACCGGTTTCTGCCAATTTATTGCTCGATACGATAGCGCAATTCGTGCTGAGGAAAGGGCAACATGGCTAACCCGTATGAATTACTCGCAGGGTTAGCATTATTGCGTGAAAAGAAACGCCTGTCCCAGCAAAGCCATGAACTGGAGCTGCAAGAATGGTCGGGATTTAAAGTGCAAATAGGGTCACTGGTTTGCCTGATTCCGTGCGAACAGGTGGAAGAAGTGATGCTGCCCAACTCGGTATCTGTCGCCCGCAATGTGCCTGCGTGGGTATTGGGTGTGGCGTATTTTCGGGCGCAATTACTGACACTGGTGGATATGGCAAACCTGTTGCGCGGCGAACGCAAAACACCGGGAGCTTCTGCACGGGTATTTGTAATGCGCGGCAAACAAGAATGGTTCGGGCTGCAAGTCACCGCCTTTGACGGGGTGCGCCACATTTGGTCAGACACGCAAGAAGCCCCGATGCCACCGCATTTTGACGGCTCTTGGTTGCAATACGTGCGCCAATGGCTGGCACTAGAAGGCGAAACGGTCGCGGTCATCGACGCACAAAAACTGATTAGCACACTGGAAACCGGGGAGGTACGCGCATGACACTGTTAACATGGCAGCTACTCAGCGGTGGCTTGTTGGTGCTGGTGTTGATACTGGCAATTTTACTGGCACGCTTACAACGCCAAACCCGCTTGCAGGCCAAAGGCGGTAGTCAACAACAGCAAAAAGCCATTATGCGCTTGCTGGATGAAATGGGTTCATTAGCTGACGGCGATTTAACCATGCGTGCTACGGTATCGGAAGACGTAACCGGCGCGATTGCGGATGCGGTCAATTACGCGGTGGATGCCTTGCGTAATTTGGTGGTGCGGATGGATGCGACTTCGCACCGCTTAACCCGCTTTGCACAAGATGCTGACGGACGGGTTAACCAATTAGCCGAGGCCAGCACACGTCAGGCACGCGACATTGCAGTAGCGAGTACCGCGATTGCCACCATGACGCAATCCATTCAAAAGGTCTCACGCAATGCGTCCAGCTCGGCAGAAGTAGCCCGCAAATCGCAGGAAATTTCCCAAGCGGGGGCAAAAACGGTACGCGCCACCATTGAAGACATGGTAGCCATCCGTGAACAAATTCAGGCCACCTCCAAACGTTTGAAACGTTTAGGGGAAAGCTCACAGGAAGTCGGCGACATTGTGCGTCTGATGAATGAGATTGCCGAACAGACCAATATTCTGGCGTTAAATGCCTCGATTCAAACCACTGCGGGTGCATCCACCGGCAACAGTGGTGGGTTCCGGCGTTTGGCGGATGAAATGCAGCAATTGGCGCAACAAGCGGCAGGTGCTTCACGCAAAATTGACGTGCTGATTCGTACCATGCAAGCGGATACGCACGAAGTTATGGCTTCGATGGAAGAAACCACCGCGAAAGTGGTGGACGGGGCACGCAATGCCGGAGCCGCAGGGGACGCGCTCGACGAAGTAGAAAACGTGACCATCGGACTGGTACGGTTAATCGGGAATATTTCCGAAGCAGCCGGTAAACAGACCGACATGGCAGGGCAAGTCAGCTCTACCATGCAGGCCATTCAGGAAACCACGTTACAAACCGCGCAATACAGTCAGGAAACCCGCAGCCTCGTGGCGAACCTGAATGCAACCGCGATGGACTTACGTGCTGCCATTGCGGGCTTCAATCTGGCAGAAGAAAAAAGATAATGACAGGTGACATATGATTTCGGATAAATCAAGTTTAGCAAGCCGTCTTGGCTGGATTATCGGTGAGCTAGAACCTGCCATTGAGCAGGCACGCGAATTGTTCGCCCAATACACCCAGCCCAATGACGGCGGGGAACTCAGCTCATGCCGCGAGGCTTGTCGCCAGATTTGGGGCGTATTGGATGTGTTGGGTGCAGATGGCGCGAATATGCTCGCTAAAGAGCTGGTAGCGTTACTTGACGCATTGATTCAACACAAAGTCAGCAATGTGAATGCCGCGCAAGAAGCCGCTGCGGAAGGTTTGCTGCAATTGTCCGAATACCTCAAACACTTGCAAGACGGTTACGCCGATTTGCCGGTTGTGGTGTTACCGACGCTAAATAACCTGCGGGCAGCACGTGATGCAGCATTGTTATCCGAACATTTGGTGTTTTTACCCGAAGCCGGTCACGCGACTGATGCACAAATTGGCACGGATGAATTCATTAGCCTAACCGCTGATCGTCTGCAACAAGTAACGACCAAATTGCGCTTTTATTTCCAGAAAGCCTTACTGGGATGGTTTAAAAGCGAACACGCCCCACGGATGTTGCAAGCGACAGGCAAAGTTTCCAACAACTTACTGGTTTTGAGCCAAGCGCAACGCTTACGCGCATTATGGTGGATTACCGGCGCACTCAGCGAATCGCTCGAACAAGGCCGCTTAGAACACAGCGTTGCTATCAAAATGTTAATGGGGCGGATTGAGCGCGAAATCCGTCGCTTTGGTGAAGTCGGCGAAGCCAGCTTTGACCGCAGCCTGCCAGATGAATTGCTCAAAAACCTGTTGTATTACATCGGTCTTGCCGAATCTGGCAGCGAACAAACCGACAAGGTAAAAGCCGCCTACCATCTGGATTTATACTTGCCGCAAGGCGAAACGCTGGAGCAATTGCGCCAACATTACGCCACACCTGGACGTGATTTATGGCACGCCGTAGCGCATTCGGTTATCGAAGAACTCAAAGGCTTGCAAACCACCCTCGAAGGAATGCAGGACGAAGCGCGTCAACCGGAATTACTGCGTAAACTTGCCGACAAAACCTCGCACATCGCAGGCACGCTGGGCATGATTGGCCTTGGACAAGCAGCGGAATTAACCCGCTTGTTAGGCGATGCATTAATGGGCAAAAAAGAACGCCAGGAAGAGCAAACGCTGGACGATTTGTTGCACATCAGCACCCATTACGTGCGTTTGGAAAAAGTACTGGAAGAGTACGCCCGTACCGGTTTTGACACGACTGAAACAGTGTTCAGTTCCGGGCATGAAGGCCAAGACCCCGGCAGCGCACGCAGTTTAATGCGTACTGCGCAAACCGAACTCAATAAAGCACAAACGCGGATTATTGCGTTCTACAAGGAAGGTTGGGCATTTTATTACCTTGAGGAAGTTATTACCTCACTGGAAAGTATCAGCGGCGCACTCAATATCATGGAAGCGCAGGAATTACTGCCACTGGTAGATACCTCATTGCGCTACCTGCGGGAAGATTTATTAGCCCGTCAACGCCAACCTTCACCCGAAGAATTAGCCACCTTTGCTGATGTGTTAACCCTGACAGAAGCCGCGTTATCTGCACGTCTGCAAGATGAGGATTACCTCAGTTTGCTACCGACGGGTTATGAAAAACTCGGCGAGCTGGATCGGCATAGTGACGTAGCCTTACTGGATAACCTTGATTTGGATGCCCTGACACAAGAAGTCGAGGCAAAAAAAAAAGCGAAACATTACGTTATGCCGACGCTTTACCAACGTTTACGCCAGTCGAACCCCTAGCGCAAACGCCGATACAAGCACAGGCAGCAGCTCCAGCCGCGCCACCGGAACCGCTACCTTCGCCGCCGCCCGCCCTCCCGTTGGTGGTCGAGCCGAGTATAACGCCTACCCCAGAAGCACCGGTTTCTCCGCCCTCCCCCAGTCTGCGTGATGCACTAGGGGAGGAGATTTATGAAATCTTCACGGAAGAAGTCAGTGAAATCATTGCCGCGTTAAGCGAGCTTTACCCTCAATGGGATCAAGCACGTAACGACCGGGGTTTATTGGGTGAAATCCGCCGGGGCTTCCACACCCTCAAGGGCAGTGGGCGCATGGCGGGCGCGTTTGCGTTGGGTGATTTCGCATGGGCGCATGAAAGCTTGCTTAACAATGTGTTAGGCGGGCAACTCGCCGCAGACGACCGGATGTCAGCACAATTGTTAGCCGCAATTCAGGAATTGCAGGCGCGTCCGGTATTTTTCCAGAACGCACAAACTAAAGACGCGGGCGTTATCGCAGCGATTGCGGAAGCTGAAGCGATTTTGGCGGGCAAACCCAGCCCCGCAGCGGCGGCTTTGACACTGGCACAACATCTTGAGAATGTTACGTCTACCGATGACACACCTGTCGTTGTCGAAACATTTGAAGTAGAAAGCATTGAACCCGAAATCGCGGCAGACCCTGCGGAAACGCTCAGCTTTATCGAGTTTATCGAGCCAGAAATCACTGTCAGTGAACCAGAAAGTCCTGAAATCATTGATGAACAAGCAGCTCAAGCTGAACAAGAAGCCGATACCCAGCTAATCTGGCAATTTTTCTGGGAAGAGTTCCCGGAACAAATTCGGGCATTGGATCAGCACCTGCAATACTTGCAGCAACACCCCGCAGATCAAGACACCTTGCGCGAATTGGAGCGCGAATTCCACACCCTCAAAGGCGGCGCACGCATGGCGCAACTCACCCGCCTTGCCGATATTAGCCATGATGCCGAAACCTTGTTGGCGCATTTGCCTGCCAGCGGCGCGGATGTTGCCAGTCTCGACACCTTGCAACAAGCCATTGATCAATTGCACAGCGTTGCCGAACAAGCACGCAGCAAACCTGCGCCAACAACACCGCTGCCAGAGGTAACTGCACCCGCAGCCAGCACCTCGGAAACAGTTACCGAAACCATCACCCCGGCGGATAGCAGCGCGGGCACTTTGCCCTCCTTACCGCCACTGCCTGCATTGGGTGCGCCTTGGCTTAAAGTCAGCAATGACACTCAAGAATTCGCCAGTTTGCTGGAACAAGTGCTTGCTGAACAAGCTGATACCCTGCCAGACATTCAGGTATTGAGTAACGCCAGCGCGACAGAACAGCCGCAGCCAAGCACGCACGATGCCAGCACTAATGCTAATCATCACGAAACCATCCGCCTGCCCGCGCTGTTTGTGGACAACCTGATTGAACGCATTGTCGGTTTAAATGTTCAGCAGGTGCGCATGACCGAACACTTCAACAGCATGAGTGTGGATGTCGAGGAATTAGGCCGCACCGTAGCGCGTTTACGCCAGCAAGTGCGGACTCTCGAACTCGAAAGCGAAGCGCAAATTCACGACGGACGCAGCCAGCGCAGCGGCACGATTGCCCACAGCAGTGGCGCGGAATTTGACCCACTGGAAATGGATCAATACGCGGAAATTCAGCGTATTTCACGCTCATTAGCCGAAAGTTTGAACGATTTAGTCAATATCGAAGCTGATCTTTCCACCCAAGTGCGTAAGGGTGAACAGCTTTTACAGGAAGACATGCGCACCACGCGCCACATCCAGCAAGATTTACTCGATACCCGCTTGGTGGCACTTACCATGTTGGTTCCGCGTTTACGGCGTTTGACCCGCCAAACCGCAAGCGAACTGGGCAAACAAGCGGTATTGGAAGTCGAAGGCGAAGAATGCGAACTCGACCGTAACCTGTTGCAAAACATGACCGCACCGCTGGAACACCTGATCCGTAACGCAGTTTCGCACGGGATTGAAACGCCCGAAGAGCGCGAACAACAAGGCAAACCGCGTAACGGGCGCATTACCCTGAGCGTCAGCCGTGATGATGCGGAAATTATTATCCGTTTCCGCGATGATGGGCGCGGCTTGGATCGTAAACAATTACGCCAACGCGGCCTGGAACTCGGCTTAATCAAACCGCAGGACACCTTGCCGGATAACGAGCTGGATCGGTTAATTTTGCGCCCCGGTTTTACCACTGCAAAAAGCATCAGCCAAATCGCAGGGCGTGGCATCGGCATGGACGTGGTGAATTCGGAACTCAAAGCTTTGGGCGGCAGCCTGCAAATCGAATCGCGCCCCCAGCAAGGGGTGGAATTCATTATGCGCCTGCCCTTCACTTTGATCGTAAACCCGGTGTTATTAGCCGAGGTGGAAGGTCAAACCTTTGCATTACCGATTAGCGGGATTCAGGGCTTGGCACGCATTTCCGGGGCAGACCTTGAAAAAGCCCTGCAAAGCGACATCGCGCAAGTGGATTTCGCGGATGAACGTTACTCACTGCAAATGTTAGCCGAACCCTTGGGTGCGCACACTGCACCCGTGTTGGCAGCGGAAGAGATGTTCCCGGTCGTGTTTTACAAACTGCAAGAACACAATATTGCGTGGATCATCGGGCATATCCAAGGGCGGCGCGAAGTCGTATTGCAACCGCTGGGCGTGCTGTTCAAGGATTGCCGCTTGTATTCCGCCGCGACACTATCACCGGATGGCAGTGTATTCCTCGTACCTGATATGGCAGAACTGGCGCGGCGCGTGAGTGTCGGACACGCGGCTTCAACCAGCACCACCGTAACACCGGATACACCGAGCGGAACCGCACGGGTATTAGTGGTGGACGATTCCATCACGGTGCGGCGCGTGACCGAAAAATTCCTGCATAGCCAAGAATACACTGTCAGCACCGCCAAAGACGGTATGGATGCACTCGAACAAATCGGTGAATTCCTGCCCGACGTGATTTTGCTGGATATTGAAATGCCGCGCATGGACGGTTTTGAATTGCTGGGGCATTTACGCCGCGATCCGCAATGGCAACGCCTGCCCGTGGTGATGATCAGCTCACGCACTGCACAACGCCACCGCGAACACGCAATGTCACTCGGAGCCAGCGATTTCCTTGGCAAACCTTACCAAAATGAAATGTTGCTCAGTACCTTACAAAATCTCCTGAACAACGGTCACGCGAACGATGGGGAGCGCGTTTCAGCATGAAAAACGAACAAAACCAACCCTTACCAGCGATTAAATGCCTGATTGTACGCCTGCAAAAAGCCAGCTTATTGCTGCCACTCAACCTAATGGCGGAACTGGTGGATGGCAATCAATTAAGCCCGTCAACCCACCCCGGCGTGGAAGGCTGGTTGCAATGGCGTAACCGCCAAATTCCGGTAGTATCGCTGGAATCATTGTGTATGTTAGAGGATGAAACCCTCAGCAATGAAGGCAAGTGCTTAATCTTACACACCTTATCACCGATGGCGGGGCTGCCGTTTATTGCGCTGCGGGTGCGCGGTGGTTTGAATACGCTGGAAATCTTGCCCGATACCTTACGCGACGACCACAGCGGCAATGTGCAACGCTGCCCTTACGTGGCACGGCAAGTGCGAGCCTCACATTTACTGTGCTTTATTCCTGATATGCCTGCGATTGAAGCGGTTCTGGCGGAAATTTTGCAATTAAGTGCTGAACAACCGCACGCCCCGTTAAATGAGAGTCAGGGATAACAGCAGCAACACCACCAAAGTAATGCCGAATGCGGCATTCACGGTGTTGTACTTACTCATGTGACGATCCATGAACACGGCTTTTTCAGCGGTATTACGCATCAGTTCCAAACGCGTTTGCACATTCAGGGTTTCGGGTTTCTCGTAAGTTTCCTTACCGCCCTTGAGGTTGATCAATGGAATCAACATGCTGATATTGAGGTGCGCCTGAATCGCATCTTGGGTCGGACTTTCGTAGTCGACTGCCCAAGGTGCGGCGTATTCAAAGGCTTCCAGCAGGAACATTTCCCGCATTTTTTCCTGAGAGTCTTTGATTAATTGACGATTCACTTTCAACGCTTTTTCAAGATCGTCGAGTGGCATCATCGGCATCGGTGCGGACATGTGAACGTAGTAGTCACGTTCGCGTATCGTGACTTTCACCGTGCCCGCGTAGTTGCTTGGTAATGCAATTGGATTATTATTAGCCATAGTCGGTACATTCCACATTATGTGGTTGAATTATTAGTATCTATTTGATTGCGCTGGCTTGCGTGCCCCATACACAGCCCAGCTTCAGCGCGATGACCTACTGGTCGTTATCATACCCCAAGGCGGGGCAATCTCCAAACAAGCGTGCCCCACCAGCGGCTTACAGTTTTGAGGTATTGGGTGGAAATAAGTTCATTTTTTGTGATGCGCTCAGTGCATCCAGCTCACCAACCAAGGCAGAATCACCGAAGCCGTAAACGCCGACAATGCCATCGCCAACCCCGCGAACGCCCCCATTTCCGCACTCACCTGAAACGCTCGTGCCGTGCCAATTCCGTGTGCCGCCACCCCCATCGCGATACCGCGCACGCTATCATCACGAATCCGCAACAGATCAAACCATTTCGTGCCAAACACCGCCCCAACAACGCCCGTCATTACCACCAGCACGGCGGTTAACGACGGGATGCCACCGATACGTTCTGCAATCCCCATTGCCACCGGAGCGGTTACAGATTTGGGTGCAAGTGAAAGTAAAATTTGCGCATCCGCACCCAATAGCCACGCGATACCTACCGCACTTATCCCGCCAACCGTTACTCCCACCAGCAGCGCAACTAATACCGGCAACCATAACGCTTTCAACTTACCCACTTGCCGATACAATGGAATCGCCAACGCCACCGTTGCAGGCCCCAGCAGGAAATGCACAAATTGCCCGCCTTCAAAATAATCCTGATACGAGGTATCCGTCAGCACCAACAAGGTAATCAGCAATAGCACCGCCGTCACTACCGGATTCAGTAAAGGATTCGACTTCCCCCACAAATACACCCGGTAAGCAATCCCGTAAGCAATCAAGGTCATGGTCAAACCAAACAACGGCGAAGCGGACAGGTAAACCCAAATTTGTTCCAAATGCGTATCAGGATTCACGCGCTGCCCCCTTGCCCAACAAGCGTTGCATTGCCTGCATCACCAACGCTGTGACCGCCAGCGTAATGAGTGTCCCCACCACTAAAGCCGCAATAATCGGCAACCACGCCTCACCCATGCGCCCCGCGTGTACCATGACACCGACTCCTGCCGGTACAAATAGCAGTGACAAATGGCTCAGCAACGCACTCGCTGCCGGTTCCACCACCGGCTCCACGCGCTTGCGCAATAACAAGGTGATAAACAACAACATCATCCCCAACACTGGCCCCGGCACGGGCAAATGCAGCACGCGCGTACTCACCTCGCCCACCAGTTGATACACCAGCAACAGCGTCATGCCATTGAGAAAATTAGAAACCATACAAAAACCTCACACGCCAGCTACGCATAATCGTCACACGCCACACTGCATGGCACGGAGTTGGGAGAATCCAGCCTGATCGCGGTTAACTGCCCACCCCAAACGCAGCCAGTATCCAACGCAATCACTTGCGCGTCATTGTAATATCCCAAAGTGGACCAATGCCCGAATACAACTTTTACCCCCAAAGACTGGCGTTGTGGGTATAAAAACCACGGTATCAGCGTTAGTTTTCTAATATCAGTCGGCAAATAATCGCGGGGATGCCCTTTCGCATCAAAATCCAGACTGCCATCCAAACGGCAATAACGCATTCGGGTAAACGCATTCAAAATGTAACGGTGGCGTTCAAACAGCGTTGCTTGCGCGTCCCACTTATCGGGTTGATCGCCATAAACTTGCGTTAACCACTCGTGGGGGTTGGGTGCTGCCAAGTGTTGCTTTACTTCACGAGCGCACGCCTGCGCTGTCGTAAGATTCCACTGGGGTGAAATACCCGCGTGGCACAGCGCATACCCCAATGCCGCATCCACATGCAATACCGGACGCTGCGCTAACCAGTGCATCAATTCAGGGTAATCAGGGGCTTCCACCAAGGCTTTAAGACTTTTATGCGGCTTACGCAAACCGTGAAATGCAGCCAACAAACTGATGTCGTGATTGCCCAATACCGATACCGCCGCAGTCCCCAGCGAACGTACCAAACGCAAGGTTTCCAGCGAATGTTTACCACGATTCACCAAATCACCCGCGAACCACAAGGTATCTGCACCGGGGTCAAAACGTAATTTATCCAGCAGTCGCAGCAAGGGTTTATAACAACCCTGAAGATCGCCAATCGCGTAAATTGCCATGTACGTTTCCTATGCATCACCAAAAAATAATCACCAAAAACCGTGCTATCAGCACTTTATCATCGCACTAACGTGTGAAAAAACGCTGAATGCCACCCAACACACTGGAATTTCCTCTTACCCCATGCTTCAAGATGTTTTACAATCGCCCCCTTACCGCAACTTCTTGCGCTTTTCTTTGAGATCTGGACAAATGACTGACTTAACACTTTACCGGAATATCGGCATTTTCGCCCACGTTGACGCGGGCAAAACCACCACGACCGAACGTATCCTGAAACTCACCGGCAAAATTCATAAGCTGGGTGAAGTTCATGATGGCGCATCGACAATGGACTTCATGGCGCAGGAAGCTGAGCGCGGGATCACCATCCAGTCGGCAGCGACCACCTGTTTCTGGAAAGGTCACCGCTTCAACGTTATCGACACTCCAGGGCACGTTGACTTCACCATCGAAGTTTACCGTTCCTTGAAAGTTCTTGATGGCGGCGTGGGCGTATTCTGCGGTTCCGGCGGTGTTGAGCCACAATCAGAAACCAACTGGCGTTATGCGAATGACTCCGGCGTTGCCCGTGTTATTTATATCAATAAACTCGACCGTATTGGTGCTGACTACTACCGCGTTGTCAAACAGGTAGAAGACGTACTCGGCGCACGCCCCATGCCAATGACATTACCGATCGGTCTGGAAGACAACTTCGTGGGTGTGGTTGACCTGTTAACCCGTAAAGCATGGGTATGGGACAGCTCCGGTGACCCGATGAAGTACACCATTGAAGACGTTCCGGCAGATATGGAAGCTCTGGTGGATGAATGGCGTGAAAAGCTAATCGAAATGGCGGTTGAGCAAGACGACGACCTGATGGAAATGTATCTCGGTGGTGAAGAACCCGCCTTGGAAGACATCAAGCGTTGCATCCGCAAAGGCACGATCAATTTGGACTTCTTCCCAACATTTGCTGGCTCTTCCTTTAAAAACAAAGGCGTGCAGTTGGTGTTGGACGGCGTGGTTGACTACCTGCCAAGCCCGATTGACGTAAAACCACAGCCTGAAGTTGACTTGGAAGGTAACCCGACTGGCGAATTCGCTATCGTTGATGCGAACCGTCCGCTGCGTGCTTTGGCGTTCAAAATCATGGACGACAAATACGGCGCATTGACCTTTACCCGTATTTATTCTGGTACGCTGAAAACCGGCGACACCATCCTCAACACTTTCACCGGCAAAACCGAACGGGTTGGGCGCATGGTGGAAATGCACGCGGATGATGCGAATTCCATCGACTTCGCGCAAGCCGGTGACATTATCGCACTGGTTGGTCTGAAAAACGTACAGACTGGTCATACCTTGTGTGACCCGAAAAGCCCAGCGACACTTGAACCGATGGTGTTCCCTGATCCGGTTATCTCCATCGCTATCTCACCGAAGAACAAAGCCGGTGCAGAAAAAATGGGTATCGCCCTCAACAAAATGGCGAAAGAAGACCCGTCTTTCCGCATTGAAACTGACCAAGAAACCAATGAAACCATCCTCAAAGGCATGGGCGAATTGCACTTGGACATCAAAGTCGACATCTTGCTGCGTACTCACGGTGTGGAAGTTAACGTCGGTAAACCACAGGTTGCTTACCGCGAATCCATTACCCAGCGCGTTGAAGACAGCTATACCCACAAGAAGCAGTCCGGTGGTTCTGGTCAATACGGTAAGATCGACTACACCATCGAGCCGGGTGAACCAGGTACGGGTTATGTGTTTGAATCCGTGGTCGTTGGTGGTTCCGTACCACGCGAATTCTGGCCTGCGGTCGACAAAGGTTTCAAAGACAGCATGGGCAAAGGTCCACTCGCTGGCTACCCGGTCGTTGACGTGAAATTCACCTTGCGCGAAGGTGGTTTCCACGCGGTTGACTCCTCAGCCATTGCGTTTGAAATTGCGGCGAAAGGCGGCTTCCGTCAAACCATGCCTAAAGCTGGCCCGCAAATTCTTGAGCCAATCATGAAAGTTGACGTATTCGCACCAGATTCTCACGTCGGTGACGTAATCGGTGACTTGAACCGTCGCCGTGCGATGATCAAATCCCAAGATGCCGCGCCTATCGGTGCACGCATTAAGGCAGAAGCGCCGCTGTCTGAAATGTTTGGTTACATCGGTTCACTGCGTACCATGACTTCGGGTCGTGGTCAGTTCTCGATGGAATTCTCACATTATGCGGCTTGCCCGAAATCGGTTTCCGATCAGGTCATCAAAGAAGCGCAAGAACGTAAGAAAGCGTTGGACGCTGAGAAGTAATTCTTTTCACTGTTCCAGCTCAAAAATCCCCGCCCCGGCGGGGATTTTTTATTGGTGCGTACCTCACGCCACAATCCCAGAACTACGGTATACTTTGCCTACGAAAAACCCAATAGGCAGCCAACCCCGTGGTCAATGGACAAGTTATTCTCAAACACGGACGCGATAAAAACGTCCGCGCCCATCACCCGTGGGTATTTTCCGGCGCGGTCGATAAAGTCAAAGGCAAACCACTATCCGGTGAAAGCGTGGAAGTACGCACTGCCAGCGGTGATTTACTCGGCATCGGTGCATGGTCGCCTGCTTCACAAATTCAGGTGCGGTTGTGGTCTTTCACTGATGCAACCATTGACCGCGATTTTTTCGTGCAACGCATTCAGCAAGCGTTGGCTTACCGGCAAGCATTGGGCATTCCACAACACAGCTCAGGCTACCGTTTAATCAATGCCGAATCCGACGGTTTGCCCGGTGTGGTGGTTGACGTATTCGGCGACTGGCTGATTATGCAAGCCCTCACTGCTGGCGCGGAATATTGGAAACACACCATCGCTGAAGCCTTACTCAGCCTGATTCCGGCGCAGGGCGTGTACGAACGTTCCGATGTGGAAGTGCGTAAAAAGGAAGGGTTAACCACCACCGTTGGCGTACTCAACGGCGCAACCCCGCCGCCATTTATTGATATTCACGAGCATCAACGCCATTACCGTGTCGACGTTATCAATGGTCACAAAACCGGCTTTTACCTTGATCAACGCGATAATCGCAGCTTGTTGCAACACTACGCGCAGGATAAAACCGTTTTAAACTGTTTTTCTTACACGGGCGGGTTTTCGATTGCGGCTTTGCACGGCGGCGCGAGTCATGCTACCAATATTGACGCTTCCCAACCAGCCTTGGATTTAGCCGCAGATGCCGCCACACTGAATGGTTTCGCCGCTGATCGTATGGAAAATATTTGCGGTGATGTGTTCAAATTATTGCGCGAATACCGTAACGAAGGCCGTCAGTTCGATGTGGTAGTGCTTGACCCACCCAAGTTTGCGGAAAGCCGTAACCAATTGGAAAAAGCTGCACGCGGTTACAAAGACATCAATTTACTCGGCTTTAAATTGCTACGTCCGGGCGGTTTATTATTCACTTTTTCCTGTTCGGGCTTGATGGAAAGCGCGTTATTCCAGAAAATAGTCGCTGATGCTGCTGTCGATGCCGGATGTGATGCGCGGATTCTCCACAAGTTGGATCAAGCCACCGACCATCCGACACGCTTGGCATTCCCCGAAGGCTATTATTTGAAGGGATTGGTATGTCAGAAGTAGAAACCACCACCACGGAACAACCTTCCACCAAACAACGCCTGTTGGAACTATTCCAAAAACTATTGCCGCTGGTAGACAGCGTTTCGGACAAAATCCGCTTTGCCGCCCTGCTGGGCTTGGGGCTGGATATTTGGATTTTCGTGTGGCTGTATTTCATCAAGCAATTCTCAGCCAGCAGTTCCCTGATTGTCACTGGGGTATTATTGCTGCCAGTCTTAGTCCTATTGCGGTTTTGGTGGGCGTTGGAAGAAATCAAAGACCTGCCCACGATTGCCGGACGCATGATGGAGGACGCGAAAGGTGAAATCCGTGAAACTGTGCAAAGCATTCATGCAGGGCAAGCCCAAAAACTGAGCTTTCTTGGGTCGGCGAAAAGCTTGTGGAGCATTGGCTCAATGGCAGGCGAAGCACGGGAATTGCTCGGCTCTTACATTAGCATTGGCACCTTAGCAAACCCATTCACGCTGATTCTCGGCGCATTGTCGCTGGTCGGGGTATTAGGCATGACGCTACTGGGGTTCGTCATGTTAATGCTCACCCTATTCTGAGCACGCCAATCAGCCAATTGCACCGAATCTGCACTGACTGACACGGCATTTCCACATCCCCCGCATCGAATCTCCACCTGACCTGCTTATAGTGGGTCAAATCACGCATAACAAGGAGATTCCCATGCATAGCCGCCGTTTTTACCTCAAATTTGCCGCCATTGCGATTCTGATGGTGTTTTTGCTGATTCCGCAAAGTGTCATTCTCGATTTAGTAAGTGAACGCGCAAGCTGGCGTGAACAAGCCTATCAAAGCATCGGGCAAAGTTGGCCGGGGGAACAAACCCTCGCAGGCCCGGTACTGGTGATTCCTTACACGCTCACTTATAACCGCAAAGAAACCGCCAAAGATGCCAAAGGCGTGGTGCGTGAAACCCTGCACGAGGAAAAACTTAGCGACGCACTGCATCTGTTACCCAAGCAATTGCTGATTAACAGCAAACTCGATAGCAGCGTGCGTTCTCGCGGCATTTACGGCGTGCCGGTCTACAACAGTGCCATGCAAGTCAGCGGCGAATTCAATAATCAGGCGGTACTGGATTTACTCGCGGAAAATCCTGATAAGAAATTTCAGTGGGAAAAACCGTATCTGTCAGTCATGGTGCGTGATCAGCGTGGCATTGCCCGCCCACCCAGTTTGCAATGGTCAGGCTCTGCACTGGCGTTTCAACCGGGCAGCAATTTATCCGGGAGCAATGCCGCCGCCGGAATGCACGCCAAACTGCCTGCATTAATCGTGGATGCTCCGAGTCGTTTAGCATTTGCGTTTGACCTTGAACTCAACGGAATGCGGGCAATGAATTTCGCGCTGCTTTCGGAAGATACCGAAGTAAAACTGCAATCCAACTGGGCAAGCCCCAGCTTTACGGGTGAATTGTTGCCCAGCAAGCGCGAGATCAGCGACAGCGGTTTTAGCGCACAATGGCACGCTTCTTCGTTTTCTTTTAACGTCAGTGGCGCGATGGAACAATGCCGTAAAGGTGAGTGCGCCAGCTTGCTGGATCGGGCAGTGGGTTTCAGCTTGTTACAGCCGGTGGATGTTTACCAGCAAGCCGAACGCAGTGTGAAATACGCTTTATTGTTCATTGTGCTGACCTTTGGGGTGTTGATTTTGTTTGAACTGTTGAAAAAACTCCCGATTCATCCGGTGCAATACACTTTGGTCGGCTTCGCGCTGTTGGTGTTTTACCTGTTATTGGTATCGTTGTCAGAACACTTGGCTTTCTGGCTGGCTTACACCACCGCCGGATTCGCCAGCACTGGGTTATTGACGCTGTATTTCGGGAGCATTTTACACAGCCGTAAATTGGGGTTGCTGCTTGGCTCTGGTTTGGCGGGGCTTTACGCCTTGCTGTATATGATTTTGCAGGCAGAAGAAAACGCTTTGCTGATGGGCAGCGTGTTAATTTTCGTGGTCTTAGCGGTGTTGATGCTGGCAACTCGCCACTTTGACTGGTACGCCTTAACAGCGGGTAATCACAATGGCGGCGAAAAGCCACCGATTACCTGTTACAATAAGTCGCAAAATCAAGACTGTAACGACGAGGCTACCTCATGAGACAAACCACTGTACCACGCCGCCGCACCATTTTACTCATTCTGGATGGTGTTGGCGTAAACCCTAGCAAAAAGTTCAATGCGGTACACGAGGCTAATACCCCGAAACTTGACAGCTATTTTGGCAGATACCCGCACACCACGCTGCAAGCTTCCGGGCGTGCAGTGGGCTTGCCGGATGGACAGATGGGCAACTCCGAAGTCGGGCATATGACCATTGGTTGCGGCATGATTCTTAAGCAGGATTTAGTGCGAATTGATGATGCGATTGAAGATGGCAGCTTTGCCCGCAACCATTCTCTGATCAATGCCATCAATAATGCCAAGCGTGAAAATCGCCCATTGCACCTGTTGGGGCTGGTCTCCGATGGCGGAGTGCATAGCCACCTCAACCACCTGATTGCGTTACTCAAAGCGTGCATGGAACATAATGTTAAACCGGTGTTGCACGTTATTACTGACGGACGTGATACCGCACCGAATGTTGCCAAATCGTTTTTGCGCCATGTATTGAACGTAATGGATATGACTGGCGGGGAAATTGCCACCATTACCGGACGCTTTTACGCAATGGATCGTGACAACCGCTGGGAACGCACCAAAGTCGCGTGGGATGCGATGGTACACGGTATTGGCACACCCGCAACCGATGCGATGCAAGCAGTGGATGACGCTTACGCCGCCGGGGAAACTGACGAATTTATTAAACCGCGCATCCTGCCCAATGCCGAACGCATCCAAAGCAATGACAGCGTATTGTTTTTCAACTTCCGCAATGACCGCCCGCGCCAAACGGCAAAAGCCCTTGCGGATGAAAACTTTGACGGTTTTGAGCGGGGCGACTTCGAGCCAGTATCGCTCACCACCATGACCGAATATGACAAACGCTTGCTTGCGCCAGTTATTTTTCCGCCCGAACGCCCTGCTACCAATTTGGCACAAATCATCAGTCTGGCAGGTTTAAAGCAATTGCACTGCGCGGAAACTGAAAAGTACGCCCACGTAACCTTCTTTTTCAACGGCGGACGCGAACGCACTTACGCCGGGGAAGAGCGCGTGGTAATCCCGTCGCCCAAGGTCGAAACTTACGATCAGCAACCGGAAATGAGCGCGAAACAAGTCGCTGACACCGTGATTGATGCAATTGAAAACGACAAATATTGCTTTATCGTGGCGAATTTTGCCAACGGCGATATGGTGGGACACACCGCGATTCGCGATGCCATTATCCAAGCCGTGGAAGTTCTTGATCACGAAGCAGGACGGGTATTGGATGCAGCAATCGCACGCGATTACTCAGTGATTGTCACCGCCGACCACGGCAACTGCGACGAATACGTTGACCCGTTAACCGGCGGCCCCAACCCGCAACACACGGTTTACCCCGTGCCGTGCCTGATTATCGACAAATCCAACTGGCGATTGTCGACCGAAGGCGGTTTAAGCAACCTCGCCCCTACGGTATTACACCTGATGGGCTTGCCCAAACCGGATACTATGAAAGGTAAAACCTTGTTGCTGGAAGAAATTCCACTCGGTCAAAGTGCTGTTGGCACGTATTAAACCTTGAACCGTAGAGACGCAAAATCTTGCGTCTCTACAATCCATCAACCGTTTAAAGGTTTACCCTCCATTCGGGATAATCAACACTGGCACTTTGCTATGTTGCGTTACCGTCCGCGCCGTTGACCCCAGCATGGTATGCCCACTCGCTTGGCGCGTATGGCTACCGATCACGATTAAATCCACCCCGTGGGTTTCCGCGTAATGGTTAATCACATCCGCCGGATTGCCCGCACTGACCACGATTTTATCCAGCAATTCATCCTTATCCTTACAGATGTCATCCTCTTCGGCACAGTAGTTTTTCAAGCGTTCACGCATGGTTTCAATTACTTGATTCATGCTTTCCTGCTCAATGTCGTGGATTTCCTTGCCCGGCATGTACATCGACAAAATCGCTGTTCCGGTCGAACCAATCGGCGCGACCGCGTGCAGCATAATGATTTTCGCCTTATGAATCCGTGCCAAATTGATCGCCTGCCGGAACACTGGGCGCATGTGCGTGCCCAGATTGGTGGCGTACAAAATGGTTTGGAACGGTTTTATTTCACTCATCATAGATTCCTTACAACATGCCCATCAAGCGTGGCAACCACAAGCTGATGGCGGGTACATACGTGACCAACACCAAGAACCCCAACATGGTCAACAACCAAGGCCAGACCGCAATGGTCAGCTCGGTAATCCCCATTTTGGTAATCCCCGACGCCACGTACAGGTTCAAACCCACCGGCGGATGGCACATGCCCACTTCCATATTTACCACCATCAGAATGCCGAAATGCACCGGATCAATCCCCAGCTTCATCGCCATTGGGAACAAAATCGGCGCGAAAATCAGCACGATGCTGGACGGTTCCATGAAGTTACCCGCCATCAACAGCAGCACATTCACCGCTAACAGGAAGATGATCGGCCCCATGCCTTGCGCCAACATCCACTCCGCCAAGGATTGTGGAATTTGCTCATTGGTCATAATGAACGAGAACATGACCGCGTTGGTGATGATGTACAGCAACATCGCCGACATGCTGGCAGAATTCAGCAGCACTTTCGGCACATCCTTCAAACCCATGTCCTTGTAGACGAACACCGCCACGATAAACGCATACACCGCACTCATCGCCGCCGCTTCGGTTGGGGTGAAGATGCCGGTGTAAATCCCGCCCATCACCACCACGATCAACAATAAGCCCCACATGGACTCGCGGAACGCTTTCGCACGCATTGCAAAACTGGCTTTAGGTTGACGCGGGTAATTATTTTTCCGCGCCCGATGCCAAGTGGTTAAGCCCAAAAACATCGCCAGCAAAAAGCCGGGGACAACCCCCGCCATGAACAGCGCACCCACCGAGGTATTGGTTGCCACCGAATACATAACCATCACGATGGACGGCGGAATCAAAATCCCCAACGCACCCGACGTGGTAATAACACCCGCACCAAATTGCTTAGGGAAACCTGCTTTTACCATCGCAGGCAGCAAAATTGCCCCAATCGCCACCACGGTTGCAGGGCTAGAACCGGACACTGCCGCGAACAACGCACAAGCCAATACGCCCGCCAAACCCAAGCCGCCGTGCCAATGCCCGACCATGGCTGAGGCAAACACAATCATGCGTTTCGCCACCCCCCCGTGCGTGAGGAAATTGCCCGCGAGGATAAAAAACGGAATCGCCATGATCTCGAACTTCTCAATGCCGGTGAACAGCTTCAACGCCACCGCCTCAATCGGCACAGATGTCATGGTAAACAAGAAGGTCAATACCGTCAGACCGAGCGCGATTGAAATCGGCATCCCGGTCAACATCAGCATAATTAACAAGCCAAAAATGATTAATGCGCTCATGGTTTTTGCTCCACGACGGGGAAGGGTTCAAGCTCATCCAACCCGTCCACATGCCCGTGGTCGTGGTGGGGCAAATCGCCCGTGCGCCAGAAATTCAGCAGCACTTGCACAAAACGGAAGCACATTAAGGACGAACCCAACGGCACAGCCATGTACACTATCCATGTCGGCCATTCGAGGTCAGGGGTGGTGGGGCCTTCGTAATGACCAGCGGCATCCATCCCCAACGCATTCAGGGCAACATACGCCAACCCGTTTTCCCACACCATGCGAGCACCCAACATAGCCACAATCCCGGTAAACAAAATACCGGCGGAAAGTGCCACGCTGGTCATAATGCGTTGCCTATCCGGTGACAAGCGATTCACCAGCACATCCACCCCAACGTGAATGCCTTGACGCACCCCGTAAGCCGCGCCAAATTTCGCCATCCACACGAACATAATAATGCACAGTTCCTGCGCCCAGCCCATGTTAATGTCGAGTAAAAAATCCTGAAACGCACCCAGCGGAAAACCGGAGGCGTAGCGATGCACCACTGCCACAAAAATCACAATCGTGGCGGCAGCAATCAAAAACGTAATCAATATTTCTTCGAGATGATCGAGCCACTTCATACATTTCTCCTCCAAAATGTATTAGGGGGAAAGGTAGAGACGCAAGATTTTGCGTCTCTACAGGGGAGGAATGAGCGGGATTATTTGGACGGATCAAACCCAGTCGCAGCGTAAACCGCGTCGATGGTTTCCTTGCCAATCCGCTCTGCCATTTCGGCATGGACAGGTGCAAGGGCTTTTTGCATGGCTTTGGTTTCGTCTTCGGTCGGTACGTAGACTTCGGTTTTACCAGAGGCTTTTACCGCTTCCAGTGCCTTTTCGTTTTCTTCCTTGGCGATTTGGTTGGCGTAGTCGGTGGATTCTTTCAACGCTTCATCCAAGCCTTTGCGCACGTCTTCTGGCAGTTTTTCCCAGAAATCTTTGTTGGTGATGACCGCATAGCCGAGGTAGCCGTGGTTGGTCACGGTGGCATTTTTCTGCACTTCGTGCATTTTCTGGGTGAACAGGTTGGATGGTGGGTTTTCAGTACCGTCCACAACGCCGGTTTGCAGGGCTTGGTAAGTTTCGCCGAATGCGATTACTTGTGGGTTAGTGCCGAGGGCTTTCATTTCGGCTTCCAGCACTTTGGACGACTGGATGCGCATCTTTAAGCCTTTGTAGTCTTCGACGGCTTTCAGTGGTTTGTTCGCGCTCATGATCTTGAAGCCGTTATCCCAGAACGCCAGTCCTTTCACGCCTTTGGCTTCGAGTTTGGACAACAAAGTTTTGCCAACTTCGCCTTGGGTGACTTTATGCAGGTCGTCGTAGCCACGGAAAATGTAAGGCAGGTCAAACACTTCCATTTCTTTCACGCCCAGTGGGCCGAACTTTGCCAGTGATGGCGCGAGCATCTGGACTGCACCCATTTGCAGGGCTTCCATTTCTTCCTTGTCTTTGTAAAGGGTGCTGTTCGGGTAAACTTCAACCTTGACCGCGCCCTTGGTTTTTTCTTCAGCCAGTGTTTTGAACTTGTCAGCCGCTTTGCCCTTTGGAGTATCCGGTGCAACCACGTGGCTGAACTTGATTACGATGGGGTCAGCAGCATAGGAATACATGCTGAACAAGCCAAGGGCAACAGCGGTAGTCAGGGTTAACAGTGTCTTTTTCATCTCTCTCTCCAAACGAATTACGGTTAAACACCCCATTTGTATTGGAAGAAACATGCCAACGGCATTGATTGCTGAAAAATATTTTTATTTTATTTAATAAACAACAGCTTAATATAATTTCATTCGTTGGTTTGCAGGCTTGATAAGCCGATGAGCGGCGGATTTCCGCCGAATACCTAGGGGTAGGCTGGCGGATTTCCGCCGCTTAGGTGAGTTGCTGGAAGGTTAGCCCGTATTTCTGCAAATACACCCGCAGACGGTGCGAATCGTTCGCGCTGGCGCGTTGGGTACGGCTGACGTTGAACAGACTGCGCCCCGCGTCTGCAAGACTTTTGGCGGTGCGGCACACGCGGATGACTTCCGCCAATTGCACCCGGTCGAAATGGTCGATAGTTTCCAGCACCTCAGTCGCCACGAATTCGCGCAATACGCTATCGCTATTGTTACTGGCTGCCGCTTCCTGAAAACTACCCCAGTCGTAGCGTAAGCGGCGGATTTCCTCCGTCACACTTTCTTCAGTAATGCGTCCGCCATTCGCCAGTGTTGCCATGCGCGTGATGCTGGAATTGAGGTCGCGGAAATTTGCCCGCCAGGTTGCAGCCGGGGTTTGCGCAAACGCGAGATATTGTTCGCGGGCGGCTTTGTTGAAGCTGACTTTGTGCCCGACTTTGCGGGTGAATTGCTGCAATTCGTATTCGATATTCGCTTCCAAATCTTCGAGGCGGTGGCGTAGGCCGGGGAGTTCATACGTCCACAAATTGATGCGTGCGAGCAAGTCTTCGCGGAATTTGCCATCACGCACGCGCTGGAACAGGTCGCGGTTGGTTCCGGCAATCAGTTGGAAATCGCTGCTGGTTTCCTTGTCGCTGCCGAAGGGGGTGAATACTTTGTCTTCGATGGCGCGTAACAACATTGCTTGTTCGTCCAGCCCCAGTTCGCCGATTTCATCCAGAAACAGCAAACCCTTGTCGGCTTCACGCAGCAAGCCGGTGCGGGCGGTGAGTGCGCCAGTGAACGCGCCTTTCACATGCCCGAATAAGGCTGACATGGCATTGTCGCCGCGCAAGGTGGCGCAGTTGACTTCGACCAGTTTGCCGCTGACTTGCCCGCGTTGTTTTTTCAGCGCGTAAATGCGTTTGGCGAGGCGCGATTTGCCGACACCTGTAGCACCCGTGAGCAGGATGGGCGCGGCGGAGCGGATCGAGACTTGTTCGAGTTGCGCAATCATGGCGTTGAAGGCGGGATTGCGGGTGTCGATGCCGCCTTTCAGGTATGCCATGCCTTCCTGTGCTTCGCGCTCGAAGCGGCTGGCAATCTGGTCGTAGCGCGACAGGTCGAGGTCGATGATTTGCAGCGTGCCTTGCGTGCTTTCCTTGCTGGGCGATGTTTGTAGCAGCTTGCCGGGGATGTAATTGGCTTCGGTGAGCAGGAACAGGCAGATTTGTGCGACGTGCGTACCCGTGGTGATGTGGACGTAGTAGTGGTTTTGTTCCGGGTCGAAACGGTACTGGCGGGTGAAATCGTGGAGCTGGCTGTAAACTTCGCCGAAATCCCACGGGTTGCTGTAGTTGACGACGTGGCTGGTGAGGCGCGTGTTGGGGGCAAGTTCGTGCATGTCGCGAAGGGTGATACCCGCCAGTTCGGCCTCGTCTGCGTGGTGGATTAGCACGAATTCATCCACCGGAAAATCGGGGTGCATGAGGATGCCGACGGAAGGTCGCCAGCGCGAATGGCGGCGTTTGCCTAAGCCTTGGTGGTCAAGGCGCGAGCCGAGGATGCCGATGACGGTGGTTTTCATTTTTGCTGGCATCATTCCCCAGCAATCACTAACGCTTTGTCGATCAGTTTGGCGCTGAGATGAGCGTCGGTTTGCTGAATAATTTGCAGATACGGTTTGATGGTAGAGATTAGCTGATTTTCTTTGGCTAACAGCAAGATACCGACGCTGCCGATAATGTGAATGTCGTTACGCAATGCCGCTTTCCGCGCCCGTAAGTCATCAATGAGCAAGCGGTTAGCATGTTGCTTTTTATACAACGCCATTGCTTGCAGTTCACCATTCCCCAGCCCTTCAGTGGTAATCACGAAATCATGCAGGTCAATCGTCAACACTTTATCTTGCAAGTAGTGCCGTAGCCTGTCTGCTTGGGGTTTGCCTTGAACAGTTGCTTCCTGAAACACGGCGGGAGGTACACGAACCTCTGCAAATAAAGTGTCCAGCCAGCTCAAGCCGTCACAAGCGGCTATGGCAACCAGTGGTGAGGTATCGGCAATAACTAGCATCAGCAGGCTAACCGAAAATCAGCTAATTCGGCTTCCAAGTCTTCGGGTGTGTAGTTGATGGTCGGAATGTCGTGTTTTTTGCACTCTGCCATAAAAGTGTAGCGGTCAACGCCTGCCAGTTCGGTTGCCGCACCAGCTGACAGTTTTCCGGCTTGGAATAGCGCAAGGGCGGCGTATAGCTTGAGGGTGCTAACGATTTCCGGCTTGGTTTTATCCAGACCGAAGTATTCGGGGATGTCCATTGTGATTTGCATATTAGGTATTCCGCATGGAAAGGTGCTGTTTCCATTCTATAGAGACTGGGGTTGTCCGGCAAAAGGTTTGTATGTGCGGTTTCAAGCGGTTGCTAACAGTGAGTCCAGCATCTTAATGCGAAAAGTGTATTAACGTGAATGATTTGTGAGGTGGTCAGTCGGTAGTAGCTGCGCCCCTGTAGTAGAATGCGTGCTTCCTGTCATTTCCGGTTTAAGTGTAATGAAACCCAGCAGCATAGACCTGATTTTACCGATGCTTCAGCAACACCTTGGGCAAGGCATTGCAATTACCCATGTCGATGTTGCCAGTGGTGGCTGTATTAACCAGACCAGCACAGTAACGCTTGCCGATGGTCGACGCTATTTCCTCAAGGTGAATCAAGCAGGATTGCTGGAAATGTTTGCAGCAGAGGCGGACGGATTGAACGCCATTCGCGCCAGTACCAGTCTGCGCACACCTGAGCCATTGGGTTATGGGGTGCAAGGGCAGCAAGCGTATCTGTTGCTGGAATACTTGCCGCTGCAAGCGCACGGTGATCAGCAACAAGCGGGGGCGCAACTCGCTGCCATGCACCGTCATACTGCCGCGCAACACGGTTGGTTTCGCAGCAATACCATCGGCGCAAGCCCACAGCGCAATACCCAAACGCATGATTGGGTGCAGTTCTGGCAACAGGAACGGCTGGGTTTCCAGCTTGAACGGGCGCGGCGTAATGGCTATCCGCCGCGTTCTTATGAGCAAGGGTTGCGCTTGAAAGAGAGCATCGGTGCATTGTTTGCGGATTATCAGCCGGAGGCATCGCTGTTGCACGGCGATTTGTGGGGTGGGAATTTGGCGTATTTGCCGGATGGCAGCCCGGTGATTTACGACCCTGCGGTGTATTACGGTGATCGTGAAACCGACCTTGCGATGACCGAGCTGTTTGGTGGGTTTGGGGCGGATTTTTACGCGGCGTATAACGAAGCGTGGGCGTTGGATTCGGGCTATGCGGTGCGCAAAACGTTGTATAACTTGTACCACATTCTCAACCACTTCAACTTGTTTGGTAGTGGGTATGGGGAGCAGGCGGCGCGGATGACGGAGAAACTGTTGGCGGAAATCTAAAACGATAGGTTTCTATCTATAAAAATAGAAATATGCCAACCGCATAAAAGCGAAACATGAAAAACAGTATTGTTTTTCAATCTTCTAGACACCGTTTTGCCATTGGCACACCCCTTGCAATAACTTCAGCGTAACTAACGACAAGCAAGGAACACACCATGAGCACTACCGCCACTCCCTACGAAGTCCTCCACGAAGCAGGCCACGCGCCCGTTAAAGCGTGGACAAAAGGCGTGCCTTTCGACGACAACTCTAAAAAGCAATTGCTGAACATTGCGCAGATGCCGTTTATTCACCAGTGGGTGGCGGCGATGCCGGATGTGCATTTGGGGAAAGGTGCAACGATTGGCAGCGTGATTCCGACCGTGGGGGCGATTATTCCGGCAGCGGTGGGCGTGGATTTGGGTTGCGGGATGATGGCGGCGAAAACCACCTTGACCGCAGCCGATTTGCCCGATTCCTTGGAGGCGATGCGTAGCAAGATCGAAAAAGTTGTTCCGCATGGGCGCGTGGCGACTCGCGGTAAACGCGATACTGGAAGCTGGGGTGAGCCGCCGGACGATGTGCTGGAAAAATGGTTGGCGTTGAGTGCGGGTTTCCAGCGTTTGTGCGAGAAGCATCCGTTCCTGAAAAACACCAATAACTTGAAGCATTTGGGGACGCTGGGTACGGGCAACCATTTCATCGAGGTGTGTTTGGATGAAACGCAAACCGTGTGGGTGATGTTGCACAGCGGGTCACGCGGGGTGGGGAATGCCATCGGTACACACTTTATCGAGCAGGCGAAAAAGGACATGGAACGCTATTTCATTCACCTGCCGGATAAGGATTTGGCGTACATCCCCGAAGGTAGCCCGCATTTCCGTAACTACGTGGAGGCGGTAGCGTGGGCACAGGATTTCGCGCAAGCCAACCGCGAGCTGATGATGGCGCGTACTTTGCAAGCGATCCGCGAGGTGTTGCCGATCCCGTTCACGGCGGACGTAGAGGCGGTGAATTGCCACCACAACTACATCAGCCGCGAACACCATTACGGCAAGGATGTGTGGGTGACGCGCAAAGGCGCGGTGAGTGCGCAACAAGGTCAGCTTGGGATTATTCCGGGCAGCATGGGGGCGAAATCGTTCATCGTGCGCGGGCTGGGTAATGCCGAAAGCTTTTGCAGTTGCAGCCACGGCGCGGGGCGCGTGATGTCGCGTACTGAGGCGAAACGCCGCGTGTCGTTGGAGGAGCATAAACGCGCTGTTGCGGGGGTGGAATGCCGCGTGGATGAGGCAGTGATTGACGAAACGCCGTCGGCTTACAAGCCGATTGATAAGGTGATGGCGGCGCAAAGCGATTTGGTGGAAGTGTTGCATACGCTGAAGCAGGTGGTTTGTGTGAAGGGGTGATGCCCTTTCATACTTCAGTTGTCCGATTCGCACGGATACAGCGAGATATACACATCCACCCCCAAAGCAGTCAGACGGGTCAGGGTTGCATTGGTCAGCCTATTTCTGACCCATAACCCGCCGCATTGATAGCCGATGTCCAATGTTTTGGTCATGCAAGCGTCCCAAATAGCACCGGCTGGAGCATCCAGTGCTTCGATCGCATCAAGCATGGCTATGATGGTCAGTTCAGGCTGACGCAGGTGCAATGCCTCGTCAGCCGGTTCATTGACTTCCAACGTTGCAAACCATTTGCCGTCATCACGAACACCCGCGTGCAATGAATACAAACCGCTAGATTCCAACGCTTGAACCAGAAGTGTCAAATCTTGCTCTGCAATCAGGTCAAGGTCAGTGTTGAGATAGGGTAGTGTTTTCATGATTTTATCGCGTTACTCAACAATCATCACAAACCACGCAAATATTCCAACTCCGCTTCGAGTTCGCCAGGGTCGTAGTTAACCACCGGAATATCGCGTTTAGCGCATTCTTCGTAAAAGCGGTAGCGGTCTACGCCTGCAAACTCACAGGCGCGTCCAGAAGATATTTTCCCTGCATGAAACAGTGCAATACCTGCTTCCAGCTTGATTTGTTTTTCCAGTTCGGGAAGTGTGTCACGCCCGAAATCTTCGGGTATCTCCAGTGTGATTTGCATATCCAACACCTCGGTTAATCTTCGTGTGATTCATCATAATCGTTGCGCTATGCGTTCAGCAATGAATTACATCACGCCTATTCGATGGGTTCGAGTGGTAATCAGTATTCAATGAAATGATTGTAAAATACAGTCAAATGTATAACATATGAATACATTCATGCGTTATTGGGAGACTTCACCATGAGCCGAACCGCTGTCATTACTACCCGCATCGACCCCATGCTAAAAGCCAATGCTGAACAGGTATTGGCGCAACTGGGCATGACTACCGCACAAGCCATTACCATGTTCCTGAAGCAGATTGAGTTAAACCGTGGTTTGCCATTCACACCTCGTTTGCCACCACAAGCTACGCACGTTTACAAACCGTTCAAGGCGGAAACCTTCAGCTTGGGCAGCGATGTGATGCCTGATCGGGATGAGATGTATACAGAACGGGGTTTGTAAACCATATGTTCGCACTGGATACCAACCTGCTGGTGTACGCACACAATGTTGACGCACCCTTTCACAAAGCTGCGAAAGCCTTTGTCGAAAAAGTCCTGAATGAGCGTGATAGCGCGGGCAATCTCACTATCTGCATTCCTGCACAAGTTTTGGTCGAGTTTTTGAACGTGATTACTTGGGCAAAACTGGAATCGCCATTGCCTCTACCTGTTGCCTTGCGGGTGGTGCAGCAATACATGGATACGGGCGTGACGATCGCGCATCCGTTGCCCAGTCAGTTGGATACCTTGCTGGAACTGCTGGCAACGGTGAAAACCCGCAAAAAGATTTTTGATGTCGCGCTGGCGGCAACACTGAGAGACAACGATGTCGTTGGGTTGTACACGCTGAATACCAAAGACTTTATCGAGTTCACCTTTCTGAATGTCGTGAATCCATTAGCGAATGTTTAGCATGACCTACCAAGAATTCTACTGAATCTCCACATCCTGCATCATGCCCGCATGTTCTAGCAAGCGGCTTGTCTGTTGCTGGATGCTATCCCGCAAGTTTGCTGCAAACTGCTGTTCTGCTGGAGTTTTCAATACACACGCTGCCCACACGCGGGGCAATTGTTCCACAACCTGCTTGCACATGGCGGTCAGTGTTGCCTGCACCAATGAGCGCAACAGACCACAACTTGCGGCAAAATCTGCCAATTGAAAGGCGGAGATACGAGTATCGAAATCATCCCCCAACGCCATCGCCAGTTCCTGCTGGTATTCGGGATACACCGCGATATTGACCAGATCGTAGCAAGGCGCGGGTTCGATACCGTTTTTGCCGACGAAAAAGCTGATGTTTTTGCCGTGCGCATCCCAATTGCTGATGATGAGATTGAACAGCACCCAGTCCAGCACGTATTTGCGGGCAAGTGCAGGCGAACGGCAATGGGCGCAGAAGGCGAATAAACGCGGCAAACTTGCGCCGTCACGGATAGCCGCCACATCGGGGCTGTTACCAAAATTGCGCTCGTATTTGTATTCGGGCGGCAAATCGAGTGCTTGGCAACCATCAATCAGATGGCGACGCAATACCATATCGCCCTGGCGTTTGCGGTCGAAGCGCGTCACCAGCAACGCACGATGCTGCCCGAAACGCCGCAATTCCACCGCTGCGACGGGCAAACCGATGGATTGAGCAAGCTGCATCAACAGGTATTCATTCAGCACCACATGGTTCTGGTTGGCTGGCTCGAATTTGAGGATATGGGTGGAACACAAACTGCCTTCACCAAATGCCAGCCCGCCTTGTGCATCCGCCAACACATTGATTTTATGTTGAACCCCAGCCACCGACAAGCGCGGGCGACCATCCCACACAATCAGGTTACGGGCGGGTTGATTGTCGAGACGCTCGAGCAATTCATCAAGCAAGATCGGGCGCAAGTGGGCGGGCTGGATGGGTTCAAGCGTTTCAGGCAAAAACTGCAATGCACCCGGCGTATCTGCCCCCAAAGCACGGATAATCCCAAAGGTATTGGCGCGGCTGATTTGGTAGTTTTCCAGCAGGATGTCGAAACCCTGACCTTCGGGCAGCAAGTTACGCAGGAAACGTTGCACCACTTGATGATTCGCTGTGTTTGTCAGCGGCAAATGCGGCGAAATGGCAAAACCACTGGCCTGCCATGCCGGTGTGTATTCCAGCGTCAATTGCCCTTGCGCATCTGCCAGCAGGAAACCAATGGGCTGCTCCCCCAAGCAAACCCGCAGACGATGTTCATACCCAGTCATCGTCGCCACCTTCTGTCCACGGCTCCACTTTCAGCCCAATACCAAGACCGTTGAGCACTTGCAGCAGCGTGCTAAGTTGCACGCCGGAATGCCCGCGTTCCAGCTTGCTCAAAGTATCCTTGGCAACACCAAGCAATGCGGCGGCATCGTCAATCCGTAAACCGGATTGGGTGCGCTTGGCGCGAATGAATTGCCCCAGTAATTCGGGGGTGAGTGCGCCGGATTGTTGTGGGGTGGGAAGTGGGATCAGGGGTCTTGCCATACTGGATTACCATTGTTCCTGCTATTCAAGGAATAATAGCGTATTAGCAATGGAATGCAATATTATTCCTTGAATAGCAGGAACAATTACCGCAAGCCCACACGCCAAAACAGATGCTATGCGCCAAGGCTCATCAATGCTATAACAATAGCAATCTGAACGCTGGAGGAGGCGTATGGAGCAAGTTAAGGATTCGGCAACCAGTTTATCGCAGCGACGGCGCACCATTGAAACACAGTGGAGTCGTTTTGTTGCTGGCAGCCCCTTCGTAAAACGCGACGGTATCCGTGATGACATTATGTCGTCATGGCAGCGCAGTGCTCAACACATCCATCCGCTCCAAGTTCACGCGCCTGCTGACGATGAATATTCCACGCTGCAACGCTGGAAAGAGTCCCAACTGTGCCTAGCCGCGCAACGCGAACAAGAACAAATGATGCAACTTGCCCATGAAGGCGAGTTAGTCGCAGCCATTGCCGATCCGCAAGGGCGTTTATTATGGACATTTTCCAGCCGTCACATGCGCAGCCGCGCGGAATCGGTCAATTTTACCGCTGGCGGTTTATGGGATGAAGCCTCGGTCGGCACAAATGCGGTGGGTTTGGCGTTGAAATTGCGGCGTTCTGTCACGGTGTTTTCGTCGGAACATTACCTGCCTTTTGTGCATGATTGGGTGTGTTACGCCGCACCGATTACGCATCCGCAATCCGGCGAAGTGCTGGGTGTGTTGGATATGTCTACCACATGGAATCGCCATACACCGTTGGGGCAAGCGGCTGTTACCGAATTGGCGCGTGCGATTGGGCGATGCTTGCCGCAGCAGTTACCCCGCGCTGAATTGGAAATCCATGCACTGGGGCAGCCCCGCATTCTGTTTAGGGGTAAGCCCTTGAGCCTGCCCATGCGCCAAGTGGAAATCCTTTGTCTGTTGGCCTTGAATCCGCAAGGTTTGAGCCTCGAAGGTTTCCACGCGGCGTTGTACGGCGATCAACCTATTTCCACCACGACGTTGAAAGCGGAACTGTCGCATTTGCGGCGTTTGCTGGATGGGCAAATCGGTTCGCGCCCGTACCGTTTACAAATGCCGGTGTGGGCGGATTTCATTCAAGTCTGGCAAGCCTTGCGCCAGCAACAAAGCCAAGAAGCCTTTTCGCTATACCGTGGTTCGTTTTTGCCGCAATCCGCCTCACCAGAGCTGGAAGAATGGCGTTATTGCATTGATGCGGTGATGGGTAAAGCCATTGATTCCTGCCAAGACCCTAGCGTACTGATGGGGCAATTGTGCCATAGCACCGGCGGTAGTGAGCTGGTGCGCGAACGGCTGGCGGAGTTGGTGTTACACCCCGTCAGATTCTGAGATGAGCGCGGCGTAATGGCGCAGGTATTCCGGCTCATACGCCAGCAAAGCACTGCGTAACGCATCCACCGTAATCAGCGGGGAAAGTGCCCGCGCCAGCACATTGCAGTTCCACAGACCCACCACGGGTTGTTGCCCAAAAGCATAACGCCCATGCTCATCGTCCGGGTGGCTAACACACAAGGGATCACGCGCCGGGGTAAACGTGCTCGCACCCACATCCAAGGTGATGCCGAGGATCGACTGGTTGTCGGTATTCATCACCCCATGCACAAACCCCACCGCCTGCCAATGCGCAATCAAGCGAGCAGTGCGCAACACCACCTCATGGAAAAACGTCGCATAACGCGCCTCCCCTTCCGCCGCGCACGCCGGGAAATGGCAGGCAATCACATGATCCGCCAACTGCCGCAACGCCGCCGGGTTTTTCTGGAAGAAATAATTTTCAAACGTGCCGAAACGCACATGACTGGGGGCAATGCGCGTCACCATCGCCATCGCTTCAAAGCCTTGCCGGTACACCTGCTGACTACCGGAAGTAACACACAAACACCGCGCGGTCGGCACACCCAAAGCCGCCAACTGTTCCGTGGTATCGAATTCGTGCTGGCATTCACGCAACCCCGCCCGCCCATCGGCAGTCCGCGCATACGGCGTTTTGCCCACACCTTTCAGGTAAAGGTCAACGATGCCGCCCGGTGTTTCCACTTCACCCAACAATACCGCGCGACCATCCCCCAAGAACGGGTTGAAATGCCCAAACTGATGCCCCGCATAATCCTGCGCCAATGGCTGCATCCCCGGCAACAGCGCATTACCGCTGAATACTTGCAGGAATAAGTCCGTATTCACTTCATCCGCGTGCAAACCCAACTGCTGCAAGACTTCTGTACTGCTGCATACCAGCGTCGGGTTTTCCAGCCCCTGCGGTTGGAATTCGCTGTAAAAGTGTGCGCCCAAAGCATGGAAGCGATTGCGGAAAATGAGGTCGTGGAGGTGTTTCAACATTTAGTCAGCGGTGGGGTCGCTCTTGCCCGCGCGATGAATCTCACGCTGCATGAAGCCGTAAAGCCCTTCCACTTTTTCGCGTGCCCACGGGGTTTTACGCAAAAACTTCAGGCTGGATTTAATGCTGGGGTCGATGCTGAAACAACGCAGAGGAATGCGTTCCGCCAATTCCGCCCAACCAAAATGCGCCACCAGCGCGGTGAGTATCGCCTCCAGCGTGAGGCCGTGCAGAGGATTGTTGCGTTGCTTGAGGTCGTTGGACATGCGTGTTCGCCGTATCGGGGTCAAGGTTGTGATTATGGCGGGTATCCCCTTAACTTGTATACGGCCCTAAAAACCGCACACCATTGAAATGGATCAAATGCGAAGGATCGCTGGCACACCATACTTCAGTTTCCCATGCGACTACCGACAAGAACTTGCGCAGGATTTCGCCTCGGTCAGGGAAGGCTGTCACGTAAACCAAGCCTGCCGAACTTGATTTGAACAAGTTGGCAAGTTCGGCGTGGCGAATTCCGTCTACCGGGCCACTGCTGGTTACGGCTTCGACCAATATCAACCAGTTTTTCTCGCGGTGATAGAGCACGATGTCAGGCATTTTGCCGTGGTTGCCGACTTCAACTCCCAATGATTGCAACAGCGATTCGTTGAAATAGCCCCATTTGCTGCCGGTATCACCCACGTATACCAGTTCGCCACCGGGTACGAAATATGGGGCAAATATCTCAATAATCTGCCGAATCAGGTCGGAATGTGCGCCCGGACTCAAGGTAATCGTTTGATCTTGCTGAATGGTGACAGGAATGCGCTGCATATCACGGTGGCGGGCAAACTGGTCAGCCAGTGTTTGTCGTTGTGCCAAATAGTTGCCTAAAGCGACATCCCACTTTTTTGTGCCAAACTGTTGGAACAGCACAAGGGCTTGTTCCTCGACTTGATAGCAGTTATCCGCGCTGTTCACTGCCCGGTCGGGTTTATCCGGGTTGTGCAGCAAAACACCTGCCGCTACTAATTGTTTGACGCTGTATTTGCGCACACTTTCGCGAGTGTTTTCGGCGTAGTTGCGTGCCATTTGTTGGCGGGCAAAATCCAGTATGGCACGAATACCCAGCAGTGAATTGCTGGCATGTTGCCATTGCTTATCAGCAGGTAAATTCAGCAGTGCCAGCAACGTGATAGCGGTGCGTTCGTTGAGTTGTTCTTTCGGCATCCCCAAGGCTTGGAGGATGTGCAATGCCTCGTTGATGCGTTCTTGCTGTGTGGTCATAGGGCTGCAACCAGTTGGTCGATGGTGGTTTGGTCAAGGCTGGCATAGCTGGCGGCGCATTCGCCGAGTACCAGTAATTGGGCACGGCTAGGGTAACGCAAGGTACGTAAGTCAGTGGCATTAACTTGCGTATGCCCAGAAAATACGCGGAACCAATCATCCAGCACAGTCGAATTGAGGAAGGTTGCCAAACCACTAGCCAGTGTTGCATCCAACCCTGCTTTACCAATGTGAAAGATATTCCAGTGGTTTTCAAAGCCGATCAGTTCACTGCCCAGCATTTCCGGTGTCAGGTGGTAAGCGACAACACGACGGCGTTCTTCCTTGGAGGAAAAGCGTTTAACCAGCACGTAATGTCCATTTGGCATCAGCCATCTGCGGGAGGCTGGTAGCAGGTGCAGGGCGTTGGGTTTCTTGTGTAGTTTAGGCCAAACTAGTTGTCCGGTGCTGAAATGGTGTGGGTAGAGCAAAGGCACGGTGTTGTTGCCGGGTTGTGCGCTCCAGCATTCTTTCAGGCGGAAATCGACCACGGGGCCGGTACAAACTTCCAAGCCCAGTTCTACCAACGAATGGGTACTGACTGCGGGAATATCTGTTGCGGCATGGCTGGTCGGGATGTGGATGAATTGCTCGGTATCGCTCGGTTTGACGATGTTGGTAAAGGCAAAGCAGGTTTCCTGATAGTCAGCGAAACGGGCATCGTGCGAAGTCGAGACGGTGACTTGCCCTTGTTCCACATTTTTGAGCAGATGGATGATGATGTTTTCTTGTAATACGTCGTCTGCACCGAAGGCTTTGCTGCGGCTTTCAAACAGGTGGATGTGGCGAATAGCACACTGTTTTAACAACAGTTCACGGAACGGGCGGTAATAGCTGCCGTTGCAGAACGAGCGCGGGATAATCGCAACCAGTTCGCCGCCGGTTTCCAGCAGCAGGATGGCGAGTGCAACAAAGCCGGTGTATAGATTGACGGTTTCAATCCCGGCTTTACGCAAGAGTTGACGGTGGCGGGACGGGGTGTTGATCTTCTTGTACGGCGGATTGAGGATGGCGTGGGTGTAGCGTTTGCCGATACCTGTTTGTGCTGCAAAACTGGTGTCTTCGATGAAATCAATGGAATGTAATTGGGTAGTGATGTGCCCTTGCCCGCGTTGCACGTATTGTTCCAGCGTCGTTTGCAGGTAACGGCGCAAGATGGGGTCGATTTCCCATGCGTCCACTGCGGTGCTTGTGCCGTGTTGCAGGGCAGCGTCCAAAAAAGCAGCGGTCAGCGAACCCGTGCCTGCACCAGCATCCAGCAAGCGGGCTTGTTCCGGGTAATGGAACAGCGAGGCCATAAAGCGGGCAATGGCGGCGGAGGTCATGTATTGACCTAGCTGACTGCGTTGGGTGTCCGGCAGTTGCTGGCAGGCTTCGCGGTGGAGATGGTTGGAGACAAGGGTAGTTATCATCACATTTCTATGACTCTTGAGCATTGCCTATGTCTGCGCAATGCTGTTGTAACCAAGCAATAGTAAGCCCATCGTCTAAAGCCTCTCTTTCCATCAGTCTCCAATGTTGTTCAATACATGGGTATTTTCTGATGTAATAAAGCATACCACTTCCCCAGTAACGCCATGTCTTTTCAGGTATTCGTCCATATTGGTAAAGCTGGTATTCCTCTAAACATAAATCGAAGTACTTGCCCACGATGCCAATGGTATCCTGATGCTCACAGTCTATCTCGCTCAGTTGATTTAAAGATTGGCTTAAATCGTGGAAACGTTTATTAAAATTGGCAAACTGATCAAAAAACAGCTTCTCCTCTTCAAGCTTTTGTTTTTGTATGAAATAAATAAAGCCAAGAACTGCTACTGTTGTATTAAGTGCCAAAGTAAAGTCATTTGAAGTGATTTCCCTCCACCCTAACGTATACGCAAATAAAATCCCGATCCACCCAATCGGCATTAGTAAAATCAGCGGGATATAAAGTATATAGGCGAATGCCTTAAGCTCTCGAAGAGTCTGACCTATAGAATATTGATTCACGATAACACCCTGTATTTTAAAATGCCTACACCCAAATGATAGAGAGAGCCTGTAGCAAACACAAATTAAACCAACCGCATCAACAACGTCTCCACCGGCACTTTCACCGGCTTGCCCACCGCAAAACAATCCGCTTCCACATACGGCATATCCATCACCACCTGCAAGGCATGTTCCGCACCCAGTTGTTCCTGAAACCAGCCCAGATGCTTGTTAAGCGGTTGGTTGGCAGAACTTTTCACTTCCACCAGCAACCAGGGCTGGTTATCGCGGCTAACAAGGAAATCGACTTCTTTCTGGTCTTTGGTGCGCAAATAATGCAGTTGGTAATCACCCATCCCGTGATCTGTCCACCAATGCACGGCTTTGAGCAGATGGCTGGCAATCAGATTTTCGTTTTTCGCACCGATGTCTTTCACCTGTGACCAATCCCACAGATAGATTTTCGGCTCTTTGCGCAAGGCAGATGCAAGATTATTGAACCAAGGCGTGACCCGAAAAGCGTAGTAGAAACTTTCCAGCAGCGTCACCCAGCGGCGGATGGTATCCACACTGACATTGATTTGGTTTGCCAGCGAGCTGTAACGCACCACCTGCCCACATTGCTCCCGCAACAGGGTGGCGAGTACATCCAGATGGGCGATGTCTTGCACGGTATTGGTGTCGCGGATGTCTTCCTGAATCAGTTGTTGCTGGCGTAATTGCTGCCAACGGTTATAAAAACGGGTATCCGCTTTGAGAAATGGCTCAGGGAAACCACCAAAACGGCGTAACTGTTCCAGCGCGGTGGGTTCGGGTTTATGGGGGTCTTGCAGCAATTGCCCTGCGACAAAAGGCGCACTGATTTCACGCAAACTCAAGGGGTGCATCCGGTAATGGAAATAACGCCCCATCAGGCTATCGCCACCCTTGCGGAAAATATCCATCCGCGCACTGCCTGTCGCCAACACCGCGAGTTGGTGTTCGTACAAGTCAAACAAGCCTTTGAGGTAGTTTTTCCAGTCCTTGTACTTGTGCAATTCGTCGAAAGCCACCACTGCCCGCTGGTCGCGCAATTCATGCACACCCATCTGATTGAGCAAAGTGGCGTTGCTCATATTACTGACACTTTCCAGAATCCACTGCCGGTGCTGGCGGTTGTCCCAGTTGTAGTATTGCCCGTGTTGCTGCTCGACAATGGCTTTTGCCAGTGTAGTTTTGCCAACTTGGCGGGAGCCGGACACAAACAACATTTGCCGCTGCGTCAGCAACTCATTTTGCAGGATGTCAGTATAGAAGCGTTTCATCACAACCATTCTACGACGCATCGTAAAAAAATCCAGACTATTTTACGATGGGCATGTAGATTAGCATGATAAAAAGCAACCATTATTTGCCTTTTGTCATCCCTATCAGGCGATAGCCAGACTATACTCGCGGGATAAATAAAACACAGGATACCCATAAAAATGCTACCCCTAACCCGTAAATCCCTCTGGCTTGCGATTGGCCTGATCGCGATGAGTCTTGCGTTGAGCAGTTTCATACTGACCGCTTGGTTAAATCTTCACCCCTGCTATTTGTGCATTTTCCAGCGACTGTTATTCATGCTGATTGCGGTATTCGGGCTGCTGGCGGCAACCGGGTTTGGTGAAAAAGTGTGGGGTAGTCTGGTGCTATTGCTGGCAGGCGTGGGAACGGCTACGGCGAGTTATCAAACTTGGTTGCAATTACAGCCGCCCGGCAGTGCTTCTTGTGCGGGCAGTCAACCCGGTTTGATTGAGCAATTTGTTTATTTCCTGAGCGATAACGTGCCCAGCTTGTTTGAGGTCAGCGGTTTGTGTGAAGACGAGGAATTGGTGATTATGGGGCTTTCTCTCGCCAATTGGGCGTTGGTTTCTTTCGCGTCAGCGTTGGTCGTTGCCGTGTGGGCGTTGTTTAAACGCGGGTCAGACTAAGCCGACCCGCACACTACACCACGCGAGGAGGAGGAAACTTAGAAGAAGCCCAGCGGATTGATGTCGTAGCTTACCAGCAGGTTTTTGGTCTGCTGGTAATGATCAAGCATCATCTTGTGGGTTTCGCGGCCTACGCCGGATTTTTTGTAGCCGCCAAATGCCGCGTGCGCTGGGTACAAATGGTAGCAGTTTGTCCACACCCGACCGGCTTGGATGCCGCGACCCATGCGGTAAGAACGGTTCATGTCACGAGTCCACACCCCTGCCCCGAGACCAAATTCGGTGTCATTGGCAATCGCCAGTGCTTCAGCTTCGTCCTTGAACGTCGCCACTGACACCACCGGCCCAAAGATTTCTTCCTGGAACACGCGCATATTGTTGGTGCCTTTCAGCAAAGTCGGTTGGATGTAATAGCCTTCGCAGTAAGCCGCCTCCATCGTTTCGACTGCGCCGCCGGTAATCACTTCCGCGCCTTCGTCTTTGCCGATCTGGATGTAGCTGAGGATTTTGTCGTACTGTTCTTGCGAGGCTTGCGCACCGACCATGACTTCGGTATCCAGCGGGTTGCCGCGTTTGATTTGTGCGGAACGCTCAATCACCATGCCAATGAATTTTTCGTAGATGGATTCCTGAATCAGCAAGCGGGATGGGCAAGTACAGACTTCGCCTTGGTTGAAGAACGCCAGTACCGCGCCTTCGACCGCTTTGCTCACAAATGCATCTTCGTGATCCAGCACATCGGCGAAGAAGATATTCGGGGATTTGCCGCCGAGTTCAACGGTGGAAGGAATAATGTTTTCCGCCGCGTATTTCATAATCAGCGAGCCGACCGGGGTGGAGCCGGTGAACGCGATTTTGGCAATGCGGGTGCTGGTGGCGAGTGCTTTACCTGCTTCTACGCCGAAACCGTTAACCACGTTCAATACGCCCGGCGGCAACAAATCCGCAATCAGTTCCATCATGATCAGGATAGAAGCAGGGGTTTGTTCAGCGGGTTTCAGAACCACGCAGTTGCCTGCTGCCAATGCCGGAGCGAGTTTCCAGCACGCCATCAGCAGTGGGAAGTTCCAAGGGATAATTTGACCCACCACACCCAACGGTTCGTGGAAATGGTAAGCGACGGTGTTTTCGTCGATTTCGCCCATTGTGCCTTCTTGTGCACGCAAGCAGCCTGCGAAATAGCGGAAATGGTCGGAGGAAAGCGGTACGTCAGCGTTGAGAGTTTCGCGCACGGCTTTACCGTTGTCCCATGTTTCCGCGACTGCCAGCACTTCCAGATTCGCGTCGATGCGATCCGCGATTTTCAGCAGGATATTGGAACGTGCAGTCACGGAAGTTCTGCCCCACGCATCTTTGGCGGCGTGTGCGGCATCCAGTGCCAGTTCAATGTCTTCCGCACTGGAGCGCGGGATTTGGCAGAATGGTTTGCCGTTTACCGGGGAAATATTGTCGAAGTATTCGCCGTTGACGGGGGCAACCCAAGCACCGCCAATGAAGTTTTCATAGCGTTCCTTGAAGTTGATGACCGCGCCTTCGGTATTGGGATTTGCGTATTGCATGATTGTTCTCCTCTCTCATTATCCATGATGGTATCGGGTAGAGCCGCGTCCTCTACTTGGCTCTTGAGCGATAACATACGGCATCAAGGTTGGAGAAAGGTTGGTTTAACAAAAAATAGATTTGTATTTTTATAGATAGCAATTTCGATAATCTTGCTTTCCCACCAGCGACCACCATCCACATTAAATCATCTTTTATCAACCACTTAAAGAAAAACAGCGCAGTTGGCACACACTTTGCAAAACCATTGGCGACTTTCGTTACTCGTGGAGCAGGTTCAAATACCTGCCTGACGCAACCACCGCTGGTGTACCCGCGTATCTGTTCTGATCGTCACAACCATGCAGCCATAGCTCAGTCTGGTAGAGCAACCGAGAGATTCGGTCGGTCGTTGGTTCAACTCCAACTGGCTGCTCCATCACTATAGCTCAGTCTGGTAGAGCACTGGATCTGGTATCTGGTTGTCGCCGGTTCAACTCCGGCTAGTGAACTACCCTTTTACGGTAGCTTGGCCCGCAAGGGTAAACAAACGGCAAACCACCAAGGTCAATGCCTGACGGCAGCACGTGTTTCGGCACGGATTACCCGACGGCAACGACCAGCACCCGCGCCGCCTTGACGGTGGGTTTGGTGGATGCGAAACCGCAACGGCTTCGGCTCACGCGGATTTCCCATCCGACACAAACCGTCAAGCCTGCACGGGTGTGGGGGAATGCCACCCAATTTTTAAAGGACAACGCCATGTTATTCAAAACCAAAATTATTGTTCCAGAAACACATCGCGGGCTGTTGTTCAAAGACGAACAGTTCGTACAAGTCCTGCCTGCGGGTGTCCACACCTTACACGGCTGGAAAAACCAATACCGCGTGCAGCAATTCGCCGTCACGGGTAGTGCGCAAACCTTCGTGCCGGAGGATGTCGTCAGCCTTGCCGACTTGCACCCTGACAAATTCGCCGCGCACCTCCAACGCTGGGAAACGGGCGAACAGGAAGTCGGTTTGCTGTACCAAGACAATGTGCTGAAAGACATCAAGCCGCCTGCGCAACGTGGTGCGTGCTGGCAAGGTCAGCGCAGCATTGAGGTGCGTAAAATTGACATCAGCACCGATTTCAAGCTGCCTAAAGCCTTGGCAAGCCAATTGCTGGCAGCCAAAGACCCCATCTTGCGGGCGGCGGCTTTCAACGCAATGGCTATCGCCATCATCCCCGAAGGCCACAGCGGTTTTCTTGAAGTTGACGGCGAACAGCACGAAATGCTGACGGCAGGTACGCACGTTTGGTGGAAGTTCAACCACACCATCGAAGCAACCCAACTGGATTGCCGCCTGCAAAACATGGAAGTCAACGGTCAGGAAATCCTCACCAAAGACCGCGTAGGCTTGCGTATCAACCTCTCCGCCATGTGGCAGATTGTTGACCCGCAGCAAGTCAAAACGGCACTGGCAGACCACAAGGACTACCTGTACCGCGAGCTGCAATTGGCGTTACGTGCCGTGGTTTCCACCCAAACGCTGGACGAATTGCTGGCAGACAAAAACCTGCTCAACCAATCCATCCAGCAAACAGTGGTGGAAAAAGCAGCGGCTTACGGCATCGACCTGAAAACCGTCGGGGCGCGTGACATCGTATTGCCCGGTGATATGAAGGCGATTTTGGCACAAGTCGTTGAAGCCGAGAAAAAGGCCGAAGCTAACCTGATCCGCCGCCGCGAAGAAACGCAGGAAACACGCTCCATGCACAACACCGCCAAAGTCATGGAAGGCAACCCTGTGTTACTGCGCTTGAAAGAGTTGGAAATCTTGGAAAAGATCACCGGACGCATCAGCACCCTGAACGTTTACGGCGGTCTGGATGGCGTGATGAACGATCTGGTCAAGCTGACGGACAAGGGCAAAGCAGCGTAACCTTACACAATGTGCCCCACCCGTAGAGACGCAAGATTTTGCGTCTCTACATTATCAAGACAAAAAAACTATGAATCAAAAAACAGTAAAACAAAGTAAATTCCTCAGCCTCGTTCTGCGCCACCAGCCGGATAAAATCGGTCTGACGTTGGACGAAGCAGGCTGGGTATCTGTGGGCGAATTACTCACACAATTAGCGGCGCACGGACGTAACATGAGCATGGAAGAACTGGAACACGTTGTCACCACCAACGACAAACAGCGTTTCAGTTTCAACGCAGACAAAACCCGTATCCGCGCCAATCAGGGGCATTCCTTGCGAACACTCGATTTAGGATTGCAGGCTGTTGAGCCGCCCGAAATCTTGTATCACGGCACTGCCGAACGCTTTCTGGAGTCGATTTTACAGACAGGCTTGGAAAAACGTTCGCGTCAGCATGTGCATTTATCCGCCGATACAGAAACCGCGCACAAGGTTGGTATTCGTCACGGCAAGCCTGTCATTCTACAAATAGCGGCAGGACGAATGCAGCATGACGGTCTGATCTTTTATCATTCCGCCAACGGCGTATGGTTAACCGATCATGTGCCAGTCACATATGTAGAGGTAATGGCATGACCTTCATTATGGTCGACATCGAAGCCGATGGCCCGATCCCCGGCGATTACTCCATGGTCAGTTTCGGCGCGGTCATTGTCGAACCGGATTTGCAGCGCACCTTCTACGGGCAACTCAAACCCATTTCCGAACGCTGGATTCCGCAAGCCCTCGCAGTCAGTGGGCACAGCCGTGAGGAAACGCTTACGTTTGACGAACCAGCGGTGGTGATGCAACGTTTTGCCGATTGGCTCAAGCGCGAAGTCAAAGGCCGCCCGCATTTCATCGCCGACAATAACGGTTTCGACTGGTCGTTCATCAATTGGTATTTCCACCATTTTCTGGGTGACAACCCATTTGGCTACAATTCCACCAATCTTGGCTCACTGTACAAAGGCGTGGTGCGGGATATGTTTCAGAACTTCAAGCACTTACGTAAAACGGCGCATGACCACCATCCGGTAAATGATGCGAAGGGGAATGCAGAAGCGTTGCTCACATTCGCGCGTCAATATGGCTTGAAATTACCTTAGAATCTGCCGTTACCCGCAACGCCTCTGCCAATCGGATTTATTTCCCTTGTCGGGTGTGTTAAACCACGACCTCTGCCCAAAGATCATGTTCATCCGCATGAGTAACACGGACTTTCACGAATTCACCAACCGGCAACTCCACTCCTTCGATAACCACTTGTCCGTCAATTTCCGGCGCGTCACGGTAACTGCGGGCAAGGCTTTGCCCATCTTCCGCATCATCAACGAGAACCGTCAGGGTTTTACCAATCATCCGGCTGAGTTTCACAGCACTGATCTCTGCCTGTACTTCCATGAAACGCTCTAAACGCTCTTCTTTCACGTCTTCAGGGACAGCCCCTTCCAGCGCGTTAGCAGGCGCACCCTCAACGGCTGAATAGGTGAATGCCCCTACGCGGTCGAGTTCGGCTTCTTGCAGGAAATCCAGCAAGGTTTCAAAATCATCGTCGGTTTCACCGGGGAAGCCCACGATAAAGGTACTGCGCACCGCAATATCCGGGCAGACATCGCGCCATTTACCCAAGCGTTCCAGCACTTTTTCCGCATGAGCCGGACGGCGCATATTTTTCAGGACGCTGGGGCTGGCATGTTGGAATGGAATGTCCAAATACGGCAGGATTTTACCGTCTGCCATCAACGGCAGCAGGTTATCGACGTGCGGATACGGGTAAACGTAATGCAAGCGCACCCACACACCCATATCACCCAACGCTTCCGCCAATTGCTGCGAATGGGTTTTAATCGGGCGGCCTTGCCAGAAACCAGTGCGGTATTTCACATCAATCCCGTAAGCACTGGTGTCTTGCGAAATCACCAGCAATTCTCTCACCCCGGCATTCACCAGATTTTCAGCTTCCTGCAACACATCCCCAATCGGGCGCGACACCAAGTCACCGCGTAATGACGGAATAATGCAGAACGAACAACGGTGATTACAGCCTTCTGAAATCTTCAGGTAAGCGTAATGACGCGGGGTTAAACGCACCCCTTGCGGCGGCACAAGGCTGGTGTAGGGGTCATGCAATGGCGGCAAATGGGTATGCACCGATTGCATCACCGCTTCATACGCATGAGGCCCGGTGACGGCTAACACATTGGGGTAAGCGTCCAGCACTTTATCCGCATTCGCGCCCAGACAGCCGGTGACAATCACTTTACCGTTTTCGTCTAAGGCTTCACCAATCGCTTCCAACGATTCGGCAACGGCGGAATCAATAAAACCGCAGGTATTCACCACCACTAAATCAGCTTCGTCATAACTACCGCTAATGGTGTAGCCTTCCGCACGGAGTTGAGTCAGGATGCGTTCGGAATCCACCAAAGCTTTCGGGCAACCGAGGCTCACGAAACCGACACGGGGTTGAGATTGTTTCATAAGTTGACTAGAACTGGGTAACAACAAAGCGCGGCATTGTAACTGATTTACCCTGTTTGTGCTGCTGCAAATGCGTAACACACAACATCTTGTGTCAAGGTTTTTCCACAGCGATAAATGTTATACACACACGACACTTAACCATCACAAGCAAGTTTCAAAACTGCACCAACTTGTCAATACCCCAACAAAAATAAACCAACCTATTGATTATAAAGAGAAATAACTTTGATTGTTTTTTAGCCATTCTGCGGAGAACCCTTTAAAAACAAGACTTGGCGCACCCTATTCACAAAACAATCCACACAGTTATCCACAGGCTCTGGGGATAACATGAATAACTGCATGATTACACAATGATTAAAACACTAGGGTGCGCCCCAGCGGAATTCCTAGCCTTGCGCCAAGTCGATTAGCACCCGCCCACACACACGCCCATTAATAATATCTTGGGCGGCTTGCGGCACGGCTTCGAGTGCGATGCTCTGCACTAGATCTGCGTAAGCGGCTTCCGGCAATTCCGCAGCAAGGCGTTCCCACGCACGTACCCGTCGCGCCAACGGGCAACTCACCGAATCCACCCCGCGTAAACTCACATTACGCAAAATAAACGGCATCACCGTAGTATCCAGTTTGAAACTACCCGCCAAACCGCAAGCAGCCACCGCTCCACCGTAAGCCATTTCTGCCAGCACCCGCGCCAGCATTTCACCACCCACCACATCCACCGCACCCGCCCAACGTTGGGCTTCTAACGGACGGCAAGGCTGATTCATGATTTCGCGACTGATGAATTCCTTTGCGCCCAATGCGCTTAAAAACGCATGAGTTTCCGGGCGACCAGTGACGGCTACCACGTGATACCCCAGACGCGCCAACAACAAAACCGCCACGCTGCCCACACCACCTGCCGCACCCGTGACTAACACTTTCCCAGCATCTGGGGTTACGCCCGCTTCTTCCAACGCCATGACGCACAACATCGCGGTCAACCCTGCTGTGCCAATAATCATGGCTTTTTGCGCATTCAACCCCGCAGGCATCGGCACTAACCACTCACTATTCACCCGCACTTTCTGGGCAAAACCACCCCAATGGTTTTCCCCAACACCCCAACCCGTGAGAATCACCGCATCGCCCGGACGAAACCGCTCACTCGCCGATTCCGCCACAGTTCCGGCAAAATCAATACCGGGAACCATTGGAAACTGCCGCACAATTTTGCCTTTACCCGTGACTGCCAAACCGTCTTTGTAATTGAGCGACGAATACGCCACATCGACTAAGACATCACCAGCGGGTAAATCGGCTACGGTTAACTGCCGAATACTCGCGTGGGTTTTAGCGTCCTGTTGTTCCAGAACTAAGGCTTTAAACATGGGAAACTCCTGAAAGGTAATGCTCAATGTCGCGTAAAAACACCCTGACTGGGATAATTTTTATGCCATCTATTTCCAACTTATCATCGCCACCATACACAAGGTAAGGCGTAACCTCTGGGTAATCTTCGCGAAAACTCTTGAGTCCGCTCAAATGCTTGGCAGAAACCGTGCGGTTGCGCTTAACTTCAATCGCATAAAATCCAGCATCGCCGTAACAAACAATATCCACCTCCTGCCCCGTGGCGGTGCGCCAAAACGAAAGGGTGTAACCCCAATCCCGATAAGCATTTAAGGCACGTATTTCCTGCAAAATAAAAGACTCAAGGCACACACCTTCCAATTCTTCCGGGCTATCCAACACCCCTTTGGGACGCAGGTGGTAATAAACACCGGTATCGAAAAAATAGAATTTACGGTGCTGCGTCATTTTGCGTTTGGCGCGTTTGGTAAATACCGGCAAACGGTAGGCAATCAACAAATCCTCAAGGATAGAAAAGTAATTTTCCGCTACCTTGCGGTTAATGTGCGCCTCCCGTGCTACGTCGGTAATATTCAGCGATTCACCTTGGGAAAAACTAGCAATTTCCAGAAAGCGGCTGAATGCGCCGATATTACGGGTCAAACCTTCCTGTTGTACCTCCTGCTCCAAATAGGTTTGGATATAGGCTTGCAGGTAATGCTTAGGATTTTCTTCGGTGAAAATAGACGGCAACATCCCGAATTGTAACGCTTTGGTCAGATCAAAATCGTCAGCGCATTCTGCCACCGTTAACGGGAAAAAATGGTACTGCAATGCCCTGCCTGCCAACAGGTTGACGTTACTACGGCGCAATTTTCTGGCACTTGAGCCGGTAAGCACAAACCGCAGGTTTTTGCGGGTTTCAATCAGACGATGGACTTCATCCAGCAAATTGGGAATTTTTTGAATTTCATCCAATATGACCCAGCCTGCGTAATCAGCAGGAATATATTCTTCCAGCCGATTTTCCGACCCCAACAAACGCTGAAACAAATCAGGTCTGAGGAAATCGAGGTAAATGGCATCACCAAAATACGTCTTCAGCCAAGTGGTTTTCCCCGTACCACGCGGCCCGAATAGGAAAAAACTCTTGTTGGCGGGCGGGGTAAATAACCTGTTATACATAACTTATACGCTAAAGTGGATTCGTTAACGCCATTTTACCAGTATTTATGGCGTTTCTACATCCAAAAATCGCCGTACCAATCCGCACAATGGTTGCGCCCTCGGCAATCGCGGCCTCCATATCGTCGGTCATCCCCATCGACAAGGTATCCAGCGCGAACCCTTGTGCATTCAAATTCTGTTGCAGCAACCGCACTTGTGCAAATACCGCGCGTTGACGTTCAAACTCGTGTTCAGGGGCAGGGATCGCCATTAAACCGCGCAACTTTAAACCCGGTAACAGCGCAATTTGCCGCGCCAGTTTCGGCACTTGCGATGGTGAAACCCCCGACTTGGAGGCTTCATCACTGATATTCACTTGTAAACACACATTAATAGCCGGGGCGGAAGCAGGTTTTTGCGCACTCAAACGTTGCGCCACTTTCAAGCTATCAACCGAATGTACCCACCGCGCTGTCACCGCAATCGCTTTGGTTTTATTGGATTGAATCGGCCCAATAAAATGCCACTCAATGCCTGTATCGGTTAATTCAGCCGCTTTTTCGGTCATTTCCTGCACGTAATTTTCGCCGAAACAGTGTTGCCCGACGGCAAAAGCTTCACGAATAGCGGCGGCGGGATGTTTCTTGCTCACTGCTAGTAACTGCACGCTACCCAGTTCACGCCCGAAACGCTGTTCGGCAGCACGAATGCGCTCACCGATTGTCTGGATGTTCTCACCTATTGTCATGGCTTATGTTAATTTCCTTGGTTAATTGTACCTACGGGAATAATAACAAAAATGGACATTACCCAACTGCTGGCCTTTGGCGTGAAAAACAACGCCTCCGACTTGCACCTTTCCGGCGGAATGCCGCCCATGATTCGTGTTGATGGCGAAATGCGCAAAATCAACTTACCCGTGCTAGAGCACAAGGAAGTCCACGCGCTCGTCTACGACATTATGAACGACCATCAACGCAAAACCTATGAAGAACACTGGGAATGCGATTTCTCGTTTGAAATCCCCGGCGTGGCACGCTTCCGGGTGAATGCGTTTAACCAAAATCGCGGCGCGGGTGCGGTATTTCGTACCATCCCCAGCAAAGTGTTGACGCTGGATCAGCTCGGCGCACCCAGCATTTTCCGTAAAATTGCTGACAATCCACGCGGTTTAGTGCTGGTTACAGGGCCGACAGGTTCGGGCAAATCCACCACCCTTGCGGCAATGGTCGATTACAAAAACGACACCGATTACGGGCATATCCTCACCATTGAAGACCCGATTGAATTCGTGCACCAAAGCAAAAAAAGCTTGGTCAACCAACGTGAAGTCCACCGCGATACCCGTGGGTTTGAAAACGCGCTGCGTTCTGCATTGCGTGAAGACCCGGACACCATTTTGGTCGGGGAAATGCGTGACCTCGAAACCATCCGACTGGCATTGACCGCAGCGGAAACCGGGCATCTGGTATTTGGCACATTGCACACCACCTCTGCCCCGAAAACCATTGACCGTATTGTCGATGTGTTCCCGGCGGCGGAAAAAGACATGGTGCGGTCGATGTTGTCCGAATCGTTACAGGCGGTGATTTCCCAAACCCTGCTCAAGAAAAAAGGCGGCGGTCGGGTAGCCGCGCATGAAATTTTAATCGGTACACGCGCTATCCGTAACCTGATTCGTGAAAACAAGATTGCCCAGATGCGCTCATCCATGCAAACCGGGCAAACCGACGGAATGCAAACCCTTGACCAATCACTGAAAGCGTTGGTCATGAAGGGTTTAGTTGACCGCAACGATGCCCGCCGCAAAGCGGATAGCCCGGATAGTATTTAGGAGTAAAGCATGGATCGTGATGCTGCCGTCAGTTACGTACACAAATTACTTGCCACCATGCTCGAAAAAGGCGGCTCTGATTTATACATCACCGCTGAAGCCCCGCCGTCAATCAAACTCGACAGCGAATTGGTCGCGCTGACCAATCAGCCGTTAAATGAAAGCAATGCGCGGATGCTGGTGCGTTCGATTATGAATGACCGCCAGTTAAAACAGTTTGAAGAAGACATGGAATCCAATTTCGCGATTAGCTTACCGGGCAAAGCGCGATTCCGGGTCAATACTTTCACCCAACGCGGCTGTGCGGGCATGGTGTTACGCCATATTCCCAACCACATTCCCGATTTAAAAACGCTGAATTTACCGCCAGTCTTACGTGACATTGCCATGACCAAACGTGGTCTGGTGGTCATGGTCGGGGCAACGGGTTCGGGTAAATCCACCACGCTGGCTTCAATGGTGGATTACCGTAATGAAAATTCTAAAGGCCACATTGTCACCATTGAAGACCCGATTGAGTTCGTCCACGCACATAAAGGTTGTTTGATTACGCAACGCGAAGTTGGGGTGGATACCGCCAGTTACGAAATTGCCATGAAAAACACGCTACGCCAAGCTCCAGACGTTATTTTACTGGGGGAAATTCGTGACCGTGAAACCATGGAATACGCGATTGCCTATGCAGAAACCGGGCACTTATGCTTATCAACGTTGCACGCTAATAGCTCCAACCAAGCGATTGACCGCATTATTAACTTCTTCCCGGAAGAACGTCGTAACCAATTACTGATGGATTTATCCCTCAATCTCAAAGCGGTGGTCTCGCAACGCCTAGTGCGCAAAGCCAAAGACGACGGGCGTTTACCGGCGGTTGAAGTGGTGATCAATACCCCGTTAATGGCTGATTTAATCCTCAAAGGCGACGTGCCGGGGATGAAAGATTTAACCGCTAAATCCCGAGAACACGGAATGCGCACCTTTGACCAAGCCCTGTTCGATTTGATTGAAACCCGCAAAATCACCGTGCATGAAGGCTTACGCCACGCCGATTCGCAAAACGATCTGCGGCTGCGTCTCAAGCTGGAAAGCCGCTTTGCCAAAGATAATGACTTCTTCAAAGGGCTGGATGACATGAGCATGGAACCGTTGGAGCAACGCCTGAAATGACCGCCACTATTCCCCCGACCGAAACCCACGGACACCGCATTCACCCGCTGCTGCATATGATGGTGAAACAGGGTGCTTCTGACTTGTATTTAACCACAGGCGCGAACGCTTCGATTAAAGTGCGCGGGCAATTACGCTCCATTAGCCGCGAACCGATGCGCCCCGGTAATATCCGTCAACTTGCTGAAGAAATCCTTGCAGCCAATGAGTTAGATAACTTTTATGCCGATCGCGAACTCAACAAAGGCTATTCAATGCCCGGTGTTGGGCGTTTCCGCATGAATTTTTATTTTCAGCGCGGGGAAGTGTCGATGGTCATCCGCCATATCCGCTCGGAAATTCCTACGCCGGAAAGTTTAAATTTACCGCTGGTGTTAAATGATTTGGTAATGCAAAAATCCGGGCTGATTTTATTCATTGGCTCGACCGGTTCGGGGAAATCCACTTCAATGGCGGCACTGATTCAACGCCGCAACGAACACCATCAAGGTCATATTTTAACCATCGAAGACCCGATTGAGTACACCTTTCACCACAACCGTTCGATCATTGGGCAACGCGAAGTCGGTTTTGATACCTTAAGTTACGCCAATGCGATGCGTGAAGCGATGCGCGAAGCACCGGACATGATTATGGTCGGGGAAGTGCGTGATACGGAAACCATGAGCGCGGTGCTCGGCTTTGCCGATACCGGTCATTTAGTGCTGTCGACCTTGCACGCCACCAACGTTATCCAAGCGTTAGAACGCATCCTGTATTTATTCCCCAGCGAAAACAAAAGCCGGATATTGATGGATTTATCTCTTAACCTACGTGCTATCGTCGCGCAACGCCTTGTGCCGGGAAAACAGGACAGTTTGCACCTAGCCGCTGAAGTTTTAATCAACACACCTTATGTTGCCGAATTAATCCGCAAAGGTAATCTTAATGATTTACGTGATATTATTGCCAAGGGCGGCAGCGATGGAATGCAAAGTTTTGATCAGGCATTATTAAAACTTTACCGCGAAGAACACATCAGCAAAGCCCGCGCATTAGAATACGCCAGCTCCCGCAATGACATGGAATGGCAACTCAATTTTGGTGCGGGTGAAACCACCAATGGTGCATCCAAACCCCAGATGCCGGAAATTATTGATGGTATAGCCGCGTAAAATCGTGAATAAATCACAGACTCGCCACTGACTGACAACGTACAGTAAGCTACAGGCTGGAAGATGCCCACAAGGAACCGGGCATGAATCAAGGATGAGCGTGTTTTCCAGCCTCATCATCACACCAAGGAGGGCTAAACATTATGAAGTACCGCAACACCATTATCCGCACTTTATTGTGCCTAGCTGTGCTTAACGTGCCCTTAGCGACGGCAGGGGAACGTTGCCAACAATTGAACATCAACATTGCCAATGAAACTGGCGCAGCGGTCAAAATCACTGCGGTGGATTATTTCGAGCCGCAACAACGGCAATGGCGTAATGAAGCGCAAATCGAACAAATCCTCACCAATAATGCCAACTGGACATGGAAGCGCAGTTTGGAACTGGTACGTGATGCCACCACGCGGTTGCGGATCACTTACCAAACCAAACTCAGCGGTTTACACCTAGATAACTACAGTGCAAAACGCACCGCCGAATCCGCACCGTTTACCTGTACGGATAACGGCAGCAGCCCGCTGATTAAGTTACCTTAAGCGGTTTGCCATAATGGAACAGAGGTAAATGCACGTAAATCCGCTGCATTATTCATGCCCGCAGGCGGGGAATTACGCCGATTCAGCACAATCCCCGCTATCTGCAAACCGCGCCGCTGTGCCGCTTCCAAACTCAATAACACCGGGTTGAGGCAACCCACCCGGTCTTCCGTGACTAATAATACCGGCAACCCCAAGGCAACTGCCAAATCCGCATTTAAGCCATCCGCTGCCAACGGCGAGTAAAAACCACCTGCACCTTCCACCAGCACATACTGCGAACCTGTCACGCCAGCCCAACACGCTTGTGCCAGCGTAGCAATGCTTAAAGTCACGCCTTCTTGTGCCGCCGCACGCGGTGGTGATAACGGCGCGTGAAAGTGATGACGGCAAACCTGCGCCGGGTCAATATCTGCCGCTTGTGCCAATTGCCAAGCATCCGTGGTGGTCACATCCGCCGCATTCCAGCCCGATTCCACCGGTTTACGTGCCACCACATCCAGCCCATTCGCGCGTAATGCAGCAATCAAACGCCGACTCACCCAGGTTTTACCCGCACCCGTATCCGTGGCGGTTATAAACACCCCACGAGCACGCGCAATACCTGTGGCGGCTAACCACGCCCGTTCATCAGTGACCACATTTGACATTTTTTAACCTCTGCGATAGACCGCTTGTCGGATAATAACTCATTGATACCACAATGATACTGATTAACGACATACGTTAATGATAGATTTATTTTATAAATTGATGAACCTCTACTCGCCTTAGCGCGACTCACCAAAAACAGCAGATGTGTTGGGGGCAACACACTGTTAAAAAAATGACGATTCTTGCGACTTGCTTGGTGAAAATAACGATGAAAATGACCAAATTGACTGCGTTATTCGCAGTGGGCTACGTATTCCTAGGGACACAAACACCTTTATTGGCTGCACAAGAATGCAATAACAGGCAAGCGTTAAACGCCAATATGGGACGATTCATAAGCCACGCTAATGGAACAGTAACAGACACCCAAACTCAGCTCATGTGGAAGCAATGCATGGAAGGTCAACGCGGCACGCGCTGCTTTGGTCAAGCCGAAGTATTACCGTGGGATCGCGCTTTGCAAACCGCTTACTCCGCCAGTCAGGCGCACTTCGCGGGTTACGGTGATTGGCGATTACCCACAGTAGAAGAATTACTCAGCGTGGTAGATAAGCAATGCCGCGAACCTGCGATTAACTTAAGCATTTTTCCTGCAACACCCGCCAGCAGCTTGTGGTCGGGCAATCAATCCGACCCGAATGCGTGGAGCGTTGATTTTGGTGCAGGCCGCCCGTTCCAGTCCTTTAAGGCTGGCGGCAAGTACGTCCGCTTGGTGCGCAATTTACACTAACCGCTGTAAACGCATCCTGCGACCACCTCATACTGGTGCTGGTGGCGATTGAGTCCCGCTCCCCTGTGGATAGATCGCCATCAGTCCCGGTATACCTTTATGGTAAGCTCCTTGGTGTTGTGAAAACTAACAGGGATAACCACCATGACTACCTTATTCGACACTGCCCAAGTAGGCTGCCTCACCTTACGTAACCGCATCATTATGGCTCCGCTCACCCGTTGCCGTGCTGCTGCCGGACGTGTTCCCAACGCGCTCATGGCGCACTATTACCAACAACGTGCCAGTGCGGGCTTAATCCTGAGTGAAGCTACTGCCGTTACCCCGATGGGTGTGGGCTACCCCGATACACCGGGGATTTGGTCAGCGGAACAAGTCGAAGGCTGGAAATTAATCACCAATGCCGTGCATCAAGCAGGCGGGCTAATCTTTTGCCAGTTGTGGCATGTCGGGCGCATTTCTGACTCCAGCTATTTAAATGGCGCATTGCCGGTGGCTCCCAGCGCGATTGCCGCTGAAGGCCACGTCAGTTTAGTGCGCCCCGAAAAATCCTACGAAACACCCCGCGCTTTAGACACCCACGAAATCGCTGGCATTGTTGCCGCTTACCGGGCAGGTGCGGAAAATGCCAAACTCGCGGGCTTTGATGGGGTGGAAATTCACGGGGCGAATGGCTATTTACTCGACCAGTTTCTGCAAGACAGCACCAACCAGCGCACAGACGCTTACGGCGGATCACTGGAAAATCGGGCGCGTTTAATGCTTGAAGTCACCGATGCGGCAATTGAGGTGTGGGGTGCGGCACGAGTCGGAATGCACCTTGCACCACGCTGCGACGCGCACACAATGGGCGATTCTAACCCACTGGCGACATTCACTTATGTAGCGCAGGAGCTAGGCAAGCGCAATATCGCGTTTATTTTTACCCGCGAAGCAGTCGGTGATGACAGCATCAGCCCCGCTATGAAACAAGCGTTCGGCGGCTTTTTCATCGCTAATGAAAACTTTGATGCACAAAGCACACAACACATCTTGGAAACGGGCAATGCTGATGCGGTAGCATTTGGTAAGGCATTCATTGCCAACCCTGATTTGCCGCGCCGTTTGCAAGAAAATCTGCCGTTGAATCCACCCAACTTCAACACCTTTTACCCAATGGGCGCGGCAGATTTCGCGTTGGGGTATACCGATTACCCATTTGCTGATTAACGCCGGAAAAACACTGACAATGGCTCAATATCGCCGCATTTTCACCGCGTATTGAGCCATTTCTTATGGCAACATCAAACTCACCCAATACTGGCTGCTGGTTTCAGTAATATCCAAAATCCCCTGCGGATAAAATCCGAATACCAGCACCACCACGGACAACACCAGCAAAATACCCAGCTCGCGCTTTTTCAAGTCAGGGGCATCGCGGATAATGTCGTGACGTGCTTCGCCCAAAAAGGCTTTGCGGTAAAAGTTTAAGAAATACGCTGCACCCAGCACCACCACAAACAGCACGACCAAACCCGCCCCGGTGTGTACTTCCAGAATACTCACAATCAATAAAAATTCCGCCGGGAACCCGCTAGTCGCAGGCATTCCAATGCCCGCCAAGCCGAGGAAGAAGAAAAACGAAGCCAGCAATGGCATGGATTTCGCCACACCGCCCAAACTTAACACTTCAGTCGAACCAGTGCGTTGATGTAAAAATCCGGTAATCAGGAATAAGCCGCCCGCCACCACAGTAAAGTTCAACAGTTGGAACACCGCCCCCTGCATTCCCTGCGGGCTAAATGCTGCAATCCCCAGCACCACCAAACCCACGTGGCTCAATGAGGAAAACGCCAACATGCGCCGCAAACTGGTTTGGCTCAACGCAGCCACCGCGCCATACAGCACCCCAATCATGCCCAAACCTACCAATACCCAACGGTATTCGTAAGCCGCTTGCGGAGCCAATGGCAAGGCAAAACGCAACAGCCCATACGCACCTACTTTCAGGCCAGTGAGTAACGCCACCGTCGTCGCCGGGCCTTCCTGCGCCACTACTGGCAACCAAGTATGCAGCGGGAACAATGGTATTTTTACCCCAAAACCCAGCAATAACAGGAAAAACACCGTGACTTGCACCCCGTAATCACGGCTATTTTGCAGCAAATCGGTATACGCAAAGCTCAAGCCGCCGGGGTTATGGATCGCCATAATCACGAACCCAATCAGGATCGGCAACCCACCCACCAACATGAACAAGCTGTATTTCACCCCTGCGTAACGCCGATTCGCACCACTGCCCCACAAACTGATCAGGAAAAATAACGGTAACAACGTCAATTCCCAGAACAGGAAGAATAAAATGGTATCCAGCGCGGTGAAAATGCCCAAAATCGTGCATTCCAACACCAATAACAACGCAAAATAAAAGCGTGGCAAAGTACGAATCGCATTCCAAGAAGCCAAAATAACCGCCACAAACAACAGCGCGGTAAACGGCAGGAATAACACCGACAAACCGTCAACCCCTAAGCGGTAGTAAATCCCCAACCCCGGCATCCAAGGGCTGTTTTCCACAAACTGAAAGCCCATTTGGGTCGGATCAAACCCCACTACCACCACAATCGTTACCGCAAACACCAATAACGCGGTGGTCAACGCCGCCCATCGCGCATCCAGCCAAGGTATTAACCCCGTTAACAACGCCCCCAACGGCAGCATCAATAACAACAAGCTCAACAAAGGAAAATCAGTCATCAAGGCTGTCATTAGTGCGCCCCCCCATGCAGGTTCGGTGTATTTAACTCAGGAAACAACGCCGCCAAGCCTTTCACCGGCTCGGCAATTAACGCCGTCCAAGGTGCGGAATAAAATCCCACCCCCACAATAATCAAAATGACAGCGATAGCCATCACGGTTTCTGCCAAATAGGTAGGGCTTTTATCCCAACGAGAGGTATCCACGGTGGCTTGCCCCAAGAAAGCACGTTGAAACGCGCGTAACAAAAAGCCCGCCGCCACCAAGTTCCCCAAAGCCGCCGCAATCGTGACTAATGCGCCGAAGCGTTTAATCGCACCTTCCAGCACGAAATGCACCCCGTCGAAACCCGGCGTTCCCGGCATTCCCACAATCGCCAAACCCGCTACCAAGAACCCTAAGCCCACCGTCGGAATGTAATCAAACAAACCGCCCAGCTTACTCATGCGTGTAGTGCGGGTGCGCTGCCACACCATGCCGCTCATTAACGCCAACCCGGTAATCGCCACCCCAAAGTTAACCGCCAGTAACACACTGCCCCGGAATCCCATCGGGTGCAAACTAAACAAACCAATCGTTAAAATCCCGGTATGGCTAATCACCGCGAAGGCCAACATTTCCCGCAGGGTTTGCTGACGCATTGCCAAAAATGCTGCGTAAAACACCCCGCTGGCGGCAAAAATCGTCGCAATTGTGTGCCATTCCTGCACCGCCTCCGGCACTATCGGAAACACAAAATGCAGCAAGCCAAATACGCCCACTTTCAAACCCAGCAAATAAATCGGCGCGACCGCCACATTGCCGTTAATCATAAAGCTCGGCAACCAGCCATGCAGCGGAAACAACGGAATCCGCACCCCAAGCCCATAAAACAGCGCGAAAAACACCAGCGTACCGACCATGCTGCCTTGCGGTAAATCCAGTTTCACCAGCTCATACAAGCTGAAACTCCACTGCCCTTGGTGCGCATCTGCGTAACTCCAACCCAGCAATAACGTTCCCAACAACAGTAACATCCAGCCCACAGTCATGAATTGCAGAAAGCGCACCAGTGTCGGCTGAATATCGTGAAACGTCGGCCAGCGGCGCGTGATGTGCGCCACCAGCACGATTTCCACCAAACCCATCAAGGTAAACCACAGCAAATCCACCGTGACAAACTGACTGATCAGGGTTGCCTGAATCCCCATCATGACCGCTAGTATCGAGCTTTCGTGCAACTTACGGATCAGGATGAACATGACGCTCAATAAACCCAACAAGCTGCTTAACAATACAAACAGCACCCCAATACCATCCACCGCCGCGTGGTAGTGCAACGCCCCCAGCAAGGGAATGTGTTCCGCAAATTGCATCGTGCCTGCGGGTAAACTGCTGTCAAAGCGCAGGTACAAACTCACCGCCAACAACAATTGTGTCACCGAAGTTATCCCTGCCAAGGCCAAAGCAGCTTCCCCGCGCACCCGAATCAGCAATAACCCAGTAAGCAATGGCAAGACCTGTAATACCGCGAGTAACGGGGTGTTTGCTTGGATTTCAGTAAACGTCATGGTTTATCTCCTAGAAAATCACGACTAGCGTTACTGTCACCAGCAACATCAAATAACGCGGCTGGGTTAATAACCGCTCAATGCGATCCAGATAACCGCCCAACTTATCCAGCCGTTGTTTGGCTTTGCCGCCGTCTTGCTGCAATAACAAACGGTTTTCCAGCCATTCTAACGGTTCGGCAATGCCTTGCATCGCTTTCCCAAACAACCCGGAACCGACCCCGACGCTGTTTTCCAAGCGTAATGTGCCTTGCTGCAACGCCTGCATTTCCGCCAAGGTTGAAATGCAGCAATGGTGGATCGGCGTGCCGGTTAATTTATCCAGAATTTGCTCGTCAAAAATCTGGGTTTCGTGCGACAACGCCTGCGTCGGTTTGACCAACAGCCAATCGGCTAAGGGGTCGAGCCAGAAACGCTGTAACGCGGCATTACGCAACCAAGGCCAACGACGTAACCAAGCAGGTGCAAGCGGTGCAGGCTGCCATTCCACATGCAGTGCAAACGAGGGCGAATGCAAAAACTGGTAGGTGCGCCACACCGCGTGCGACAACAAATGCACCAATGCCAGCGTGTACCACCCCAAGGCAATTTCCACCAACATCAAACCGGTTTGCGCCAAGGTCGAAAACAGCAACGAGGTTTTAATATCGCTTTGTACCAAACCGCCCAACCAGCCGTACAACAGCGTCAATACACCCAGCAACAGCAGCACGTATTGCAACGCAGGAGCTTGTTCCAACAACGGGTGAATCCGTAACAACAGGTAAATCCCCGCGTGTACCATTACCGCCCCGTAAAATACTGTACTCGATGGCGTAGGCCCTTCCAGCGCACGGGTAATCCACGCCGAAAACGGGAATTGCGCCGATTTCACCAACGCTGCCAGCATGAAACCTACCGCAGTTACCCCCACCATCAAGCTGGACACCTCACTGTGCGGGGTTAACAACACATCCCATTCCACACTGTGAAACCAAGTAAACGCCATAAACAGCCCCAGCAGAAAACCCGCGTCCCCCACCCGGTTAGTCACAAACGCGCGGGTCGCATTGCGGGTAGCCGTTTTACTCTGCCAATTGTAAGCGATCAGCAAATACGAGCTTGCCCCTGCCAATTCCCACCCCACGAAGGCCAACCACGCGCTCCCCGCCAGCACGATCAATTGCATCGCTGCCGCAAACAAAGCCAAGACCATGAAAAAGCGTTGAAACCCCGGTTCACGGTGCAAATAATTCATCGAAAAGCGCGTCACCAGCAACGTAATCAACGCCACCACCGCCGCCACGCTCAAACTCAAGCCATCCAGCCGGAAACTGATGTCGGCGTGATACGTGCCACTGTGCAACCAGGGTAATAACAACACTTGCTGCGCCGCACCCGTAATGACCACTTGCACTGCCGCAACCACAATTAACAGCAAACTCAACGCCCCCGCACCCATTACGCTGTAAGCCGTGAGGTATTCGGCCTCATCACCGCGCCCCCAACGTAACAACAACCGTGCGGCAATCCAGCACGCCGCCAACAACGGCAACCCCGGAATCAATAACAACCATAAATCAGGCATACGCGGCCTCCCCCGTAATCATTGCAGGTGACAAATGACCGTGATGCCCGCCATACCACGCCATTGAACTGGCAGCACGCGGCAACTGATGCAGCGTACCGTGCCATTGCACAAAACCGACTCCCGGTTTGAACTGATGAATTTCATTACGCAACGGTGGTTTCACCGCTAACAATACCCACTCGTTATCCAGCAACTCACGCAAATACGCATGACGCTGATGGATTAAACCCAGCGTTTCCAGCTCCGCTTCCACCACCACCAGCAAGCGCATGGGTTCGTGCAGTTCCACCATCTGTTGCGCCAAGCCGGTGCGCAAATCGCTGGAACCGCCTTCCATTACCCCGAATAAACCCGTGAGGTTGTGGGTGGCTTTACTGCCCGAACCAAAGTAACCGCTTTGCATCCGCGAAAAATAGTAATCCATCTGGATACCGACCCCGACCACGCCGTTGCCTTGCAATTGCGCTTCCAGCATCCGGCCTTCCGGGTCATGGTGTGCGTCATAGGAAATCAGGAACGAACGCCGATCCCAAAACACCCCTTTACTCAAGTCGCGTGCGCCAATGAAAGCGACTGCACAACCTTGATGCCCCAATTCCGCCCGCACCTGATCCGGGGAAGCCGCCCGCCCGCGTACATGACGCTGTGCTTGTTTGGGGGATAACTGCGCGGGTGCGGATGCAAATTTACGGCAACGTTCGTGCGATGACTGTTGCACCGCTTGCTGGGTGGCGGTGCGCACTTGTTGCAATACCGCCTGATGCGTATCGGGCAGCAAATCGGTGTCAAACCAATCAATTTCATCGCTGCTGGTATCGTGTTCACTCGCCATAAAACGGCAAGTTTCAGGAATCACTATGCCGTGTTCGGTTGCGAGTTGCGCCCGTACTACCGGGTCATTCGCCATCCCCGCAAACGCCCGCGCATTAGGCCCGCCGAAACGCCCGCTGCACGCCCCGCAGCCATAACCCAAAATATGCGGGTTATTTAAATGGCGGGAACGGTGCGCCATTAACACCACCAACGGCGCGAAACCGCTGGTAAAACCGGTCAGTTTCAGAAAGGCCGCGACTTTAGCCACTTTCTCAGCGGCACTTAAACCGCGCTGATTGTGTTCTTTGGTGGGGCATTCCAACACCTCGCTGGCGGTGTAATCCACGCGGGTTTGCAGCGGCAAACTCACCCGCCGTTGCAGTTTCGTCATCCATCGCTGATAAGTCGCAGGCATAAAACCGCGCCCTAACAATTCCAGCAAGGCAAACGGCGCGAACAACGGCAACGCCAAGGTCGTGCCTAATACGCTGTGACGCATCTGATGATTTTTCAGGCTGCGTAAAGCGTTTAACCAACCATGCCGCAGCTGATGCCCACGCACCGCAGCAGCCGCCACACCGCCATCCGCCACTTCAGTAAATTCATGCACTGCGGTGACTACCGGCTGCGCCAGTTTCAACGGTTTAGGTGCGTCCAGACTGCGCCAGTTATTCGGCAAACCAAATACCCCAGCCGCGCCCAGCGTTTCCAGTTGCGGCGCGAGTTCTTCCAAGTGTCGGCGCACGCTTTCCTCACGATCATCCATGCAGAAAATCAATTGCGCAGCGGGTGGGGTGGATAGTGCAGGGGTTTCTTGTGCGTGCTTGTTCAATAACGCGCTGAAAATTTCTTCGCTGTAATGGTGTTCATACGCGCGTAACCACAGATAACCGCTGGTATTCGGGTCATCCAAGGTATGTAAAATCGCCAGCAGTTTTTCAATATCCGCGTGTTCCAACTGTGCGAACTGCTGTGCATCCATTGCCAGATGTTGGGCTAAATGAAACACCCGCCACGCCTTGCGATAAACATCTGCACCCACCGGAATAATCGCTTCCGGGGCAAGATTCCAAGTCAAAATCTGATGCGCTAACTGATGCCATTCATCCGCTTTAATGTCCTCTTGGCTTTCCAGAAACTGCTCGGCAAGCTGTTGCAAATACTCCGGCAACACCGTGTTGTACGCATGGTAACGCACAAAAAACTCATCCAGTTGCTGATGGAAATAACCGCGAATCGCCGGAACACTCGCTTCCACCTGCCACTGTTGGCTGGTAATGCGGCGGCAATACAGATGTTCCCACACCAAGCGCACTGCCAAATAATCTTCCATGCCGATACGATTCGGCAACCCCAGGTAATCGGCATTTTTCGCCCGCCAATTCACCATACCCGACCAACCCGGCAACTCCAACGCCAAGGCTTGCAGGTACGGTTCCCAATGCGCTTTGTCGATCCCGATGCGCATCAACTCTTGGTGAATGGTTTCCAGCGGATCACTGTGCAACGACAGCAGATAATCGCGCCAGTCATCCATGCCTTCTAGCCAAGGAGTAATATCCTGCAACACCGATTCACGCCAATACGCATAAAAACTTGCGGCACGCGGTGGCAAACCCGCCAAACCTTGATCCAACCAACTGCTCAAATACCGCCCCAATTGCGGTAAAATCGGCTCCATAACATCGGTGGCAGTTAAGTTTTTCAGCAGGCCACGCAGGGTTAAACTCACCCCCACCCGATCACTCAGGGTATGCAGCAAATGACGGCTTTCCGCATTAATAAAACCTTCCGCATCGGTAATTCTCGCACCGTCCTGCCCGTGCTGATTAATCCCATTCCAGATCGTATCAATATCCGCCATGCCCAGATTTAACAAGGCTTCCGGGTGCGGTAAGTCGTAATGCAAGCCCAACCGCTGCAAGCAAGTTTCCCATAACGCCCGAATCGCTTGGGCTTCGCTTTGCCCTGCGGCTTCGAGAAGTTTTTCGCGCTGTTCAAACGCCACATCCGCTTGAAAGCGTTCCAGCGCGTGATTTTCTTCCACCTGCCAACGCATTTGCTGAAACGAAATCGCCTTAATGTCGTGCGCCAACACCGTTAACCACGTTGCTTGTTCGGCTTGCGACACCCCGTCTTGAGTTAATACGCTGGTAATGTCGTGGCTGCTAATACGCCCTTGGCGGAAAAACTGACGGTATTCGGCGGCGGGTAAATACCCCAATGACCCGGTTTGCTGATGCACCTGACGCAACGCCTGCGCGAACGGCAAATGCTCGTAATTCATTAAAGGGTTAAAATGCACAAAATCCTGCAACGGTGCTTGAATCGGCAGCACCGCATCTAAGCGGGCAATCGCTTCGCGCAACAGAGTGTGTTGTGCCGTACTATGGTCACTCATTAATCATTATTCCTTACAAAATCACCGCCAAGGTCATCGCTATCAGCAAAATCAAATAGCGCGGCTGCATCAACAACGCTTCAATTTCGTCCAGATACTCTCCGGCTTGGCGCAAGGCTGCACCCCATTTACCACCGCCTTGTTGCAGCAATAAACGCGACTCCAACCACTCAAAATGTTCCGCAACCCACTGCATCAGCTTACCCAATACCCCAGAACCGACCCCCACCGCATTGTCCAAATGCAATTTACCTTGCTGAAACGCCTGCATTTCCGCCAAGGTCGACAAATGCTGCCCGTCGGATGGCATCCCGGTTAAACGGTCAATAAAATGGCTGTCAAAACGCTGGGTTTCCAACGCCAACGCCAGCGTCGGACGCACCAACAAGGCATTTTCCAGCGGAACCAACCAAAAACGCTGCACCGCTGTGCTGTATAACCAAGGGTAACGCCGCAACCACTGCGGGGCGGATTTCGCGGGCTGCCACTCGGTTTGCTGCAAAAACGAAGGTGAATGCAAAAACTGATACGCCCGCCAAATCGCGTGCAAAATCATGTGTACGCTCGCAAGGGTATACCAACCCATGCCGATTTCCACCAACATTAAGCCGGTTTGCTGCTGGGTCGAAAACAATAAGGAGCTTTTAATATCGGTTTGTACCTGCGCCCCCAGCCAACCGTACAACACAGTTAATGTCCCCAACAGCAGCAACAAGTATTGCAGCATCACCACCTGTTCCAGCAGCGGCGCGATGCGTAGCAATAAATAAATCCCCGCGTGCACCATCACCGAGCCGTAAAACACCGCACTTGACGGCGTGGGGCCTTCCAACGCACGGGTAATCCACGCACTGAACGGAAATTGCGCCGATTTTACCAACGCCGCCAGCATAAAGCCCATCGCCATAATGCCCACGATCAAACCCGACATTTGCGCGTGCGGCTGCAACAACACGTTCCACTCGGTAGTGTGCAACCACGCAAACGCCATAAACATCCCAAACAAATACCCGGTATCGCCAAAACGGTTGGTCACAAAGGCACGAGTCGCACCTTCGGTAGCGGCTTCGCGCTGCCATGCGTAAGTGATCAGCATATACGAGCTAATCCCCGCCATTTCCCAGCCGATAAAGCCCAGCAAGGCACTGCCCGACAACACGATCAGCAACATCGCACACGAAAACAACGCCATCACAATGAAAAACCGCTGAAAACCACTTTCACGATGCAAATAATTCACCGCAAAACGCACCACCAACAGGTTAATCGTCGCCATCACCACCCCGAATGACAAACTCAAGGTATCCAGCATCAAACTCACATTCGCCTGATAAGCACCACTTTGCAACCACGAAAACACCACCACATGACCCGGTGCGCCGTGGGTAAAGTCATAAATCGCCAGAGCCAACATCGCCAGCAAACTCAGCGTGTTCGCGGTAACGACCACAAACGCGGTTTCACGCTCACCTTTTTCGCCGCGATTCCAACCGAAGATGAAGCCGAGGACGATCCACAGGGCGGCTAGGAAAGGGAGGCCGGGGATTAATAGGAGTAATTCATTGGGCATGGTGTGTCTCCAAAGTCACGGCATTCGCCGTCACCAACGCCGGTGACAAATGCCCATAATCCCCGCTATACCACTGCGCCGAACGCTCAACTGTTGCCAACTCGCTCACGTCCCCCTCCCAACGCACAAACCCCGTCCCCGGCACAAACCAATCAATCGCCGCCGAATCCGGGTCTTTCACCGCCAACAACAACCAACCGCCACCGATCAATTCCTGCAACGGCGGCTGGCGTGCGTAAATCTCCCCAACCAGTGCGGCTTTAGCCTCAACCACCACCAGCAAGCGCATTGGTTCGTGGATTTCGATCATTTGCTGCGGCAAACCGGTGCGCAAATCGCTGAATACGCCTTCCATCACTCCAAACAAACCCGTGAGGTTATGGGTTACTTTCGTACCCGCGCCGTAACGCTCGTTATTGACCGTGGAAAAATAGTATTCAAGGTTAATCCCTGCACCCACCGGCCCCGCGCTCAGCAAAATGTTTTCCAAAATCTTGCCATCCGGGTCACGGGTACAATCGTAGGAAATCAAAAAGCAGCGTCGATCCAAGAAACTGCCACGGGTGACAGCACGTCGCCCGATCAATGCCCAAGCGTTAGTCGCGTGACCTAATTCGGGGCGGGCTTGACTATAATCCACCGCGCGACTGGCAATGTGTGCCGCAGCTTGTTGCAGGCTGGGTTTACGCGGGGCAGAAGCCAATTTGCGGCAACGTTCGTGCGCAGAATGGCGCGAAGCCTCCTCCAATAGGGCTTGTAATTGCTGCAAAGGTTGTTGCCAAGCGGCGGGGATTTTATGGGTATCAAACCAAGGAATGTGTTCGTCGCAAGTGTCGTGTTCCGCCCCCACAAACCACGTATCCGCCGGAATCACCAAGCCTTGCGCCGCCAACAATTCACGGACTTCTCCACGGTTAGCCATGGCCGCAAACACCCTCGCATTCGGACCACTGTGCCGACCGCTGCACGCACCGCACTCATAAGCAGCAGCGTGTGGGTTATTTTGGCTGGTCGAACCGTGCCCCATAATGACCACCAACGGCGCGAAACCGTCGGTCAAACCGATCATCCGCAAAAACCCACCCACTTTGTCGGCCTGTTCCGCATCCGTAAACCCCATCTGGTTTTGCGCACTGGAACGCTCGGTGTTGGACTGCAATGCAATGTATTCCAAAGTGGTCGGAATCGGCTTATCCACCTTGCGTCGCAAGCCTTTCACCCATTGCCCGAACCCCAGCGGCAAATAGGATTTACCCAACATAATCCCCAGCGAAGCAGGCGCGAGCAGCATTTGACTGAGCGTCCCCAGCAGTAAATGGTGGCGGGTAACGTGCTGCAAATGTGCAAACAAGCGTTTACGCCAACTCACCCGTAACTGGTGTTGGCGCAAATCCAAATCATCGTCCGCTATATCAGGAATTTCGCGCACCAAATGCACCGGAATCACTGGCACGGGGCAGAGTTTGGTCACGTCTTTATCGTCTAAGCCTTGCCAGTTCATCGGCAAATTGAAAAACGCCGCCGCGCCCAGTGTTTCAATTTGCGGGTTTAATTCTTCCAGATGGCGGCGAATGCCTTCTTCGCGCTCATCCATGCAAAACACTAATTGCGCTTGCGGACGTTGCTCGCGGTTGCGCCACATGCCGCGCCCGTGGTTGTTCACCACCGCATTGAAGATTTGTTCGCGGTAATGGCGTTCATAGGCTTGCAACCACAAAAAACCCGCACGTTCTTCATCCATCGCATCCAAACACGCGAAAATGCTGGCGAGTTGCTCATGCGACAAGGAGCGTACCGTCGCCGCATCCACCTTGAGATGCTGCATCAACCGAAATAACCGCCAACCGTGATGGTAAGCAGCCCCCACGCTGCCGTTACCAACTTGCGCCCAAGTCCACATCTGGTGCGCTAACTGTTCCCACTGCTGATCTTCGTAAACCCGTGGGCGCGTATGCCGAATCAACTGCTGTGCCGGAGTCAGCAAATATTCCGGCAATGGCTGCTGAAAGGTGTAATAACGCACCAAGAATTCAGCCCAATGCCGCCGAAACCGCCCGCGAATCACATCAACATTGGCTTCCATCCACCAAATACGACGGCACAAACGCCGCGCAAACAAGTGTTCCAGCACCAAGCGTAACGCCAGATAATCCAGCATATCCACTGCTGCCGCACGTTCCCCGCCGTACCCCGGATGCTGTTCACGCCATAAAAACATCCCCGACCAACCCGGCATTTCCAACGCCAAGCACTCTAAATAACCGTCCCAATGCGCTTCGGGAATCCCTAAACGCTGCAATTCCGCGACAATCACCGCTGCTGGTTCATCCGGTAACGAGGCTAAGTGTTCGCGCCAATCGGGTAAATCTTCCAGCAACGGAGTTAAATCATTGAGACTGGCTTCGCGCCATGCGGCAAACAAGCGCGGCGCACGTTCGGCATTCGTCCAAGCGGCTAAACCTTGATCCAACCAAGCTCCCATTTGCCGCAATAACAACGGGCGCACGCTGTGCATAATATCTTCGCCCGTCACCGCCAATAGCAAACTGCGCACCGTGTAGTGCGTGCCAACCTGCCCCACCCAATCCAGCAATAAACGTTGTGCATCCTGCACCAAGCGTTCTTCCATTGAGGTTTCCGCCGTTTGCGCCAATTCCGCCGCAAACAAACGCACCGCCCGCTCTGGGGAAAACGTCATTAACTCTTCGGAGTGCAACAAGTAATGCTGCAAACTCAACGCCTCCAAACACCCTGCCCACAGCTCACCAAAGCGTTCCAGCACCCGGTTTTCTTCCACCTGCCACACAAACTGACTCGGTGAAATCGCTTTAATCGGGTGAATCAACGCCGCACGATACACATCCCCACGGGTAACAGCACCCTCGGCATGGGTAAAAATCACCGCTGACGCATCCAACCCGGCATCCAACCCGGCATCCGCCTGCAATACCGCATCCAAATCCGCCGCATCAATGCGCCCGCGCTGAAATTGCTCACGAAACCGAGCCACCGGCCAATAGCCATAAGCCCCGGTAATCTCGTGCATTTGCTTTAAAGCCTGCGGAAAAGGCAAGTGCTGAAACCCGTGCAACGTATTGTGATGCACAAAATCTCGCAACGGTGCTTGCCCCGGCAAAATATGCGCTAAATGCTCCAGCAAATGGGCAAAACGTTGCGACGGCTGTTGATGCACCTGCCCAGCGTGACTCACGGCATTGCCCCCCCAGAAATAGCCGGGGCGTGCAACGTAACCGCTGCCACAAACGGTTCTGCCGCCAAGGTAATCAAATCAAGTAACGGCGCGGGGTAAAAGCCCAGCACCAACATCCCCACAATCAGCGTGCCAGCCGCAATCCATTCTAAGGGGCGTAAATCTTCTACTTGCTGCATATCCAAGCGCATCGGCCCGGTATACAACTGCTTAATAGTGCGAATACTGTAAGTCGCGGTAATCAACACCCCCAACGACAATGCCACGATAGCCCAACCCCATTGCTGGAAACCACCGATCAAAACGTGCAATTCCGCCACGAACCCGGCAGTACTGGGCAAACCCACCCCGCCCACAAACGCCAAAATAATCAGAAACGCAAAGCGCGGAGTCACCCGAATCAACGAGCCGTAATCGTTAATATCTCGGGTGTGGGTACGCTCATACAGCAAGCCAATCAGCATAAACGTCGCCCCTGCCACCAAACCGTGCGCCACCATTTGATACAGTGCACCGATAATGCCGTAAGTGTTCAGCGTCGCAATCCCGATTAACACCACGCCCATGTGACTCACGGACGAATACGCAATCATTTTTTTCATATCGCTTTGCCGCCAAGCCAGCAAACCGCCGTACAACAAGCCGATTACCCCAATCGTAAACAACACGTTTTGCAGCGCATGAGCCGCCGCAGGCAGGATTTCAATGGCACGCAACAAGCCATACGACCCCATTTTCAGCAAAATACCTGACAGTAAAATACTCACCGGACTAGGAGCTTCAACGTGGGCTAACGGCAACCACCCGTGCAACGGGAAGATCGGCATTTTCACCCCAAAACCAATCAACAAGCCGAGGAAAATAACAGTCTGTTCGCCCGTGGATAAGGATTTTGCCCCTTCCGCCATTGCCGCAAAACTGAACGCATGGGAAGGCGTTGCATCAAACAACATCAGTAACGCCAGCAACATGAATACTGAGCCGCCCATGGTGTACAGCACGAAATTTAACGCCGCCGTCTGGCGATTTTTGCCGCCCCAACGATCAATCAAAAAGAACAACGGAATCAGCACCAATTCCCAAAACACGTAAAACAAACCCCAGTCCTGCGCCATGAACACCCCCATCGTGGCGGCCTCCAGTAACAGCAGCAGCAGGTAATAGCCTTTAACGTGGTGGGTAATCATGTGCGAAGCCAGCATCGCCATTAACACCAGCAGTGTGGTGAGCAGTACCAAAGGCAGGGAAAAGCCGTCAACACCGAGGGCGAATGCCGTACCGAGTTGCGAGTTCCACACATGATGCACAGACAATTGGCTACCGGGTGCAGCCAAGTCAAACTGTGTCAGCAAACTCAGCGCGTAAACCAACGTGAGCAAAGCTGCACCAATCGCGGTGTAACGTAACAAGGCAGGGCGATTGTCTGGCAACACAGCCACGACTACCGCACCCACAACGGGGAGCAATAACAGGAGGGTTAAAGGATCCATACAGTCCAGAGCTTTGTGGTTGGAAAAGTCGATAAGCCCGTGATAATAACCCCCTTTGCCGTGGAATAACAGGCTTCACCCCCGCCATTACCCGCCAACAATTCAGGGGATTTATCCTGCTTTATCCCCTCAAGCAAGGGGCATATATCCATTTTGGATAGGTAGTGACTTCTACCGTAAAAAATTACTTTACATTAGTAAATGCTAATATTATAATTTTCTCCATCACGTACATAGATACAGAAATTACCAACCTTTGCTAGGAGATTACTATGAAATTACAAACTATCGTTTTTGCTACCCTGATCGCACTGTCTGGTGCTGCTTCTGCTGAATTCATCGACAACGGCACTGCAACTGGTCAAGGCAACAACCAAGGCACTGTAAACACAGCGGCAAACACCAATGGCTACGGCAACGGTGCTGGCGACATGAACGGTTTCAGCAAAAACAAAGGCACTGCTGACGGCGAAGTTGAATTCAGCATCAACTTCAAAGGCAAAGGCAAAACTGACATGGCTAGCGACATGGCTGCTAACGGCAAAGGCAACGGCGACTGGTATGCTGCTGGTAACGGCTATGGCTACGGCGACAACAAAAACAACGTTTACGCTACTGGTCAATCTTCACAAAACGGCAACGGCTTTGCTCCTGTAATGCCAGCGGCTCCAGTAGCAGCACCGGCTAAGTAATCACTCGCTTACCAAGTGATTAAAAAAGGCTCCTTCGGGAGCCTTTTTGCGTTTAGACGTTACGGCATATAGACGAATGCCCAAAAAGTTTGCTATTAAACCCGATGATTTTTCATGGTAATGCAACATTGTGACCGAAGCACCTCTTACCCCCACTCCCCTCCCGTTTTTTGGGGATGAATTCGCGACACTGACTAAAGCGGTCAGTGACTTAGGCTTTGACGGCGTGTTGTACTCTTTCTACCCCAAGCCGATGTACATGAGTAAAGAGGTGCAACCCGTGCTGCACTATTCCGCCAGCCTTGCCCCTTTTGTGGCGCATTACATTCAGCACAATTACGGCAACCGGGATTTTGTGCTGCGGCTGGCATTACAGGATTGGAAAAAAGCGATTGACTGGTGGGAGGAAATTAACGCCGGTCACGTCAGTCGCGAAGAACGCGCCGTCACCGAAGATGCCAGAAAGCACTTTGGCATCCAGTACGGCCTGTCTGTCCCAGCACTACGGGGAACCTTTGCGATTGCCGGAATCTCTGTCATTAGTAAAAACCAGAGTTTGGCACACTTCCAAAACCTGAAAAAAACGCATCTCGCGCAACTTTTCACGCTTGCCAGCGACTATCACGCTACCGTGATTAACTCCAAAGAATCGCTGCGCTTTTTCATTCAGCCGCTACTGGAAAATTTGAATACCACTCAAAAAACGGTACTCAAACACCTGTTGACCGGCAAGCCGATGAAAAGCATTCCGCATACCTTCGGGATCGCACCGCGTTACGCAGAAAAAGTATTACTCGGCATTCGGCAGGAATTCGGCAACATTACTAGCAATGAGCTGTTGTACATACTCGGCATGGTTAACATTCACGAATATTTGTGAGCCTTTTTGCTGGGGCGGATTTCGTCTAAACTGCCAAGACTAATTCGTCCACAGGAGATTGACGTGCTGCCACTTTATCCCCCCATCCACGAAAACCGGCATTTTTTCCTCGCCGTGGACGAGATACACACCCTTTACGTTGAAGAATGCGGCAATCCAAACGGAGTTCCGATTGTATTTTTGCACGGCGGCCCCGGCTCTGGCTGTGAAACTTGGCATCGGCAGTTTTTTGACCCCACTCGCTACCGCATTATTTTGTTCGATCAGCGCGGTTGCGGACGCTCCACGCCTCATGCCTCGTTGGAAAATAACACCACATGGGATTTGGTCAGCGACATGGAATTGATTCGCGAAAGCCTAGGTCTCGACGAATGGGCGATTTTTGGCGGGTCATGGGGTTCCACACTGGCACTGGCGTATGCGCAGCAATACCCCGCACGGGTAAGCGGCATGGTATTGCGCGGCATTTTCTTATGTCGGCAGCGCGATATTGCGTGGTTTTACCAACAAGGTCAGGGAATTGAACGGATTTACCCGGATTATTGGCAAGATTACCTCGCACCGATTCCACTGAATGAGCGCGATAATATGCTGGCGGCGTATTACCGGCGATTGACCGGGGAAAACGAAATTGCGCGGATGCAAGCCGCCAAAGCATGGTCGGTGTGGGAGGGGCGCACTGCGAATTTGCAACCGAAAGAGAGTGTCGTTGCACATTTTTCCGACCCTTACACCGCGATGAGCGTGGCGCGGATTGAAGCACATTATTTTATCAATGACGGTTTTTTCGAGCCAGATCAATTGCTGCGCGATGCGCACCGGATAGCACATTTACCGGGCAGCATTATTCACGGACGTTATGACATGATTTGCCCGCTGGAACAGGCCACTGCATTGCATAACGTGTGGCAAAACGCGGATTTCCACATTATTCCTAACTGCGGGCACGCCGCGAGTGAAACCCCGATTCAACAAGCGTTAGTGGATGCCACCGATGCTTTGCTGGATAAACTTGCATGATCGCACTGCTTCAGCGGGTTACTCGCGCTCAGGTGGAGGTGGATGGGGTGAATGTCGGGCAAATCGGGCGCGGTATTTTGCTATTGCTGGGCGTGGAAAAAGCCGACACCGCCGCTGATGCGCAACGTTTGTTAGAGCGCGTGCTGGGCTACCGGATTTTTGCCGATGATGCGGGCAAAATGAATTTGTCGTTGCGCGATATTGAGGGTGGGCTGCTGATCGTGCCGCAATTCACCTTGCCTGCGGATACTCGTAAAGGTACGCGCCCCAGCTTTACCCCTGCCGCTGATCCGCTACTAGGGCGGGAATTGTTTGAGTTATTTTATAACCAAGCTACCCAATATTACCCCAATGTTTCTAAAGGTGTATTTGGCGCGGATATGCAGGTGAGTTTAGTCAATGACGGCCCAGTAACGTTTTGGCTGCAACAATAAGCCTTAATGTAAGTTACTTATAATATGCTTATATATTAATATTAAGTTTTTCAGAGGCTTAGGGAACTTTTGCATTAATCTATACCACATATAAAAATACTTGTGGCTGGAAATGAATTCTGTTAAATGTATGCCTCACCACGAAAACTAAAGCAATTTACAGTTAGGATCATCAGGATGAAAAAATTACCCCATTTCTTTTTATTGGCTTTGTTATCCATCACCAGTTTAACCGCGTGTGCTGAAGATGATCCGGCGAAGGCTGCGACGGCTGCACCAGCAGATGCGAAAGTTGCTGAAACGGCTGCACCTGCGAGTGAAGCTAAACCAGCGGAAACCGCAACAACACCAGCAGCCACAACAACAGATGCAGCCAAACCTGCCACTGATACCGCAGCTCCCGCAGCAACAGACGCAGCTAAACCTGCTACCGACGCTGCGGCTCCTGCACCAGCGGGCGAAGCCAAACCTGCTGAAGGCGGCGACGCAAAGAAAAAAGGCGATGAGCCGGATTGCAACTAGGCCATTACCGACTGAGCACGATTGAATCGCCTTGCCTTGGAGAGGAGCAAGTGCGGTTAAATCTTATAACCACCATTGGAGGACTTACATGAAATTAACGAAACTGTTGGGTATTGCTGCATTGGCAGCAGGTTTGAGCTTTTCAAGCGCGGTCATCGCGGCTGACGAAGCCAAGCCGGTTGGTATTACTGCTGACAAGATGAGCGTTACTGTTAAACACGACGGTAAAGATGTTGAAATCAAGCGTAACCAAGACAACAAAGCGGTTGTTGTTGATGACTTCGCGAAAACCTCACGCCCTTGCCCACCGTTCTGTATTCAACCTGACACCATTGCTGATGGCGTACAAACCATCGCTGAAATGGGCATGTTAGGCTATCTGGAAAAGATGAACGGCGGTGATAAAAGCATTTTGGTGGTTGACTCACGTACCCCAGACTGGGTTGAGAAAGGCACGATTCCGGGCGCGAAAAACATTCCTTGGGAAGGTTTAGCACCGGACAAAGGCGCGAGCACTGACGACATTATCAAGATTTTGACCGAAGACTTCGGCGCGAAATTGGCAGATGGCAAAGACTCTTTAGCCGTTGATGAAGCGGTAGCGGCTGGCGGCGACGCAGTAAGCAAAGTATTTGACTACTCAGGTGCGAAAACACTGGTCATGTTCTGTAACGGTATGTGGTGCGGTCAATCACCAACCAATATCAAAACGCTGTTGAAGTTTGGCTACCCGGCAGACAAAATCAAGTGGTATCGCGGTGGGATGCAAGACTGGGCTATCCTCGGTTTGACTACCGTTAAACCAGCAGGTGCTGCGAAAGCAGAAGAAAAACCAGCCGATGCTAAACCGGCGGATGCAAAACCAGCAGAAGCAAAAGCGGATGCTAAACCTGCGGATGCTAAGCCAGCAGAAGCGAAAGCCGATGCTAAACCTGCGGACGCAAAACCGGCGGAAGGCGAGAAAAAGTAACCCGTTACTGTTTCCAGCTCACCAGAAAGCCAGCATTGCTGGCTTTCTTTTTTCACGGGCGGTGCGGCGTATTAACGGTAGCCTAAACCCGTTACCTGCTTATGTAATTTAGCGTTCTCATCGCTCAAATGACGCACCAAGCTATCCAAACTGCGAATCACAAACTCCAGCAAATTGGTGGCAATGTATGGCTCTTCAATCCGAATCCGGTTATACATTTGACGATTAATTTCCAGCAAACGCACCCCACTACGCCGCGCCCGTAACCGCACTGTGCGTGGTTGACGATCGAAAAACGACATTTCCCCCACCAAACAACCCGGTTCAATACGCCCCACCTCGAATTCTTTTTCGCCATCCACTTGCAATAATTTGATAGAACCGCCGATAACCAAGTAAAAACGATCGCTGATTTCGCCAATATCCGCGACCACTTCCTGCGAACCCATTTCACGGATGCGGGTATAACGCACGAAACGCGATACTTCTTCATCAGTTAACGCTGCACAAAACTCGTGACAGGTATCTTTGACTTGCTCAACCAACTGCGTACTCACCTTGTTCATCGACTTGCCCTTCTAAAATAATTGAATGCCGCCATTATACGCATAGTAATAAGCGTTGTCGGCGGGGGCATAGTATAATCTGCATCTTTGTCGCACCCGTGGAGCATTCCAATGAGCATCAGCAACGACGCAGTAAAACAAATGATTCAAGATAAACTGCCAGACGCACAAATCAGTGTCAGCGGTGACGGTTATAAATACGAAACTGACATTATCAGCGAGGCATTTACTGGTTTAAATACACTGAAACGCCACCAACTGGTTTACGCTGCGGTGAACGAGGCGATTACCTCCGGGCAATTGCACGCGCTCACGATCCGCACGTTTACTCCGGCTGAAAAAACCGCTTAACCGGAAACCCTGCACTATGGATGCACAACACCGTAACCATCATCCCGCGTTGATGCCCATCAGTGACGAAGAACTCGCCCGCGAAAGCTGGAAAGTGTTTCAGATCATGGGGGAATTTGTGGATGGCTTTGAACGCTTGGCACATTTACGCCCGTCGGTGAGTATTTTTGGGTCGGCACGTATTTTAGCGGATGACCCACTGTACGCTTTGACGGAAGCCATTGCGCACAAGTTATCGGATGCGGGTTTCGCGGTGGTCAGCGGTGGCGGCCCCGGCTTAATGGAAGCCGCCAACAAAGGGGCATTCGCCGGGAAATCGCCCAGCGTCGGTTTAAACATTCAGCTACCGCACGAGCAACAGACCAACGCTTACCAAGATGTATCGCTGTATTTCCGGCACTTTTTCTCACGCAAGGTGATGTTTGTTAAATACGCTTCTGCTTACGTGGTAATGCCCGGTGGTTTTGGCACATTGGATGAATTGGCGGAAATCATTACCTTGGTACAAACCGGGAAAAGCCGTAAGATACCCATCGTGCTAGTGCACACGCCATTCTGGACGGGGCTACTGGAGTGGTTCAGGAATACGCTGGTAAAACAGGGTACAATAGCTGCCGATGACTTGGATTTGTTTGTCGTCCTTGATGACGCAGATGCCATCGTTAAACACATTTTCCACTATTACGAACGCGCGGTTTCCGGCCCCTCTGCTGCCGAACGCGCTAATTTCATGGAGATATAATAATGAAAACAACCGTCTTACTGGCTGTTGCTCTTGGGCTGACAACACTCAGCGGTGTAGCCGCTCATGCCGATGAAACCGCACCATCGGTTTACGCGATTGAACCGATGGCTGCGGAAGCAATGCCGGAAGTTGCCCCACAAGCGGTAGTAGCTGATGTTGAAGCTGAAGTGGAACCAGTCGCCGTTGACGTACCGATGGAAGAAGCGACTGTTGCTTCCGCTGACAGCGTAGACAGCGAAACCGTTGGCAAGCTGAAAATGCAAAACATCCGTGTGGAAGACCGCTTCGGCACGATTGAAGAAGACCGCGTGCAAGCCATGCGCAGCGAATTACGTTACGTGCCAACGGGCAGCGCGGACGGTTACAACCTGATTGAGTCCAACGGCTCACAAGGTAAAAGCCAAAGTGCGCACCAAGGCAGCGATATGAAAATTTCCAGTTGGAAACTATTTACTTGGTAATGCATGTCAGTTTATACCCCCGTTAGTGCCGCCGAGTTAGCTGCCTTTTTAAGCGATTATCCCGTCGGCGAGTGCGTGGGGTTTGCTGGTATTCAAGCTGGCATTGAAAACAGCAATTTCTTTGTCAGCACCACCACTGGGGAATACGTTCTCACCTTATTTGAGCAACACCGCCCCGACGCTTTGCACTATTTTCTCGCATTGCTGCAACATTGGGCTGCGGCAGGCATTCCCGTGCCTGCGCCTTTGGCAAACCGGCATGGCGAAGTCTTAGGCACATTAAACGCAAAACCCGCCGCGCTGGTGGCGCGTTTACCTGGCACACACCCACAGCAAACCACGCCCGCTCAATGTGCCGCGATTGGTGCAATGTTGGCACGGATGCACCTTGCAGCGCGGGATTTTACCCTGCATCGCGCTTCCGACCGTGACCACCGTTGGCGAATGCAAATGGCGCACACCGTGTTGCCGCAATTGGACGCAGCGGATGCCGAATTGTTGCGTGCCGAAATTGCCTTTCAGCAGACCATTGCGTTTGCAGAATTGCCACAAGGCACGATTCACGCAGATTTATTTCGTGATAATGTGTTATTTGATGCGGAAAACCTCAGTGGTGTGCTGGACGTGTATTTCGCTTGCAACGACTGTTTGTTATACGACTTGGCGGTAGTGGTAAATGACTGGTGTTGTCAGGCGGATGGCTCATTGGATGAAACGCGCTTGCAAGCGTGCGTCAGCCATTACCAAGCCTTACGCCCGTGGGAACCGCAGGAACAGCAGGCGTGGCCTGCATTGCTACGCACCGCCGCGTTACGCTTTTGGCTGTCGCGCCTGTATGAACAGCACAACCCGCGCCCCGGCGAGTTAACCTTGCAAAAGAATCCGCTGGAATTTCGCCAAAAATTACAACACCGTATTGCCGCCATGACACCTGAAGCTGTTCACGTCAATGCACGCCGCTTACTGTGCCCACTGCCAGTAATTCGCGTGCAACAAGCCATTGAAAGCCTCCCTGCCGGAACCTGCGTTACCGCTGTTTGCACCGACCCCGGTGCGTTACACGATATTCCCGCATGGGCGCGGATTCACGGACACTGCGTGCTGGAAACCCGCACCGAAGGGCGTGAATACACCATTGTGCTGCAAACCGGAGGCCAGCCATGAGCGGACATCACCACGCCCCAACGGAAGCCAACGCCCCGGACAACAGCCGCAAAGCCGTTACCAGCCGGGTAGCGATGGTGGGCATGGCGGTTAATATTTTCCTCACCATTGCGCAAATCATTGGTGGCATTTTGACGCACTCGCAAGCCTTGGTAGCGGATGCAATGCATACCCTGTCAGACTTGGTGGGCGATATTGTGGTGCTGTTTGCCGCGCATCATGCGGGAAAAGCAGCCGATGCCAACCACCCTTACGGGCATGGGCGCATTGAAACCCTCGCCACGGTCATTTTGGGTATTTTGCTCGGTGGCGTTGCTGCCGCTATTTTCCTGCAAGCATGGGATCGACTCGCGGGTGATGCGCCATTAGTGACCCCGGAACCTTGGGCAATGGCTATTGCAGCACTGGCGATTATCGGCAAGGAAGGGCTTTATCAGTACACCGTCCACGTTGCCAAACGCATCAGTTCGCCGATGCTCAAAGCTAGTGCATGGCATCACCGTTCGGATGCCATTTCATCGGTGTTGGTATTGTTGGCGATTGGCGGGGCGCAACTGGGTTTCCCTTGGTTAGATTCAGTGGCGGCGATACTTGTCGCCATCATGATTTTTTACATGGCGATCCAACTGATTCTGGAAAGCACCAGCGAACTGGTGGATACCGGGCTGGACGCGCAGGAAGTGCAGGATATTCGTGATTTCATTTGCGCCATCAACGGGGTGGAAAGCGTGCATTTATTACGCACACGTCGTATGGGTGGGCGCGTATTAGCTGACGTGCATTTGCAAGTGGATGGGCGCATCAGCGTGTCCGAAGGGCATCACATCGGCGAAACCGTGATGTACCGCTTACGCAAACAGTTTCCCAGCATTAGCGATGTGGTAATTCACATTGACCCGGAAGACGATGAAACGGTGCATCCGTGTAAAAATCTGCCGTCGCGTGCCGAATTACTAAGCACATTGCAGGCACTCCCGGAGGCGGCAACACTTTTAGCCAGCGTCGACGACCTCACCTTGCATTACAACGGCGGCAAACTCCAACTGGAAATAGTTTTGAAAGAAACACCTTCTGCGGAAGTACTCGCGGCATTTCGGCACGCTTGCGGTAGCATCCCCTTAATTGAGCACGCCAGCTTTTTCACCAAAATAGTGCATTAATTGTGTGTTAAGCACTGTTTTGGTGATAGCAAATAAACCCCTCACCCCCCAACCCCCTCTCCCGCCAAGCGGTAGAGGGGGAGCAAGAGACTGTTTTCCTTATCCCCTCTCTCGTTTGACGGGAGAGGGGTTGGGGTGAGGGATTTTTTATGGAATGGCACAAAACTTGCATACTTCCTCATCATTTGTGATTTATTCTATCGAACGAGGTTAATAGATGAGCAGCAATTTAGCGCGTACCCAAGCAATCCAGACCATCAGCCAACGTTCCCCAATGGATCTCGGCAAAACCGATCCATTAAGCAAAATCTGGGCTTGTGACGTTTTCAATCTGGCACGCATGGAAGAATGCCTTTCCAAAAATGCCTTCAAAGCCATGAAGAAAACCTTCCAGACGGGCGCACCACTTGACCCTGCAACAGCGGATGTTGTCGCAGCGGCAATGAAAGAATGGGCGATGTCTAAAGGCGCGAAATTCTTCTCACACATTTTCTACCCGATGACCAATGCTACGGCTGAAAAGCACGACGGCTTCATCATCACCAGCCCAGAAGGCAATGCCATCACTGATTTCAGCGGCAGCCTGCTGATCAAGGGCGAACCGGATGGTTCTTCTTTCCCTAACGGCAGCATCCGTGCAACTAACTCTGCGCGTGGTTACACCGCATGGGATCCAACCAGCCCTGCGTACATTATGCACACTGCTAATGGCGCAACACTGATGATTCCTTGCGTATTCCTGTCTTGGACTGGCGAAGCACTCGACAAGAAAATCCCATTACTGCGCTCCAATGCAGCGATGAACGCGGCTGCCCAGCGCGTATTGAAACTGATGGGCGAAACTGACGTTGCCACCCTGAACTCTAGCTGTGGCGCGGAACAGGAATACTTCCTGATCGACGAAGCCTTTGCTACTGCCCGCCCTGACATCCTGTTGTCTGGTCGCAGCCTGTTTGGTGCAGCTCCGGCGAAAGGTCAACAATTCGATGACCATTACTTCGGCGCAATCCCAGAGCGCGTCCAAGTCTACATGCAAGACATCGAAGACAAGCTCTACCGCTTGGGCATTCCTGCTAAAACCCACCACAACGAAGTTGCACCGGGTCAGTTTGAAATCGCACCTTACTTTGAAGCAGCGAACGTTGCGGCTGACCATCAGCAATTGCTGATGACCATCATGAAAACCACCGCGAAAGCCCACGGTTTCCTGTGCATGTTGCATGAAAAACCGTTCGCTGGCGTAAACGGTTCAGGCAAACACGTTAACTGGTCTGTGGGTAACAGCACTCAAGGCAACTTGCTTGATCCGGGTAATACCCCAGAAGACAACCTGCACTTCTTGGCATTCTGCGGCGCGGTAATCCGTGGCGTACATTTGTTTGGGCCATTGCTGCGTGCGGTTATCGCATCTGCATCTAACGACCACCGTTTGGGCGCGAACGAAGCACCTCCGGCGATTTTGTCAGTTTATTTGGGCGACCAACTCGAAAAAGTTTTCCAAGACATCAAAGACGGCAAAATCCTCAAAACGGCAAAAGGCGGCAAGATGGATTTAGGTCTGTCCCAGATTCTGCACTTCGACCGTGACCCCGGCGACCGTAACCGTACTTCACCGTTTGCGTTCACTGGCAACCGTTTTGAATTCCGTGCAGTGGGTTCTTCACAGTCCGTGTCTGGCCCGTTAATTGCCATGAACACCATGCTGGCTGACTCCCTGAACTGGGTTGCTGACAAGTTGGAAGCAGAACTCACCGGCGGCAAAGACGTTGCGACTGCTACCTTAGCGGTACTGAAAACGTTGATGGAACAACACGGTAACGCGGTATTCGGCGGTAACGGTTACTCCCCAGACTGGCACAAAGCCGCTGTTGAAGAGCGCGGCCTGAAAAACCTGCCAACCTCTGCGGATGCATTGCCAGAACTGTTAAGCCCTGAAGTAGCCGGTTTGTTCGAGCGCACTGGCGTTTTGACTCCGGCAGAACTGCACAGCCGTTTTGAAGTTTACGCTGAACAATACATCAACAGCATCGACGTAGAAGCCAAGCTGATGGTTAACATGGCTACCACCATGATTTACCCTGCGGCGGTTACTTACCTGTCTGAGTTGGCAGCGACTTCCGCTAACCTGCAAGAGCTGGGCATTTCACTGGATAACAGCGTTGCACAAAGCGTTGCTACAACAGCCAATGCACTGATGGTTGCAGTTGGTAAGTTAAGTGAAGCCCGTGCTAAACACGACTTCGACAGCGTGCAAGACCACATGCGCTTCTTGGCTGATACCGTGCGCGGCTTAATGACCGAAGTTCGTGCTCACGCTGACACCCTCGAAACGCTGATTTCTGACGAAATGTGGCCACTGCCTAAATACAGCGAAATGCTGTTCATCAAGTAAGGGTAATCCCTGCTACGAAGGGCGTGATTTATCACGCCCTTTTTTTTGCCTATTATTTACAGTGCCCCCTAGTCTGCGTAACATCGCGGCTTATCTGAAAAACTATTATTTTTCTACTCATCAGGAGGCTTGCAATGTCTGCACAAGACGTTCTTAACATGATCAAAGATAACGACGCGAAATACGTCGATTTTCGTTTCACTGATACCCGTGGCAAAGAGCATCACGTTACCGTTCCTGCTTATACCGTAGAAGAAGACACCTTCACTGAAGGCAAAATGTTCGACGGCTCTTCCATTGCTGGCTGGAAAGGTATCAACGAATCCGACATGATTCTGATGCCAGACCCAACTACCGCATTCGTTGACCCGTTTTTCCAAGACGTAACCGTAAACATTTCCTGCGGTATCGTTGACCCAACCACGATGGAAGGTTACGAGCGTGACCCGCGTTCCATCGCGATGCGTGCAGAAGCGTATTTGAAATCCACCGGCATTGCTGACACCGCATTCTTTGGCCCGGAACCTGAATTCTTCATCTTTGATGACGTGCGCTGGGGTTCGGACATGAGCGGTTCTTTCGTTAAAATTGACTCGCAAGAAGCAGGCTGGAACTCCGAAAAAGTGTATCCAGACGGCAATATGGGACATCGCCCAACCACCAAAGGCGGTTACTTCCCTGTTCCTCCTGTCGATTCTTTCCAAGACATCCGTTCCACCATGTGTAACATTCTGGAAGAAGTCGGCGTTCCGGTTGAAGTTCACCACCACGAAGTCGCTACCGCAGGCCAGTGCGAAATCGGTACACGTTTTGCGACATTGACCACCCGTGCGGATTGGGTGCAACGTCAAAAATACGTTATCCACAACGTTGCGCATCAGTACGGCAAAACCGTTACCTTCATGCCTAAACCTATCGTCGGCGACAATGGTTCTGGGATGCACGTGCATATGTCTTTAGCAAAAGACGGCGTAAACACTTTCGCGGGCGACGGTTATGCGGGTTTGTCTGAAACCGCGCTGTACTACATCGGCGGTGTTATCAAACACGCTAAAGCACTGAACGCGATCACCAATCCGGGCACAAACTCTTACAAGCGTTTGGTTCCTGGCTTTGAAGCACCGGTTATGCTGGCTTATTCCGCACGTAACCGTTCCGCGTCTATCCGCATCCCGTTCGTGGCAAGCCCGAAAGGTCGCCGTATCGAAGTGCGTTTCCCTGACCCGTCTGCTAACCCTTACCTCGCATTTGCAGCACTGATGATGGCAGGCTTGGATGGCATCAAGAACAAGATTCATCCAGGTGAAGCGATGGATAAAGACTTGTACGACCTGCCACCGGAAGAAGACAAACTCATCCCACGGGTTTGCCACTCTTTGGATATGGCACTGGATGCACTCGACAAAGACCGTGAATTCCTGACCGCAGGCGGTGTATTCACCAACGACATGATTGATGCTTATATCGACCTGAAAATGGAAGAAGTAACCCGCTTCCGCATGACAACTCACCCGGTTGAGTTTGATATGTACTACTCACTCTAAGCTTCGCGCTTAAAGCTGGTAGCTGAAAACGCCTCCTCGTGAGGCGTTTTTTATGCCCTTCATCCAAGTTAATGCAACTAATGTGACAAATTGATGACAAAGCGGTTATCCTAGCCAAGAAAATTTTATTGGGGAACCCATGTCGCACCATTACCGCCGTTACCTTCCACTGTTGATTGTCCTTCCCGTGACGTTGGTAATGCCCTATATCCTCACCGTGGATCAAGGCACTAACGGTGTATGGGGTGCTGTTTACAATCGTCTGTATATTTTTCTGACATGGGCAAGCTTGTTTGGCGGCATCCTCGCACTGGCACGTCGCCCTTGGTTCGCCGCTGGCATGGCCTCGCTGACGCTGGTGGGTTTGTGGGTTGGGGCTGCGATTAAATACCAGTTTCTTGGCTCACAATTGGTTGCACCCGATCTGATTGTCGCGCTATTGAGCGGGGAAACCTTGCTGGAAATGGGTTTGTTACCCACCGCACTGATTACCGGTTATTGCTTGCTGCTATTGCTATTGCTGTGGTTGGAAAAACCGCTGCGCTTAGGTGAACATAAAGTTGCCATCGCCACTTGGATCGGGGTAATGCTCGGCTTCACTGCATTGAACTTACCCAACAATTACGTCGATTTGCAATGGACTGTGCAATACAAAAACACCTTCCCCACCTTTGTGCAGAGCATTTGGCGCACCCAACTGCAAGAACCCGAACATCCCGGCAAAGCCAGCTATTGCTGCTTCAAAGCGGATACGCAAGCCGCTAGTTTTACCCAAGCTCCGACGGAAAAGCCCAACATTGTGGTGATTTTGGAAGAGTCGACCTTTCCCTTGGAACTCATTTCAACGTTTAAAGCTGAAGGTAAATTCTTCAAGGACGCTTACCCGCTCAAAGTGCATACGGCGGGAGGTTCAACTTGGGTGCAGGAAATCGCATTTTTGCACGGAGTCGCGCCACCGTTGTATGGTGATGGCTGGAAATCTATCAATTTATTCACACCCGGACGCTTAGATGGACGCATTGCGCCACAACTAGCCGCGCAGGGGTATCGCACCAAAACGATCTACCCCACCGCTGGGCGGTTTTACGGCGGGCAACGTTTCCACGAACAATTGGGGATTCAGGATTTTATCGACTGCAAAGCCTTACCAGAATGCGCAAAACGCCAATGGAACCGCATCCCGGATGAAATCTTTTTTGATGAAGCAGTCAAGCAAATCAAAACCAATGATCAACCGTTATTCACATTCGTTGCCACCATGCGGCAGCATTCACCGCACGAAAAAAACAGCAAACCGGACAGCCAACGCTGTGATGCGAGTCTGTCGCCCAAGCAATGCTCGATTTTGCTGGATTACAACGACCGCTTAAAACTGTCGGTTAAAGCGTATGAAAACTTCGTTGCCCAGCTTAAAAAATTGCCGGAACGCACCATCGTGGTCGCGTTTGGAGATCACATCCCCGGCGATGTAGCGGCAAACTTCACCGAAAGCAGCTTTTACAAACAAGACCGCTTCCGCACGTTTTTCAATGTGTGGGATTCAGCGCACGGCTTTGTAACACGCGAGGTGCTGGATGGGCAGGAATTTGAAACCATTGATATTGCGATGCTGGATGCCTTGACCCTGCGTTATGCTGGATTTGAAAGCCGCTACGTCAGCGATAAGCTGGTGCATATGCAGGAATGTTCCGGGAGTTTTTGTGCGTTTGACACCGGCTACACCCACGGCAATACCGCGTTGACCCAACTACAACCACCACCGCCTTCGCCGTAATTCCCGCGCTACCGCTCCTCGTTTTTTTGCCACAATTCGGCGGATAACGTCGGAGCGGATCGACAAATCCAGTAAGATACCCCTACAAACTCTACCAATATTAATAAAGAGGAGGCGGTAATGTCAGCACTGGATCAAGAATGGCAACTGTGGCTGGATGACAATTTATTGCGCGGCTGTCACGTTGGCGATCTGTATAAAATTATGCGTGATAACGGCTTTGACATCAGCACCATCCAAGCCATGATGGGCGATGCTTTTCCGGTCGGCATTGAAACGCAGACTGATAATGCACCCAGCGTAGATTACCTGGCGTTAGCGCAAACCCTTGAAACGCAACAAGAACGCATTGGGGCAAAACGTTTTGATACCGATTTAATCCAGCTCTATACCATTGATGATTTCCTCACCCCCGACGAATGCGCCAAAGTTATCGCCCTGACCCAAGCAAAATTACGCCCGTCAGAAGTTTCCCACGACAACGGCGATAAAGCGTTTCGCACCAGCATGACCTGCCACTTAAATGATCACGAAGACCCGTTTGTGCGCTACATTGACGACAAAATTTCACGGGCATTGGGCGTGCGTTTAGCGTATTCGGAAGCGATTCAGGCGCAACATTACGCTATCGGGCAAGAATTCAAAGCGCACCACGATTATTTTTCGCCCAATATGGACGTTTATCAAGAATTTACCGGGGAAATGGGGCAGCGTACTTGGACATTCATGATCTACCTGAATGACACCCCCAAAGGCGGCGGCACTCACTTCCTGTATTTGGATCAGATTTTCTACCCGAAACAAGGGCAAGCGGTGATTTGGAATAATCTGTACCCCGATGGCACACCCAACCGAAATACCTTACACCACGGAATGCCGGTGGAAGAAGGCCAAAAAGTCATTATTACCAAGTGGTTCCGTGAAAAAGGTTCCGGCGACATGTTTTATCACACCAATCACTAACGTTTGCAGGTATTGCCATGATTTCAACCTTGGATAAAGAATGGCAGGTGTGGTTAGACGAAAATCTTGCACGCCCCTGCGACCCGCTGGAGCTGTATGACATTATGCGCTCTGCCGGTTTTAGCAATTCCACCCTACAAGCAGTGATGGGCAATGCTTATCCGCCTCAGTATAAAGATGCGCCGTACCCTGCCAGCATTGATTACCAAGCTCTATCACAACGTATGGAACGCCCTGAAATGCAGGGTATTGCACAGCGTTTCCCCAGTGATGAGGTGCAACTCTATACCATTGATAATTTTTTAACCGAAGCGGAATGCCAACAATTAATTGAACACGGGCGCGAACGCTTAACCCCCTCGCAAACTACGCACTCCAACGGTGACCCGTATTTCCGTACCAGCATGACCTGTCATCTGGAAATGCATACTTACCCGTTTATCAAAGCCATTGATGAAAAAATATCGCACGCGCTGGGGATTCGCTGGCCTTATTCCGAGCCAATTCAAATGCAGGCTTATCAAGTCGGGCAGGAATTGAAAGCGCATCACGATTACTTCCCACTAAATCCAGATATTTACCCCAAGGTTGCAGGTAAAGCCGGACAGCGCACTTGGACATTTGCGGTTTATCTGAATGAAGTGGAACAAGGTGGCGGCACGTATTTTCCTTACCTTGATCACACCATTTATCCCAAAACAGGACGCGCAGCTATCTGGAACAACCTAGCCGCAGATGGAGTCATTAATCGCCAGACACTGCATTGCGGGATGCCGGTTGAGAGCGGGGAAAAATTTATTATTACCAAATGGTTCCGAGAACACGGCTTTGGCTCTGTGTTTATCTGATTGATTCAGCCAAGCAATAAAAAGGCTTCCCTTGAGAAGCCTTTTTTATGTCAGCGACATGGTTAGTCGCTGACGTTGAGGACGCTTAACGCGCTAATGGATCATCGTGTTTGCTAACCCAGCTTTGGCTTGCATCACACCAACCCATGCCACTACCACCACCGCTGCTAGGGGATGAACTAGGTGCAGGTGACGGACTAGGGGAAGGCGATGGTGTGTAATGCTGCGGTGCTGGTGATGGCGCAGGCGAGCTTCTTGGGCCACGCGGGTCAGCCAACGGATCAGTGCGCGTGTCATTCCAACTTTGCGTCGCATCACACCAACCCAATGGCGCAGGAGCCGGAGTAGGACATGGTGTTGGTGCTGGCGTAGGCCGTGGCGTTGGGGTAGGACACGGCGTCGGCGTTGGCGTTGGCGTTGGCGTCGGCGTTGGCGTTGGCGTTGGCGTTGGCGTTGGCGTTGGCGTTGGCGTTGGCGTTGGCGTTGGCGTTGGCGTTGGCGTTGGCGTTGGCGTTGGCGTTGGCGTTGGCGTTGGCGTTGGCGTTGGCGTTGGTGTCGGGCACGGCGTTGGTGTCGGCGTTGGTGTCGGCGTTGGTGTCGGCGTTGGTGTCGGCGTTGGTGTCGGCGTTGGTGTCGGCGTTGGTGTCGGCGTTGGTGTCGGCGTTGGTGTCGGCGTTGGTGTCGGCGTTGGTGTCGGCGTTGGTGTCGGCGTTGGTGTCGGCGTTGGTGTCGGTGTCGGTGTTGGTGTTGGCGTTGGCGTTGGTGTCGGCGTTGGTGTCGGCGTTGGTGTCGGGCACGGTGCTGGTGGGCATACTGGCGGACGGTTCATACCGCAACCATCATTGCCATGTCCATGACCACGACCATGAGAACCTTCGCCACGACCACTACCGTTGCCGTTTCCGTTTCCGTTGCCGTTGCCGTTGCCGTTGCCGTTGCCGTTGCCGTTGCCGTTTTCACCGCAATTGCCGCCGTTATTACCGCTGTTGTTTGCCATTTGCTGAATCATTTGCATCAACTGCATAATGATATTGAGCATATTCATCATAGGAAACGAAGCAGCACTGCTGGAGTTAAGCATTGACGCAAAAGGGTTGGCTTGCGTGTTACTGGTCGTAGTGCGCTGGCTTTGATTGGTGTTTTGGGTGTTGCCGCTGTTATAACGACTCGTGGAATTCGTATCCAATGAGTTTCTGTTTAGCATAATGATTCCTCGGTTGAGAATTTTTGGTATTACCTGAAAGGGAACAATCCTTCCGGGATCATCATAGGCCAAACGTTAAAAATCCTAGCAGTGTTGCGAGACGAGAGGTAGCAACCATATGGAACAGCGGTCAATACACACCGCTATTCCCGCCAGATTTACTTCTCGACTTCACCCTCAATTTCAAGCTCCTTCAACTTGCGTGTCAGGGTATTGCGCCCCCACCCCAGCAATTCCGCCGCTTCGATTTTGCGCCCGCCGGTTTTCTTCAAGGCTGCTTGCAATAAAATTCGCTCGAAAATGGGGCTAAGGTCATTCAGCAAATTGCTCGCACCTTTGTTTAAACGATTATCGGCGAATAACGCCAATGCTTTTTCCCAGCTACCCGGCATTTCCGCTTTACCGGCATCAGTTTCGAGTAAATCGCTGGGCAAATCATCCATCACGATTTCACGCCCGGAAGCCATCACGGTTAACCACCGGCAAGTGTTTTCCAACTGGCGCACATTGCCCGGCCAAGGCAAGGTTTGTAAATGTTCGGTAGCGCGTGCCGCGAGGGTTTTGGATTCGACCTGCAACTCTTCCGCCGCACGGTGTAAAAAGTGATTAAGCAACAAAGGAATGTCTTCGCGCCGCTCACGCAACGGCGGGTTATGAATCCGAATCACGTTCAAACGGTGAAATAAGTCTTCGCGGAATTGCCCTTTGTTCACCAAATCTTCTAAATTTTGGTGAGTCGCGGCAATGATACGCACATCCACTTTTACCGGGGTATGCCCACCAACCCGGTAAAAAGTGCCTTCCGCCAGCACCCGCAATAAGCGTGTTTGCAGTTCCGCAGGCATATCGCCGATTTCGTCTAAAAATAACGCGCCGCCGTCGGCTTGTTCAAAACGTCCCTTCCGTTGTGCATACGCACCGGTGAATGCACCTTTTTCGTGCCCAAATAATTCGGACTCCAGTAACTCACGCGGAATCGCGGCGGTGTTAAGCGCGATAAACGGCTTATTGGCACGCGGGCTGTGGGTGTGCAAAGCCTTTGCCACCAATTCCTTACCCGTGCCAGACTCCCCAGTAATCAACACGGTAATGCTGGATTTGGAGAGTCGCCCAATCGCGCGGAACACTTCCTGCATCGCGGGTGCGTGACCAATCATGTCGCCACCGCTTAACAGATTAACTGCCGCTTCGGTGTCTTTACTCACATCACGTTCATGGCGCATTTTGCAGGCACGCCGCACCAAATCCACCGCTTCGTTGACATCAAACGGCTTGGGCAAATATTCAAATGCACCACCTTGGTACGCGGATACCGCACTTTCCAAGTCAGAATGTGCGGTCATAATCATTACCGGAATTTCCGGGTATTCGCGCTGCATCCGCTCCAGCAAGTGCAAACCGTCGGTTCCCGGCATTCGGATGTCGGTCATGAGCGCGTCCGGCTGCTGAGTACGCAAAGCCACAATGACCTGATCGGCACTTTCAAAACTGCGCACCCCGATACCGGCTTTTTGCAAAGCGCGTTCCAACACCCAGCGGATTGAGCGGTCATCATCGGCAATCCATATATTTTCAACGAGAGGCATGTCCATTCTCCAACGGAATCAGGATAGAAAAGCACGTACAACCGGGCGCAGACTCGTATTGAATCAGCCCGTTATGACGACGCACCAACGATTGCGCAATCGCCAGACCGAGGCCACTGCCCTCAGCATGACCGCTTACCATCGGTAAAAACAGTTTATCGCGTAAATGTGACGGAACGCCGGGGCCGTTATCACAAATCTCAATTTTCAACACGTGACGATAACGCACCTGATGAATCGTGAATTGGCGCAAAATACGGGTGCGTAACTGCACTTCACCCACATTTTCCAAGGCACGCACCGCATTGCTAACAATATTCAGCACTACCTGCACTAATTGATCACGATCACCCTGAAATTCTGGAATGCTAGGGTCGTAATCACGCACAAAATGAATGTCAGTCGCCATGTCGGTACTCACCAAATGCCGCACATGTTCCAACACTTCGTGAATATTGACCTCTTCCGCACGTGGCAATGTGCGCGGGCCTAACATGCCATTCACCAGATTTTTCAGCCGATCCGCTTCGGAAATAATAATCTGGGTGTATTCTTTCAACTCTGGATTATCCAATTCGGATTCCAGTAATTGCGCCGCACCGCGTAAACCACCCAGCGGATTTTTGATTTCGTGGGCAATGCCGCGCACCAATTCGCGAATGGCTTGCTGCTGGTGAATCATTTGCTCTTCGCGCACGATCCGCAACTGACGGTCAACCCGTTGAAATTCCAGTAATAAATGTTGCGGCCATTGCTCCAATGTCAGCGGTGTCAAAATGCAGTCAATGGTAATCAGCTCGCCACCTGCGACTTCAACCACGCACTCACGCAGCGAATGCGGGTCACGTTGATGCATCGCCAAGTCCAAATGCTCGAAAAAATCATCGCCGCGCAGCAATTGCACCACCGATTCACCCACTGCACGCTGGTGACTCTGCCCGAACAGCATTTCACCGGACTGATTCATGTAGACAACGCACTTGCTGCCGTCTAATACCAGCACTGCGCAATTGAGGATGTCTAATAATTCTTTTGTGTTCATTTCCAAATGTCTCATGCACCGAATCCATGCAAAATTAATGCCATTAAGCTTAAACCGATAACCACGGGGCAAAACCCCGTTCAAGGATATTTTTTAAGCATTTCGTAAAAAATTAACGCACCAATAAGGTGCGGAAATAGGATTGTCGACAATCCTGACCAATCTATTGCAGTATTTGCTGATATACACCCCGAAACACTGCACAAATATCTACAAAATGTTGGTCAATCGACAGTTTTTATGGTCTCCCTAATTTACATCTTGTTTACATTCAAGCTAAACTCGGCTCGTTTGCAGAACAAACGGAGGAGTCTTTATTTATGTTATCTCAAGATGCAAAAGCCTATTGGGCAGCGAATCTTCGCTTGCTTACATTGTGCTTGGTTATTTGGTTCGTTGTATCGTTCGGTTTCGGCATTTTATTGGTTGAACCACTGAATGCTATCAAACTTGGCGGCTACAAACTTGGCTTCTGGTTCGCCCAGCAAGGTTCTATTTATATTTTCGTTGGCCTGATTTTCTTCTATGCATGGCGCATGGGGCAAATCGACCGTCAATTTGACGTTCACGAGTAAGGGGAAATCACATGACTGAACTTCAAATCTGGACTTATCTAATTGTTGGTGCCAGCTTTATGCTGTACTTCGGTATTGCATGGTGGGCGCGTGCTGGTTCTACCAGTGAATTCTACGTTGCAGGCGGCAGTATCGGCCCGGTTGCTAACGGTATGGCAACAGCGGCTGACTGGATGTCAGCAGCATCCTTCATCTCTATGGCAGGTATCATTGCATTCAAAGGCTATGACGCTTCTGCTTACCTGATGGGTTGGACCGGTGGTTACGTACTGATGGCAATGCTGTTAGCACCTTACCTGCGCAAGTTCGGTAAATTTACCGTACCTGAGTTCGTTGGTGATCGTTATTACTCAAAGACTGCCCGTATCGTTGCTGTTGTCTGCTTAATCGTTATCTCCTTGACCTATGTAATCGGTCAGATGAAAGGCGTTGGCGTTACCTTCTCTCGTTTCTTAGGCGTTAGCATGGAAATGGGTCTGATTGTCGGCATGGTTATCGTATTCTTCTATGCTGCGTTCGGCGGTATGAAAGGCATCACGTATACCCAGATCGCACAATACGTTGTTTTGATTTTGGCTTACACCATTCCTGCGATGTTCATCTCTTTCAACCTGACTGGTAACCCAATCCCACAATTGGGCTTAGGTTCTACAATGGCTGACGGCAGCGGCATTTACATGCTGGATAAACTGGATCAGGTTATCACTGAACTTGGCTTCAAGGCGTATACCACCCAAAATGACAGCACCATCAACGTCTTCATGTTAACCATGACGCTGATGATTGGTACTGCGGGTCTGCCACACGTTATTATCCGTTTCTTCACGGTAGCAACCGTTAAGGATGCACGTTCTTCTGCTGGTTGGGCATTGATCTTCATCGCATTGTTGTACACCACTGCTCCGGCAGTAGGCGCAATGGCTCGCTTGAACCTGATGAATACCGTTCAAACTGGTGCAGTCGGTGCGGCTGATGGCAACTTGGCAATGGATGCACGTCCAGCTTGGATGGCTAACTGGGAAAAAACCGGTTTGATCTCATTCAAAGACAAGAACGGCGATGGCAAAATTCAATACTACAGCGACGGCCCACTGAGCAAAGCGCAAGCTGACATGGGTGCTGCTGAAAAAGGCTTGAAAGAAGCCACAGAGAAAGGCGGCGACACTGCGAAAGCACAAGCGGCTGTTGATAAAGCAACGGCAGCATTGGCTGAAGCGACCACCAAGCACGACGGCACTAAGTTTGCTGGTTACGGCTGGAAGGGTAACGAAATCACCAAGGTCGACAACGACATCATGGTATTAGCTAACCCTGAAATCGCTAACCTGCCTAACTGGGTTATCGCCTTGGTTGCAGCGGGCGGTATCGCAGCGGCACTGTCTACAGCGGCTGGTTTGTTGCTGGCAATCGCATCTTCCGTTTCTCATGACTTGATGAAAGGTATCTTCATGCCTAACATCTCTGAAAAGAGCGAATTGATGGCTTCGCGTGTTGCGATTACCATTGCAATCGTTTTAGCAGGCTACATGGGGATGAACCCACCAGGCTTCGCCGCAGAGGTCGTGGCCTTGGCGTTTGGTTTGGCGGCATCCTCCATCTTCCCTGTGTTGATGATGGGTATCTTCTCCAAGCGTATGAACACCGCAGGTGCTATCTCTGGGATGTTGGCTGGTATCGGCTTGACACTGGTTTACATCTTCTGGTTCAAAGGCTGGTTCTTCGTTAAGGGCACAGAAATGGCTCCTAACGTTGCAGCTAACTGGTTCCTGGGGATTTCTCCTGAAGCGTTTGGTACGGTTGGTGCAATTGCGAACTTCGCAGTAGCATTCATCGTATCTAAGTTCACTGCGCCACCTCCAGAGCACATTCAACACTTGGTTGAAGATGTTCGTATCCCACGCGGTGCGGGTGCAGCAACTCACTAAATCGATCTCCACATCGGTTTGTAAAAAGGCTCCTTCGGGAGCCTTTTTCTCGTCTGGACTTTTTCACCGCCAAAAACTTGCTTTATCTCATGGTATACGTGGTTATTAACCCCTATGCTGGACAATTGAAAATAATGTAACGCAGCAACGCTAGAGAGAACCTTGGTTAATGAGTGGACTTGTTTTTTATCATCGCCCCAATACCCACCCGGCTTTTACGGTATTGCAATCTGCCATCCGTATGAATGGCGAACATCGGGTCATTCACGAATTCAATGAATTTTTGATTGATGCTTACGTATTGGCGGATTCATTGACATCGCGCGTTATCGCACTGGACTTTGACAATACCATTACCGCTGATGTTGATTTCTACATTGACCTGATCGACACCTACCGTAAACACGGCTGGGAGCCGGTCGTATGCACCTTACGCGATGATTTAGGCGATAACCTCACCGAAATCCATGAGAAACTGCACGACTCCGGGATTCGCGTCTACACCACTGACGGTAAACGCAAACGCGCCTTCATGCTCCACGAAGGCATTAGCGTTGGGTTATGGATAGACGATTACTTCCCCGGCATCAGCCAGTGCGGAACCTCTTTCCTCCTAAACAACGGCATAGACTATTGATTATGGACATTGACTCTAGCAAAGACATTCTGGAATGTTTCATCAAGGGTAAATTCAAACGCATGAATTGCCCGCAATGTGAAAACACCTTTCTCACCAATGTCTACGAACTCAAGTGCTTTGATCATGGCAAAAAACTCAGCGTCAGATGCGCTCAATGCAAAAAGGTATTCCTCGCTAATACCGAAACCAGCGCGTGGGCAAACTACGTGATTCTGGAAAAATACGCGCTGGGTTTGGAATATTTTTATGATGCGATTCAGCAATACGATTTAGTGCGCGTACCGTTCATTCGACGGGTCGGGATTCTCGATGAAAATGACATCAACCTTGACCCTAGCGTGGTGCAGTTATTCAGCTATGCGGAGCCGGATTACCGCATGATTTACGTGATGGAACGCTTGGAACATTTGGACGAAGCGGACGCAGCTTTTTTCACCGAACACGTTTACGGCATGGACTGGAAAGACGATAAGACCCGTGCCGAGGTACTGGAATGGGTCGCCACCAGTTACGGGGAAACGCTTGCCGAAGATATTCGTAAACTGTGCCGTTATTACCGCGAACATGAGGCTTACCTGTCGTGGGATTTACACGGTGACAACCTAATGCGCCGCACCAAAGACGGTGAAATCGTGGTAATGGATCCGTTCGCGCCGAAGATGGGCGAGTATTTGACGGAAATATAGATAAGTGCGGCGTGTATCTTGCAACACGCCGCAACCTAAATTTAATGGCGTGGTGGCGGTGGCGCGTAACCACCGTTTTCAGGCCAGAAACGATTATTACCGGGACGTGGCTGCACTGCACGGCATTCCGGCAACACGCGCTTTTCGCACAAGGTTTCACGCCATTCGTATTTCAGGAATAGCTTTTCCATCGGGTTGCCAACCGGCTCGAAATCCACGGAATGGCTGGGCGACCAAGTAGATTCACCGTAACCTGTGCCGGGAGCCGGACGCATCATCGGCGCGGCGGCGGGCGCAGCTTCCATACGGTTGCCGTGCATAACCGGCGGCGGTGGGAGGCGCGGTTTTTCAGGGTATGCCGCCATTGCAATTACGCCCATCGCACTGGTGTCACCCCATGCGGTTGCGTAAGCATTGGAAGCTTGAGTGAAAAAGAAACGGTTGGTTTGATTTTGCCCGCTGCGCCAGCCTTCATACGTGCCGCTGGCATACGGCTCAAGAATGTACATACGTTCATCATTGCGCAGGTTGGACTGCTTACCACTGATAATATTACGCCCATCCACCGCAATCACCACGCCGATACGCTCGCCGCTGTTATTGGTAACGCGCAAACGGTAACGCTCATTCGGGGTTGCCTGCACGTAAGCGCGGTAATGTTTGGCGTTGCCATTCACGGGAAATTCCCGCGCCGCACCGGTATTGTCGCCTTCCACCCGCATATCCACTGCTAGTTCCGGGCGGGACATGTCGCGGTAATCGGCTCGTGCATCGCTAATCACCGGGTTTTCCACGCAACCCGCGAGAGCCAGCACCGCCAACGCGCTCATTTTTAATTTAAGGTGTTTCATCACAAATATCTCCTTTTTGTTGGTTCACCTGAGGTTGGACAACTTTTTTAGGTCAATTGCACATGCGTAAGCCTGCAAATTTGCACCCTGCTTCGCTCCGCGTTGATCTGGATCATAAATGTTACGTAACGCGTCAGATTCCTCCTTCCAGCAAACCGGGCTGATCGGTGTACACCTTCGCCAGTTTGCCTGCCATGACTTTGAGGCTGTCATCGCTGAGGGCATCTTTACTGCCGGGTTGCCAGCCAGCGGCAAGGCTCAGTTGGTACTGACCTTGGGGGTGGGTCAACATCAGCATCTTGCCAACGAAACCGTCTTCCGGTTCACGCTTGCTTGCCAGTAAACCTTTCCAGCCTTCAACCTCGATGGGGGTGCTATCCGTGTTAGCAGGATTACCATCACCCTCGGTGGCATCTTCCGGGCTTTCCTTACCGACCCCAATGTTCAGGTGCACTGTAGCACCCAGCATTCCGGTATTGTTGAAGAAAGAGCAAGTAGCTCCTGCCTCTTCCGCGTCACCCAGCATACAGACTGGAGCAGTCTTGAAAGGGTCGGTTGGCACAACGGCACGAACCTGTTCCTGAAAGGCTTTCAGGTCAACCGCGCCCGCTGACGCAGACAGTAAGGCAAGGGCGCAAGCCAAGGTAAGTTTTGTCATGTTCATGGCTGTGCACCACCAACTTGGATGGGCAGTTCAGCCATCACTTTCCTGTCGGGCTTTGCCTCAAATTTGAAGACGTATGCGCCCGCCACTTCTGGCAGCGTGAATTTCATGGACTTATAGTTTTCAATGGCATCTTCACGCACGTATTCAATGCCAACCTGTTTCGTGCCATTTTGTGGGTAAAGGCGCACTTCGCCCTTCAATCCTAACGGCGCATCCAGCTTCACCTCAACCTTGCTGCCCGGTGCGGCTTGGGCGGGGGCAAGCAATTTGACCTCAGCCTCAATGACCTTGAGCGGGGCTTCCGCCAATACGTGTTTTTTGTCGCGTGTCAGCAATTTGACGGTGAAATCACCCGCAACGTTCGGCACTCGCAGGGTGGCAGGTTTATACCCTCCCGCTTTTTTATCCTCGTAAACGTATTGATGTTCCGCAGCAACATTTTTGCCGACTTTGAACAGCTCAAGGTGGGCGTGACCACCGCCGGTAATGTCTTCCGCACTTTCCACGTTAATGGTAATTTCCGCGCCCTTGATGACTTCAGCCGGGGTAATGGTCAGCGTAGCCTTAGGCAAAACAGGTGGTTCAGGCTTAGTTTCTGGAGGTGGCGCAGGCTCTGGTTCGGGAGCTTTAGCGGTTTGTTCCAACGCGGTTTTGAGTTCACCTGCATTGGCGGCGGAAATGAATTTCCCGCCCGTGTTTTCCGCCAGACAGCGCAAACCTTTTTGATCTTCCACCTTGTTCACATCAAAACCGATGACGTGCGCGGTGAAATCCACACCGAGTTTTTCCAGTTCCGTCCCCAAAGCGCAAGGGTCAAGATTACAGGTTTCCACCCCGTCGCTGATCAAGACCACGGTAGCTTTTTCTTCGGTGTATTTAAGGGCTTCAGCAGCGTGTTTGACGGCGGCAGAAAGCGGGGTTTTACCTTTGGGGGTTAACCCATCGACAATCGCCCCCATTTTTGCCGCATCCACCGCGCCTGCGGGTAATAAGGTTTCAATATCGGCGCAATCGTCTTTATGGCGATGCCCGTAAGCCACCAAACCAACCGAACGACCTTCAGGCCATGCCGCCACCAAGGTTTTCAGGGCATCGCGGGCAATATCAATTTTGGGTTTACCATCCACCTGTCCCCACATACTGCCCGATGCATCCAACACCAGCATGGAACGCTCTTCGGCCTGCACCGAAGATACAGCGGCACACACTAACAAGCTGACTAAGGCAATTTTTTTATTCATTTCAATACTCCCTATCAAACGCAAATAATAAGCTTACTCTACGCCCTAGACTTGCACTCCTGCATGATGTAAGTCAACTGATTGAAGCGACAACCATTGAGCATCATTTTGCCATTAATGGACAAGTCGGGTGAGCGTGGTATGCTTACCAAAATCAATCTGTTATTACTGCGGAGATATGGGGATATGGCTTCTTCCGTTGCTATTTTCACAAACCCGATGCACCGTTGGAGCATGGGTATATTACTGGGCTTATCAGTCACGACCTTGCTACTGCCACACGATGCGGCGGCAAAAGATAAAAAAACGGCGAAAGCCGTGGTGGTTAAGGTGAAAAAAACCACCAAACCCACTGCGAAAGCGTCCGTCAAAACCGCTAAACCGGCTAAACTCACCACCAAAACCAAGGTGAAAGCGACTAAAACCGCAGCGGCGACCAAAAATACCGCCGTCAAAAAGACCGCTAAAACCAAATCGAGCAAAGCCAGCGTTATTGCCAGCAAAAAAACCCTCAAAGCAAAACCGCTCAAACGCAGCAGCCGCCAGCACGCCGTTAAGCGCGACGACGATTCACTATGGCAACCACCCACCAACGTATCGCAGCAAGCGTATTACCAAATGCCCGGTGGCTCTTCTTTCGACGAAGCCATTCCCGACGATTATCAAACCCAAGCTGCACCGGAAACCGAAACCAACGAAGAGCGTGAAGCCCGCTATTTACACACAGGTACTGCCTCGTATTACAGCGACAAATTTGATGGCGGGCGCACTGCCAGCGGCGAACGCTTCGATCAGGACAAACTCACCTGCGCTCATGGCAGTTTGCCTTTTGGATGTAAAATACGTGTCACCAACTTACGCAATAATCAATCGGTGGAAGTCAAAGTCAACGACCGGGGCGGCTTCCACAAATACGGGCGTGTGATTGACTTATCCAAAGCTGCTGCCCGCCAAATTGGGATGCTGGGCGCGGGCACTGCCAAGGTCAAGGTCGAAGTACTTGAGTAAATACGGTTTCACCCGCCATGCATGAAATGTCCTTGTGCGAAAGCGTGTTGCAGGTCTTAGAAACCGAAGCCAAACGCCAACAATTTCACCAAGTCAAAACGGTATGGCTGGAAATCGGCGCGATGTCCGGCGTAGAAATTGAAGCAATGCGCTTTTGTTTTGACGTAATCGTGCGAAATACCTTGGCCGATGGGGCTACACTGCAAGTTATTGAAGTTCCCGCCGAAGCATGGTGTTTAGATTGTGCGCAAACGGTCAAAATCCAACAGCGTTACGATACCTGCCCCCATTGCGGCAGTTGCCAGCTACAAGTTATTCGCGGCGAGGAAATGCGCATCAAAGAACTGGAGGTAGCATAATGTGTAGCGTATGTGGTTGCGGCGAAGGCGAACTCACCATTGATGGTAAATACCCACCTCACGCCCTGATTCGTGGGTTGCAGGCACAGCAGCCGCGACACTCCCATGCCCACGCACCCGGCATGACCCAAGCCCGCATGGTGCAAATCGAACAAGACATTCTCGGTAAAAACAACCAATACGCCGCCGATAATCGCCGCTGGTTGGCGGAGCGTGGCATTCTGGCGTTGAATCTCGTATCCAGCCCCGGCTCAGGCAAAACCACCTTACTGACCGCCACTCTCAGCCAATTACAGGGGCAAATGCCCTTAGCGGTGATTGAAGGCGACCAACAAACCAGCAATGATGCGGAACGCATTCGCGCTACCGGCGTGCCTGCGGTGCAAATCAACACCGGCAAAGGTTGCCATCTGGACGCACACATGGTCGGTCACGCGCTGGAAACGTTACCCATAGCCGCTGGCGGTATTTTATTCATCGAAAATGTAGGCAATTTGGTGTGTCCCGCCGCCTTTGATTTGGGCGAAGCGCATAAAGTCGTGATTCTCTCTGTCACGGAAGGTGAAGACAAACCCATCAAATACCCCGATATGTTTCATGCCGCCGATTTAATGATATTAAATAAAACCGACTTACTGCCTTACCTACAATTTGATGTAGCAAAGTGTGAAGACTATGCCCGCCGGGTTAACCCCAATATCCAAATCCTGCACTTATCCGCCACCAGCGGAGAAGGCATGGCTGCATGGGTTGGCTGGCTACAACATCAATTGGCAGGAAAAACTGTAAATATTGTTTAACTGCGCCAGTTGCCGGATAATCAGCTCGTCGACATTATTTTATTTTAATAAGTCGCACATTATCACTAATTAAATGAATGTAAAAAGGAGCGTATCCAATGGCTGAATGGCGTAAAGTAGCAAAAGGTTTTGCACTGGGCGATGGTCACGTAAGTACTAAAGAAGTCGACCTGCTGCGCGAACTCGTATTGAAAGACGGCGACGTTAGCAAAAGCGAACTCGATTTCCTGAAAGAAATCAAAGCAGAAGCAAAATCAGCGGTACAAGTGTTGGACGACCTGATCGCAGAATGCGAAGCAATGGTCAACAAGTAAGCTTTCCGTAGATAACGGACTGATACGACGGCGGTGCAAGCGATTGTATCGCCGTTTTTTATGATCGGAGATACTTCATACGCACGCTATCTTTATGCCAAATCGGTAGTTTTTGGTGTACGCTGCACCTACTAGCACAGTTGTATTAGGAATAGCACCATGCAATGTTTATCAATACCTTACGCTGATGACCTATTAGTCACATCCGGCAAGGCTCCACGCGAGTTAGAGGAAGAATTACGCTTTTTACTGGCTCTCAAGTTGTTTGAACTGCACCGCTTGTCACTGGGCAAGGCAGCGGAATTCTGCGGGATGGCAAAGCTGAAATTCATGTTTGAACTGGGACGGCTGGGTGTCTCCGTGGTTAATTTGCAGAATGACCAGATCGCAGACGAGTTGCGGGATGATTAGACCAGCTATCGTTGCGGACAGCGGCCCGTTAATTTCATTAGCCATTATTGGGCAACTGGACTTATTGAGGCAGTTGTATCAGCGGGTTTTAGTTCCACCCGCTGTATGGCATGAGGTGACGGTGAAAGGTTTGGGGATGCCGGGTGCGCAGGCTGTTGCTCAATTATCTTGGCTGGAAATTCGTAAACCGGAACCGCAAGTACTCCAGCCGCTATCCATCTTAGTTGATCCGGGTGAAGCGGAAGCTATTGCGCTGGCACAAACTATCGCCGATAGCATTGTACTGCTGGATGATTCCCAGGCTCGACGGGTAGCGGAACGTTTCCATATTCCGCGTATAGGGACTTTGGGCATCTTGCGCAAGGCAAAAAAGCAGGGATTGATTGCCGTGATAAGACCTCACGTTGAATATCTGCGAGCGAATAATATTTATATGGCTGAGAATTTGGTGGAGGCTGTACTGCGCGATGTTGGGGAGTGGGATTGAGGCAATCACTGCATCGTTTTTTTAGGTTTGACCGGCAACTTTTTCGCTAAGTCGAACGCGCTTAAACGAGCGCATTCCCGCACTCAGTGCAGTAGTTTTGGTGTGGTTCTGACTTGGGCTGTCACTGTTTGGTTGCTAGTTGAATGTCTTGAGGTAAATATATCGTACTTTAAGTTTTTAGATCGGGGGAAGAATAAGGAGTGTATTTATCTAACATCAGGTAAAAGTCGAAGATTAGTGATGCCAACTCCTCAGATTCTGGGATCACCAAAGCATTTTCTTGGTTAGAAGATTTCAGGAAAATTAGTGGCAACTCTGGAAGACGCCGCATCAGTTCTTCACGTATTCCCGTATCTATCAGAGGATGAGTAGGGTCATCTGGGATAACCACATAATAGTTGTTTTTCTTTATACTTTTACGTTTATGACGAGCTTTTATTTGTGCCCCTAAACGCCTTTCATTCAGTTTTTCCGGGCGATCTGTCGGAAATACCTGAATCCAAACTTTTTGTAGAATATCAGTTACAATATCAAAATACGTCACCCATGCAGTAACAGCATCTTCACCTGTGATTTCGGTTTTTGTATTATTGAATTTAAAACGCGGTATTCTTTGCAAATAACGCGAAGTAATAATTTCCACTATACTCTCCGAGTTAAATGGCATTTGATATAAACTTGAAACTGTTAAATTGTATCGCTGAAAGTAATCTACCATCCACTGTTCACGCACTGCATATAGGACTAAACAAGAAAATAGCATATCAGCACTACTGATTAGTTGCTGGAACTCCTTTACTATCCAAGAAGATTCAATATCGAATCGAAATGACAACTCATGTAATTTTTCATCAATAGCAATATGCATATCATCCCGTAGTAGTTCGTCCAAACTGTTTTCACAACGGTCGACTAGGATGTTGACAAGTGTTTTGATATCTATGCTGCTATCGACTCTGAATTGTCTGACAATTGCTTCTCGCAAGAGATTGGATTTATCTAGTTCCTCTTGCATTCTCGCCTTGACTTCAAGCATAAAATTTTGATCGGATTGGGCATGGGAGGTATAAGAGGAAGATGTTTTGTGTAGAGAATTGATTGGATCAAGTAACTGAGCATAATTGCTTGCTTTGAGTTGTTCCAACGGCGTGGTGAGTCTGCCCGCCGCGAAATTCATCAGTTGATTCGCATTCTGGCTGATGTCGCGGAGCATGTTGGCTTTCTTGAACTCTTCAACAAACAGAGCGAGATCGCGACCTTTCAGAAGCTCCCTGATTTTCTCATGCTCGACAACCCAATGATCAACGACAGAAATCCGGTAAGCGACATCCTGTAAATCACAGTCATCGACGATGATGGGATGGATACGATTATGGAAGTCGCCTCTTTGCCATATCTTTAGCAATTCATACATGCACCAATGTGCTTGGAAATAAGATTTGCTGAATACGGTAATGACATGTTCACCTCCTGTTAACTTATCCATAAACTGTTGGATCAATTCACCGTGTTTGATTTGATTGTTATCACGCAACAGATGAATATTGCGTGACTGGCAGTGTTTTTCGAGTTCATCAACGATACCTATATCGCGTTCAACACTCCATGAATACGATACAAGTACATTGATGTTAGAGTTGTTGGTAATTTCTTTTTTGATCATAATATTAAATTTATCACCTTGCAATGTTTGTAGATTTAAGCTTGATATGTGTTTGGGGATATAAATTACTCGTCCTGGCCAGAATAATTCCCATTGCCTTATTTTTGAAACTTGTCCATAATCAGTTTTGCTAATCCCCCCCCGCTCTCCAAATTAGAGGGTTTAGCATTAAATTCAAGCATTACAGTAGTTGGTAATGGCATGGAAAGCTCAATTACTTTTAAATTCTCATTCGGATTTAACACTTCCAACACTCCTGGACGCATTCGTAATCCTACTTTCTGTGACTTTCCTTTGGGTAAAGCCTTTATTAAGACTTCAGGCATTGGTTGCAACTCAGCATCTTTTGTCTGCCATGTGACAGATGCCCCCAATGCTGCAATTACGTACTGCAATAACCATTGTTGCTCTCTATCAACTTTCTCTATGTCTGCCAACACGGGTAATGCGCCTTTCACCCAACGTGCCAACTCACGTTTTTCAATATCCCCCTCTGCCAGTGTTACAGCCTTCAAAATACGTTGCACGTTATTTTTTAAAGTCTGCTCATTACCTTCTAGCACAGCCCAACGCATTTCCTGTTCAATTCGATCGGTTTCAGGCCAGTGATGTGTCAGTTTGCCAATCTCGGTTTTGGCTGATGCAAAGCGATCCAAATTCTCATTTTTCAAAGCATCACACAAAGCACGGGCGATACCAGAGTACATCGTTGCTGCCTGTACATTCCGGGTATGGATTAACGATGAAAACCAGAGTTCGGTTTCCAATTCCACGTTGCTTTTGGGGAGAAAGTACAGGCGGAGGTTACGCAACAACCGTGAATCTATCCGCAAAGCCAAGGCCAGTACTTGTGCATACGCATAAAGTTCAGGTTGCACTTCCCGTAATTGCTGAATGTCTTGCTCATCTTCGAGGGTAGGTTGCAACCAACTCATAGCCGTATGCCTTGCTTATGGTTGATCAGGCGTTTGACATCAGAAGCGCGGGTTTGTGAATTCCAGTCGATAATGGACATAAGATGTGCCAATTCTTTGGGGCAACGCTTATGCCCCAATGGTGTCAACACAATCACGGGAATCTGCCAGCGGCGGCAGTGCAAGGCAAAATCACGCCAGACGGATAAACCGGGGCGCACTTCATGGCGGATGGTGCGAACTTGTCCCAAATCAGAGGCAATCACCACGGGCTTCCCAGCAATTGCTTGCCAAGGTTGTTCACCTGTTTCTGTCCAACGGACTGCGTGGCGTGGATTGTCGGTGAACTCATACACTGGGCAAGCGGTTTCCCCTAACACAGCATGAAATTGCTGGATCAGATCGCGCATGTCGTCCCACCACGGCACTAATGCTTCGCTGAAATCCAGTAACAATTGGCAACCCTGTTGGGTACTGAAACGTGGCAGTAACGGTAAACTTCGTAAGGGTTGGCATTGTACAGAAGCCCGAATCAGCCGTGGCATGTCCAAATCATACCCGCCTGAAGGTTGGGCAACACTTGCTGCCAACAAACCCCGCACCGTGCGCTGCGGAAACAAGGAAAGGCGCGGCACAGGTGGGTGATTGGATGCGCCAAGCTCCAGTGGCTCTTGGTTGGCAATTTCTGCTGGCAAAGGAGGCGCAAGTCCCGCTTCTAAGGTATTCGGTAGCTTTTCTATACGAATGGGTAATATTTCATCCGGCAATTCAGGCCGTGATTCTGTAGCGGGTGCAGAAGTTGGTTTATCGGTAGGTGTGTCTGTACGAACTTCTGGCTTACGTGCATTACGCTGCCACGCGCCCCGTGTCGGTTGGTCATTATATGTGTTTTCCACTTTGTCCGTTTGTAAGCCTAAACAGCGTGCAACCAACGCACGCTCTGAATCCGTGATCGCAGGCAGTTCTGCCAAAACCCGCACCCAATCCGCCAAACCGATTTCAGCCCGCCGGGTTGTCATTATGCATCCTCTGCCTGCTTGGGTTGTTTCTTCAAGGTGGCTTGCTCAACCTGCTGCCAGATTTCGTTTTCAGGAGTAATACCAAGTTCCAGACAGGCACGCACGGCATCCAGATATTCACTCGTGCCTGGTGGACGGCGACTTGTGCCTTTGGCTACTTTTACCAAATCACTGAATTTCTCAGCGACAGCTGCAAAAAGGGCTTGTTTATATGTGCATTCCTCTGTCTTGAAATGAAAATCTGCAATCTGCTGCAAGGCTTCCGAATCCGGGCTTTGCAATTCCAGATGGATACAACGACGAAGGAATGCAGGTGGCAAATCACGTTCGCCATTGGTCGTAATCACTACTAACATGTGCAAGTCATCAGTGGCCTTGATTTCTGTGCCATCCGGTAACTGGAAAATACGTCGATCCAATGGTTCCAATAAATCATTAGGCAAATCAGGTTCTGCTTTGTCGATTTCATCCAACAGAATAACGATACCAGCGGCGTTATTTTGCAGTGTTTTCGGAGGAGTCGTTTGTTTGATGCCATTCTCTACTTGTTCCTCAAATTCTTCTGGTTCACGCCCCTTGAGTTGTGCAGAAATGGGATCAAATCCCCACCAAAATAACCCCGGTTTCAGATATGCCCAATCAGGCATCAGTGCGTTTTCGTTTGATATGGCAGTATGGGCATCATGCAGGCGTTGCAACTGATCTACTTCACCCGTCAAATCTTCCAAACGGCTACGAGAGGTCAATGTATGTTTCAGGTAACTCCAACCTTGGGATTCAGCAACCACCTTTGCCAATGTAGTCTTACCGCTACCCGGTAGGCCGGAAACCAATAAAGGGCGGTTTGTCACCAAAGCAACTTTTAGGGCGATTTTGATCTCCTCGGATAGCACATACGGCGGCGTCCCAGTCTCCGGGTTGCCTAGCCAGACATTGGTTTCAGGGAATTTAAAATCTTTCAGTATGTTGTTCATGGCTTTAGTCCGTTACATGCTCTCGATGTATTGCTTCACTTTACAGTAGTTCAAGTACTGCTCATCTTCCATTGCCACATCCAAGGCGGGTTCAATGGGTTGCAAATCTGGTCTGCAATCGGGAGAAGTTTCTCCAACTGGAATAAAAATGACTGTCGTCGGGTATTTCCCCATGATGTCTTTCAGCAAATTTTCGTCAGGCAAAAGATCAATGTCGGGTGCAACCTCATCAGGCGCAGGAAAAACCAGTAAAATGGGTTCAGAAATAGTTTTCAGCAGTTTATCTTTGTAGCGCAGGGGCATGGTTCGCAGGCCGACACTTTGCCGCATTGCCTCTTCAATCGCCCCCATATCACGGCAATGACCAACAGGTACAAGCCAGTGATTGCCTTTGCCCCAAGCTCTATCTGCAAAACTCCCCGCAGTAAAATCTTCTGGGTTAAAACCGTTGACGGTAATCGGTATCCGCTGGGTATGTGCATTAGAAAGATGAGCGGCAGCATCAGAACTCACCCACAAATGCCTGACCATATGCAGCAGAGTACGGGCTTTCTCTTGCCCTACGACTGACCAATGCCTTTCATCAAAGCTGACAGGTTTTCTAGTGCCTTGTACTGTTCACTGGCAACCGAAAGTGCCAATGTGTGGGCAAGATGAGTATTCCAGTTGAGTGTGGCAACACAATTGCAGTCCAGAAGCCTGATAGCACGCTCCAGTGTGGCGGGCTTGATGTACTCCAGCGTTTCGCTCATTTTGAGCAGCAAATCACCCAATGGGGAATAGGGTCTGATGGTTAAATCAGCTAGCTCCTCAATGATTTCTTCCGGCGTTTTGTGTTTGGGCTGGAACTGAATATCGTGTAACCGGGCAACGCCGCCCAGATAAGGACAAGCCTGAATTTGTTGGGCAGTAACTTTGTCCAATGTCACCACCACCAGCTTTAACGCAAGGTCGCCGTACCTGCGCATCGCAGAAAATGCGGCTTCTTGCTTTACCCAGTGCGAAGCCAGTGCTTTTTTCGAGAGCAGGATTACAACGGCATCACAGGTGCAAAGGTTTTTGAGGATTTTCTGATGCCACTCTTCACCCGTAGTGATTTCCTTACGGTCAAGAAACACGTCAAAGCTGTTTCCCCCATCATGTTGTTTTAATGCGGCATAGACTTGATCCAGAAAAGGCTTATTTGCTGGTGAGGTACTGTGGCTGATGAAAACTTTGGGTCGGCGCATCCGGTTTCTTTGTGGAGGATTCGTTGTACGGATGAGATTACTTATTTCTGAGACAATTACAAGCACAAACCCCGATTATGCTTCTCTAGAGGCTGATCTATCTCAGCGACGCAACACTGTTCGTCCCTACCCAACATCAACAACCATGACCTATACCACGTTTTGCGCTACGCAAAACTGCTACAATCTCACCATAACAACCGCAACAGGAGCTATCATGCAATCATCGCTTGTCCTCACTGTCCTTGGCTCTGACCGTGCTGGTCTGGTCAAATCCATTGCCGAAGCTGTCGCCGCCCATCAGGGTAACTGGCAGGAAAGCCGGATGGTGCATCTGGCGGGGCAATTCGCCGGGCTTGCCCACGTGACCCTACCGCAAGAGCAACTCGCCGCACTGACCCAAACGCTGCAAGCATTACAACAGGACGGTCTGCAAATCCTGCTCCAGCATTGTGAAACCCCGACCACTCGCGCTATCACACCGTTGTCGCTGGAACTGTTAGGCCATGACCGCCCCGGTATTATCCATGACATTACCCGCCTGCTTGCTGCACTCAATGTGAATATCGAAGAGTTGGAAAGCGAACAGCGTGCTGCCCCGATGTCGAGTGAACTGATGTTTTACGCGCATCTCAAATTGGGTTTGCCAGAGGGTGTGACGGCTGATGATGTGCAAGGGGCATTTGAGGCGATGCCTGACCCGCTGACGGTTGACCTGAGTTTTAGCTAACTTTTATCCGTAATAGGAGAACAACCATGAAACGCACTTGGATGACAGTAAGCCTGATGCTCGCCAGTACTTCCGCACTGGCACACACCGGGCATGATGTACACGGTTTCGCCAGTGGTATGGCGCACCCACTTGGCGGTTTGGATCATTTGCTGGCAATGCTGGCGGTGGGTATGTGGTCAGCGACGGCAATGCCGCGCCAGTGGTGGGCGGGTGCTGCGGCGTTTATGGCAGCAATGCTAATCGGCGCAACCCTTGGTATTGGCGGTGTAACGTTACCGCTGCTTGAACCGGGCATTGCCTTGTCGGTGGTGGTCATGGGTCTGTTGGTCATTGGTTTCTCGCGCTTGGGGGCAATGCCTGCTTTAGGTTTGATTGCCGCATTTGCTTTGTTCCACGGTAACGCGCATGGGGTGGAAGCCCCCGCAGGTGGTGCGATAGCGATGTATTTGCTGGGTTTCTTGCTGAGTACCGGCTTGCTGCATTTAGCGGGTGTGGGTATTGGCTCGTTGAGCGTGCGTAGTGCGCAACTGTGGGTGCTGCGCTTATTCGGGGCGGGCATGAGTGCCGTGGGCGCGTGGTTGTTGCTCGCCAGTTAATGCCTTTAAGGAGGGTGCAGCATGTGCCTTGGTATCCCCGGTCGTATTGTTGGTTTGCTGGACGCGGAATGTTACCTCGCCATCGTGGAGATTGGCGGGGTGCAGCGTTCGGTGAGCATTGCCTGCATTGTGGATGACGAACATCCGGCGGAAAGTTGCGTCGGCGACTGGGTGTTGGTGCATGTCGGTTTCGCCATGAGCCGCTTGGACGAGGACGAAGCCGCACGCACCTTGGCATTGTTAGCAGAATTGAGCGACATGCAACAGGACGAGTTACCAGGTCAAAGCGCATGAAATACGTCGATGAATTCCGTGACCCCAGCAAAGCCAAAACCTTGGTAGCGGAAATCAACCGCCTCGCAGCCATTGCCCGTGGCGAACGCGAGATGCCGTTGCAAATCATGGAATTCTGCGGCGGACACACCCACACCCTGTTCAAGTACGGCATTGAGTCGATGTTGCCCGCTGACATTGAAATGGTGCACGGCCCCGGCTGCCCGGTGTGCGTATTGCCAATGGCGCGGGTGGATGATTGCGTGGCGATTGCGGAACAACCCGGCGTAATTTTCACCACCTTTGGCGATGCGATGCGTGTTCCCGGGACGCGCAAAAGCCTGTTGCAAGCCAAAGCGGATGGCTGCGATGTGCGTATGGTGTATTCGCCATTGGACGCGCTCACCCTTGCCCGCCAACACCCAGACCGTGAAGTGGTGTTTTTCGCGCTTGGCTTTGAAACTACCATGCCCAGCACCGCACTGACTTTGTTGCAGGCACACCGCGAAGGGCTGAAAAACTTTTCGCTGTTCTGCAACCACATCACCACGCCTGCGACAATGCGGGCAATCCTCACCGACCCCGATTTGCGGCTGGATGGGTTCCTTGCACCCGGACACGTCAGCATGGTGATCGGCGCGCACCCCTATGACTTCGTGACCCGCGATTACCACAAGCCGCTGGTGATTACCGGCTTTGAGCCGCTGGATATTTTGCAAGCCTTGTGGATGCTGGTGAAACAGTTTGCCGAAGGGCGTTGCGAAGTCGAAAACCAATATGCGCGGATTGTGCCGGAGGCGGGCAATGTCGCGGGGTTGAAAGCAATTGCCGAGGTTTACGAAACGCGGGAACACAGCGAATTTCGCGGCTTGGGCAATATTGGTGATGCGGGAATCCAGATTCGGGAAGCGTATGCAGCTTACGATGCGGAGAAGAAGTTTAAGCTGCAAGCGACGGCGAGTACGCACGACCCCGAACACCTCAAATGCGCGGATGTATTGCGCGGGGTGATAAAACCGTGGGATTGCCCCGCGTTTGGAAAAGCCTGTAACCCGCAAAATCCGCTAGGGGCATTGATGGTGTCACCGGAGGGTTCGTGTGCGGCGTATTACGCTTACGGCAAGCTGGCGAAATGCAAGGAAACCGCATGAATCTTACCGGCACAATCACCCTCGCCCACGGCAGCGGCGGACGCGCCATGCACCAACTGGTCGATGACCTAATCCGCAGCACCTTCAGCAATCCACTGCTGGAAGAAGGCGAAGATCAAGCCCGCATCCCACTAGCAGAATTGGTTGCGCAAGGCGACCGGCTGGCATTCACCACTGATTCTTACGTCGTTACCCCACTGGAATTCCCCGGTGGCAATATCGGCACACTCGCCATCAATGGCACGGTTAACGATCTGGCAGTCGGGGGCGCAATCCCGCTGTACCTGAGTTGCGGTTTCATCATCGAAGAAGGTTTGCCGCTGGAAACCTTCGCACGTATTTTGCAAGCGATGCGCTTGGCGGCAGATGAAGCAGGTGTGCAAATCGTCACAGGTGATACCAAAGTCGTACAACGCGGCGGCGCGGATAAGCTGTTTATCAATACCGCTGGCGTGGGCGTGATTCCCGCAGGTTTCAACCCGTCCGCTGGCGGTGCGCAAGTGGGCGATGCGGTGATCGTCAACGGCTGGTTGGGCGATCATGGCGCGGCAATCCTGAATGCGCGGGGCGATTTGGCGTTGGAGGCGGATATTGAAACCGATTGCGCTCCATTGAATGCGTTGGTGGAAGCGATGTTTGCCGCTTGCGCTGACATCCATTGCTTGCGCGATGCAACCCGTGGCGGTTTGGCGACGGTGCTGAATGAATTTGCGGAACGTTCCGGTGTCGATATTGTGCTGAAAGAAACAGCATTGCCGATTCGTACTCCGGTGCGCGGCATGTGCGAAATCCTCGGCCTTGATCCGTTGTACCTGGCGAATGAGGGCAAGCTGGTAGCGGTAGTTCCCGCAGCAGCGGCGCAAGCGGTGTTGGTAGCGATGCAACGCATCCCCGAAGGCCGTGATAGCCGCATTATCGGCGAAGTGCTGGAAGGCGACGGGCATGTGATCTTGCAAACCGCTTTCGGTGGGGAACGGATTGTTGATATGCTGCCCGGAGAGCAGTTACCGCGCATTTGCTGAAGGTATATGCACCTTAAAATTTCCGCGCAAAAGGCAAATCATGGCACTAACCCCGACCAGCAAACCATCCGGCAAAGGTTTTGAAGAATCCCTGTGGGACACCGCCAATAAATTACGCGGCACGGTGGAATCTTCCGAATACAAGCACGTTATTCTCAGCCTGATTTTCCTGAAATTCGCCAGCGACAAATTCACCGAGCGTGAACAGGAGTTGATCGACGAAGGCAAGGAAGCCTATCTTGACATGGTGGAGTTTTACACCATGAAAAACGTGTTTTACCTGCCCGAAGCTGCCCGCTGGCTTTACATCCAAACCTACGCCAAACAGCCCGATATTGCCCTCAAGATCGACACTGCGTTGGCGACGCTGGAAAAGCACAATAAGGCGTTGAAAGGCGCATTGCCGGACAATTACTTTTCGCGCCTTGGCCTCGACTCCAGCAAACTGGCTGCGTTGATCGACACCATCAGCAATATCGACACCACCCACGACAAGGAAAACGATGTGGTCGGGCGGGTGTATGAATATTTCCTCGGCAAGTTTGCCGCATCAGAAGGCAAAGGCGGCGGCGAATTCTATACGCCCAAGTGCGTGGTCAACCTGATTGCGGAAATGATTGAGCCGTACAAGGGCAAAATTTACGACCCGTGCTGCGGTTCGGGCGGGATGTTCGTGCAGTCGGTCAAATTTGTGCAAAGCCATCACGGCAATCAAAAAGACATTTCGATTTACGGGCAGGAAAACACCAGCACCACCTATAAGTTGGCGAAAATGAACCTCGCCATCCGGGGCATTGCCGGGAACTTGGGCGATGTGCCAGCCGATACCTTTTTCAAGGATCAGCATCCCGAACTCAAAGCCGATTTCATTATGGCTAACCCGCCTTTCAACCTGAAAGACTGGCGCGGTGCGGATGAACTGACCAGCGACCCACGCTGGGCAGGCTACGAAGTGCCACCCACGGGCAACGCCAACTATGCGTGGATTCTGCACATGATTGCTAAGCTCTCCGCCAACGGGATAGCGGGCTTTGTGATGGCAAATGGCTCGATGTCGACAAATACCAACTCGGAAGGCGAAATCCGCAAGAAGATTATCGAAAACGATTTGGTCGATTGCATGATCGCATTGCCGGGGCAGTTGTTTTACACCACGCAGATTCCGGTGTGTTTGTGGTTTCTCAGCAGAAACAAGAACCCTCACCCCAGCCCTCTCCCTGAGGGAGAGGGAGTACAGCAGTTCCGTGACCGTCGGGGTGAAACGCTGTTCATTGATGCCCGCAACAGGGGTTCGATGGTCGACCGCACCCACAAAGAATTGACCAGCGACGACATCGCCGCGATTGCCTGCACCTATCACGCTTGGCGCGGTGTAGGGGCAGACCTGCGTGTCTGCCCTTCCGCCAATTCAGGTAACTCCGGCATCACCGAAAAGAGGGCGGACACGCAGGTCCGCCCCTACATGGATATGCCAGGGTTCTGCAAATCGGCAACATTGGCAGATATTCGCGCCAATGACTACGTGCTGACACCGGGGCGTTATGTGGGCGCGGCGGAAATCGAAGACGACGGCATCGCGTTTGAAACCAAGATGGAAGAACTGACGCGCACGCTTTACCTGCAAATGCAGCAGGCGGAAACGTTGGATGCGGTGATTCGCAAGAATTTGGCGGTGCTGGGGTATGGGGAATGACCAATTTGACAGCTTAATTTTTTGTACATACAATAAATAAAAATAAGGATTTCCCACATGAACGTAACCTGTGATCCGAAAAAAGATGCACTCAATATCCGTAGCCACCACATTTCGTTGAATGAGGCTAAACGGATGGAGTGGGACACATTTATTGCGCGTGAAGATACTCGCTTTGCTTACGGTGAAATGCGGATGATCGGTTTCGGTTACATTGGGATGACGTTGTACTGCCTAGTGTATGTAGAACACGATGAGGAAAACTGGCGGGCTATCAGTTTGCGAGAAGCAACCAAGAAGGAGATTAACGATTATGCCAAAGCTTAAAGTAGGGACTATTTTCCCAACAGACGCAGAAGATGCACAAATTCGGGCTGGGATTGCCGCTGACCCTGATACCTATGAGGTGACAAGTGCTGAGGAATGGGCGCAGATGAAACCAGTGTCAATGCGGGGTCGCCCGAAAGCTGATGTCACGAAGGATCGAATCACAGTGCGCTTGTCTGCTGAGGTGACAGAGTATTTCAAGGCATCGGGCAAAGGTTGGCAAACTCGTATGGATCAAGTGTTACGTGAATATGTAGCGCAACATAAAGCAGCTTGATGATGCGAAATTTAAAGACCACCCCCTGCCCCCTATCCCAGAGATGGAGGGGGAGCAAGAGAGCGTATGCAAATACACCCTCCCCAACATTGGAAGGTGCTGAATAATGGCGAGTGAATGGCAAAAATATCGTCTTGATGATATTGCTGAAGTTATAGATTCATTGCATAAATCCCCATCTTATTCTGATCATGGTTATTCAATGGTTAGAGTAACAGATATAAGGCCAGGATTCCTAAATCTTAATAACACATTTAAAGTAACATTTAGCATCTTTGACGAATTTACTAAGAAATACAAACCTAAAAAAGGGGATATTGTTTTTAGTCGAGTTGGTTCATATGGTATTAGCAGTTATGTTTCTACTGATGAACCATTTTGCTTAGGTCAAAATACTGTTGTTATAAATCCAAAAATAGATGAACGATTTTTATATTTAACACTTCAGTCTGCATCAGTAAGACACCAAATTGAGAGTGTAGCTGTCGGTACAACTCAGAAAACAATTAGTTTAAAAAGCATCAAAAATCTGGAAATTCTTTGTCCAGAAGTGCAGGAACAAAAAGCCATTGCCCACATCCTCGGCTCTCTCGACGACAAAATCGAACTCAACCGCCAGATGAATGCCACGCTGGAAGCAATGGCGCAAGCCCTGTTCAAAAGCTGGTTCGTGGACTTCGATCCAGTGATTGATAACGCGCTGGCGGCGGGGAATCCCATTCCCGACGAACTCGAAGCCAAAGCCGCCGCCCGTCAAGCCTTGGGTGATGCGCGTAAGCCACTGCCGGAGGACATCCGCTCGCTGTTCCCGAATGCGTTTGTGTTCACTGAGGAAATGGGGTGGATACCGGAGGGGTGGGAGATTCTTTCTGTGAGTGAAGCGATTACAGTAAATCCTAGTGTTCAGCTTAAGAAAGGTGAAGTTGCTCCATTTATTGATATGAAAGCATTGCCGACTTCAGGCTATGCAATTGATGATGTAAGCCGAAAAGCCTATGCAGGTGGTGCAAAATTTAAGAATAAAGATGTATTGCTTGCTCGTATTACGCCTTGTTTAGAAAATGGAAAAACGGGAGTAGTCGATTTTTTGAAGAAGGGCGAATCAGGTTTTGGCTCAACAGAGTTTATTATTCTTCGAGGACGAAATGGATTAAATATGCCCTTTGTTGCATGTTTAGCTCGTGACGATAAATTTCGCACTCACTGTATTCAAAGCATGGTTGGTTCTTCGGGCAGACAGCGTGTTCAAAATGCTTGCTTTGACAGTTTTTATTTGTGTTTACCCAAATCCGAGAAAATCAAACAACAGTTTCACGATTCAACCAATGGCTTCTTTGAAAAAATTACAACACTAAAAAATGAAACCAATAGTTTGACACAGCTTCGGGATACGCTGTTGCCGAAGTTGTTGTCGGGTGAGTTGCGGATTCCAGAGGCGGATGAATTGGTGGAGGAATCCGTGGCATGATTCCCTATCGGTTATATGAATCGTTGTGTCGAAGAGGGCAGACACATAGGTCTGCCCCTACAGATGATCGTGCCGTTGTAGGGGCGAACCTGCGTGTTCGCCCTCTTAATGACCCTGATTCCGAAAAGGTGGTGCTTGCATGAACCTAACCTTCATCTCCGACACCCATTCCCTGCACGACCGCTTACCCGCTATCGACGCAGGCGACGTGCTGATTCACTGCGGCGATTTCACCGGGCGCGGCACATTGGACGACACGCTGAATTTCGCCGAATTCATGGCAGCGCAGCCATTCACCCACAAGATCGTGATTGCCGGAAACCACGACTGGTGCTTTGAAGACAAACGCCGCAAAATCGCCGAATACATCCTCAAAGAATACGGCCTCATTTACCTAAACGATTCCGGCATCGAAATTGACGGCGTGAAATTCTGGGGTTCGCCCATCCAGCCCGAATTCTGTGACTGGGCATTCAACCGCGAACGCGGCGCAGACATCCGCCAACACTGGGACAAAATCCCCGCCGACACTGACGTACTGATTACCCACGGCCCCGCGTCCGGCATACTAGACTTATGCACGCATGGTGAACGGGTTGGCTGCGAAGATTTGCTACACGCCATCCAGCGCATCAAACCGCGCATCCACGCCAGCGGCCACATCCACGAGGGCTACGGCAAAAAGAAAGTCGGCAAGACCCTATTCATCAACGCTTGCCTGCTGGACGAACGTTATCAGGTGCGTAATCCGCCGATTGTGGTGAAGTTATGAGCCGTTTCACCGAAGCCAAACTGGAACAAGCCATCATCACCCTACTGGGCGAACAGGGCTACCCGCACGTTCGCGGTGACACCCTGACCCGCACCCCGCAGGACGTGCTGCTGCAAGACGAACTCCGCGCTTACCTGCAAAACCGCTACGCGCATGAAGGCATTACCGCTGGTGAAATCGAACAGATCATCCGCCATTTGGAAGCACTGCCCGCCTCCGACCTCTACGACAGCAACAAAACCGTAATGAAGTTGGTCTGCGATGGTTTCCTGCTCAAGCGCGAAGACCGCAGCCAGAAAGACCTCTACATCCAGCTCATCGACTACAGCGATTTGGTAGGGGCAGACCTACGTGTCTGCCCTCCTTCAAACGTAACGGCACAAAGAGAAGAGGGCGCACACATAGGTGCGCCCCTACGCGAGGAAATGGCGATTGCGGAAGGTTTCCAACCTCGCTACCGTGCCAGCAAAAACCGCTACCAACTGGTCAACCAGCTCGAAATCGAAGGCTACGAAAAGCGCATTCCCGACGCGATCCTGTACATCAACGGCTTGCCGCTGGTGGTGTTCGAGTTCAAAAGCGCGGTACGTGAGGACGCCACCATCCACGATGCCTACGTGCAGCTCACCACCCGCTACCGTCGCGACATTCCCGAACTGCTCAAATACAACGCGCTGTGCGTGATTTCCGACGGAGTAAACAGCAAGGTTGGCTCGCTATTCGCCCGCTATGAATTTTTCTACGCATGGCGCAAGGTCACGGGCGATGAAAATCTGGCGGTGGATGGCATTTCATCGCTGCACACCCTGATACAAGGCTTATTCGACAAACGCCGTCTGCGCGATGTAATCCGCAATTTCATCTACCTGCCGGACACTTCCCGCAAAGAAGAAAAAGTGGTGTGCCGTTACCCGCAGTATTACGCCGCCACTAAGCTGTATGCCCACATCCTCACACACCGTAAACCGCACGGCGACGGCAAAGGCGGCACGTATTTCGGCGCGACGGGTTGCGGCAAGAGCTACACCATGCTGTTCCTTGCCCGCCTACTGATGCGCAGTGTGGAACTCGCCAGCCCCACTATCGTGTTGATTACCGACCGCACCGACCTCGACGACCAGCTTTCCGGGCAGTTCGTCAAAGCCAAAAGCTACATCGGCGACGACAATATTATCAGCGTGGAAAGCCGCACCCAGTTGCGTGAATTGCTCAAAGGGCGCACCAGCGGAGGGGTGTTCCTCACCACCATCCACAAATTCACCGAAGACATTGAGCTACTGTCCGAGCGCAACAACATCATCTGCATTTCGGATGAGGCGCACCGCAGCCAGATTAACCTCGACCAGAAAGTCCGCGTTACCGAACAGGGTGTGAAACGCACTTTCGGTTTCGCCAAATACCTGCACGACTCGCTGCCCAACGCCACCTACGTCGGCTTCACTGGCACACCCGTGGATGCCACGCTAGAAGTCTTCGGGCGTATCGTCGACAGCTACACCATGACCGAATCGGTCAAAGACGACATCACCGTGCGCATCGTCTACGAAGGCCGCGCCGCCAAAGTCATCCTCGACAACCAGAAACTGAAAGACATCGAAGCCTACTACCAGCAATGCGCGGAAGATGGCGCGAGCGACTACCAAATTGAGGAAAGCAAAAAAGCCTCCGCCAATATGAGCGCGATCCTCGGCGACCCCGACCGCCTCAAGGCACTCGCGGCTGATTTCGTCGCACACTACGAAAACCGGGTGGCGGAAGGCGCAACCCTCAAGGGCAAAGCCATGTTCGTGTGCAGCAAGCGCGAAATCGCCTGGGATTTCTACCAGCAAATCATCGCCCTGCGTCCCGAATGGGCAGAAGTGCGTGAACCTGTAGGGGCAGACCTACGTGTCTGCCCTTCTTCGGAATCAGGGGATTTGGGGCAAGGGCAGACACGCAGGTCTGCCCCTACAAGAATCAATGACATAAAGCCCAGCGAACACCTAAAACTGGTGATGACACGCGGGCAAGATGACCCCAAAGCCCTGTACGACCTGTTGGGAACCAAGGAATACCGCAAGGAACTCGACCGCCAGTTCAAGGAAGCCAAGTCCAATTTCAAAATCGCCATCGTGGTGGATATGTGGCTGACTGGCTTTGACGTGCCGGAACTGGACACGATCTACATCGACAAACCGATCCAGCGGCACAGCCTGATCCAGACCATTTCCCGCGTCAACCGCACCATTGCAGGCAAAAACAAGGGGCTGGTGGTCGATTACATCGGCATCAAACGCCAAATGAACGAAGCCCTCAAGCAGTATTCCAAAGGTGACGAAGACAACTTTGAGGAAATCCAGCAATCCATTATCGCCGTCAAAGACCAATTGGATTTACTGGATAAATTGTTTTATCCATTTTTTCAATCAGACACCGAAAAAGGGCAGACACACAGGTCTGCCCCTACGAGGAATGGCGGTTCTATTGTAGGGGCGCACCTACGTGTGCGCCCTGATTTCACAAGATATTTCTACAGCACGCCTGTTGAACAATTGACGTACCTGAATCTTGCCGCCGAATTCGTGCAGCTCACCCAAAAGCTCGAACAGCGTTTCATGGGGCTGGTGAAACGCCTCAAGGCCGCTTACGACATCTGTTCCGGCAGCGACGCTTTCACCCAAAGCGACCGCGACCGCATCCACTTCTACTTGGCAGTGCGCTCCATTGTCTTCAAGCTCACCCGTGGCAACGCCCCGGATACCGCGCAAATGAACGCCAAAGTACGCGAAATGATCAAAGACGCGCTGCAAAGCGATGGCGTGGAAGAAATCTTTAAGCTGGGCGAAGATGCTACCGCTGAGGTGGATTTATTCTCGGACGACTACCTCGCCAAGATCGACAAGATCAAATTGCCCAACACCAAAATCAAACTGCTGCAACAGCTACTCGAACGCGCCATTGCCGAATTCAAGAAGACCAACCGCGCCAAGGGCGTGGACTTCTCCAAACAGTTCAAAGCACTGGTTGACCGCTACAACGAGCGCGACGAACAAAATGTGCTGGTCAGCAACGTGCTGGATGACTTCGCCAATGAAATCATCGACCTGTTCCACGCCCTGCAACGCGAAAAGGCATCTTTCGCTGATCTCGGCATCGACTTTGAGGAAAAGGCATTCTACGACATCCTCAAGGGGCTGGCGGTCAAATACGACTTCACTTACCCGGAAGCGAAGCTGCTGACCCTCGCCCAAGCCGTGAAAGCGGTGGTCGATGACAAAAGCAAATACACCGACTGGAACCAGCGCGAAGACATTAAGGCAGAACTGAAAGTTGACTTGATTATGCTGTTGGCTAAATACGGCTACCCGCCAGTCGATCGCGACGAGGTTTACAAGGAAATCTTTGCGCAGGCGGAAAACTTCAAGCAATACCGGAATTCAGCATGATGACCGCCCAACGCATTCGCATCACCGGCCTAGTCCAAGGTGTCGGCTTTCGCCCCAACGTCTGGCGGCTGGCGCAGGCTTGCCATATCGCCGGAACTGTGCGCAATGACAGCAGCGGCGTATTGATCGAAGCGTGGGGCAGTGAATCTGCACTGGCAGCTTTTCAACAGCAATTACGCACCGATATTCCACCACTGGCGCACATTGAACGGCTCCAGATTACCGCGCTGGAAGCCGCTTGCCCGCATCACGATTTCCGCATTATTGCCAGTGAGTCCGGTGAAATTCACACCGGTATCGTCGCGGATGCGGCGACGTGTGCCGCTTGCCGTGCGGATATTTTCGACGTAAACAATCGCCGTTACCGTTACCCATTTACCAATTGCACCCATTGCGGGCCGCGTTTGAGCATTGTGCGCACCATTCCCTATGACCGTGCGAATACCAGCATGGCGGGGTTTGCGCAATGTCCCGACTGTTTGCGCGAATACACCGACCCCGCTGACCGGCGGTTTCATGCGCAACCGAATGCGTGTCCGACGTGTGGCCCCAAGGTGTGGCTAGAAGATATGGCGGGGCAAGCGATTTCAGCCGATGCTGGCGAACGCGATTGCCTTGATACCGCCCAGCGTTTATTGCGCGAAGGGCATATTCTCGCGTTAATGGGCTTGGGTGGAGTGCATTTGGTGTGTGATGCCAGCAATGCAACGGCGGTGGCAAATTTGCGGCAGCGTAAACGCCGTTATCAGAAACCGTTGGCGTTGATGGCGCGGGATTTAGCGGTGGTGCGGCAATATTGCCGGGTCAGCGAGGCAGAGGCGGCGTTGTTGCAAAGCAAATACGCGCCGATTGTGTTGTTGGAAGCAAAGGTGTGGTTAAACGGGGTATCTTCCGTTCCCTTCCTCGGCTTCATGCTCCCCTACACGCCGCTTCATGCCTTATTGCTCGAAACGTGGGACACGCCGCTGGTGATGACCAGTGCCAATCTCAGCGAAGAACCGCAGTGCATCACCTTGGATGAAACCCGCCAGCGGATGCAGGGCATCGCCGACTATTTGCTGTTACACAATCGCCCGATTGTTAACCGCGTGGATGATTCTGTTGCGCGGATTCTGGGCGGTAAGTCGCGCTTATTGCGGCGGGCGCGAGGTTATGCACCGGAACACATTCATTTACCGGCGGGCTTTACGGATGTGCCGCCACTGCTCGCGATGGGTGGCGAACTCAAAAACACCTTCGCACTGGTACGCGACGGGCAAGTGATACTTTCGCAACATTTAGGCGATCTTGAGGACGCACGCACCGGGCGCGAATACACCCACACCTTGCAGCTTTACCGCGACTTGTTTCAACACCAGCCGCAAGCGATTGTGGTCGATAAACACCCCGGCTACCGCTCCACTCAAGTGGGGCAACAATGGGCGCGGGAACAGGCTTTACCCGTGATTGAAGTGCAACATCACCACGCCCACATAGCGGCTTGCATGGCGGATAACGACTGGTCGTTAGCGGGTGGTCAAGTTTTGGGTATCGTGCTGGACGGGCTGGGTTACGGCGATGATGGCACGTTGTGGGGCGGCGAATTTTTGCTGGCAGATTACGCCAATTACCAGCGTGTCGGGCATTTCAAACCCGTTGCCATGCCCGGTGGTACGCAAGCGATTTTGCAACCTTGGCGCAATACTTGGGCACATTTACACGCGCTCGGCTGGGACAACATAGCCGCATCGTTTGCGGATCTGGGGTTGCTGCAATTCCTGCAACAACAACCGCTGGCAACGCTGGAAACCATGCTGGCGCGTGGCTTGAATTCGCCGTTAAGCAGTTCCTGCGGGCGACTGTTTGATGCGGTAGCGGCAGCACTCGATTGCAGCCGCGCCAATATCAGCTACGAAGGGCAAGCCGCGATCGAACTCGAAGCTCTTGCCGCCGCTGCGCCCGATAGCGTTCAACCCTATCCGTTCGCCATTGCCAAAAACGCAGCGGACTGTTGGGAAATCGACCCCGCTCCGCTCTGGTACGCGCTGCTTCATGACCTGCAAAACGGCACGCAACGCGCAACCATTGCGGCGCGTTTCCACCAAGGTTTGATCCGCGTGATTGTTGAGTTGGCGCAACGGTTGCGTGTGGAATATCCCGACATTCAAGCGGTCGCGTTATCGGGTGGGGTGTTTCAAAATACGTTGCTGTTTAACGGGATTAATCAGCAATTGACCGACGCAGGGGTGCGGGTCTTAACACACCAACACGTACCGACTAACGATGGCGGCATTGCGTTGGGGCAGGCGGTGATTGGCGCGGCGCGGGGTAAAGTCTGATTTTTCAGATTCATTCTCGGAATACAGATAGATCAACGCGTTGGAATCAAGGAAAAGCTTAGCGGGCATTGGCATCCTCACGGTCAAAGCGATAACCACGGGTTTTCAACTTAATCGCCAAGAAATTACGTTTGCCTTTAGCGGAGCGTTGAGCCTCTTCACGCATCATCTGCATGAATTTTTCCTCGCTCACCTCGGCAAGTTCATCTGGTGACAGATCTGCCAAACGCTGTTGTAGGTCGTTCAGTGTGGTCATGCTTCGCGCCTCCCGTATCATGTGCTTAGAGTCTTGAATGTTGAATCATTATTGTCAATATCGCCACCTTGAAGCGGTGATTAACTGTTCATAAAGCCGGACAAAATGGCGGATAAACGTTATGATTCATGGCGTAAACCCTTATCGCCACAAGGTTATCCATGACTGCCAAACGCTTCCAAGTTGCCCTGTCCTTTCCCGGTGAATACCGTGATTATGTGTCACAAGTAGCGGCGATATTGGGGCAAAAGCTGGGGCAAGATACGGTGTTCTACGACCAATGGTACACAGCGGAATTAGCCCGTCCGAATATGGATACCCACTTGCAAGCCATTTACCATGACCATGCAGAACTGATTGTGCCATTTTTGTGTGCGGATTATGAGCGCAAACAATGGTGTGGGTTGGAATGGCGGGCAATCCGTGATTTGCTGAAAAAACGTCAAGATAATGACATCATGCCGCTACGGTTTGATGATACTGACATTCCCGGTCTGTTCAGCATTGATGGCTACATTGACTTACGCAGGCATACGCCGGAACAAATTGCCGGATTCGTTCTTCAGCGGGTAAAACCCCGGCAGCAAACTAGTACGGTAACGACCATCCACTCCGACCGCCTCCCCACCGTCAAGGGCGGCTTTTTCGGGCGCACAGCCGAACTGCAATTGCTGAACAACGCATGGTCTGGCGCAACACCCACCACCACCGTAGAGACGCAAAATCTTGCGTCTCTACCAACACCACCCACGCCCCCCACGACATCCACCACCACCCGCATCATCCAGTTCATCGCCCCCGGCGGCACAGGCAAAACCAAATTGCTACGCCACTGGCTTGACCACACCGCCGACATCCCGGTGCTAATCGCGTGGTCGTTCTATTCGCAAGGCTCATCTGAGGATAAGCAGACTTCCGCAACGCCGTTTTTCAGCCATGCGCTTGCCAAGCTGGGTTCGACCCGCGAGCGGTTTGCGTCGGAGGAGGACAAGGGCGACCACCTCGCCGAGTTGTTGCACGGCAAACGCTACGTGCTGGTGCTGGATGGGCTGGAGCCGCTGCAACACGGCGGCGCGGCAATGCGCGGCGAACTCAAGGACAAAGCCATCCGCCAGTTGTTGCGCCAGCTTGCCCGCCATCCGTGTGGTTTGTGCATTATCACCACGCGGATTACGCTGCATGAACTCAGTGATCGGGACGCGCCCACTGTCATCCGCCACGATTTGCAAAACCTGACAGCGGTGGATGGCATCCAGTTGCTGCAATCGCTGGGGGTGACGGGCAGTGCGGCGGAACTGGGCAAGGCAGTGGGTGAATACGGCGGTCACGCGCTGGCGTTGAGTTTGCTGGGAAATGCGGTACGGCGGTATCTGGGGGGCGGCATCCTCAGGCGTGACACCATCCGCGAATTGAATGACGGTAGCGGGCAGCTAGAACATCATGCCTTCAAGGTGATGCGGGCGTATGAAACCTGGCTGGCGGGTACGGCGGAATTGAAAGTGTTGTACTTGTTGGGATTGTTCGACCACCCGATTGACCAGCCTGTCCTTGACGTATTGCTGCAAGCACGCATCCCCGGCTTGACCGCAGCTCCCCAGCCCAAGCGCGGTTGGCTCAGCAAATGGTTTGGCAAATCCCAACCTGCCGCACTTAGCCAACAAGAACAGCGGGAATGGAATCAGGCAGTACTGGCTTTGCGCGAAGAACACCACCTGTTGTCGCAACATGACAGCGGCGGCGACCTCGACTGCCACCCGCTGATCCGCGAATACTTCGGCGGGCAACTGCAAACCCAGCAGCCGCAAGCATGGCAGCAGGCGCATGAACGGCTGTACGAATACTACAAAGCCCTGCCCAAGAACCCATTACCCGATACGCTGGAAGAAATGCAGCCGCTGTTCAGTGCGGTGGCGCATGGGTGTGCAGCGGGGTTGCATCAGCAGGCGTTGCTTGAGGTTTACTGGTCTCGTATCAATCGTGAGAGTGAGTCATTCCTTGAAAAGAAACTCGGTGCTTTCAGCGATAACCTCGCTACCATAGCGCATTTCTTCACGACCCCGTGGCATACCCCCGCAGCGGGTTTGACGGAAGAGGTGAAACCGTTCGTGCTGAACTGGGCAGGTTTCCACTTACGCGCCTTGGGGCGGTTACATGAGGCACTAGAACCTTTACTGGTAAGTTTGAATGATTATGTCCAACAGGCAGATTGGCGACGTGCGTCAATGGCTGCCAGCAACCTCAGCGAACTGCAACTCACTCTCGGCGATGTGGCGCAAGCAGTGGAAAGCGGCGCACGCAGCAGCCGCTACGCCGACCAGTCCGGGGATATGTTCTGGCGCATAGGCGGCCGCACCACTCACGCCGATGCTCTGCATCAGGCAGGGGACACCGCCGCCGCCCTTGCCCTGTTCCGGGAAGCGGAGCAACTCCAGCAGGAAAGCCAGCCTTCGTCCCCACGCCTGTATTCGCTGCGAGGATTCCAATACTGCGACCTGCTACTGACGCAGGGCAGCACGGCGGAGGTGCTGGAGCGGGCGGAACAGACGCTGGAATGGGTAACTCGTGCAGGGCAGGATGTGCTGAGTGCAGCACTGGATCAACTCACCCTCGGACGCGCCCATCTGCAACAACTCTTGCTCCCCTCTACCTCTGGGGCGAAGCGCCGCGCTCAAGCGGCAGGGGTGCGGGCTGGGGGTGAGGGTCTTCACTGGCTAGATCAGGCTGTCGCTGGTTTGCGTGCAGCAGGAACATTGCATCGTTTGCCGTGGGGTCTACTCGCCCGCGCTGCACTGCACCGCCACACCCACGACTTCGCCCGCGCCCGGCAGGACTTGCAGGAAGTGTTCGACATCGCCGACGGCAGCGGGATGCGGCTGCATTTGACGGATTATCATTTGGAGATGGCGCGGTTGTTGGTAGCGGAAGAGAAAGAGGGCGTATGCAATACGCCCCTACAGGGAACGGCAGACGTAGGGGCGTATTGCATACGCCCTCTTCAATACCACATCGCGGAAGCCGAACGTTTGATCGCGGCAACCGGCTACCACCGCCGCGACAAGGAGCTGCTAGAATTGCAGCAAATCCTCGCCGCGCAGTGACACTTACCGTATCTGCACGTTCACCAGCTCTTCCCCATCCGGGTCAGTCACATGCACCGCGCAGGCAATGCACGGGTCAAAACTGTGGATGGTGCGCAAAATCTCCACCGGCTGCTTCGGATCATGCAACACATGCCCTTGCAACGACGCTTCATACGCCCCCGCCTGATTCTGCACATCACGCGGCCCCGCATTCCAAGTACTCGGAACGACAGCCTGATAATTAGCAATCTTCTGATCCTTAATCACAATCCAATGCGCCAGCGCACCACGCGGGGCTTCCATGTAGCCCACGCCTTGCGCTTTGGAAGGCCAGCTTGACGGTTCCCACAAGGTTTCGTTGAAGGTTTTGGTGTCGCCCGCCTTGATATTGGCAATCAAATGGTCGAACCACGTTTGCATCTTGTCGGCAATGATCTTGGTTTCCAGCGTGCGGGCAGCGGTGCGCCCCAAGGTGGAATACAGCGCGTCCACCGGCACATCCAGATACTTCAGGGTGTAATCGACCAGCGATTTGGTGTGTTCGTGCCCGGTGGCATACAACATCAACACCCGCGCCAATGGCCCCACTTCGACCGCCTGCCCTTTCCAACGCGGTGATTTCATCCACGAATACGACTGATCAACTTCCAGTTGCTTATATGGCGGTTTCGGCCCGGTGTAATTCAGCTCCGTTTCGCCCGCGTAAGGGTGCAAACCTTTGTCCTTGCCTTCGCTGTAGTCGTACCACGAGTGCGCCACGAATTCCTGAATCTGGTCTTCGGCATTCAAATCCACCGGATGGATTTTCGACAAATCGCGGTTGAGAATCACGCCGGAAGGAATCAGGAACGACGCGGGGTCATCCATGCCTTTTTCCGGGAAATCGCCGTAGGTCATGAAATTGCCCAAGCCTTCGCCCTGCTTGAACCAATCCTTGTAGAAACTGGCAATCGCCAACGTATCCGGCACGTAGACCTGATCGACGAATACCTGCATTTTCTTAATGATGTCCTGCACTTGCGACAGGCGTTTCATATTGAGCGCGGAATCGGAATTCAGGTCAATTGGGCAAGGCACACCGCCGACAAGGAAGTTGGGGTGCGGATTTTTACCACCGAAAATGGTGTGCAGTTTCACCACATCGCGTTGCCATGCAAGAGCTTCAAGGTAATGCGACACTGCCATCAAATTGGCTTCAGGTGGCAGTTTGTAAGCCGGATGTCCCCAATATGCCTTGGCGAAAATACCCAACTGCCCCGCTTCGACAAACTTTTTCAGCTTGGCTTGCTGGTCGGCAAAATAACCGGCGGAGGAATTCGGCCAGCTTGGGGAAATCTTTTGCGCTAACTCAGACGTGGCTTTGGGATCGGCTTTGAGCGCGGATACCACATCCACCCAGTCGAGCGCGTGCAAATGGTAGAAGTGCATTACGTGGTCATGCACGTATTGCGCCGCGATCATCAAGTTGCGGATCAGTTGCGCATTGGGTGGAATGCTGTAATTCAGCGCGTTTTCCACCGAGCGCACCGAGGCAATGCCATGCACCAGCGTACACACGCCGCAAATGCGTTGCGCATACGCCCACGCATCACGCGGGTCGCGCCCACGCAGGATAATTTCAATACCGCGCACCATAGTCCCGGCGGAATACGCCTGTTCGATGGTGTTACCGTTCATTTGCGCTTCAATGCGTAAGTGACCTTCGATGCGGGTGATAGGGTCGACAACGACACGTTCAGTCATTTTAGTATCCTCAAATGTCGTTCAGAAATTGCTCAAGGAGGCGATACTGTGCTTCGCTTTCCTCGTGCATGGATTCGTCGGAGGCATCAATGTGCCCACAAGTGCGTGCCATCCGCGCATTGACTGCGGCTTCCCACGCGGGCGCTTTGGCCTGCTTGTCGGGGGCAACCAAGGCAGTGGCGGCACGGGCAACGAAATAACCTGCTTGCGCTTGCCAATCGCTGTCCGAACCGCACCGGGTATGGCTGTCGAGCGCGGCAGCTTTGGCCTGCTTGAATGCCACGGCGAGTTCATCGGCAGTGGTATCTTCGTTGGCAGCGGCATCCACCACTTTGGTTACGGCGGAATTGAGTGCCAGTACGTTGCGCACAAAAGCTGCACCAACGCGGCGTTGTTGCGCCAATCCCAACTTATCGAGTGCCTGTTTGAAATCGGTATCTTGGGTGATCATGCTGCACCTCCCTTACGTTCGACCAAGTGTTCGGCAATCATTTCGGTCAAGCCCAACACGGGGATGTCCATCTGGTTGACTTCCATACCTTCTTCCAACTGAATGCGGCAGTTGGCGCACGCCGTCACCAGCGTATCCACATGCAGTTCGTCCAGTTGCTTTTTCTTGCGTTGGAAGGCTTTCATTTTCACTTCTTCAGCGTCTTCGTTGGCACTCACGCCACCGCCTGCACCGCAACACCAGTTGAGCGTGCCGTGATCCGCCATTTCCACGAAGTTTTTCGCCACCATATTCAGCAGATTGCGCGGCTGTTCGACCACGCCACCACGACGTACCAATTGGCAGGGGTCGTGGAAGGTGAGTTTAGATTCCTCGAAGCCTTCGGTTTGCAGCAAGCCTTCAGCACGTAATTCGTCCAGCACTTCAACGATGTGTTTGGCAGCAAAGGTGTAAGGGCGACCAATCAGATTCGGCCCTTCCCAACGCAATGCGGTGTAAGCGTGCCCGCATTCGGGGCTGATCACGGTTTTGACTTTGAGCTTTTCGGCAGCAGCCACGACACGGCTGACCAGTTCCCGCGCAATGTCGGACGAGCCGATTTGGATGCCGGAATTGGTAGCTTCAAAGCATTCACTGCTCAACGTCCAAGTTTTGCCTGCATTGGTGAGGATTTTGGCAACTGCCCCCAAGTATTCGGGGTAGTTCATGATTTCCATCGAGGACAGCATTAGCAGGTATTCCGCGCCTTCTTGGTCAAACGGCACGGTCAACCCACTGGATTTTTCCAGATGGCGGACTTGCGCTTGCAAGGCGGGGAGCTTGACCCCCATTGGGCTACCGATTTGTACCGCACGGGTGGATGCACCAATCAAGCCTTCGGGCGCGTGACCCGATGCCACCATGCCTTCGCGCATCCGGCGAATCATGTAGGTAATGTCATTGCCGACCGGACAAATCAGGGTGCAACGTCCGCACAAGGAACAGTTGTTGTAAACCAGCTCCTGCCATTCGGCGAGTTCCGCATCGGTGACAGGTTTGCTCAATCCCAGTTTGGCTTTGAGCTTGCCGATCAGGGTGTATTCCTGTTCCCACACGCGCCGCAACGGTTCGAGTTTGTAAATCGGCGTATGGCGTGGGTCAGGGTTTTCGGTGTAGAACAGACAAGCATCGGCACACATCCCGCACGATACGCAGGAGCTGAAGAAACTTGCCATCGGTGCATCAATTTGCGCTTTGAAAGCGTTAATGCCGCGTTCGAGTGTCAACGTACTCATGATTTCACCCCCCGCAAACCCATCGAAGCCCCGTTATACCAACGCGACAGGAACACCGTGAAAGTATGCATCAGCTTGGTGAACGGAAACACGATCAGCAAAATTTCCACGCTCAAAATATGCAGCCCCAACATCATCTGCGGCGACAGCAATAAATGGTGGTAAGCCATGTAGCCGGTCAGCAACGGCACAAACGTCACCGCCCACGCCACATAATCGCCGGGGCTAGACAGGAAACGTTTCACCGGATGTTGCAAGCGATGAATCAACACCACCACCAACGCAATCATGGTGACAACCGCAAACGCATCCACCACGGGTGTGGACAAGTTAGGCCAGCCGAAGCCAATCACGCTTTTGAACACTTCCACATGCGCTGCCAGCAAAAAGATCACCACGAACAAGCCGATGTGGAACACATAACCCGCCACAATGGTAATCATCGAACGCTGGAAAGTTGCCTTATCCGTCCCGAAACGGCGGAAAATTTCACGCAACCCGCCTTGCATCGGATCACCTTTCGGTACGGCGTAATTCACTTTCCTGCCCAACGACAGGATTTCAAACAGGCGCAGCACCAAACCCGCCACAAAGATAAACAGGGCAATGCTGAAAGCAGGGCCTTTGACCCATAGCAGGAAATCAACTTCGTTCATGATCCTGACTCCTGATTCAATTCTTCGACAGTCACGGCTTTGTGTAAACTTGCCGCCTCCGCTTTGGATTTCTTGTTCATCGCACCGATGGCAACCCCGGCAGCAATACCGGCGGCAGCGGCATACACCACGTTCTGCCCTGATGCTCCCATCGGAATGGACAATGCTTTATAAAAGCCGCCGAAATCCCAGAAGTTGGGTTCGGAACAACCGATACAGCCATGCCCAGACTCAATTGGGAAGCTCGTTCCGTCATTCCATTTGGTGGTGGCGCAAGCGTTGTAAGTTACAGGGCCCTTGCAACCGAGTTTGTACAAACACCAGCCCGCTTTTGCACCTTCATCATCAAAGGTTTCGGCAAACAAGCCGCGCTCGTAAAACGGACGGCGATAGCAACGGTCGTGGATGCTTTGCCCGTAAAAGGCTTTTGGACGCCCCAAGCTATCCAGTTCAGGCAACCCGAAGGTTAGAAAATGGGCAATCACGCCGGTAATCACCACCGGAATCGGCGGACAACCGGGAACATTAATGATTGGCTTGTCTTTGATAATGTCGGAAACAGAGACTGCCCCTGTCGGATTCGGATCAGCTTTTGGCAAACCACCGTAGGCAGCGCATGTGCCGACCGCAATAATCGCCGCAGCCCCCGCCGCAGCCTCTTTCAACATATCCAGATTGCTGATGCCCGCGATGGTGGAATAACCGGGGTTATCCAGCGGAATCGAGCCATCCACCACCAACACGTATTTGCCGTAATGTTCTTTCATCGCCTCTTCACGCGCGTGTTCGGCAGCGTCGCCCGAAGCAGCTTGCAAGGTGTGATGGTAATCCAGCGAAATCGCATCAAAGATCAGCCCTTCGAGACTGGGGCTGTGCGAGCGGGTTAGGGATTCGGTGCAACCTGTGCATTCCTGAAAGGACAGCCAGATCACCGAAGGGCGTTTTGCCTGTTCAAGGGCAGCGGCGATTTTCGGAATCATCGCCGGAGCCAAGGCCATACTGGAAGCCAGCAAGCCGCAGAACTTCAGGAAACCCCGCCGCGAAATACCCTGCGAGCGCAGGTGTTCGCCTAGGGTTTGATCATAAGGACTAGGTGTTTGCATCCTCATTATTGTCTTCCTCCATCGCCAGAATTGTGGTCATTGCCGCCAAGCCTTCCTTAATGTCGTCGCATTGGGAACGCAGGATTTCCGGCACATGCCCTATTTCGATGAAATAACCGATACGTTTGTCGTTGCCGTCAAAGTGTTCAATACGCCAGATGCCCGCGTAACCGCTTTCGCGCAACCGGGTTTTGCCCAGCACATTGAGAGTAAGGTCGATCTCGCCTTCACCCAGAAATTCATCCAGAGCCGCGTATTCCTGTGGGGAGAACGGCAAGCTGTGCAAGTCGATCATGCCGTGCGTGCCGTGTACGATTAAGTCGCTGAGAGCTTGGCGGATTTCGTGCATGACGGGGCGCAAATTGCCAGTAGCAACGGTTTCAGTGTGAACAGGAATAGCGTTTAAACTCATGAAACTATCTCCAACTTAGGTGCGTGATGGGGGATGCAGGGTGGATGCGCTGCAAACTCCCACTTTTGTAAGATATTAGCAGCCAGACGACCTGCCAACGGGATATTGTGTTTGACCGCACGGGTCAATTGTTCACCCCAGCCGAAGGTTTGGTACTGAATACCGACGAGGGCACGATGCCGGGGCAGATGCCCGGTCAAACGCGCAATGTCCATCAAATCCAGCAAACCGACTTCGTGCGCACTGCGTTTGGCTGTGCCGAGAAAATGATCCATCGCCTCATTTTCGTAGCAACACAACGTGCCGGGTGTGGCGTGTAACTCAACCGCATCCAACACCAATAAGTGATCATGCTCTTCAATATCGCTGGCAAGGGTGAAACTCAGGGTTCCACCATCCAAATACGTCACATCAGGAAAGGCAGGAAAGAACTTCTGCATAAAGTTTAGCAGATGAATACCGATGCCTTCGTCCTGCAACAGACTATTACCAATACCTAATACCAACATAATGATTCACTTATCGTTTGATTTTCACTGTGAGTATTGTGGCGATTTTCTGAGAACCTCGCTTGACATTGATCAATATGAATCCCTCTACCGGCAACAAGTTAGGTAAATCTTGATTTTAATTAGGAAAGCGCGGATTGCTGAAGCGGCGTGGTATGCTTACCCCCATCCATACGTTATACCAACGAAGCGAGGTATCACTTCTGCGCTTGCTATTTTCACCAACGCGATTAACACATTACCGGCTTGGCAAAGCACTGGTTGCGGGCTTGTTGGGGTTATTTAGCATCATTACGCTGCTGACGGTTTACCACACAGTGCGGAAAAATGCGGCGGAAAGTTTAGAGCGTGATGCCTACAATGCCCTGACACAATTACACAGCCAATTGTTGGGCGCACTGGAAAGTCATGCTTACCTGCCCGCGCTGTTAGCCAGCGGACACGAAGTCCACGATTTTTTGGAACGCGCCCCCGCCACACAATCGGTTGAGGCGTTAAACCGCTATTTGGAACAAGCCAATCGCATTGCGGAAACTGCCGATATTTACCTGATGCAGGCTGATGGTTTAACCATTGCCGCGAGTAACTGGCGTTCACCCGCTACCTTTATTGGCAGAAATTTCGCCTTCCGCCCGTATTTTCAGGAAGCAATGCAGGGCAAAATCAGCCGCTATTACGCCTTGGGAACCACCTCTGGGGAGCGCGGCTACTATTTTTCCGCCCCCGTCAAAGCAACCGATGGCACGGTTAGTGGCGTGGTCGTGGTTAAAATCGCAGTTGATCCGTTAGAAAATCTCGCGAAACAACGCGGCATGAGTTTCATAGTGACCGACCCGGATGACGTGGTGTTTATGTCCGACCGCAGTGCATGGCATTACCGCGCGGTGCAACCGTTAACCAGCGCGAAACTCACCGCATTGCGCGAAAGCCGCCGCTACGGGGATCGGCAAATTACCCCGCTCACCGAATTGAACCTGCAACCGGGTAAAAACGGGCAACACGCCAACGACCTTACCCGCAATTATCTGGTGCTTTACCAAGACATGCGCGAAACCGCTGGGTGGCAATTGTATCTGCTGGCTGATTGGGGGCGCGTTACCCGCACCGTGAGTGTCGCAGTCATTTTAGCCGGAGTGATGTTGCTATTAAGCATCCTGCTCATTTATTTACTGTGGAAAAACCAACGCCAACGCCGCGATTACGAGCAACGCACCCGCGAAGAATTAGCCGCCAAAGTCGAAGAGCGCACCCGCGAATTGCGCCATACCCAAGAAGAATTGGTGCAAGCCGCCAAGATGGCTGCACTGGGGCAACTTTCCGCCGGGATTAATCACGAACTCAATAACCCGCTCACCGCGATCCGGGCTTACGCGGATAATGCGGTGCAATTCTTGGACATCGGCAAACACGCGATTGCCCGTGAAAACTTGTGTGAAATCGTTGGCCTTACCGAACGCATGGCAACCATTACCCGCCAGCTCAAAACCTTTTCGCGCAAAAGCAGCGGGCAAATGGAAACCTGCGACTTACACCGCGCCCTTGATTCCGCATTAAGCATTGTGCAGCCGAAACTTTCCCAAAGCCGGGTGCGCTTGACCCAGCAACGCACCGATGACACCCGTTACGTGCAAGCCGACTTGGTGTGGCTGGAACAAATTCTGGTTAACCTCATCAGCAATGCGGTGGAAGCGGTGCAAGAACAACTCGATCAGCAAGTATGGATTACCCTGCAAACCACTGACACGCACATTAGCGTTAGCGTGCGCGATAACGGTATGGGTATCAGCGAAGCCGCAATGCCGCACGTTTTTGAAGCCTTTTTCACCACCAAAACCATTGGAAAAGGGTTAGGATTAGGCTTGTCGATTTCCTACCGCCTCGCTAAAGACATGCACGGGCATTTAAGCGTGTGCAACTCACCCGAAGGTGGTGCGATTTTCACCTTAAGTTTGCAGCCAGCCATCGCCGGAGCGTAACCATGACACCCAGTTCCATCCTGTTGGTCGACGATGAAAAAGCCGTGCGTGATGCCACCGCGCAATCGCTGTTGCTGGCGGGGTGCGAAGTGGAAACCTTTAGCAATGCCCCTGCTGCGTTGCTGAAAGTGACCCCGGAATTTGAAGGTGTGATTATTTCAGACATCCGAATGCCGGACATGGACGGTTTGGAATTTCTGGAACGGGTATTGAAAATTGACCGCGATTTGCCGGTGATTTTAATCAGCGGACACGCCGATGTAGCCACTGCTGTTGCCGCCATTCGTCAAGGGGCTTACGACTTACTGGAAAAACCGTTTAGCAATACCCAGTTGCTGGATGTGATTAAACGCGCCACTGAAAAACGCCGCCTCACCCTTGAAAACCGCGCCCTCAAAGAAGCTCTCGAAAACCAAACCCGCCCGGGGCCACGCATTATCGGGCAAACGCCTTCGATTATGCAGCTCCGCAAAATGATTACCCGCATTGCCAATGTGAATGCCGATGTGTTGATCTGGGGGGAAACCGGCACGGGTAAGGAACTGGTGGCGCGTTCCCTGCACGAACAAAGCAAACGCCGCGATCACAATTACGTGGCTATTAATTGCGCAGCGATTCCCGCCAGTTTGCTCGACAGCGAATTATTCGGGCACGAAGCCGGAGCCTTTACCGGAGCCAAGGGCAAACGTATCGGCAAGTTTGAACACGCCAATGGCGGCACGCTGTTTTTAGATGAAATCGAAGGAATGCCGCTCTCCACCCAAGCCCCGTTATTACGGGTATTGCAGGAACGCAAGATTGAGCGACTCGGCTCCAATCACCTAATTCCGCTGGATATTCGCGTGGTTGCTGCCACCAAAGTGGATTTAAAAGACGCGGCGGAACGCGCCGAATTCCGCAAAGATTTGTATTACCGCCTCAATGTAGTGACGCTGGAAGTGCCACCGTTGCGGGCGCGACGTGAAGACATTCCGTTATTATTTCAGCATTTCGTACTGGTTGCGGCGGCGCGTTGCGAAACCGAAGTACCACCACTCAACAGCAAAGCCCTGCACGTTTTATTGGGGCACGACTGGCCGGGTAATATCCGCGAATTGCGTAATATTGCCGAACGTTACGTGTTATTGGGCGAAACCTTTCACTTTGACCTTGCCATATTAATGAATTCCGATGAGAAATTTGATGGCCTGTCACTGGCGCAACAAGTCGCGTGCTTTGAAAAAACCCTGATCGAACAAGCCCTCAACCGTCATAAAGGCAACACCCGCGAAGTCATGGATGCACTGGATTTACCGCGCAAAACCCTTACCGATAAAATGAAAAAATACGGGCTGGAGCGCGGGCAGTTTCAGGAGTAATGTAACTATTTTTGCCAAAAACGTATGCGTTTAAGGTAAGTTAATGCATTAGTAATCTCTGATGTTGTAATATACCCCGCCTTCATAGGGTAATTGGCAGGGCAGTTTGCATGACACAGTTTTTCCTCCCGTTTCTCGCATGGTTTGGGTTAATCAATCGCCACACGCTCAAAGCTGACTTTTTCGCCGGTCTGACGGGTGCTGTAGTGGTGTTACCACAAGGCGTAGCTTTTGCCGCGATTGCGGGCTTACCCCCGGAATACGGTTTATACACAGCAATGATTACCCCTATTATCGCTGGTTTGTTCGGATCATCGCTCCATCTGGTATCGGGGCCGACTACTGCCATTTCCCTAGTGGTTTTTTCCACCATCAGCCGTTACGCCGAACCCGGCACTGAACCGTTCATTCAAATGGTACTCACGCTGACACTGCTTGCGGGCATTTACCAGTTAGCGTTTGGTTTAATGCGTCTTGGAATGCTGGTCAACTTTGTATCACATACCGTGGTCATTGGCTTTACCGCAGGCGCGGCGATTTTGATTGCTACCAGCCAGATGAAATATGTCACCGGCATTCCGATTCCGAAAGGGGAATCCTTCCTGCACACTTGGATGGATGTCGGGCGCGACCTTGCTGCCACCAATTTTCATGTCCTCGCGGTTGCACTGTTTACCATGCTGTCTGCCCTGATGCTGAAACGGTATTTGCCTAAATTGCCTCACTTACTGTTTGGTATGGTCATGGGCAGCCTCGCCAGCATAGCTCTTGGTGGCACAACACACGGGCTTACCTATGTCGGTGAAATCACCGGGCAGTTACCACCATTTTCCATACCGGATTTTTCACTGGGTTCGTTAAAGCAATTGGCTTCGGGTGCATTCGCGGTAGCTTTACTGGGTTTGATTGAAGCGGTATCAATTGCACGTTCCATCGCCACGAAATCACAGCAACGCTTAGACGGTAATCAGGAGTTTGTCGGACAAGGTTTATCCAATATTGTCGGCAGTTTTTTCTCCAGCTACGCTGGTTCAGGGTCATTCACACGTTCAGGCATTAACTACAGCGCAGGTGCGCAAACCCCGTTATCCGCTGTTTTTGCCGCCGTATTACTGGCGTTAATTGTGCTATTGGTCGCACCTTTAGCGGCGTATTTACCAGTGGCGGCAATGGGCGGGGTGATTATGTTGGTGGCCTATAACCTAATCGACTTCCACCACATCAAACATATTTTACATAGCAGCAAAGCCGAAACCTCGATTTTAGCCACCACGTTTTTTGCAACCCTGTTCATGGAACTGGAATTCGCGATTTACATGGGGGTAATGCTGTCACTGATGATTTTCTTAATGCGTACCTCCATGCCTAATATCGTGGATTTAGCTCCTGATCCCAACGAACCGCGCCATAAGCTTGCAGAAGTAAATGATCATGCATTGCAGGAATGCCCGCAGTTAAAACTGGTGCGTGTTGATATGTCGATTTACTTCGGTTCACTCGATAAGGTGCAGCGTGAACTCGCGTGTATTGTGGAAAAACAACACATTAAACACGTGCTGATTCTGGGCGAAAGTATCAATTTCATCGACCTAGCCGGTGCGGAAATGCTGGTGCAGGAAGCCAAACGCTTAAAGTCCCTCGGTGGCGGGCTTTATTTACAAGGCGCGAAAAACAAGGTGTACGATTTTATGGATCGTATTGATTTTATGGATGACTTCGGCAATGGGAATATTTTCTCCAGCAAGGAGGCGGCGATTACGTCCATCACTAAACGTTTGGATCATACGATTTGCGCTACTTGCGATAAGCGCATTTTCCGCGAATGTGCGGGTTTACCGGGAGCAGCTTTAGTACGTTAATCTTCCCCTTCCACCAAACCGTATTTTTTCAACTTACGCCACAACGACACGCGGTCGATTCCCAGAATCTGCGCCGCCTTGGTGCGGTTGCCATCGCTGTGTTCCAGCACGTAGCGGATGTATTCCTCTTCGCGCTGCACCAGCGACGGCAATTCCGTCGGGGCTTCCGGCAAGGCATGAATCGCTTGCGCCGCTAATGCTGCTGGCAATTCCGCTACAGTCAATTCATTGCCCCGCGCCAACGCCACGCCGCGCTCAATCAGGTTTTCCAGCTCGCGCACATTGCCGGGGTAGTGATACCCCAACAACACCGACATAGCCGCCGGAGCAATATTTTCCACCTCGCGCCCCATGCGCAGCGCGTGTTTGCGCAAGAAAAAGAACGCCAGCAAGGGAATATCGTCGCGCCGTTCCACCAAACTCGGCAAATGCAGCCCCACCACGTCCAGCCGGAAATACAAATCCTGCCGGAAACGCCCTGCCGCCACTTCCGCGCGTAAATCGCGGTGGGTCGCGGTAATCAAGCGCACATCTACCGGTACGGCGGCTTGCGCCCCCAGCCGTTGCACTTCGCGCTCCTGCACCACGCGCAGCAATTTCACCTGCATTGCCAACGACATTTCGCCAATTTCATCCAGAAACAACGTGCCACCGTTAGCGGCTTCGATCAAACCTGCTCGTGCTTCACCCGCGCCGGTATACGCGCCTTTTTCATGCCCGAACAATTCGTTTGCCAGCAAATCTTCCTGCAATGCGCCGCAATTCACCCCGACGAATGCGCCTTGGCTGCGACGGCTGTGCTGGTGCAGGTAACGCGCCAGCAATTCCTTGCCCGTGCCGCTTTGCCCATTGATCAGCAAGGTAGTGTCGGTTGCCGCCACCTGTTGCGCCGTGTCCAGCAGGCGCAACATCGCGGGGTTTTGCGTCACCAATCCGGCATGGGTATGCAAACCGTTACTTACCTGCGCCCGCAAGCGGCGGTTTTCGCGCTTGAGCTGCACCAATTGCAGCGCGTTTGCCACAATGCTACGCACTTCATCCAAACGGAACGGTTTGGCAACGTAATGAAACGCCCCCGCTTTCATTGCTTCCACCGCCGAATCCAGCGTGCCGTGTGCGGTAATTAATATCACCGCCATGTCGGGTTCGGTTTCCAGCGCACGTTTGAGAATCGCCATGCCATCCACCCGTTCCATGCGCAAATCGGTCAGAATCAGCTCGAAGGTTTGGGTTTGCAAGGCTTCCAAACCGCCCGTGCCGCTTTCGCGGGTGGTCACTTCGTAACCGTTTTTGCGCAAGGCATACGCCAGATTGCGCACTGCAATGGGTTCGTCGTCGATGATTAAAATGCGTTCTTTCACGGGTAATGTCCTCCACATGGCAAGCGTAGCACCACCCACGTGCCTTGCCCCGGCTGGCTGGCAATGGCGATGCAACCGTCATGTTCCTGAATAATTTCCTGCACAATATACAGCCCCAGCCCCATGCCCTGACCGGGAGCGCGAGTGGTGTAAAATGGCTCAAATACCCGTGGCAATACTGCCGCCGAAATCCCCGCACCATTGTCTTCAATGCTGATTTCGATCATGGGTTGACGTTGGCGCACCTGACAACCGAGTTCCCCTACCACCGTGGCATTCGGTGGTAAGGGCGTACCCGACAAGCTGCATCCCTGTGCGCGAATATGCAGCGTCAGGTTCGTGCCGCTTTCCGCCGCATTGCGCAACAGGTTGATGAACACTTGCTGCAAACGTTGCGCATCAGCGGGCAGGGTTAAATCCAACGGCACATGGTTTTCGACCGTCGCTCCGGCTTTGCGCAAATGCCCGCGCAATAACAACAAAGTGCGTTCCAGCAAGTCGGCAAGGTTGACCGTTTCCAGATGCGGCTCTTGCCTGCGCCCGAAATCTTGCAGCGCATCGACAATGCGGCGGGCGCGTTCGGTTTCGCTGTCGATGGTGTGCGCCCATTCGCGCAAGGTATCTGGCTCGGCACTGTCGAGTTCTTCCAGCAACAATTGGCTGGATGAGGAAATATTGGAGAGCGGATTGTTGAGTTCGTGTGCCACACCGGAGACCAACACCCCCAACGCTGCGAGTTTTTCGGACTGAATCAGGCGGCGACGACGGGCTTCAAGTTCGTCCAATAAACGGTTAAAGGCTTGGCGCAAACTGACCATTTCGGTGCTGCGGGCGCGGACATCCAGCCGCTCGAAATGCCCTTCCGCAATCGGGGTTAGATCTGCCATCAGACGTTTCATCGGGGTAATCACCGAACGATCCAACAACCAGGCAATCAGCACCAGCAGCGCGGACAAAATCCCCACCCCCAACACTTGCGCCCATTTCGCATCCGCAATGGCGGTATTTAACAAGCGGCGTTCTTGCAAGGTGAGTGATTCCGCCAATTGTGAAGCCAAATGGCCTTGCGCCCGAATGCTGCTTTCCAGCGTGCTATCAGCAGGCAAACGTTGCAAATGGTTGGCTAATAACTGGCGGTAGGTGTGTAAAATCGTCTGCAATTGCGAGATTTGCATCACATTACCCACTTCTGCGAGTGTCTGTGGGGAAGTCTGCAAGGTTTGCAAGGCGGTCGCCGCAAAGGTATCCGCTGCCTGACCCGCACTCACGTCTTGGTAGAGGAACAGGTTTTTTTCCTCGCGACGCATGTCCTGTATCGCGGTTTCCAAGGTGGTGATGGTGATACCCTGCTCAACTTGACGTTCCAGAAACAGCAAATCCAGAAACGCCAAAGCTGCCACCCCGACCACCAAGACAGCAAGGGAGGAGAACGCGAAAGTAATTTTACGGTGAATACTGATCATGGCACTATTTCAATCTGAAACGGGGTGTTGCATTGTGTAACATGAAAGACTTCTGTCACGCAATCCTTTGAAAACCGGATGCGTACTCTTTACCATCAAACATTCGTGTTTTAGGAAGAACAATCATGCCAAATAAACAAAGCAACTTGAGCGGGGCGGAAGCACTCGCCCGTTTACAAGAAGGCAATCAACGTTTTGCCAACAATGTGCGCAGTCTGGATACCTTATTGAGTCACACACAACGCGCCAGCCTGACCGAGGGGCAAAACCCGTTTGCGATTATTCTGGGCTGTTCGGATTCGCGGGTTCCGGCGGAATTGGTGTTCGACCAAGGTTTCGGCTCGCTGTTTGTGATTCGCGTCGCGGGGAATATTGTCGCGCCTTCACAAATCGGCAGCGTGGAATTCGCAGCGACGCAATACAACACGCGGCTGGTGGTAGTGCTGGGGCATACGCAATGTGGCGCAGTTCATGCCACCATCGAGGAATTACGCCATAACCTGCAAAGCCCGTCCCGCAACCAACGTTCCATCGTCGAACGCATTGCCCCCGCCGTTGCCACCTTAATGGAAACGCCGTTGCGCGATGATCCCGAAGCCCTGATGAAACACGCAGTACGTGCCAATATTCGTGCCGCGACCAGTCATTTGCGCCACGGTTCGGAGATTCTGGAAAACCTGATTGCTAACGAAGGGTTGTTGGTGGTGAGTGCCGAATATTCGTTGGAAAGTGGCAAAGTCGAGTTTTTTGACGTGCCGTAATTCCCTTCCAACACTGTTTCAGATTGAAACAAAACGTTTCATTCTGAAACAGTAACAACTTTGCGGAAAATAATCTTTAAATCTAATGACTTACGAAGTTCCATCAAAACTCCGTTGCAAACTGTAACAGCAGACACTTCGACACCATTCAGCACACTTCACTTTTATCTTTAAATAACAATCAGTTAATTGCCACCCGAATACTGGCACGCCCCTTGCTATAGAACTAACAAATACTATTCTTAACCAAGGAAATTCTTCTCATGAACCATTTATCGGCTGCACTGAAAACCATCCTTAACGGGCTGGCGATGCAATACGAAGGCGAAATGCTGACGACCGAAGAGAAAACAGCCAATCTGCAACGGGTACTCACCGAAATTGAACGCGAAAAACAAGCTGTGCAAGCCACTGCCAACACCACAACAACTATTCTAACTCCCCCTAATATGGCCTTACACGCCAAGTGAGCATCATGAGCGTTCAAACACTTCCCACTTACTGGACATGGCTGCTGCCATTTCTCAACTGGATGCCCAAACTCAATGGACATGATTTACGGGCGGATTTTATTGCCGGTTTAACCGGGGCTGTCGTGGTGCTGCCGCAAGGCGTGGCGTTTGCGACTATCGCGGGGATGCCACCGCAATACGGTTTATACGCCGGGATGATCCCCGCGATTATTGCCGCGCTGTTTGGTTCGTCACGGCATTTGGTGTCAGGGCCAACTACGGCGGCTTCGGTGGTGTTGTTTTCGGCACTTTCCATCCATGCCGTACCGGGTAGCCCGGATTATGTCACGCTGGCTTTGACCCTGACGTTCATGGTGGGCTTGTTTGAACTGGTTCTGGGGCTGGCACGCATGGGTGCGTTGGTCAATTTCATCTCGCACTCTGTCGTCGTCGGCTTCACTGCCGGTGCGGCTATTTTGATTGCAGCCAAGCAATTGAAGTATTTTTTCGGGGTGGACATGGATAACGGCGGGAATTTGACCGAACTGTTATTCCGGTTTACGCAACATCTGGACGGCATTAACGCCTATGCGGTATTGATTGCTGTCGTCACCTTACTCAGTGGCATAGCGACTAAACGTTGGTTGAAACGTGTGCCTTACATGGTGGTGGCCATTTTGGTTGGTAGCTTGCTCAGTGTCGGCTTAAATGCATGGTTGGGCACAGATATTACGCATATCGCGACGGTCGGTGCTTTGCCGGATTCTTTCCCGCCTTTATCTTCCCCCGTGTTGACGCTGGAAAATATTAAAATGCTGGCTCCTGCTGCCTTGGCAGTCACGCTGTTTGCCTTGACCGAAGCGGTATCCATTGGGCGGGCAATGGCGGCACGCGGCGGCTATAACATCAATGGCAATCAGGAATTTATTGGGCAAGGTTTATCCAATCTTGCCGGGTCATTTTTCTCCGGTTATGTCTCGACCGGCTCGTTTAACCGCACAGGTGTCAACTACGAATCCGGCGCGAAAACCCCGATGGCGGCGGTATTTGCGGGATTATTGCTGATATTCGTGGTGGTGCTGGTTGCGCCTTACGCGGCGTATTTACCCAAAGCAGCCATGGCGGGCGTACTGTTTTTGGTGGCGTGGGGCTTGATCGACTGGCATGAAATCCGCGAGATTATCAGCTTCTCGAAACGCGAAACGGTGGTTTTAGCTGTCACGTTCTTTAGTGCGCTGTTCCTTGATTTGGAATTTGCGATTTTCCTCGGCGTGATGCTGTCCTTGGTGTTGTATCTGGAAAAAGTGTCCAAGCCGCGCATCCTGACCCGCACACCTGACAAGAATTTGCCGAACCATGCGTTTTCCACTAACCCGGATTTACCCCAATGCCAGCAATTGCGCTTCGTGGGTGTTGAAGGTTCGCTATTCTTCGGCTCGGTGAATCACATGGAAGAAAAGTTCGGCAAAATCCGTGCAGAACACCCGCAGCAAAAACACTTGGCAGTGATTTGCGAAGGCATCAACTTCGCCGATTTGCAGGGCAGCCACGCGCTGTACAAAGAAGCCAAACAACGGCAGGCAGATGGCGGCAATTTGTACCTGATCAATGTCAAGGAAGGTTTGTGGGATGCGTTAGAAGCGTGCGAATGTTTCGACAAGGAAGGTTCACGCAATGTGTTCCAGTCCAAGTCCGCCGCGATCCACGCCATTTACCAAAAGCTGGATAAGAGCCTGTGTGAAGGTTGTACTGCGCGTTTGTTCAAAGAATGTAAGGTGTAACACAGTACACTTTTTACACCAATACTTGGCGAGTTTCCGCCAAGTATTGCCAAACCCGACGTTCCGCCCGTGCCTCAATCATGATTTCGGGACGTTTACCGCGCGGGCAAACAAGGCGCGGCGTGGTTCCAAACAAGCGGCAAATCAACGGACGTTCCGCATACACCTGACACCCTTGCTCACCCAAATGCGGGCAACACCACTCAGCCAATGCTGCGGCGTGTTCTGCCGCGCTTTTAACGGGTAAACGCGCCATTTCCTCTGAAGAAGCAGTGACCGGCCCACAGCAATCATGGCAACCCGGCTCACAGGCAAAACCGGGAATAGCACGGCGTAATAAGCGTAATTCTTGGTCGTTTATGATCACTAATGCATCATTATTATTGCTGGTGGTGCAACGCTTGCATCACTTTTTTATTACGGATCTCAACCGTCACGTTACCCTTGCCTTTGTCTTGGACGATAACTTCATCACCTTGACGTAGCCATTGCACTTGTTGGGTGCTGGTTTCATCAGGTTTACCAAATAAATTGAGGATTTTTTTACCGTGCTTGTCGTATAGCGCAGTGTAATCACCAGACGTTTGAAGCTGGATAGTTAACTGACACAGTTGATTTTCCACGAACGTCGCCGATAGCGCAGTGAGCTTTTCATCCCAGAGTGTGCCGACTTGCCCATCAACTGCCTTGGCAGTGCAAGTTTCGGTCATATACGCCTTGCGCTGATCGCCCAGACCCGCCTTACCCGATTTACACTGCAACGGCTGTTTCAGTAAGGTTTGCAACTGCTTACCAGCTTCGGCACGTTTATCGCCCAACTTAACGCTATCCAAGCCGTAACGCTGCAATTGATCATCGTCTGGTGCAGCTAACATGTCTTTTTCGAGGCGTTCGCAGCCAGCCAAGCCCATGACCAGCAATGCAGTGAGTAAATAATGTGTTGTTTTCACAGCAGCCCTCATACCTGTGAGTAGAAAAATGCCTTTCATGGCGCAAGCATAACCCCTATACCCTTGGTTATGACATTGCTTTATAGAAAATGTTCATTCGCGAGGCAGATTAACTGTCGTGACCCGCCCCACCCACTCAAACACCTGCGTAAACGGCAATACCTCAAACGCGCTCCTCCGTTGCGCTTCCGTGCCACCATAAACCAGTGTCATGCTTGCAACACGTCCCTCTAATGCACGCTGCACTCGTGTTGCTGCCTGCATCGCGTCGCTGGCAACCGTTTGCGCAGCTTTGATTTCCAGCAATTGTAATTTATCCCCGGTTTCCAGCAGCAAGTCCGCTTCATTGTGCTGGGAATCACGGTAAAAATAGACATTGGGTTTCACGCCAGCATTATGTAGGGTTTTCAATACTTCCAACACCACAAGATTTTCAAACAAATTTCCGCGCAGCGGGTGTGTTGGCAAATAAGCCGGTTGGGTAATGCCCATCAACCAAGCCGCAAGTCCCACGTCATAAAAATACAATTTCGGCGATTTGATCAGGCGTTTACTACCATTGCTAAACCAAGGCGGCAGGCGGAATACGATGTAAGAAGCTTCCAACAACGTTAACCATTCCTGCACGGTATGCCCGGAAACGCCCACATCAGCGGCAAGGCTTTGCATATTAACCAATTGCCCAACACGCCCCGCTACCAATCGCACAAATTTTTCAAACAAATGTAAATTGCGCAATTGCACCAATTCACGCAAATCCCGCTGCACATAAGTTTCAAAATAGTCACCCAACGTTACCGCAGGATCTAGCTGTTGTGCATGGATACGTGGATAACCACCTTGATACAAAAAGCTGTCAGACGTTGGCCTATCCAGTACCGGCAATAGTTCCGCTATCGACAACGGCAACAGCTTCAATAACGCGGTACGTCCTGCCAATGACTGCGAAATATGGCGGCTCAACTCAAATTGATGGCTACCGGTGAGGATGAATTGCCCTGCTGTATTATTTTCATCTACCCGTACCTGAATCCATGACAACAACTCGGGGACGCGCTGAATTTCATCAATCACCGCACCGTTGGGGAATTGGTTCAGGAAACCCTGCGGATCAAGACGGGCAAAATCGCGGGTATCAGGACGCTCTAAATTGCTGTAAGGCTTATCGGGGAAGGCTTCACGGCACAATGTCGTTTTACCTGATTGGCGCGGCCCCGTTACAGTTACCACAGGCCATTGCACAGCACGCGCTAACAACGTTGGGAGCATATGACGTTGGATCATATTGAAACCATGTAAATATGAAGTACAACTTCAATTTTACAGATAAATACATCGTAAGCAATCGACAAAACCTTGGAAAATGTTCATTCGTACTTGAATATTAGCGTCATGTGACTTACATTTGATAATCATTTTCATGTTTAGGTAGCCAGTGCCATGAACGCAGCCAACCCTCAAACACTTTCCCAATTGGCAGAACATGCCTTTGCGCACGTTCACGCGGTGCATACCGACAATGCCCTGCGCATCCGCTTACTCGGCATGGGGATAGGCACGGGAACGCGGATTGAAGTGTTGCGCAATCGTAACGGTGACATTGTGCTGGGCAATGGCAATAACCGCATCAGCCTTGGGCGCAGCATTACCGATAAAATCAGCGTTCACGTACAGGAGTAAACCATGTCGAAGGAATGCTGTAACGCCACCGAACGACGTTGCCCCAAAGCCTTATTGCCACGCGAAATTGCCTTGCTGGGCAACCCGAATGCGGGCAAAACCACCCTGTTCAATTTGCTGACGGGCGCACGCCAACGCACCGGCAATTGGCCGGGAGTCACGGTAGAACGCAAAGAAGGCCAGTGCCGGTTACTCAATGAAGACTTGCATGTGGTGGATTTACCCGGCACGTATTCGCTGGATTTCAGCGATGCCTCCACCGACGAACAAGTGGCGCGAATGTTCGTGCAACAACACCCGGATCATTTGTATTTAAACATTGTCGATGCCAGCACTTTGGAGCGCGGTTTATACCTGACGTTACAATTGCGCGAGCTAAACGTGCCAATGATCGTGCTGTTAAACATGATGGATGTGGCGCAACGACGCGGCATGAACATTAATATCGAGGCATTGCATGAACGCCTCGGTTGCCCAGTCATTCCGGTATCGCTGCGGCAGGATAAAGACCTCGCGCCGGTACATCACGCCATTTGCCATTACCAGCCCAGCACTTCCACGGTGCATTTTGATATTCCGTACCACGCCAGTGTCGAGCAAGCCATTACCCAATTGCAGGCAACCGATGCCAGCATTAGCCGGGGCGATGCCTTGTTCGCGCTGCAAACTTGCCAACAAGAGCCGGGAATTGCTGCAACACACCGCACCATTGAAGCCGCCAGCGGCGAGGAATTAGACTTTTTATTAGCGGATGCACGCTTTGATTTAGCCACACGCATTGCCCAAAGTGTGGTGCAAGAGCGCGGTAAAGTCAGCCGCACAGTGTCGGATAAACTGGATCGCTGGGTATTGGGCAGTTGGACGGGCGTACCAATTTTTCTTGCCATTATGTATTTGCTGTTTTTGTTCAGCATAAATCTTGGCGGGGCATTCATCGACTTTTTTGACCTTGGGGTGCAAGCGATTGCGGTGGACGGGGTACGTCACCTGTTGACCCAGTGGGCATTCCCGGAATGGCTGATTACCTTGCTGGCGGAGGGCTTGGGCGGCGGCATTCAGGTGGTGGCGACGTTTATTCCGGTAATTGCGGCGTTGTATTTGTTTCTGACGTTATTGGAAGAATCCGGTTACATGGCGCGTGCCGCCTTTGTCATGGATCAGTTCATGCGCAAATTGGGGGTTTCTGGGAAAGCGTTTGTGCCGTTGATTGTGGGTTTTGGCTGCAATGTTCCGGCAATTATGGCAGCTCGCACACTGGATAGTCAGCGCGAACGCATTTTAACGGTGTTAATGGCTCCGTTTATGTCGTGCGGGGCGCGATTGGCGGTTTACGCGCTGTTTGCTTCGGCTTTTTTCCAGCAAGGCGGGCAAAACATCGTGTTTTTGCTGTATCTGGTCGGGATTGCTTTCGCCATTTTGACCGGGTTAATCATGCGTAAGACCTTGCTGCAAGGTGGCGCGGATCATTTCGTGATGGAAATGCCGACCTACCAATTGCCCAGTATCTACAACATTCTGCTGAATACTTGGGGTAAGCTGAAGGGCTTTATCGTGGGGGCGGGTAAAATCATTGTGCTGGTGGTGATGGTGATTAATATTGCCAACAGTCTCGGTACGGATGGCAGTTTTGGTAATCAAAATACCGAAAAATCGCTGCTGAGTGCCACGGCTAAAACCGTAACGCCGGTATTCGCGCCAATGGGGATTACCCAGGAAAACTGGCCTGCAACGGTGGGTATTGTCAGCGGTTTACTGGCTAAAGAGGTCGTCGTCGGTACATTAGATGCACTTTACGGACAGATGGAAACGACTGGCGGCGCAACACAGAGCGAACCTGCAACAGATACCGCGTTTGATTTAGTGGCGGGTCTACAAGCGGCTGTGGCGACCATTCCCGTCAATGTCAGTGATGCGCTGGGTAGTTTGAGTGATCCGCTGGGGTTTGGGACAGTGAATGAAACGCAGGAAGTGAACAGTGCCACGTTTAGCGCGATGCAACAGCGGTTTGATGGCAAAATCGGGGCATTTGCTTACTTGCTGTTTATTTTGATGTATTTCCCGTGCGTAGCGGCGACCGGCGCGATGTATCGCGAAGTCGGGGCGCGTTGGGCAATGCTGGGGGTGGCGTGGAGTACCGGCCTGGGTTACGCCGCAGCGGTATTGTTTTACCAAATGGCAACGCTCGCGCAACATCCGCTGGCTTCGCTATTGTGGGCAACGGGTATCTTTGGAACCCTAAGTGGCGTGGTTTACGCTTTTTATCGGGCGGGGAGGCAACAGCATGTTATTGGGGGAAATCCGCAATTACTTGCAACAACGCGGTAGTGCCAGTCTCAGCGATGTCGCAACCCATTTCGACATTGCCCCGGATACCGCACGTTTCGCGCTGGATTACTGGCAACAACGCGGCAAAGTGCGGGCAGTAAACGCCGCCTGCGGTTCAGGCGGTTGCGGGGGGAAAAGCTGTGGCGGCGGTGATGGCACGCACTACGAATGGCGGGCGCGAGACATACCGCTGCAATTTACACCTTTTTCACAAACTCGGACTTGAGGCTCATCGCGCCGATACCGTCAATTTTGCAATCAATGTCGTGATCGCCGTCAACTAAACGGATGTTTTTCACCTTCGTTCCGACCTTGACCACCAGTGACGAACCTTTCAATTTCAGGTCTTTAATCACCGTCACGGTATCGCCGTCCTGCAACACATTACCGTTGGAATCCTTAATCACGCGCTCATCGTCGGTGCTTGTTGCCGCCGTTTTTGACCACTCGTAGGCGCATTCCGGGCAAACGTACATCTCACCGTCTTCGTAGGTGTAAGTCGAACCGCATTGGGGGCAGGCTGGTAAATCGCTCATGGAATTCCTTTAAGGTAGGCGCGTAAGACGGGCAAGCCTACTGACTGCACCGCGGGTAGTCAACCATCTACAGTGCCGCCAATTCACCTGTGTAAATAATTTTCCCCTGCGGTATGTCGCGTGCTGGCTGATCCATCGGTTCTAAACTGATTGCAAACGCATCAATATCCGCTAAGTCTTTCCACGCTTTCTTATCAATCGGCATTCGCATTGCCCCGCCTGCTGTCAACGTTCCCATGCGCATCGGAGGCATCGCTTTATTTTTAGGAATACACCAAAAGGTCGGCATCATCCCACTATCAGCGGGTAATGCTCCGACTGGCATGTCGAAAGCGATTTCCATGGTTTCATGGTAAACCATTGCCACCATCATTTTGTCGTGTTGCACCGGGGATTTCATACTCGCCATGTACGCATTAGGCTGATTGCCGGTATTTAACAGCAACACCGTCACAGCGGATGCGGCAATTGAGGCAAACGCAGCGACGGGTAAATAATGCCACAAACCGGTCAGCCAACTTTTTTGCGGAGAAGCGGCTTTGCCTAAGTTCAGCTCTTTACTGATCGCATTCCACACCCGTGCTGGTGGCTGTTGTTCTGGTAATAAAGTGACTAGAGGTGCGAACTGTTGCTGGTAAGCGTCGGTCACTGCCCGCAAATAGCGGTGTTTACTCATGAGCGTTTCAAAGCGCAGGCGTGCCTTGCCCTGCAATGTGCCTAGCGCGTAAGACATCGCCAAATATTCAAAAATGTCCGGGTTTTGGTAACGCTTCATTGTAAGCACCCCTTCAATTGTTCCAATCCACGACGTATCCATGCTTTCACTGTCCCTAACGGCTTTGCCAGTGTCTGCGCAAGCTCCTCATGCGTTTGCCCGTGATAAAAGGCTTGCAGGATACATTCACGTTGCTCCGGTTTGAGCCGCCCGATGCAAAACATCAAACGCTGAGCATCTTCGCCCATTTGCTGCAACGCATCCGGTTGCGGTTCGAGTGAAACAAACGCTAGGGTTTCGTAGTCCAGATCATCAACCACTTGGGGTCGGCTTTGCGCTTGACGGAGTTTGTCGAGTGCCTGATTGCGCACAATGGTGGTCATCCAGGTCATCGCACTGGCTTTGCTGGCGGCAAATTGCCCCGCATGATTCCAGATTTTGACAAATCCTTCCTGCAAGACATCTTCAGCGAGAGCTTCGTCACGCAACAAACGTTTACACAAGGCAAACAGACGCGGGGACGCGGCTTGGTAAAGTTGCCGGAATGCGGCAGCATCGCGTTGACCGCTATGAATCAGCAATTCGTTGAGTGGTTCCATGATGCTCCTTTACGTGTTTATACGTTACTCAGCGATTGTTGGATGCACGCCAACAGCAGGAAACCCAGAAACAAAAAAGGGCTACATCCGTTTGAATGTAACCCTTTCATTTGTATGGTGGGACATGTGCGACTCGAACGCACGACCACCTAATTAAAAGTTACCTTCACACCTGTTTTAGCGAAAATCACCAAATATCACCAACCCTTTGCCCTGCTTAGTGTCTGGCCTGTCCTTGTCGCATACTGTTCTAGTCTGTAGCATGGTTTATCATGCAAAAAGGACACCTGAAAGGACACCTGATGAACACCTACACCAACCACAAAGGCATTAAATCCGCGCTAAGCATACCACCCTTGCATTCGCACGTAGAAGTTAAGGATTCAACGTGCCAAGGGCTTTACTTACGCATCCAACCCACGGGAAACGCTACATTCATACACCGCTACAAAATCAACGGCGTGAGGCGCGTTTATACCTTCGAGAATATTACCCTCTCAAAATCCAACACTGAACGGCAAATCAGCGAAGCTTTAGCCAATGCACGCGCAATATGTGCAACCCAACGGGCAGAAATGAAGGCGGGCACTGATCCTGCAATAGAACGTGACCTGAAAACGCACCATATCGCCACCATGCCCACGGTTTCAGAGTTTGCCGACACCTTCATAAGTCGTCACATGAAGGGTAAGAAAAGCGGCACGGAATACAAACGTATCCTGAATGTGGATGTGTTGCCGATAGTGGGGAATATGCCGCTCGACAAGGTGGAGCGTAAACACATCATTGGTTTACTTGACCGCAAACAGGACGCGGGGGTAATGGTTGCCCGAAACATGGTAATAGCCGTGCTTTCCAAGATGTTTAACTTTGCCATAGAGCGGGCATTACTCGAATATAACCCCGTGACCGGCATCAAGAAGACCAAGACCAAAGACAGGGAACGGGTTCTTAGTGAACGTGAAATCAGATTGCTATGGGAATACACCAACTCGACCACCAGTCGGCTTGACCCGTCTACGCGCCTTGCATTGCGTCTTATCCTTGTCACTGGGCAACGACCGGGCGAAATATGCCAAATGAAGGAAAAGCAGATAACCGGCAATATCTGGCACATACCCGACACCAAGACCGACAAATCACACGATGTATTCCTCACCCCAATGGCGTTACAGATCATCGAAGAAGCGCGGATGTTTGGGCGCAAAGGTTATCTGTTCATTGATAGCAGCGGCAAAATGAAGGACAACAAGACCCTAGCGCAAAGTATCGGGAAATGGTCAGTTCAATGGGATGACAACCCAGAGGGCAGGCCAACCCCGCACGACCTACGGCGGACGTTCACCACCGGGTTAGGCGCGTTGGGGTTCAGCCGATTCATTCAAAACCTTGTTACCAATCACGCAGACAGCAGCATAGGCGGCATTTATGACCGCCATTCTTACGCTAAGGAACGCCAACAAGCACAAGAGGCATGGGAACGGCGGTTAACTGAGATCGTGACCGGCGAACTATTGGGAAATGTAGTGGAGTTCAGGCGGGCAGAATAGCCACCACCACACCACCAAGGCCGCACCCGTTGCGGCTTTTTTGTGCCTCACCGTTGGGGGTTGGATAACTTGCTATTTTTGCCCGTGTTGCTACTGCTGACACCCTGCATACTTTGCTATTTCTCCTCTGATTTTTTGCTATTCCTGCTATTCTTGCTATTTTTGGCCTAATTCTTAATCAATATTGAAAAAGAAGAATAGATTAATAATTAATCATTATTATATAAATCAATTATTTATATATCTTACTAACCCTTCATTTTCATGTAGCAGCGTTTGCTACTGCTATTCTTGCTATTCCTGCTATTTTTAGATTGGTTTTTAAGCAACACACAAAGCAGGCATTCAACACCCCAATGGATTGATAGCATGTGTATTTGCGCATTTGTAGCCTAAGAGCTACACTGAGTCGATGGAAATAACCAAGTACCAAACCCCACAAGGGAACATACCGCTGGATGATTGGCTTTCAAGTGTTCGTGACAGTCGGGCGCGGGCGCGTATTCAAATACGCATCGACCGCTTGACGTTGGGATTGTTTGGAGACTGGAAGCCCGTGGGTGATGGTGTGTGTGAATTGCGTGTTGATGTTGGCGCAGGCTATCGCATCTACTACGGACGGAACGGGCAGGAGCTTGTTATTCTCCTTTGTGGTGGTGACAAGGGCAGCCAGCAAGCCGACATCAAACAAGCCATTAAATATTGGAAGGATTACAAGGTGGAAAAATGACAACAGTTCCTTACAGTAGCAGTGACTACCTGAAAACCGATGAAGACATTATCGAATACCTGAATGCAGCCGTTGAAGATGGAGACAATAGCGTCCTGCTGCTGGCAATGCGTAATGTCGCGATGGCTAAAGGCGGTATAGCGAAACTCGCAGATATTACAGGGCTGAACCGTGAAAGCTTATATAAAACGCTATCAGAACAGGGCAACCCGCATTACGACACACTATCTCTGATAATGCGCGGCCTTGGATTCCGCTTTACTGTCACGCCAAATTCTGAGCGCAGCAGCTTAACCGCTTAGGCGCGAAAATGAACGACAAAAAGAGCCGCACACGTTGCGGCTTTTTTGTGCCTCACAACCTGAACGCCAGATAAACGCCTTTTTGCTTGATCTGTGGATAAGTCATGTAAAAAACATTCCAGTTTTTTAACGAATTTGAACATCTGAACGCACCATCACACCCGCCAAACCTTATACACCGCGCCACTTGCAGCGATTCCAGATCATAAAAAATGCCTCGTAATTTTAGGGCGGTTATTTTTTGCAGCCCCACCGCCCTTGGACGCAACTTCTAAGGCATTCATCCAGCCGCGCCTCTAGCTGGATGCCCTACGGTGTCCTATCGGTACAAAAAAGCTAATGATGAACCTTTACAAAAGAGGACGAATCGTCATGTTTGAAACAGATTGGATTATTGCCGCCGTTGAAGGCGAAACCGCAGACGGGCGGGGTATCAGCAAAGAACAAGTGCAGCAAATGGCGGACAGCTACAACCCGCAAGTTTACGCTGCAAAAATCTGGCTGGAACATTTGCGCGGAACACTACCTGATAGTGTTTTCAAAGCATTGGGAACTGTTAGCGGGGTGAAGGCTGACACGATCAAGAGCGGCGAATTAAAAGGAAAGCTGGCTTTATTCGTGAAACTCACCCCGTCACCCGAACTCATTGCAATGGTACGCAATGGGCAAAAGACCCACCTTTCTATCGAAATGCACCCGGAATTCCCGACCACTGGCGGCGCGTATCTTATGGGCTTAGGTGTAACGGATTCTCCCGCCTCGATCGGTACTGGAATTATGAAATTCAGCACCACCAACCGCCCTGAAAATGTGTTTTCCGCGCCGTTGGTGTGTGAGTTTGGAAACTGCGAAAACCAACAAGATGACTTAACCGCCATCCGCTCTATGCTGGAAAAGCTCACTGCCAACCCCGACCCGTGGAAAGGTAAGACCGAACCCGACCCAACCAACCCGCCGCACCAATTCGCAGCACATTCTGATCTGGACAAGCTCAGAAACGACTTTGCAGAACTCACCGCCAAATTCCAAAAATTTGAGGACTTCATGGCAGAAGACGTAACACCAGTCCGCCGCGAATTGGGCGGTCGTTCACTCGAAAACAACCGTATCGGCTACTAAACAACTCTTAGGAACAATCTCATGAAAAAACAAACCCGCGAAAAATTCAATCAACTGAAATTAGATGCAGCACAGACCAATGGTGTCATGGACGTAACCGAAAAGTTCACTGTCACCCCAGCCGTTGAACAACGCCTTGTTGATCAAATGGGCGAAAGTTCTGATTTTCTGAAAAGCATCAATATCATCGGTGTCACGGAGCAAAAAGGCCAAAAGCTCGGTTTAGGGGTAGGCTCACCAATTGGCAGCCGCACCAACACCGACACCAAAGAGCGCGAAACCGCCTACGTTGGCTCGTTAGTTCCCGACCCTTACGAAGCCATGCAAACCAATTTCGACACTCACCTCAGTTACCGCATGATGGACGCATGGGCAGCGTTTGCGGACTTTAACAAGCGTTATCGTAAGCACGTCATGAAGCGCATGGCATTAGACCGCATCTTAATTGGCTGGAACGGCACAAGTGCAGCCGCTGAAACCGACCGCGCGACAAGTCCGCTGCTGCAAGACGTGAACATTGGATGGTTAGAAAAAGTCCGCCGCAATGCCCCAGCACGCATGATGGGTTACGACTCAACCGGGCAAGAAACCACCGACACCTACAACGTTGGTGAAGGTGGACAATACCCAACGCTGGACGCGCTCGTGTTTGACATGATGAGCAACTTACTCGACCCGTGGAATACGGGAAGTGATGACCTCGTATTAATTTTGGGGCGTGAACTGTGGGTAAAACACGGTTTAGAACTTTACGCAGAAAACCGACCTGCTACCGAACGCAACGCCCTACAAGTCTGGTTTGCACGCCAAGCCGTTGCAGGATTGCCAACCATCACCGTCCCGTTTTTCCCTGAGCGCGGTGCGGTCGTCACCAGTTACGACAATTTGAGTATTTACTTTCAATCAGGTGCAGTCCGCCGCGCCATCATCGACAACCCCAAGCGCGACCGTGTGGAAGAATACCTATCCAGTAACGACGCTTATGTGGTGGAAGATTATGGCAAGTTTGGCGGCATCCGTGCCGGTGCGGTCAAGCTCAAAAACGCCGCTGGTAATTGGGTGTAACCATGTTGTCACCCGCCGCGCAACACCGCCAACAACATGACGTGCAACTGCAAGTGCAGCGTGAGCAAGCCACTCACGATGCGCCCATTGTTGCAGCTGTTAGTGCGGAACACGCGGCGGGTAATGACTACCGCCTAATGCATATCCGGCTAGACGACGATGTAAGGCGGCTTGCCAGCATCCGCAGCCGTGACCGTGCCAACCAGATGAAACACAGCATCCTCCCGCATTACTGGGGTTACTGTAGTGCGGTAATCAGCCGCAACACCACCAAGCCCGACAGTATTATCACGCGGGTTTGTATCTGGTGTTTCGACATTGGGGAAATCAGCAACGGGTTGTTGTTGGCTGAATTTGCATTAGGGCGTTATCTCCCCAAACCGGACGGCTACCGCCACACCCCAAGCCCCGCAGGATTCAAGCGCAACCTCGCTGAAACCTTGGCGGAAACGCTCGCCGATACGGTGTTAAAAAGCCAAACCCCACACAACGCAGCCAACCACTTATTGCACTTGATGGAATTAGTGAAGCAACACGACATCACCGACCACATCAACGCCAAACTTCACCGCGCCTATGCAATGGCAGTTGCCAGCACTGACAGCGACACCGCTATTCAACACTACACCGAATCCAACCGATTAAGACCGCTTGCCAGTATCCGCAAGGCGATAGAACGACTTGAAAAGCAAAGAGGACAACAACGATGAATGCAGATAATGCAGTATCAGGAAAAGTGAACTACAGCGAGACCGCCGCCGCACGGTATTTAGGGGTATCTAAACGCACCATTAGGGATTTACCCATACCACGGCTTGAAATTTTGCGCGACGACACCCCGAACAAAGATGGATACGTCAGAAAACGCCGTTTTATTCGTTACGAAAAAGCCAATCTTGACAAGTTCAAAGAAGATCACGTCACCACTCCCGTTGGTTGGTGCGTATCAAGTTAAATCAGTAACTGAGTTTTAGGGTGTCCCACACTGAATACTAAACAGCCGTTTTACTTGCGATCTGTGATTACCGCCAACACGTAGCATAAAGCCGCTTTAAAACAGTGTGTTAGGACACCCGCCTTATATTTTTCAGATAGATTAATTAAATCAGACAACCCCATGAACCGAAACTTTAAACAATTCTGGATAAAAACCTACGCAACCATGAAGCAACACAGACCCCGTATCGAACAGCGGGCGCGATTGTCACCCGGTTACTATCGGTCAAGCCTAGCGCATGAGTGGTGTTTATTTTTGGTTAATGATGCAGGGCTTACATGAATAGCAACGCTTTGCCTAAAAACCCCTACTTACCCGCTTTGGTGAGTTCTTCCCGAACCACTTCAAGAGCAACGCGGCGCATATCTTCTTTTAATACTTCCAGCACACCGGGCGGCACATCCTCAAAGTACCAAAACTTATTACCAGCTTGCGTGGTGTTCTCTGTCAGCAAAGAAGCCTCAAGCCGTATCGAAATTTCAGCATGGAGTGAACGACCGTTAGCCTTAGCTATGGCTTCTAACTTTGCGCGTAAGTCTGGATCAAGCCGCATCGAGTACGGCGGTGGTCGATTATCTGTATTCATAGTTTCCAATCTTCCAATGGTAGTACAAAGTATTCAAGTAATCGTTTGGAGTACATTGTATTACCATTTATCGTATGCTATGTTTGGTACTACAAAAAATTACCTAGGAGTACAAAATGAGTTTGGAACAGAAAAGACAAGCACCGCGTTCAGTACGTCTTGACCCAGAAATAGAGGCATGGGTTAAGAGCCAAGCAAAAGCGGGCGACAGGTCACTAAATGCGGAAATTAACCGTGTACTGAGGAAAGCAAAGGAGGCAGAAGAACAGAAACAGGCGGCGTAAGCCATAACGAACAAACCCCGCATGAAGCGGGGCTTATCCGGGCTGCAAGGTGCAACTAACACCCAAACAGCCCATTTACTGAACGAAGTTAAGAGAACTCAGCAAATGAAAGCTAATGTTATCACAACGCCTAACGGCACAAACAAGACCTATGAATCTGACATCTTGATTACTGTTACAGGTATCAAACCCGGTGCGGATAGCGCGATTCTCGGCGAACATCTGGCGAACTTCCTGCACTGCCAAGGCTTGCAAGTTGAAATTGCAGGCCATGCCGTCCAACACGGGAACCACTACCCGCAAGCCGTCACCATTCGCACCGCTACCCGCGTGGGAGGTGCAGCATGAGCGCGAAACAATACCCACCATGCCACCACCGCGACGCGGAACACTTGCGCGAAGAACTGGAAGCCATTCACAACCTGTTACGGGTTTGTGTCGATTCCATGCAGTTAGTAAACGCGCTTGAGTTGGTTCATACCACCAACGTACTGGATTCACTGTCAGAACGCACATGGGAAGCCATAGCACCGGCTAAAGCACTGGAAACTGTTCTTTACGAAGAATGGTTAACCAAAATCGAAGCCCAAAAAGCAATGGAGGAAATCGAAGCCCGGAAAGAATGGCGCAAAAACTTACCACCCGGCGCAATCGAAGCGTTTCAACAAGTTAATGCGGTTTTCCGCGCAAATTCAAAGGGGGAAGAGGCATGATCACCAACACCCTACCCTTTGAACAACGTCTGAAAATGGCACAAGCCGTTATTGACGCTCACCTGCAACGTGCCAAGCCTGCACACCGTCAAATCCTCCTAAACAGCATGTGGGCGCGTTGGATTAACCGCACGGTGTTCAACCACAAGCCGACATTGCGCGAGGTGAAGCCATGAGCCGCGAACTTGATCAAATCGACCTCTTTGCAGGCACACCGGATACAACCGTATCCACCCCACCGGCTGAGTTGAAATCTGTAACAGAAATCAAACCGACCGCTTGCCCACCGCGCACAATTTACAGCGTGGAGCGTTTGCCCAACGGTTACACCCGCATTACCCAACACGGGCGCGTGACCTTTAATGGGTTAATCGGGAGGGCTTCAGCATGAAACCTCTTTACACCGAAGCCGAACAACGCGCCATTCTCGCTGTAATGCGTGACGCTCTCGCACTCAGTACCGAATCAATCATGGTATGGGTGAGTATCGCACCCCATGTCCGTGGAGTATCCGCTTATGGATACCTTGACGGCTGGAACGACCACACGTGCAAACACAAAACCCGTGACTTCAATCTGAATGTGTACCTCGCAGACGATGAAGCCGAATCGCTTACACAATTAGCCGTCATGTCGTGTGATTTGCGTGAAGCCGTTGGGGGTAAGTCATGAACCACCCCTTCATCATCGCCCTAACAAGGCAAGGCGCATACGGCCTGTTAGCACTGGGAATTATCGCCGCGTGTGCTATTGCGCACCTCTTCAACGCCATTAGCAGCGCGTCATTGTTCACCGCAGTAATGCCCGTGTTCGGCTTTACCGCGTGTCTGGCGTATGGCTTTTTGTGTTTCGCGACCCGCAAAAACAGCCTGCTAAAGGTGTTGTTTGTGGTTGGTGCGTTTTCAACATTTTGGATTCAATAGGGGGTGTGCTATGTCTGACAACAAAATGACAAACGCTTATGCCCTGCATTCAGAAATGACGGATTTGCAGCGCAGCGCACACGATGAACGCCAAGCCCTGAAAGTGACCCACTGGGCGCAGCAGTTCTTTACCGTTTCAACTTGGATAATTTACCTAATGTTTGCGGCGGCAATGTACGGAGCACCCTTGTGGGTGTTGCAAGCATTCTTCGGTGCGAATGCCGGTAATTACGTTGCGATTATTGTTATCGGTTTGTTTCTGGTGGCACTGCCCACGGCTTTAGCAATGGGCAAGCACTCTGGTTACAAGGCACTCAGTAAACGCGGGATTGATCCGCGTTGGATGGGCGCAATCATCGCGTTCTTTATCGCATCGGGCATTTATTTTGAAATGACCAGCGCGACAAGCCAGCAACAGGAAAAAGCCCACCAAGCGGTAGAAAACTCGAATGCAGGTAAGGCGATCATGGGGACAACGGTTAGCACCGACACAAGTGCCTACGCTTCCCTACTCGCTGATGCTGAATTCAAGCTGGTAGCCTGCCAACGCAAACTAAGCGAGGGCAAGGTGAAGGATTGCGCCAACAGCACCGCCAAGGTGAACAGCCTGAAAGAGCAATCCGCAGCCGACCGGCAAGCCGCGATTACTGCCAACACCGCCGCCATTACCGCCAAGCAATCCGCGCTCGACAAGGAACGTGAAGCCCACGCACTGCCCATTGCTAAATCGTTTGCTGAACTGTTCGGCTCGACCATTGCCACTGGTGCGGTAATCGCCGCGCTTATCGCCGCCTTGATCTTTGAGATTAGCCATTCTTTGACGATTTACAACGAGTGGCGATTGAAGCAAGAGATTGACCGGCTAGAGGGTAATTTCAAGCGGCTGAAAGTCGATTACTTCCACCAGACCGGCAAACAGTTTGAAGCGACCGACTTCAAGGAAGGTGAAATTATCGACCTAATGGAAATGCGCGAAAGTGGCAAGATTGAGCATTTCAAAGACCGCCTACAGGACGCGTTTCAACCAGAACCGGAACCCGAAAAGAAAGGTGGAGACTTCGGATTCATTCGGCACGGACAAACCGCGCAATCCAGCGCACGGCTGGACGCTGAAAACCGCCGCAAGTATCCGCAGGAAATTCTATACCCCACCGGCAAAGGCAAGACGGCGGACGACTACGCATTGATTCCGCGTGAGGACTTCAAGCGCACTAATCCAGCCGTACCGGGCCACACTTACCGCGATGAATTGCGCACCGGTTCCAGCGATTACCGGGATATGCCGCTAGATGCAACCACTACCCCACCGGCTGAAAAACCACGTGTAGAACCATCTGAGCAACCAGCCGAAAAACCACGTGTAGAACCACGTGCACGCGGTTTGGAAAAAGCAGATGAAAACCACGTGCACGCGGTTTCTGATGCACCCAAAGCGCACACCACCACCGAAACACTTTATCCGGCATGGATAGCAGCAGTGAAGGCGGGCGAGTGTCGTGCTTCGGTCAATGAGTCACGGGCATGGATTCAAAAGCACATCGCGCCAGTGATGACCGGCAGCAAGACCAACGACCTAAAACGTATCGACCAAATGCGCAAAGGGTTCTTTAGTCGTGCGATCCGGGAAGGGCTAATGCAGATCAACACGACCTACCGTAACGGCGGCAAAAAATACAACTGGATTGGTTAAGAGGAACCTACACATGACCATAGAAAACACATCCGAACCAATAAAGCCCATTTATTACTGGCTTGATGGGTACTGGATAACCGACAAGGAAGAGGCCGATTTAATGGACGAAATAAACGCTTTTGGCAGCACGCACGGCACGGCATTTTTCCCGTCTGATGCTTCACCCGAATTGATTGATTCGGAAATCGCCGCGCTCTTGGCGGCATAACCCCCACCGGGCAGGGCGCAAGCCTTGCCCACTTTACACAAGCGAGAATCAAACCGATGAATGAAATTGAACAAATGCTGACAGATAGAGAAGTGGCACAAGTGCTGAAAATGTCCCGCTCTTCTATTTGGAGGCTTGCCAGATTGGGAAAACTTCCCAACCCCGTGAAAGTCGGGCTGACTGCCTCACGTTGGAAACAATCAGAACTGAAGACGTGGATTGAATCAACATCCCCAAAATGCGAAAGCCCCACCGGGCGGAATCCGGCAGGGCTTCAAAATGGCGATACCAGCGAGGAATCGACAGATGAATTATAGCAACTTGCAGGAAGCCATGCTGCAAAATATTGGCTATTCGTTCGACAACCTGAAGGAGGATGGACAGTGGCACGACGGCGGCGAAGTCCCCAACACGGGCAAGTGCCGTTACATCGTTATCCAGCACGTTAAGGGTGTGATTGTCCGTTACCACGACCACCGCCAAGGTGAAGAGTATTTCACTTGGAAATCATGGGGAACGGATAACACCCGACTTTCACCCGAAGAATACGCGCAACGTAAAGCCGAAATTGACGCACACAACGCACGCCAGCAAGCGGCGGCGGCATTGGCAAGGGCGCAACGTATCGCCAAACAGCGGAAAACGTGGGCAGCCTCACAGCCTGCTAATCCAGACCACCCGTATTTAGTCCGTAAGCAGGTAGGCGCGTTCGGTATCCGCCAACACAACACCGCCTTGCTTGTGCCTATCCGTGACGTATCCGGGCAACTGCAAGCCCTGCAATACATCTACCCGGCAAAGGTGGAAACCGCAGACGGCGGGAAAACTGACAAGATTATCCTTGGCAGTAAGCGCGGCGGTTTCCACCACATCGGCAAGCCCGAAACCCCAACGGATACGGTTTATGTGTGCGAAGGCTACGCAACCGGCGCAACGTTGCACCAGCTCACCGGGCAATGTGTCGTTATTGCGTTCGATGCGGGCAACCTAACCCCAGTGGGGCAGGCGATACGCACCCGTTACCCTGAATCTGAATTAGTGTTTGCTGCTGACAATGACGTAGGCGTTAAGGCGGGCAACATTGAAAACCCCGGCGTTCACTACGCCAGACAAGCCGCGTTTGCCTGTAACGGCTATGTGCTAACCCCGAACACCACCAACAAGGCCGACTTTAACGACCTGATTAATGAGGCCGCATAACATGGCAGTACCAGCGAAAATCCTACAAATGGCAACCATTGAAAAACCCGCTTATCAGTGGGATACACCCGAACCGCTCACCCAACAAACCAGCGCAGCACCTTACCCGCTTGACGCGCTACCGGGCATTATTGGCGATGCAGTGCGTGAGGTTGTGCAAATCGTCAAATGTCCGGCAGCCATCGCTGCAAACTCGGCATTGTCCGTACTGGCGACAGCGTGCCAAGGTGTTGCCAATATCAAACCTAACCCACGATTAAAAAAGCCGTCACCACTTAGCTTGATTATGGTCACAATTGGCGACCCCAACGAACGGAAAAGCGCGGCTGACGACTTCTTTTCTGAGGAAATCGGCGAATGGTGCGACAGCAAGGAAATGGAGCTTGAACCAGAACTGAAAGCATACAAAGCAGAGCTTGCAAGCTGGAACGCCCAAAAACGCGGACTTGAAAAAGCGATTGAATCAGCAGCATCAAAAGGCGACCCGATAAGCCTACAAAAAGGCCAAGAGGCGCGGGAAAAACTTATCTGGCTGGAACAGAACGAACCCGAAAAAGTGTATATCCCAAAGATGACCACCAAGGATGCAACACCCGAAGGCATAGCTAAACATCTTATGAATAAATGGCCTAGTCTTTGCAATATGGCAGCAGAAGCGGGCGCGGTTTTTGGTGGACACGGCATGGCAAAAGATAAAGCGATGCGCAATTTTTCCCGCATTAATGAATTGTGGGAAGCTGGCAAAGTGGAAGTAACCAGAAGCGGCGATGATGATAGCTTTACCATAGCTGGCGGACGTTTTTCTATGGGGCTTGCTATTCAACCCGACCTTATCCGGGAGTTTTTCGAGACGAACGGAAGGGGCGCAACTGGTTCAGGTTTCTTTGCACGTTGGCTGTTGTCATTCCCAGAAACAACGCAAGGTACACGCATTGAAGACGTTGAAACCCTGTTAACTGAGGCGCAAACACCAAGCATTGAAGCATTCCGTAAGCAATTGCATGGAATACTTGAACAGCAATACACCAACGGAAAGGGCGGCAAGTTCGACAATTTGCCAACGCTCAAACTATCCCGTGAAGCACTGGGAATATGGGTTAATTATCTGAATTCTGTTGAACGCGAACTTGTTTCAGGCGGCGATTTTGAAGGTGAAGGCAAGATAGCGGGCAAGAACCCCAACAACGCGGCACGTTTAGCGGGATTATTTCACCTGTTCAACGGCGGTGATGTGCTGGACGCAATCAGCGGCGAAACCATGAGAGCGGCTTGTCGTTTAGCAAGCTGGCACTTGTACGAAGCGCGGCGGTTTTTTGGTGAGATTGCCTTACCTAAAGATGACCTTGAAGCGGTTAAGCTGGATTCGTGGTTAATAGCTGAATGCAAGGCAAGCGGGGAAGCCATCGTTAGCAAAAATCGTGTATTGCAGCGCGTCACCCCTGCCAGTTTACGCAAGGCCGACAAGCTGAATAAGGCACTTGATACGCTGGAACGTGCAAACCGCATTCGCCAGACCAAAGAGGGTAAAACCGCAGTGATTGAAGTGAATCCGGCATTGCTGGAAGAGGTGAAATAATGGCTTTACGCGACTGGCTAAACCCCGATTTTGACCCACTTGCTACTGAAAAACCTGCTATTTGTTCAAAAACCAATCTAAAAATAGCAGGAATAGCAACTGTAGCAACAGGAATAGCAAAATCTGCTATTCTCCAAGCCATTGATTCTAAAGGAGAACTATTTAGGAATAGCAAGAATAGCAGGAATAGCAATAGCAACGCGCCAGAACTGAAAAAACAGGGTATCGCCAGGTTAGAAGCGGCGGCGGCGGGATTGCCTGTTACTCTTGAAGAATTGGCGGTTTTTTTCGCTGATGACTTGCAAGAGTTCGGGCAGGGATTAGTAAAACAAGCAGGTATTGTTCAGGCCGTGCGCTGGTACGCTTACCAATACAAAGGCATGGAAGAACCAAGACTTGAAGAAATACCAGCGGGAATGGTGCGTTGCATTGATTGCCTGCAAAATCGTTGTACTTACCGACAGGTTACGCCCTACGGTAATGTGGTGATGCAGAGTTCACCAGCATGGCGGTGGTGTGATGATTACACGGCACGGGTTCATAATCTGGACGACTACCGCAGACGATAGCCAAAACACCCAACCCCTAAGAGCCGCACCTGATGCGGTTTTTTTACGTATGGAAACTGCAAAACTTGCTATTCGTGCAAAAAATAATCTAAAAATAGCAGGAATAGCAACTGTAGCAACAGGAATAGCAAAATCTGCTATTCATCAAACCATTGATTATAAAGGCCAATCATCTAGGAATAGCAAGAATAGCAGGAATAGCAATAGCAACGTGCCAAAACTGAAAAAACAGGGTATCGCTAGGTTAGAAACGGCGGCGGGATTGCCTATTACTCTTCTGGCGTTACGTCACGCCAAAGCATTAGAAAATGGGGTGTTTGAGGGAGTCAAAACAGCAAAAGGACACCTGAAAGGACACCTGATGGGGATTACAAAGAAAAAAGGGCTACATCCGTTTGAATGTAACCCTTTGATTCGTATATGGTGGGACATGTGCGACTCGAACGCACGACCACCTAATTAAAAGTCAGATGCTCTACCGACTGAGCTAATGTCCCTGAGAAGAGCGGTATTATACGCAAACACTTTCCGCTTTCAAGTTTTTTTTAAGCTTCGGTTAAACTTTTTCAAGTTTGCGTAAAGACTCTGGCAACAACTTCAAATCGACCAAACCTGTGATCAAAGCTTTAGCAAAAGAAGCTTCTTCTTCGTACATCATTTGATAGAACTGCACTTTCATGGTTAACGCGCTGCCCAATACAATGCCTGCAAACGCAATGAACGAGCCAATCGCCAAGGTGGAAACCCCAGTAATTGCCTGCCCAACGGTGCAACCCATCGCCAATACGCCACCGATACCCATTAAACCCGCGCCAATGACGTGACTGGTAAAATCTGCCCATGAAGCGAACCATTCGATTCTGAAAGTACGACTTACTAAAGCCCATGCCAGCGAACCTGCGGCTACCCCGAAAAAGGCCATTAAACCAAAGGTTAACAAACCGCTATTAAAACCACCTGCCGCATAGCCAACCGCTTGCCCCATCGGATTGATGAAGGTGAACGATTGTGGTGCTAATGCCGCACCGAGTGCCGGTTTACCTGCTTCGGATTCTGCGAGCATGTCCCATTCGCTGTAATATTGGCTCAAGCTGTACGGTTGATCGTCAATGTTAACGCTGATATTGCTGGTGACATACCACGCCGCCAACACACACAAACCCACCACGATACCGCCCACCGCAAAATCGCTGCTGCTGCGGAAGTCTTTGGATTTAAACGCCAACCATGCCAACGCCAGACCCAACACGCCACCAATGACCAGACGGGCAATTTTCGCATTATCCGCGCCAGCCAATAGCGTGCCTAAGTCTTGCGAATCGCCCAGATTAATCGCTAACGGATTCATCCAAGGGTAAAACAACACGGAATACAAGGTTTTATCAGAGCCGGGGAACGGGTTCAGCATGAAATACGCCACCAAACCGATAATCAAAAACACCAAAATGGATTTCAGGTTGCCAGCACCGATACGTACTAAACACTTGTTGCCGCAGCCGCCCGCAATCGTCATACCGATGCCGAATAAAATGCCGCCAATCAGGTTTTCCACCCAGATCAATTGCCCGTTACGGTACGGTGGGTAAGAGCCATCAGCCGTTACCATACCCAACATTTCCAACACCACTACGCCCAGCAGCGCAACGCCAATGGCTAAACCCCACGCACGGAAACGCCCCGTGTCCCCCATATTAACCCAGTCAGAAACCGCGCCCATGGTGCAAAAATGGGTTTTGTTCACCACCGCCCCCATAATGAAGGCAATCACAAAACCCGCTATCAGTAAAAACGACTGTGCCGATGCAAAATCTTCAAACGTCATCATCTTATCCTCTCATTAACTGTGTGCGAGGCCGATTATAGTTTGAGAAATGTCAAAGAATAAACCCTAAGCGTGCAAATCCGCGCTGGCTTGCGGACAATGAATCACTCGAGCAAAATCAACACCCTCCGGCACGGTTTGCGCAGTTAACCACACCTGACTCACCGCCGACTGACTCACTGTCTGCAAACTCTGCAAGGTACTCAGACTGCGTTCTGGGTCAAAAAACGCCAATGGCTCATCCAAAAACAACACTTGATGGGTGGTATGGGTGTTATCCGCCAAGGCATTTGCCACCGCAACCCGCATCGCTAACGCAATTTGCCGTTGAGTTCCCGCTGAGGTTTCAATGAAATCCAGATACGCGCCTTTTTGTTCAGACAACACTTTCAGGCTGAAATCGGGCATTAATTGAATAGTTTCGTAGTGACCATTGGTAAAACGTTGCAGCAATTCCGTACAACGCTGTTGCACCAGTTGGTTAAAACGCGCCACCGATTGACTACCGCTACGTTGCAATAAATCCAGTGCGGTATCAAACACCACCCGGTCACGCCGGATGTGTTCCAAAGCCATTTCCTGCTGATCCAGTTGCGCTTGGTACTGTTCACGTTGGTTGAGCGCGGCGTGTTGCTGGGCTTTGTCGCCGTTTAATACCTGTAAATAACGACCGAATTCGCGGTTGCGGGCTTCCATACTAACGTTTAATGCATCCGCTGCACCCTGCAAATTATTCATGTTTAATTCGTAACGCCGCACCGATTCCGCCCATTCCGGCAATACGGCAATATCGGGGTGATCACTACTAACAGCCGGAATATCGGCTTGGGTTTGCAAGATATAACGCGCTGCGTCATGGGTTAGCGGCTCATTATCCTGAGTTAATTGCTGATCCGCCGGGGTATTGGTGACATCAAAACCTTCCATCAAGGTATCCGCCAGCCGATTCGCCTGTAACCGCAATGGGCGCAACTGGCGCATTTCCACAAACCAACCGTAAATTAACAACGCAGCCCCGGCTAAAGCGGTTAATGCCGCCACGCGAATCGTTGCTTTGCCCAGCATTTCACGCAAATCACCACTCATCCCGGATAGCCATTGCGGCGGGGAAACCAATAAAAACAAGCCGGTTAACAGCATCAGAACGAACACCATCAGGGTGGTACGTGTCCAAAAACTTAGCTTTTCACTTTTCTGTTTCAGCCCTGAAAACTGCTCACGATTACTGGGGTAAACTTCTGTTTCTTTATCAATGCGTTGTGCTAATTGCAAAAATGACTGCTGGCGATGTTCGAGCACCGTGCCAATACTTTCCAGTTGCGGCAACCGCGCTTCGTCAATTTGTAACCCGTTTAAATTCGCCTGAAGCTGTTTACGGGCATCATTCATTTGCGCAATGGTTTGAATACGCTCACGATTTTCGTTTTGCAATTGCCCGCTGAGATTCGCGTACTCCTTCAAACCGGCTAATGCCAGCAATTGCTCATTATCGCCTTGTGGCAGTTGGGCGGTTTGCTGGCTCCAGTAAAACGCTTGGGCAAACGCTTTATGGTTGTAACCCAGTAAGGCTTTGAGCTGATGTTCCACCGTTTCGGGAGTATCCGCGAGGGTTAGCCCCTCTTCGGTCGAAAACAGCGTTGCCATCGTGTCACCGGCTTGGTTCACCGAACGAATCAGGTGATAAGCATGACCACGGTGCTGTAAATGCAAGGTCACAGTAGTTTGTTCAGTACCCCAGCGAATCAGTTTATTCACTTGGGTTTCATCCAGTTGCGCGGTGCAACCAAACAAACCGAACTGAATCGCATCGCCGATACTGCTTTTGCCGGATTCATTGCAACCAATCACTGCAATCAGACCGCGTTCAGGCAGTTGGGTTAAATGCAGGTCAGCGTATTTGCGAAAATCGCTGGCTTTAAGTGCCGTAATAATCATGCGAGAGTATCCGAATAACGTGTCGCTTCAAGGCGGGCAACCACTAAACTGGCGGCATCGGCATAAACGTGTGGTTCAAAACCGTCGGTTTTTTGACGGTCGGGAAAATCTTGCAGGCAAAAATCTGCGAAACGACGGGCTGCTGCCGTTTTTAATTGCTCAGGCTGTAACTGTTGCAGGAAATCTGGGGTTACTTGAGATGACATTATCACTCTCCTAGAAAAGACACCCCACAACTATATGCGAAGACGTGATTTTTTGCAGAATATTCCAACCAGAAAATACGTTTCAAGACAAATATTAAGCATCCATTAACACCCCTAGCCTTAAACCTTATAAGCGACAGTTTATCGTATCATTGACACAGCGAGGCGATATGCTTCTACAATAGCCGTTAGGTAAGACTGCGCGAGGAGAACGCTTATTTCTGCCCCAAATCCTTATAACACCATCAAGGCATACACCCTAATCGCACTGGCACTCTCGGCAGCGTTAGTCGGCTTGTTTGCTTGGTGGTTTCAAGCCCCTTGGTGGCTGCTGGGTATTTATACGGTAGCGGCGGTTTTAATCGCGCTCAGCGTGCCGCTATTGTACCGCCTGTTCGGTTACAAAATGCAGGACGAAGCCTTGTGGCTAAACGAACGCAACCTGCGCGAACACGCCACCCTAATGCAACGCCTAGACAATGTCCGCGAATCCTTAACCGAATTAAACATTACTGCCGGTGTAAAACAAGCCAATATCCTCACCGACATTCTCGATGATTACCGTTCAGTGGTGGAAACCCGCTTTATCGGCAAACAATTCGCGCCGATTACCTACCTGAATGCCGCTCGTAGTGTGCAGGAACACGTCGTGCAAAATCTCACCGACATGGTGGCGGTTGGGCACAGCCTTGCCGGATTAAACCGCCAAGCTGCGCAATCAGATTTGCATCAGGAACAACAACAACGCATCACCACGTTACTCGCCGAAAACGATAAATTCTTCACTGCCTTAAACGAAACCGCCGTGGAAGTCGCCAATATTCGTTCAGTCAGCCAATTTGAGCGACTCGACACCTTGGCGCGTTTAGTCAGTTTGGCGCAAACCGCCAGCCACACAGGAACCCAGTCATGAATATGCGCAACACACTTACTTTCACCGCCCTCGCCTGGTTAATCGCCACCACGCTAAGCGGTTGCGGCGAAACCCTCGACACCAAAGAAAAAGCCGAAGTCAAAGTCGCCGAATTGGTACAAACCGACATTCAACCCACCCAACGCGAAAACCAGTACCGCGCCAATATCCAACTGACCCGCACCAATTTGCTGGCAATGTTGCCGGATTTAGCCGAATACCCGCTGTTGCTGGACGTAACCGACAGTAATGACACCGAAGTCGCAGAAATTTTCACCTCTGCCGACAAAGCAGGCAAAGGCTTAGATGGCGTGTATCTGGAATTAGCCGAAAATTTCAACCAACAACGCCAAACCCTGAGCAACGGCAAAAAAGCCGCGATTACCATCCGCAAGCTCGATTCCGGGTTAGGGGCGCAATTCATTATGACCGGGCAGTACATTGCCGAAGCGTATTCCCCCGCGAATGCCTTGTGGGGAAGTTTAGTGAATAGCAGTAGCAATAAACTTACCACGATTGCCGACGTAACCGCGTCCAGCGTCGGCGGCGTGATTGCACGGAAAACCAAACTCGACCTGATTACCACCGATGGCAAGCTCGACGTTGCTAAATTACTCACCAACGTCAGCAGCGGCGAATTTGCAATGGGTTACACCAACCCTTACCAATCCGCCACCGGGTTAAACTTCTTAATCACGGTGCTGGATGCGTTTGCCAAAGGTGATCACAGCCAAATGTTGTCGCCGGATGTTGCCAGCGCGTTTGAAGCCTTCCAACTCGGTGTGCCGTTTGTGGCGCAAAACACCCTGCAAATGCGTGATGCCGCCATGGGCAGCGGCGTATTGGATGGTTTTGTCGGCAGCGAACAAACCTGGTTAAGTGCCACCGGCATGGATGATTACCAATTCGTGCCGTTCGGGGTGCGCCACGACAACCCGCTGTACGCCACCAGCGAAGCTGACCCGGCGGAGTTGGAAACCTTGAAGCTATTTGCTAAATACATTGCCACCCAAAAATCGGTACTAACCAAGTACGGCTTTGAAACCAGCCCCGATTTCCGCGATGCCTACAAAATTCCCGATGGCAACACCCTTGCCCAAGCGCAAAAACTCTGGAAGCAGAAAAAGTCCGGCGGCAAACCCGTTGCGGCAGTGTTTGTTACCGATATTTCCGGCTCAATGGAAGGCGAGCGCATTAAAAACCTGAAAAAAGCCCTGATCGAATCCTCCGACCTGATCAGTGCCAATAACGCGATTGGTTTGGTGTCGTACAACGATACCGTGAACGTGGATTTACCGATTAACCCGTTCAACGTGCAGCAAAAATCCTTATTTAACGGCGCGGTGGAACAGCTTTCGGTGGGCGGCAAAACCGCAACTTACAGTGCTACTTTGGTTGCGGCGAATTTACTGAGCGAATTCAAAAAGACCCACCCGGATTACAAAACCGTGATCTTCGTGCTATCCGATGGCGAAACCAATATGGGCGTGGATTTCGAGCAAACCAAAACCTTGCTGGAACTGGTCGGCATCCCGATTCACACGATTGCTTACGAACTGAGTTCGCCCGAACTCAAGGAAATGGCGAGTCTGGCAGAAGGCGCGTATACCGAATCGAGTGCGGGTTCCGCCTCCTTCCGTATCGGTAACTTGCTGAATTCGGAAATGTAAGCCAAGGGAGGCAGCGCGTGAAAGGCTTGAAAATCTTTGGTTTGTTTCTAGTGCTGCACGTCGCTGCTTGGGCGGGTACGCACGTTTACCTAAGCCAACACCAGCCGGATGTGCTGATTGTGGTCGATACATCGTATGCGTTGAAACCGCAATTCGCGGCAATGGAACGCTGGATTTCGGCGCGGGAAGCGAGTACCCGTTACAAAAAGATTGTGGTGGGAACGGATAAAGCATTACTGGGGGAGCTTACCTCCCTGAAATCCAGAGAGGCCATTTTCCGCACCGCATTTGGGCGGATGAGCGAAGACAATTTGCAGCGTTACGCGCAAACGTCGGCGGTGGAGAAAATCTTGTTATCCGATGGCACGATTAATCCGACGGGGTGGACGGTGGTTAAGTTTCCGTAACCCAAGTTATCACGCTCTTGGGAACAGGTTTCGCGCAACGCCACAATCGCCGGGATAATTTCCAGAAAATACCCCACCAATACCGGATCAAAATGCCGTCCGGCTTCTTCGCGTATGAATGCTACCGCGCGGGCATCACTCCATGCCGATTTATACGGGCGTTGCGAAGTCAGCGCATCAAATACATCACAAATCGCGGTAATCCGCCCTTCCAAAGGAATTTCTGTACCCGCTAAACCGTAGGGATAACCCATGCCATCCCAGCGTTCATGGTGGGTTTCCGCAATGCGGCTCGCCATTTGCATGATTTCGCAACTATGCCCATCGAGAATGTTTTTCCCGATTAACACATGGGTTTGCATTACGGCTCTTTCTGCCTCACTTAATTTACCGGGTTTCAGCAAAATATGATCCGCAATGCCGATTTTACCCACGTCGTGCATCGGGCTGGCGTACAACATTTTATCCGCAAAGGTTTGCCCTAGACCGGCCTGCAATGCCAATAACTGACAACTTTTACTCATGCGCTGAATATGCTCGCCAGTTTCGCTATCGCGGTATTCACCGGCACGCCCCAAACGCAGCAAGATTTCCCGCTGGGTGGCGAGAATTTCCTGATTCTTATCGTGCAAGGTTTGCACCGAACTGCTCAGGCTGTGTGCCGCCATGAAGGTGTAAAACACATAAATCAACGCCGCCAACGCCATTGCATTGTAAAGTGGGTCACTATTCAGCAATAACCATACCGCTACCGGTAACACCATCGGCAACACAAACAGCAAATACAGCGAGAAAATAGAACCCAAGGTCACAACGGCTGACCCTGCCAGTACAAAAATACCCGATACCAATACCGCGTGATACGCTGGTTCATCAGAAAAATTCAATAGAAAAACACTCGCGCCCCACGTCAAACCGCTGAGGAAAACTCCCACCAGATAGGAAAATCCCCAACGATACGGGCACAATTGCGTCTCCACTTGGCGCAAGTGCAAATGCTGTTGCGCTTCGCGATAAGATTGCAACCCCATAAAGCGCAACCCCAATACCAAGCCCTGCGCCGCACCCCACATCACAATGGTTATCAGCGGAGCTTGCCCCACCGAAATAGCACACAGCAGCATTGCACCCAAAAAATGCCCCAGCAACTCCAGCGTCGCCGAATCATAAACACGGTAAACCTGCCGCCCCAAGGGAAATAACCACGCCCTGCACCGCATTTTTTGTATCATGTTTATTCACTCATACACCAACTACACTGATCAATATTATTACACAGTAAATAGATATTTGTTATGAGAAATTCACACAAGTAAAAAAGCCAATCCGCACTCTTTACCTGTATTTAACACGACCATTTAAACGGTGGTATTCACCTGCTTAATTTGACGCACTGCAATATGCAACAACGCAGCCGTACTCAGATACAAGCTCATAATGTACAAACCGTGCGGGGAGTACTTCAGCAATTGTGCTCCAAACTCACTCCACGTCACCTCAGCAAACGTCCCGGAAAGAGCGTAAAAACTACCGCTGGAAATCACTTCTGATACCGCGAAACCCGCTATGACCGCGATGATCAACTTGCCCAACGACGCAAAGGTTTCACCTTGGTATTGCCCAGCAAACCAACGCCCAGACACAAACAACGCACCGTAAGCCGGAACCAATGCCCAATAAGCGGGTGACAGACAGAAATCACTAACCCCAAATTGGTTGACAGCAACGTAGTCAATCGCCATCGCTGTCGCCATAAACACCCCGAAACTCACGGCGTTACGCAAATAAAAACCCGCCAAGAAAAAGACTGCCCACGATGCATCCAGCAAGTGATCGCTGACATGAACGCGCGTCGCCAGCATCACCAACAGCAAAATGCCGCCGACCAGCCATTGGTTTTTATGAGAAAGTTCAAACATACATATCTCCTTAACAAGTTCTACTTCGGTGCGTATTTCAGCGTCACCAAACCATTAATACCGTCTTGATTATACCCAGAGTTGGTCTGGTAATCCTTGTCCAACACGTTGCCGATTTTCGCCCCCACTGTCCAGTCTTTTGCAAGCCGGTAATCAGCGCGGAGATCAACGGTGGCGTAGCCGGGAAGCTTTCGACTATCGGTATTTGCTGCATTACCATGACGCGCATCTTCTGCATGTAGGGTAGCCCCTACAGAAACCGCACCTAGTTTACGATCAACATCAACATTAAATATTTGCTTTGGCGTGTTAACCATCTGTTGATTAGCAAAAGGCCCGGAGCGTTTTTTTGGATTTTGTAACGTTAATGTGGACGCGACATCCCATTCACCCAACTTACCAGCAACACGAGCTTCCACGCCCTTGATCGTCGGTTGCACATTACTCACAGTCCAATTACCCACTGCATCTTCTTCCCATTCGATATAGTCGGTAATTTTATTCTGAAAGACTGCTGCATCCCAGGTAAATCCCTGCCCGCGCCCTGACAATCCCAGTTCAATATTTTGACTGGTTTCAGGTTTCAAATTTGGATCACCACCCCACGGGGAATATAAGGCATTAAATGTCGGTGCTTTAAATGCTGTACCGTAGGATGCCTTGATACGCATTGCATCACCGATCTCATGTCCAATGGCAATTGCACCCGTGCTATGTTTATCGAATTGTTGGTTGTCATCGCGACGTGCGGACACCTCCACATCCGTTTTACCAAAATCGTGCTGGTAGCTGGCAAACACACCGTCATTCTCGCGGGAGATCACGGTATACACACTATCACTTATGATTTTATCTTTTTGCCTGTCGACCCCAATAGTCAATGCACCGTTTGCACTCGTTACAACATCCGCTTGCAAGCTGGCTGTTTCACGGCGGGTATCAAATTGCCGACTGGCAAAAGGATTAAGATTGCCACCGTTAAAATAGTTATAGGTTTCATCAAGAGACTGTCCAATCTGAGCCGATACTTTTACCCGCTCACCGAATGCATGTTTCACTTTTCCTGAGATACTTTCTTGCACAAAATCATTTGAATTGCCTGAAAGATCACTACCATCAAAAGCATTGTCACCCTGAGTATGCAACAACGCGGCTTCTACTTCCGTGCCATTAGTAAAACGATGCCCAGCACGCAATGAAGCAGACTCACGGCGATAACCATCATTATCAGGCTCTTGTTGATTGCTAGTGGTGTCTATACCGTCTGTTTTTTCTGTGCCAGCATTCACATTGAACCATGTATCGGCATCTCCGCCTGCCAAGTTTACATTCAATTTTTGAGCGTTATGACTACCGATGCTGGCAATGATTTCTGGCTGAAAGCCCTTTCCGCCTTTACGGGTAAAAATCTGAACAACACCACCGATAGCTTCCGAACCATACAAGCTGGAACGTGGGCCACGTACTACCTCAATACGCTCGACCTGATCCAACGACAAATGCTCAAAAGACACAGAACCCAAGGTGGCAGAACCTATTTGTACGCCGTCAATTAAGACTAAAAGGTGATTTGCTGCTGTACCACGCAACCGAACTGAAGTCACTTTACCCATTCCGCCATTATTGGTGATGCTAATCCCCGGCACGCGACGCAACACTTCCGCAACATCCGTGGCCTGATACTTCTCAATATCTTTACGGGTAATAACAGTGACGGGCGTAAGTGTTTCATCCACCGTCCGCGCTTTGCGGTCAGCAGTTACCACGACCTCTTCGAGTTGAGTAGATTCTTCCGCCAACACGTTGGGGGAAACAGACAGGCAAATAAAAGCAGTACCGCACGCAGCGGCAAAAGGGAATAATTTCATGGTATTTGGTTTTCCGTATTGTGCGCCCATCGCGCACCATGACTGGAACGGGGAATCTCTTCCCCCTCTCCTGCTAAGCGGGAGAGGGGGGGTGAGGGTCTTCCACCGCGCGTTGTCAGGCCGGTGTCGGGCTTGCGTGAATACGTTTACCGTTGCGAGGGCAGCACTGGTGTTACACCAGTTTCCCGTTTAACTTCAGTGATTAAACCGAAGCACCTGAACAGCGCGGCAAGGTACGGGATTGCGCTTAGGGTGTCAAACATTTAAAGTGCAGGGGTTTCATTGAATCAGGGGCATCCGCAAAAATTATGGCTGACACCATCCGTATCGCAACCCGCACCAGTCCTCTCGCCCTTTGGCAGGCCGAACACGTCGCCCGCCGCTTACAGGAGCTTCACCCCGGTCTGCACATCGAAATGGTGGGCATGGTAACGCGCGGTGATAAAATCCTCGACAGCCCACTGTCCAAAATCGGTGGTAAAGGCTTGTTTGTGAAAGAACTGGAAGTCGGTATGCTGGAAGGCAGCGCGGATATTGCGGTGCATTCCATGAAAGACGTGCCGATGGAATTCCCGGACGGTTTGCACCTACCCATTATTATGGAGCGTGAAGACCCGCGCGATGCGTTTGTTTCCAACGAATACGCCAACCTGGATGCGTTACCGGAAGGTGCTATCGTCGGCACATCCAGCCTGCGTCGCCAAACCCAAATTCGCGCCCGTTACCCACACTTACAGATTCGGGATTTACGGGGCAACGTCAATACGCGCTTATCCAAGCTGGATAACGGCGAATACGCCGCAATTATTTTAGCTTCCGCCGGTTTGATTCGTCTGGAATTCCAGCAGCGGATTACCGCCTACCTGTCTACCGAACAAAGTTTACCCGCCATCGGTCAAGGTGCTATCGGCATTGAGTGCCGCCGCAACGACCCACGGGTAGAAAATTTATTGACACCATTACGCCATCCGCAAACCACGGTTTGTGTGCGTGCCGAACGTGCCATGAATAAACGTTTAAACGGTGGTTGCCAGATTCCTGTGGCAGGTTTTGCGGAACTCGAAGAAGGCGCGTTACGGATGCGCGGCTTGATCGGTTTCCCGGATGGTTCCGAGGTGTATACCTGTGAACTGCGCGGCTGTGTGGTTGACCCGGAAGACCTTGGGGTATTGGTTGCCGAAAATCTGTTGGCGCAAGGTGGCGGTAAAGTGCTGGCGTCGTTAGGCATTCATGCCTGACAACAGCTTGCAGGGGCTGGGTGTCGTAGTCACGCGCCCTGCGCATCAGGCAACGGCGTTCCAGCAGCAATTGATTCAGCGGGGAGCGCGAGTGTTGGCGTTTCCGGTGATTGCGGTGCAAGCTTGCGAAGATTTACAGCAGGCAACAGCGCGGTTAGCGCATTTAGCGGATTACGACGCAGCTATTTTCATCAGCAGCAATGCGGTGCAATTTGGCCTTGCATTGCTCAATGCGTCACAACGCACACAGTTACAACAGTTAACCTTGGGCGCGATTGGTAGTAAAACTGCCCGTAGCTTACAAGCAGCGGGGTTACAGCCGGTTTGGGTTCCAGCAATGGGCTTTACCAGCGAAGATTTTCTAGCGATGCCAGCGGTGCAACAACTGGCAAACCGGCGTATTGTGATTTTTCGGGGTGAGGGAGGCCGCGAATTATTAGCCGATACGCTACGCCAACGCGGGGCGGTCGTGGATTATGTGGACGTTTATCAGCGCATTTGTCCGAAAAATGACATTAGCGTATTGAAACACCACCACGATAGCCAGCAGCTTGGTATAATTGCCATCACCAGCAGCGAGGGATTACTCAACTTACTGACGTTGCTGGGTAATCCTGAATGGATAAAGACGGTTCCGTTATTGGTGGGTAGTCAACGCATGGCAACCACCGCCCGGCAAGCCGGTTTTACGGGACAGATGGTCATTGCAGACAACCCCGGTGATGAGGCAATGTTAGCTGCACTCAGCCAATGGGCACAGGAATTCTCACGATGATCGACAAAACAGCACACGAAGCTGATAGCAACCCTAGCGCAAATGACGTGGAAACACTGGACATTTACGACAACAGCAAACCTGCCAAGCGTGGCTCTGCGAGCGCACGTTTCGCGTTATTTATTGCCATCCTCGCCTTATTTTTTACGGTAGTGGGCATTGCCGCAGGCTATAAGCATTGGCAGCGAATGCACGACAAGGTGCGCAACAATGTGTCAGAACTCGCGGCTATTAAACAGCAGTTAACCCAAGCACCCGACGACAGTGCGATTCAAGCCTTACGTAAAGAACTCACCGACAAGGCCAACCAATCGCAAGCCAACCACACGGAAGCCTTGCAGGAAATGGCGCGGATGCAAAACCAAACCCGCCAATTTGCCGATACCGTGGCTTCGCAAGTCGAGCAAGTGACCTTCTTGCAGGCACGAATGCAGCAAAGCGCGGCTCCAGCAACCACCAAAGAGTGGCAAGTCGCCGAAGTCGCCTTCCTGTTACAAATGGCTAATCGCGAATTGCACCTCGTCAATAACCCGCAAACCGCAAAAGCCAGCCTGAAAGAGGCTGATGCGCTATTGGCAACACTGGGTTCGGTCAATTACTTGCCGGTACGTCAGCAAATCGCGCGTGATATTTCCGCACTAGAAGCCGCACCTGCGCCGGACATTACCGGCGCGTCGCAACAAATTCACGCCATGATGCTGGAACTTAAACCACTGCCCGCCCTGAGTGAGGTCGCCGCAAGCGATGCCGCCACAACGGACATTGCCGCCAGCGATAGCATCGAGGGCAATTCCTTGTGGGCAGATTACAAACGCAAGGCGGGTGAAATGCTCAATGATGCTGTGGTGGTGCGGCGTTTTGACCAGCCATTGCAAAGTGCGTTAGATGCCGATGCACGTCAGCATTTATTCCAGCTACTACATCTGCGCCTAGAAACCTTACGCCTACTGGTACTGCAACGTGATAACAGCGGATTCCATGCGCAAATAGCATTGCTGCGCGAAACCCTGAAAAGCTATTACCCAGAAGCGCAAGCCAAACCTCTCCAAGAGAACTTGGATAAACTCGATAAACTCGATTTGCAGCCTGTATTACCAGATATTTCCGCAAGCCTGAAACAGTTGGAAAGTGCCCGCCAAGCCGACAACGCCAAACCGCCCTTACCGGCTGCTGATGACAAGGCAACGACGACTAAGCCGCCAGCCAAAGACACCAGTAAAGGAGGCAAAAGCGAATGATCCTTTACCTTATCGTTCTGCTGATTTTAGCCGCTGGTATTTTCTGGCTGGGGCAAACCGTACTCGCCAATCCCGGCATCACCACGATTACGTGGGGTGTCTGGAGCTTGGAAATGAAAACCGCCACCCTGGTCGCGTTGGTGCTGCTAACCTGCATTGTGTTTTACATCGGGATTGCGCTGTTACGCCACGTGCTAGGGCTGCGCCGTAATTTCAGCCGTTACCGCGAAGCCCGCCTTGGCAGCAAGGCCAGCCGCGCCCTCAGCCAAGGTTTGATTCAATTGACCGAAGGCCATTGGGAAAAGGCAGAAAAATTACTCACTGAACACGCACCACACAGCGATACTCCGCTGCTGAACTACCTTGCCGCCGCGCGTGCCGCACACATGCAGGAAGCCTACACCCGCCGCGATGAATTGCTTAAACAGGCGATTGAAAGTGACAGCAAAGCCAATATTGCCGTGGGTGTTTCGCAAGCCGATATGCAAATGACCAGCGGGCAACTTGAGCAAGCGCACGCAACCCTGACGCGCTTACGCGAACTTTCGCCCAAACACCCTTACGTATTAAAGCTCCTCGCCAAAGTTTTGTACCGTCAGGAACACTGGGATACTTTACTGGAATTACTCCCAGAACTGGTTAAGCAAAACCTGTTGAAAAACGACGATATGGGCAAGGTACAAGGTGCAACTTTAGCCGCGATGTTCCAGCAACACGCCAAAGCTAAACACGCCGATAAACTGCAAGCCTTGTGGAAAAAATTACCGTCAGTCATCCGCGAAAATCCTGAAGCGATTTTGCTGTACGCGCGTGCATTACACACCGCAGGGGATGATTTGAGCTGTGCCAGCCTGATTAGCAATAATCTTAACAAGCGTTGGGATGACGGTTTGGCGGATTTGTACGGGCGCATTCAGCACCACAGTTTAGGCAATGCGATTCAACAAGCGGAAAAATGGCAACTCAGCCGCCCGGATAATAACCCGGCGTTACTGCTGCTGTTAGCGCGTTTATACAATCAGCAAAAACTCTGGGGCATGGCGAAAAGCTATTACGAATCCAGCCTCAATCAAACCCCCAACACCCAAGCGTACTTGGAGCTAGCGGAATTGCTGGACACTATGAAGGAACCAGAAAATGCGCAACGCTGCTACCGTTTAGGTTTGCGTTACTGCATTCGTGGTGAAGGGGAAAAACTGAGTTTAACCCCGACACAACGCCCGCAGGCAACCCCGCAGGCGCAACCGGTATTAACGCCGTATAACGGCCTGTAACCCGGTTATCACTTAGAGGCGTGCGACACCACTGTCACGCGCCGCTTTGGACACTGCCGCAGGCACACGCTCACGCAAACGCAGATCAAACGGTTTGGGAATGATGTAGTCTTTCCCGAATTCCAGCGCATCCAAGCCGTAAGCATCCAGCACGTCTTGCGGCACGGGTTCGCGGGCTAATTCCGCCAGCGTGTACACTGCCGCTTTGAGCATCTCGATATTGATGCAACGCGCCCGCACATCCAATGCACCCCGGAACAAGAACGGGAAGCCCAACACATTGTTGATTTGGTTAGGCTGATCACTGCGCCCCGTCGCCATAATCAAATCACTGCGTGCCGCTAACGCCACTGCCGGATTGATTTCCGGGTCAGGATTCGACAACGCGAACACAATTGGGTTTGCCGCCATGCTATTGAGCATATCCACCGTCATAATGTCCGGGCCGGACAAGCCAATGAATACATCCGCACCTTGGCACGCATCCGCCAAGGTATGCTTGTCGGTTTCCACCGCGTAATCGCGTTTGAAAGCATTCAAATCGGTACGCCCGGTGTGCAATACGCCTTTGCTATCGACCATTAACAGCTTTTGCTTATCCGCACCCAATGCACCCAGCAGGTTCATTGAAGCAATTCCCGCCGCACCCGCGCCAACGCACACAATGTTCACGTCACCGATTTTTTTGCCCTGAATTTCCAGTGCATTCATCAAGCCGGAAGCGATAATCACCGCAGTGCCGTGTTGATCGTCATGGAATACCGGAATGTCGAGCATCGCTTGCAGGCGTTTTTCAATCTCGAAGCAACGCGGTGCAGAAATGTCTTCCAGATTAATCCCGCCGAACGTGCCTGCGATGTTCTTCACCACGGTGATGAACTCTTCCACGTCTTGGGTAGCAACTTCGATGTCAAACACGTCAATGTCCGCAAAGCGTTTGAATAGCAAACCTTTGCCTTCCATCACGGGTTTACCGGCGAGTGCGCCGACATTGCCCAAACCCAGCACGGCGGAACCGTCGGAAATGACCGCAACCAGATTGCCTTTGCCGGTGTACAGGTACGCCGCTTCCGGGTCTTTGTGGATTTCACGCACGGGTTCAGCAACCCCTGGTGAATATGCCAAAGCCAAATCACGTTGCGTCGCGGTTGGCTTAGTAATGTGAGTGGCAATTTTGCCGGGACGTGGTTCAGCGTGATATTTCAGCGCATCTTCTTTTAAATTGGACATGGCTCCTCCGCCGTTTTGTTTGACTCAACAGGTTGACTAACTGTAGTGCACTGATTGCTTATTGTATCGTTTTTAGTAATTGACCGGGACGCGGTTCGCCGTTCGGAAACAAACCGTTTAATACCCGTAAATGCATCGCCGCATTGTTGCGCAACCGACTGGATTGCGCCAAGCGTTCAAAATTATCACCGGGACGCGCTGTCAACAAGCGTACCTGTACAGTTTGCCCATTACCTAAGGGTAAACGCAAACCTTCAATCTGGCGCAAAAACGTTTCATGCCCCGGATCACGTCGCCCACCACCGTACTGACGCGCTTGCGCAATTAACTGCTGCAACCGCTGGTCATTGCTAGGATGCGTAGACAGTAAATCGCGGTAAGGCTCAGAACCGCCACCGGTAAACTGATCATACGCTTGTAAGGTAGCAATCACATTCACCATGTACGCCGGATCATAACCTGCACGCGCTAAATATTCCGCCGCCAGACCATCCGCTTGTAATTCCTGATCTCGCCCGTATTGGCGTAAACCCAGCTCACCCAGCGTACTGATTAATTCAGGATTACCCAGTTTTTCGCTAAGGATTTTGGTGGCAATTTCCCCCACCGCGCCCCATGAGGCTTGGCTGACATTATGCCGCGCCGCCACATGCCCGATTTCGTGGGCTAATACCCCGGCTAATTCGGCTTCAGAATTCAGGTACGCCAACAAACCGCTGGTAATGTAGATATACCCACCCGGCAAGGCGAAAGCATTTACCGCCGGATCATCCAGCACTGTAAACGTGTAGGGCAGGTGGTTGCGGTGGCTTTGTGCAGCCATCGTTTGACCAATACGGCTTACATACGCTTGCAAGGCGACATCGCGATAGGGAGGATTTTGCGCAAGGACATCGCGATGCGCTTGCTGCCCCGCATTGACCTCCTCACCTTCAGACATTAAAGCAAGCTGATTTTCACCGGACACTGGATTGACAGAACAACCCAACAACTGGGTTAGCCCGACCAGCACAATGCCCATCACTACAGCAGCATAGCGCATCGTTGAACTCCTCAAACAACCAACAAAAAAGGCATCCCGTAGGATGCCTTTTTATCATGCCCGATTCAGCAATCGTCTGCCAGCAATCACTTGCCGCGAGCGTAACGATTCTTGAATTTTTCGACACGGCCAGCAGTGGTGTTAACTGCTTGCTTACCAGTGTAGAACGGGTGCGAATGGCTGGAAATTTCCACTTTAACCAGTGGATATTCTTTACCGTCTTCCCATGTCACGTTTTCTTTGGTGTTGATGGTGGAGCGGGTCAAGAACGTGAAGCCGCTAGTCATGTCTTGAAAGACGACTTCTCTGTAATTAGGGTGAATGCCGGGCTTCATGTTGAAATCCTCAAATTATTCGGTATGTGCGAAAAGGCCGGTATCGTACATTTAATTGATTGAAAGTTCAATCTCGGCTTGCACATTCACTTTCAGTTTCTGTTTACCGCTTTCCAGTGACGGTGGTGCGGGAGCTGCCATCGGTGCGGCATCCATCACTGCCATACGCATCATCGGTGGTTGAAAATCGTTTGCTGCTTGCACATCCAACCGCGCCACACGGTACTCTGCACGCCCCATGCTGGTTTTGATTTGTTCCGCGCGCTTCTTGAAATTAGCCAGTGCAGTATTAATCAACTCCTCTTCAGTGCTGCCTTGCACTTCGGGGGAAACGCTGTAATTGATGCCTTCGATGCGCAATTTTTCCTGCAATTTACCGAGTAAACCGCTCAAAACCTTGCTGTCTTTGCTTTTGAGCTGAATGCTTTGACGTACTTGCCAGCCGGTAATGCGCGAATCGGTGTACATCGGATTAGTGGTGTAATCGAGTGTGCGGGCTTCTACAGCGGTTTCTTGTTTAGCAACGCCCATCGCCCAAGTAATCGCCTGATTGACGCTATCCGCCATTGCTGCGGTATCCTGCCCCTGTTGCTCTGCGTACAACACGGCGGTCAACACATCGTTGGGGACTTCCTTTTCAGCACTGACGGTAAACGCAATGCGATCATAAACTGGAGTATCAGCCGCGTGGGTAACACCCCAAGCAGCCATGCCGAGCAATAAGGCAGCGAGTTGTTGTTTCATGGTATAGCTCCTGAAGCTGTATGGTGAAGAAAACTTCCTGCCGTTTTGAACCAGTCACCAGCAGGAAGTTCCTTTATCAGGAGTATAGGCCGTTTAGAAATTCGCAGTAGAGGTAAACAAACCTACCCGCAAGTCTTTCGCAGTATAAATTTCGCGCCCATCAACTTCCAAACTGCCATCAGCGATACCCATCACCAATTTGCGGGTAATCACGCGCTTGAGTTCGAGTTTGTACGTCACCTTCTTTGCGGTGGGCAATACCTGACCAAAGAACTTAACTTCACCAACTCCCAATGCACGACCATGACCCGGATTACCCAGCCATGCCAAATAAAAGCCCACCATCTGCCACATTGCATCCAAGCCCAAACAACCCGGCATTACCGGATCACCGGGGAAATGGCAATCGAAGAACCATAAATCCGGCGTGACATCCAATTCTGCCAAAATGTGACCTTTGCCGTGAGCACCGCCATCATCACTGATTTCAAGGACGCGATCCATCATCAGCATATTCGGTACAGGCAGTTGCGCATTACCGGGGCCAAACATTTCGCCACGACCACATTGCAGGAGTTCTTCACGGTTAAAACTGGATTGTCTAGACATAATGCAAGCTCAAGAGTGTCATAAAACGACCGATTGTAACGGAATCTGCTTCATAAAGCATAATCGGCTGCCAAACCCACGAAAACGCACATTCCCAGCCAATGATTGTTTAAAAATGCCTGCAAACTGGGTAACGGTTCACGCCGCCGAATCAACCACTGTTGGTATAGCGAAAAACCCACCGCTGCCGCCCAACCCAACCAATACCAGTTACCACGTGCGCTTAACCACCCCACCACTGCCAACAACACCAAGGTAAGCACCTGCAATACCCCAATGATCACGCGGTCGTGTTGCCCAAATAAAATAGCGGTGGATTTCACCCCAATTTTCAGATCATCTTCACGGTCACACATCGCATACATGGTATCGTAAGCCGTCGTCCACAACACTGCTGCCGCGAACAGCAACCACGCCACCAACGGCGGCATTACCCCCGTGACTGCGGTAAACGCCATCGGAATCGCCCAAGCAAACGCCGCCCCCAAATGCACTTGCGGCAAATGATGAAAGCGTTTCATAAACGGGTAAGTTGCCGCGAGCAACACCGCCACCAACGACAGCACAATAGTCAGGCCATTGAGTAATAGTGCCAGTAAAAATGCCAGCAAACTCAGTACCGCAAATACCCCCAACGCTTCTTTCGGGGTAATCAAACCAGCGGCTAACGGGCGGGTTTTAGTACGGGCGACATGCGGATCAACATCACGATCCGCGTAATCGTTAATCGCACAGCCCGCCGAGCGCATCAGCACCGCACCCGCCACAAACACCAATAAAATCGTAAAATCCGGCACACCTTCGGCAGCAAACCACAATGCCCACAGCGTCGGCCACAGCAACAAATAAATACCGATAGGGCGATCAAGCCGGACTAAGCGGGCGTAATGACGCAATTTTTCCATCATGAGTTACACAGGATCAAGCATCAAACGGGTAACGGGCTTGCCATTTTGCAGGTGGCTTTCAATGATTTCGTCAATATCTTCGCGATCAACGTAGGTATACCAAATGCCTTCTGGATAAACGACCAGCACCGGGCCTTCCGCGCAACGGTTAAGGCAACCCGCCGTATTGATGCGCGACTTGCCATCTTTGTGCAAACCGAGTTCTTTAGTACGTTGTTTGGCGTAATCGCGCAGAGCTTGCGCATCTAGGTTAGCGCAACAAGCCACACCGGGCTGACGCTGATTGGTGCAAAAAAAGACGTGGTATTGATAGTAACTCATGGGAAGGGTCTACTTTAAGAAACATAAAGGGATTATGCCAGAGAGTGAGTTGACCCCAAAACAAAACAGGGCGGAAAAACCGCCCTGTCTAGTACTCATTAGCCTAACGGCTATTGATCACTTTGGTGCAGCTGGAGCAGCAGGTGCAGCTGGATCAGCAGCAGGTGCAGCTGGAGCAGCTTGTTCAGCAGCTTTAGGAGCATCAGCAGCTTTTTCACCACAAGCAGTCAGAGCGAAAGCAGCTAACAGAGCAGCGATCAGCAGACGATATTGAGTCATTTTATAATCTCCACAAAAATTCAAACAGAGAAGATAGGTAAGCTTTCACCAAGAAAACTTGCCTAGACCACCATCTGCAATCTTACGTTGCAGACTGTGTAACACGAGCGGAAGCACCATGAGTACAACCGCTACGGTTGTTAATCCTAGCATTCTTCCGCGTTTTTTGTATAAGTTTTTTAGCTAATCGTAATATAGGGGTAAACTTAGTCAGCCGCACTCAAGCGAGTGAGCGTGCCATTCACGCTCGCCCCTTCCTCAATTTGCAGCTCAGTGTAGTGAATATTACCGACAACATTCGCGCTCGCTTTAAGCGAAATGTGGCGGGAAACAAACACATCGCCTGCAATTTTACCGGCAACGACAATCGTGGGCGCACGCAACTCACCGACAATTTCACTGCCTTCTTGTACGTATAACGTTGCGGTGGAATCCACCGGGGCTACCACATTACCGTTCACGCGCCCTTGCAGGTAAAGATTACCGTTGAACGAAATATCGCCAACGATTTCAACGCTATGCTCAAGCACTGAAGCGGAAGAAGAGTTTTTGCTGGACATGGTATACCTTGTTGGCAAGTCAGTAAGGATTCGTTTGTCTCAACGATAGTAGCAGGACTCCAACAAAACATCATGCCTTGGAACGTAACAATAACAACTCTTGTTCTAACGCTGCCACGGTATCATCACGTAACTGCAAATCTTCCATCAGTGCCTGCACTCGGATTTCGGCAGTTTCCAGACGTTCTTGCACGTCACCATCGGAGGTTTCCGCATTCTCCAAACGGCCTTGCAGCTTTTCCACTTGCGCTTCCGCTTCTTTTAAATCACGGCGCAATGCGGAGTTATCACGATGGCATTGTTCCAAACGAAAACGGGCATCAAATGGGTCATCCGGTAAGGTTTTAGCCGACAAACGTCCGCCCGTTGGTAACAAACCACGCACCCACCAACCCACACCCAAGCCTGCCAGCACGGCAACGGCTAAAATCAACGCAATTTGAGAGACTAAGTAAAACATCGGCAATTCCCTGCGCATTCTTACAACGTAATATTCTAGCAGTATCAGGCAACTAGGGTGCGATACCTTTCATCCGAAAAAGATTTTCCGCACTTATTTATAGACTATGATCAAAAAAACTTCTGTTAGACACAGAAAATTCGGCTATAAAGAACGAGTACTTTTTACGGTTCCGAACTATGCTTGAAAAGTTGCTACGCGGGGGAAACACACAAGCTCCTCCTGAATTACCACTGGTATTCACCTTGGCCAATGAAAAAGGGTTAAGGCTTGATCAATACGGCACGCCGGAACGCGCGTGGGGATTTTTATCGCACCACATTCGGCGTTACCCACAAGATTTGCGAGCGCATACGCAACGCATCTTGCTGGCACAAGGTGAGTCGTTACAAGACCGCCTAGCGGGAAGCCTACAAGATATTTTTATCGCGCTGGGTAATGCAGGGCAGCAATTACGTGCGCACCTATTAGAACTCACCAAAAGTCAACTTAACGCCGACGATACCAACTTTTTCAGCGCATGGCTGGAACAAGGTAGCGCATTCGCGGGTGAGACGATGAAATGGCGCATGGGATCGTTGTTAGCCTCCGGTCAGGAAGCACCGACAGCAAGCCTGTTGCACATTGAACGTAGTCAGGAAACGGCGCAATATACTGATGTCATGGCAGAAGTGGTGGCATGTCTTGAATACGGGCAAATTGATACGGCACGCGAATTACTGGAAGCCGAAATACAGTCAGGGAATACAGACGAGGCAATGGAGCAGGAGTTGGTGAGTATTTATCAATACACCCGTGATAAGGAAAGATTAGATGCCATGATCAAGCATCTACAGGAAGCAGGACGCGACCTCTCCCCCGTATGGTTGGAGAAACAGCAAGAATCCGAGAGTTGGTAAAAAAATGAGAAACAGGCTGGATCTATGCTGACACATGCTAAAACAGACCCACTGAAGGTTGCTCTTTTAAGCATTAGCCCACACAACCGGGCAATTTTAGAGTTTTTCTTCGCAGGTGCTGGTCGTAACTTATTTAAAACTGTGGCTATCGGTGATGCCAAGGCTTTGATCGTAGATTACGATCACGTTGGCGCACACGAAGAATGGGCGCAGCACGCACCCAATGGCAAACCCGGCATTATCCTTTCGGTACACCCGGTAGAATTACCAAACACCATCTGGATTGCCAAACCCCTCACCTCAAGAGCACTCACGGAAGCGGTAGGCCGCGTGCAGCAATTGCTGACTACGCCACAATCAGCCCCCGAAACTCCAGCATTACGCCCATCGAGTCCGGCGCAGGAAGAGGTAAATACCCCTCCACCGCCGAAACTTGACAGTCAGTTTCCACAACCGTTTGGTGTTGCGAAACGCACGATCTATAAACCGCGTACCGTGGTGCTGGATCTGGATGATGAGGACGACGAAGTACCTGTCACTCCACTCATTACGCCTGAAATACCTACGCCGGAAGTCGTTTTTGACCCTGCCGAACATGAAATTTCAATGGAAGAAATTGCGCGTCCGGTTGTGGATAGCGTCTCTCCCGAAATTACCGAACAACGCTGGCGTGAACTTTGTGGTGAACGTGACGATATACACGACACCACCGATTGGCATATGGAAGCCATTTTATTTACCCCGGAAAACTACTTGCTGACGAACGTGCAAGAAGCTGTGCGCTTGGCGCGGCAATCCAATCAGCACGTTGAACTCAAGTTACCCGGCGGCGGTCACGCTTTACTCATGCCGGAAACACATCAAGTTTATTGCACACTGGATACCCGCTCTGATGCGTTTGCGATGCTGTGTAATAACCCGGTGCAAACCGGACAAGTTGCGCTACATATACTCAGCAGCACCGAAGTTTCAACACACGAAGCGCAAATCCGTGAGGATGCTGCTAACCTATTGGATATGGAAGCTTTCCTGTGGGTAACTAGCCTACTGACTGCTCAAGGACGACTCAGCCGTCATGTTGACATCAATCAGCGTATTGCTCTTAAGTATTGGCCAAACCTGACTCGCATCGAACAGTTCCCGCAAGTTATGCGCATTGCAGCTTTATGGAACCAACGTCCCAGCACGCCTTTGGACATTGCCAAAGCACTCAATATACCGCAACGCTACGTATTTTCATTCTATACGGCGGCGAACACACTTAACCTGTTTGAATTGGATCAGACAAAACTCAAGAGTCGCGAAAAAGAGAAGCCTAAGGAAAGCCGTGGCCTATTCTCACGCCTGTTGAAGCGTCTGTTGGGAGGAGGCGCAAAATAGCTTTATGAGCATGATCAACCGCAAAATTATTTTTACCGGGCCGGTCGGGGCGGGCAAGACCACCGCGATTTCCTCCATCAGCGATATAAAGCCGATTACCACGGACGAATACGCTTCGGATATGACCAAAAGCCGCAAGCCACAAACGACGGTGGCGATGGACTATGGCCTGATACGCTTGAGTGATAACGAACGGGTGCACTTATACGGCACACCCGGTCAGGAACGTTTCGACTTTATGTGGGATATTCTCACTAAAGGTGGAATCGGTCTGGTGTTGATGCTGGACAATACCCGCAAAGACCCTTTTCAGGATATGCGTTTTTACACGAACGCATTCCGTGATTTTATCGAAAAGCAGCAAATGGTAGTCGGTGTAACCCGTATGGATTTGTTACGTAAACCGGGTTTAGCTGAGTACCGGCAGTGTCTGGAATCGCTCTCATTGCAAGCACCGATCTTTGAAGTCGATGCACGCAGTCACAAGGATGTCACCATGTTGATTCAGGCTCTGCTGTTTTCACTGGATCCTGGAGTGACAAACTGATGAGCGAGTACATACTCACCGAAAATCTGTATTTGGGTATTACGCCGGGTGGCACGTATTACGCCGTACAGGACAAAGCTGACGAACCGGGGCGCGATTTCTTGCACCGTTTGATGCAAGAAGCGGAAACGCCGCTGTTCAACGTTGGGGTTGCCTGCGAATTGAGTGGCTACAAAAAGAAACGTGCCCTCGAATTCGTTCACTGGTTACAAGAAGCGGGACTGATTCTCGGTTTAGAACACAGCGAAAGAGCACCGCACGAAACCTTGGAACGCTTGCTGCCCCAACTGCTGCGTACCATGTCGGATGAAGGCAAGGCAATCCTCGCGGAAAGTCGTGGCTTATACCTTGGTAGTGCGGGTTATACCCATGAAGCAGCCGAAGAACTGGCGGCACTCAGTGCCAACTTGACCGCTGTTTACGCACGTCACAAAGAACTCTTGCAAGGCAATCTCGGCTACCGTCAACGGGCGTGGGGATTAGTTGATGCAAGTGGCAATAGCGAGGTCGGTTTTTGGCCATTATACATTGGGCAAAACCGCTTCACGTTGATTATTGGTGGCATTCCACAATTCAACCAACCCGGCTTTAAACGCTTGGTCTGGGCATTAGAAATGCGTTACGGCAAGACTGAAATACCTGTTTGATGAACACAAAGGAGAAAAAACGACATGCGCTCTGAAATGCTTAACTCAATCCTGAGTGATTTGAATGGTTCCTCTGCGGACATCGAAGCCTCTGCGGTACTGTCCACTGATGGCCTGATGATGGCTTCTTTACTGCCCGGTGGTATGGATGAAGACCGCGTAGGCGCAATGAGTGCCGCGATGTTGTCACTCGGTGATCGCACCGCTGAAGAACTGGCACGTGGTGCATTAGAACAAGTACTGATCAAAGGTGCACGTGGCTACATCCTGATGACACACGCAGGTAAAGAAGCCGTGGTAACGGTATTAGCCAAACCCAACGCACGTCTGGGACTGATTTTCTTGGATGTAAAACGCGCGGCGGAAAACATTGGAAAAATCATCTAAGCAGTACAAAAGATGATTCCGTATCCGCCTTGATCGGATAACGGAACGAGAGGGAGCGGCAATGGAAGACATGACCATTCAGCAGGTGCAGGAGCCTTACGTCCGGCACTTGCAGCACTACTACGATGGCTCTTCGCGGTACGTACTCGTCAAAGACGAGGAAGTACCGTTTCCTGAAGGCAAGTTAATTGTTTCTCGCACGGATTTGCAAGGAACCATTACCCATTGCAATCAAGCCTTCGTAGACATGTCGGGCTATACCGAAGCCGAATTGATTGGTCAACCGCACTATATCCTGCGGCATCCTGACATGCCGAGAGCGGCGTTTCAGGATGCATGGGAGACTGCTGGGAAGGGCATCAAATGGCACGGTTACGTAAAAAATTTACGCAAAGACGGGCGCTACTACTGGGTATACGCCACCATTATTCTCAATATGCGTGATGGTCAACCAGTGGGTTTAACGTCGGTACGGCGTAAACCTTCCCGCGCTAAAGTGGAGTCATGCATCGCACTTTACGCACAAATGAAACAGGCTGAGGAGTAAACGGGAATGCGCTATGTAATGACCGTTAGCCCGGATTTCCCACCCGCAAAAATTGCTGGTTGGTACATCTTTAATACTTGGCTACAACGCCAATTGGGTGAACACATCCATTTGGAACTCTACCCTGACTTTGCCAGCCAGCGCACGGCAATACTCAATCAAGAAATTGATTTGATTTACGCCAACCCGTTTGATGCTGCGATGCTGGTGCGTGAACAAGGCTTTGTGGCAATCGCCGCGCCGTTGAGTAAATCAGATGAGGCAGTTATTGCTGTGGCAGCGGATTCCCCGGTGCGGCACGTCGAAGATTTACAACCCGGCATCCGCATTGCGACCACCGATGACCCGGATGTGAATCTGATTTCCATGATCATGTTGGAGCCTGCTGATCTTTCCCATGCCAATGTCGAGGTGAATACCGTCAGTACTTATGCACTGGTAGCAGGGCAATTACTACGCGGCAAAGCTGACGTTGGTTTCTTCCTGAAAGAGGCTTTTAACGGATTCTCCGGCATGGTGAGCAACCAGCTACGTGAGTTAGTTCGTAGTGAAATTTATGTCATCCGTCATGTTTTATTGGCGGGGCCACGCTTACAAACGCATCATCAGGATTTGCGCCACCTGCTACCCGCCATGACGGAAAATCCTAAAGCCCAAGGCGTGCTGGATAGCATGGGCTTACAAGGCTGGGAATTGCAGGGGCAAGAAGACACCGAATTTATGATTGACCTGATGGATACACTGGTTAACTAGCCATGAAAACAAATCGCCATACCGTCCGCCTCGCGTTACTCAGTTCTTTGGTAGCACTGAGCTTATCCCTGCCGGGAATAGCCAGTGCCGAAGAAAAAACGTGGGAAATCAAGCCCAACGATACCCTAGGGATTGTTGTCGCCAAACAGTATCCGGGCTATGGCAATCGTAATGCGATTATGCAGGCTATTCTTAAAGCCAATCCTGATGCCTTCGTCGGTACGAATATCAATCGGCTGATTGTTGGCAAAACCCTGACTTTACCCGAAGCCAGTAGCATCCCCGACCTCAAACCACCCGCACCACCTGCAACAGCAGCTAATGCCAGCGTGGATAAAGCCACTCTGCAACGTTTAGAAGCCCTCGAAGCCGAACGTAAAGAGATGGAAGAAACCCTGAAACTGCTGGAGGAAGAAAATGCCGCCTTGCAGGATATGGTTAAAAACTACGAAGAAAGCAAACAAGCCAAAGAAGCGGAATTAACCCAACTCGCCGATAAAGTTAAAGATTTAGAAAGTAAACTGGCGGGATCAGCCACAACAACCGCTGCAACCCCCAGCAGCGGCACGGAAACGGATGCCTTAGCCACGCTGAAGACTGACGTTGCAACCTTACAAACAGAAAATACCGAGCTTAAAAACCAATTAACTGCCGCCAAACAAGCCTTAGAAGAAAGCACCACGGCAACGACTGGGCTGAAAACCCAATTGGACGAACTCAAACGTCAAAATGATTTACTGAATAACGACTTACAACAAGCTCACGCTTCGGTGTCGGTTGCTGAAAAGAAATCATCTGGTAGCAACTGGTTGCCTTGGGCATTGCTAGGCTTACTCACACTGCTGATGTTACCGTTGCTGTGGATGCTGAAACGCAACCGTGAAGAGCCGCGTGTTAAAACCGTTATCGCACCACCCAAACCCGTACCCTTAGTACCTGCGCCCAAACCCAGTGAACCGGTTAGTTATTCTGACACCAGCACACCGCCGGTCAGCAGCGTAGCCATGCCCGTGACGGAACCCGAAATACCAGCGGTAATGATTCCCGAAAGCCCGGATGCAGAACTGAAACTGGATATTGCGCGTGCCTACCTTGATCTGCGTGAACCTGAGGCTGCGGCTGAAATTTTGCGCGAAGTTATTGTTGAAGGTGGCTCACGCCAGCAACAAGAAGCCGGGGAAATCCTTTCCTTTATTGCTTAAAATTATTTTTTATGGGCTGCCGAGTGCAGCCCATTTGCTTTTCACCCATTTCAATTTCTACCTAAAAAGCAGCGACTTATCCAGTTCATCTGCCGATTAAGCCCCTCTATCCCTGTACCTCTCGCAGTTATCATCGACAGTTCTTAACCTCTATAAACACCTCGTTGGTCTATATTCATGGATTATGCAACGAAAGATGGAGTTTCAGATGGTCGATACAACACAAGCTCAACAGCCAATCGCGCCCATGCTCGCTGTCATGGTTACGCTGTCGGTAGCAACACTGACCCTGGTGGCTGTGTTGTCGCAGCAAACCAATATTGAAACCGACTTATTGCAACGCACCCGCCAAGCGTTAGTGCAAGCAGGTTTTTCTGCTGATAATGTTCAATTTAGCGGACGTGACGGCGTGTTGACTGGCACTGTCAGCAGTGATGCAGAAGCTGATCGGATGTTAGCCATTAGCCGCGACGTTTACGGGGTGCGCGATGTCAACAAACAACTACTAATCACAGCAGCTACTGTGCCCGATACCAACAATGTACTGGAAACACCCGCGATTGCCAGTGGTGAGTTATACACCCCCAGTAAACAGCATGAAATCGAGCAAATCGACCTGAGCGCGATTCAATTTGCCTACGCCAAAGCCGAATTGGATGAGGCAGCTTTGCAAACCTTGCAAGAAGTCGTGGCGCATTTACGCAAAAACCCAGATCTCACGGTGGAAGTTTCCGCCCATACCGACAGCCAAAGCACCGCGCTAGGCAATATGGCTGTCACTCAAGCCCGCGCTGATGTAGTGCGCAATTACCTCTTGTCACAAGGCGTTAATGCCACACAAGTCAAAGCTCAAGGCTATGGCTCGGCACGTCCGCTTGCAAGCAATGATACTGAGGAAGGTCGCGCCCAAAATCGACGTATCGAAATCACCGTTTTCAGAGAATAACCGATGGGATACCTCGTGATGCAAACTGCTCTTTTCCTGTTAGTCGCCACGGTTGCAGGAATCGCTTTGGGTTGGTGGGGTGCGCGAACCATTCACGCCACTATCGCCACCAATTGCCGTAATGAATTAGCGGGCTTACGACGTAATTACGAGGATGCCACCCGCGATAACGCTGCCTTGCGCACGCAATTACGCCAAATGGACAGCGCATTGCGTAAAATTAGCACTGTATCAACCGAAACCGATTACGGCGAATTTTTGGAAAATCGCAAAGCGTTAGAAAATGTGCGGCGTCAATACGAGGCATTGCTGGAAAAACTGCACCAACAAGAGCAAACGATTCAACAGTTTCGCGGGCAGTTGCAACAAAGAAAAGTGGAATTGGCTAGCCTCAAGCAAACGCTGCCCACACCAATGACCTTGGACGTATTGTCCACCACCACCGCGCTAACACCTGAAACCAAAGACGATCTCACATGCATTCAGGGCATTAATTCGTCGTTAGCTGGTAAATTACAGGCGTTGGGCATTATGACTTACCGACAGGTAGCAGAATTTACCCGTGATGATTTTACCCAAACGCAGCGCATTTTAGGACTGGAGTCGCCGCCACCGTTTGAGGAGTGGGTGCAAAATGCCAGATTATTATTCCAGCAAAAATACACTCAGGCGTAGCGGTTAGCTAAAAATCGTTGGTCTTTTGCTGGGTACGCACCACTAAAAAGCCCCGCTGTTGCTCGGCATGATAAATCAAACTCAACTGCCGCCCTTCTTCCGTACCCACAAAACAGGTTTCGCGCTGCAATGAGGCGGGTTGCCACCAAGCTACGGGCGGCGTTTGCATCAAGAACAAACTTTGCAAACGTTCCGGGGTTAAATCCTGTTGCTGCAAACGGTTTTTGAGAATGAAACTGGTAACAGGCTCACGCGCTACGCTGAAAGTAAACCACGCCGTCGTGCCTTGCGCAGAAGCCTGATTCACCCCGTAACTTTCCCCAAAAGCTTCAGCCTTAGTACCAAACCAGCTCGCTAGTGCTTGCTTTACCTCGTCAGGTTTAGCTTGGCGAAAGCCATTGGACGAGGCGGGCAACAACCATTCAGCTACAAATGGCGTTACCACTAAGGTCACACCAGACAAAATTAGCAAAGCCATGAGTATTGGGAAAAAGTATTTCATAGTCGAAACAGCCGAGTTGCGTTATCAGTGGTTACATGAGCAATGTGGGCGATGGTATCACCGCGTAGCTCAGCAAGGGTAGCAGCAATCACCGGCAAGCGTGTCGGATCATTACGCTGCCCACGCCACGCGCTGTCCGGTTGATCAGGTGCGTCGGTTTCCAACAACAGGTGTTCTAGCGGCACATTGGCAAGGATAGTGCGTAAACGATTAGCTCGTGGATAGGTGCATGTGCCGCCGACACCTAAATAAAACCCTAAGCGAATCAGACTATCCGCCTGCTGTTGACTCCCGGCAAAGCTGTGAATCACGCCCGCTACCCCCGGAAAACGCCGAACACACTTAACGATGGCATCCACCGAACGCCGTGCGTGTATTATCAACGGCAAATCGAATTCACGCGCTAAACGCAAATGCGCCACAAACAACGCCTCCTGCGCCGCCACATCCAAATGCGGTAAGAAAAAATCCAGCCCGCATTCGCCCACCGCTACTGGATTGCCTTGCTGTAACCACCTCGGCAAGCTCAAAACGTGCTCAGGGCGATGTTCGTTAAGATAAACCGGGTGTAAACCGTAACTAGCATGAAAACCGGGAAGACTTGCACATACTGCCTGTAAACGCCCCCATGCGGCGGCTTTGACTGCCGGGAATACCAAATCAGTTACGCCAAGGGTTTGCATTTGCTGGGTGAGTGCGGTGCGATCGACATCAAAATCTGGCTCGTCGAAATGACAGTGGGTATCAATAAAACGCAGCGTTTCTGCCATGATCACTCACACGGCTGGCTGGGTTGGTGCATAGCCAATAAAGCATTCATTGCCGCCGCCACTAGCGCACTGCCACCACGCATTCCATCGACAACAAGGCATTCCACCCCTAATTCCTGATGTAAATCCCACAACCATTGCTTGGCTGCTGTCGCTTGCACAAAACCATGCGGCGCGGCAATCACTAAGGCAGGCGGTGGCACACCTTCTTTTAATATTTCCAACAGACGAAACAAGGCGGTAGCCGATTGTCCAATCAACACAATACCGCCTGACATATAGGGCTTCCAGCATTCTACCGCACTCATTGCGCGAGTTTGGCGGTTGGCTTTGGCATGAGATACCACCGAAGCTTTATGGAGAAAATGCATGGGTTCTTGGGATAAACGACTGACATCCAAGGCATAACGGATTAGATCTTCGTCATACAACAGATTTTTGCGTTTTTTGAGGGCTTTCCCAGCGGTATTAATCAAATTGGCACTAAAGCGGATGTGCTGCGCCAACTGCGGTTCACCGTAGGCGTACACCATCGGAATCACCACTTCCTGCTGTTCAGCGGTAAAACCGGACAGATCGGTGAGTTCACGAATTTTTTCGAGATTTTGTGCCCAGATGCGCTCCGGGTCACGCACGTATTGCATGACACACCCTCATCACCTAACGCAACGCCGCTAAGAGGCTATCCGCACCAATCACATCGCTAATATCTTCATAAGGCACGGTAAATTCGGTAGGCCCCATCACGTAAGGAGCCACTTCGTAAGGGTTAAACGCAAACACCATACCATCCGCCTGCAACCCAAAGTTGGTATTCACACTAAACACATTGTTTTCAAACCAAAAACCTTCGGTTTCAAGATTGGCATCCGGGGCAATATTGCGTGCTTCACGGAAAGCTTTTTCAGCCGCGACATTTAACGCACTTTCATAACCCGGTGTCAGTAAATCCGCCAACGTCACTTGTTTGCCAGTCGTGGTATCAAACACAAAATAACGCTGCCCGCCGAACGGATGCGCACCACCGGTATAACCGTTTTCAGTGAAATTCAAGGTGATCAAATGACCTGCACCAAACACCACTGTGACCGTGCGTTCCAATTCCCAACTACTCAGGGGGCTGGGTGTTTTTTGGTAATCCGCAATAAACATCGACGCTAATTCTTCCAGCGACGTGGCTTGCTTGCCTTGTTCATCACTGAATTCGACCAATTGGCTTAAAACAAACTGATTAATCGCATCGACCGCAGCAGGATTTGCCTCACCCAACACCTTGGGATAACTCACTTTAACACTCGCACACTGCATATTTTCAGCAGTCACGCCCGGATTGCCGGGGCATTGAGCACCGCCATTGCGCTGGAATTCGACTATTTCCGTCTTTACGCCTTCGGGCAAAGCTTCGCTGCCCAATACCGGCACATCCCACTTACAGGCACTCAATGACAACAAACTCATCAACAGCAACCACTTACTCACACCCATCGTACACTTCCTCCCAAAACTGAGCCGTTTTGTCGTTTATCACCAAGATACCTGTAGCGGCTGCGTTCTGCCAGCTTTTTCCTAGCATTGCAGTGTGTATTACTAAGGTGCAAGCCGTACTACTTCCCAATCCGCTGACTGCCGCCGGTATTCAAAACGGTCATGCAAACGACTCGAACGCCCCTGCCAAAATTCCACGGTTTCCGGCACGATCCGGTATCCACCCCAAAAATCCGGCAAAGGAATTTCACCAGCACTGAATTTACGCTTCATTTCATCCAGCTTAATTTCCAACAAGGTGCGCGAGGTAATGATCGAACTTTGCGCCGATACCCACGCCCCTAACTGGCTGCCGCGCGGACGACTGATAAAATAGCGTAACGATTCCAGTGTGGACACTTTTTCCGCGCGTCCGGTAATTTCCACCTGACGTTCGAGTTCTTTCCAAAACAACAACAACGCAACCTGCGGATTTTCACTGATCTGCTGGGCTTTTTGACTGTGGTAATTGGTGAAAAACACGAAGCCATTCTCGTCGTAGGATTTTAGCAGAACGGTGCGTAATGTGGGTTTGCCATTGGCTGCCACGGTGGCTATTTGCATGGCATTCGGCTCCAGCACTTCGGCGGCAATCGCCTGCTGAAACCACTGGTGAAATTGTTCAAAAGGGTTAGCTGCTAAGGTAGCCCGACTTAAATCCGCTTGGGTGTATTCCCGCCGCAGTGCGCCAATGTCCATGAAGATACTCGTTGGTAGTCACAATAACGCAGCAGTGTACAACGAAAAAAAGCCAGACCCAAAAACCGGGTCTGGCTAAAAGGACACAAAGGAAGGGCTAAGACCTTCGTGTCATTGTTGGAACCCACTTAGGGTTCCAGGGGCTAACAAACAGATAATCAGTTTAAACCGTAATGTGCAGCAACGTAGCGTCGCTCGCCTCCAGACATCGGGGCGGATACGGTAACAACAGGGCTAATATAACCTTGTTGTGGCATGTATGTCAGTGGTGCACGAGTTACACCCACAGCATTAGGCTGCATTCCGTACATACCGTAGGCTTGCGCCTGCCAAGCACTGTACAGCGGATGGCTTTGCACACTGGTGCAACCAGCTAAAGGAAGTAGGGCAACAGCCCAGAGTAACACACTGTTTTTTATCGTTTTCATGGTGTCGTTCGGGTTTGGGTTTGTCTATGGAACGTATCGTTACAGAAAACGCGGCGCATGTGCAGCACTAGCTTGATAAACGGTGGAGGAGGCGGATAAGAGGATAAAAAATAATGATGACCGGTTAATTTTTACACCTTTTGCTGTTGCGCAATCGCCCAATCCAGATGCTCCAACACCATCTCATCACCGCAATCACCCCGCCGTTGCAGCAATAACGCCAAGGTTGCCGCACTCGCAGGGCTATTACCCAAAGCCACCGCCAGATTGCGTGACCAACGCGCATAACCAATCCGCCGAATCGGTGAACCTTCAAAACGCTGTAAAAACTCCGCTTGCGTCCATTGCAACAATTCCCCCAACCGCGCACTGTCTAGGCCGTGGCGTGCGGCAAAATCTGCTTCTGGCGAAGTCTGCGCAAAACGATTCCAAGGGCAAATCAACTGGCAATCGTCACAACCGTAAATCCGATTACCCAATAACGGGCGCAACTCCAGCGGAATACTACCCTGATGCTCGATGGTCAAATAGGAAATGCACCGCCGCGCATCCAGCTCATACGGCGCAATAATCGCCTGTGTCGGGCAAACCGTGATGCACGCCTGACATTGCCCACAATGCTCCGTGACCGCTCCGGTTTCCGGCAACGGCAAATCGGTGTAAATCTCCCCTAGAAAAAACCACGACCCCGCCTCGCGACTCAGGATATTGGTGTGCTTCCCCATCCACCCCAACCCCGCGTTAACTGCTAACGGCTTTTCCAATACCGGTGCGCTGTCGGTAAACACCCGGTAATTAAACTGCCCCAACAGCGGTTGTAATTGTTGTGCCAACTTTTCTAAACGTTGCCGCAACAGCTTGTGATAATCGCGCCCCAAGGCATAACGCGAAATGTAAGCCCGTTCCGGGTGATTCAGCAGCATTACCGCATCCACGGTATCCGGCGGGAAATAATCCATGCGCACACTGATGACACTCAACGTTCCCGCTACTAGTTCTGCCGGGCGGCTGCGTTTCGTGCCGTGGCTTGCCATCCACGCCATATCGCCGTGATAACCTTGATCCAACCAGTCCAGCAACCGCTGTTCCGCTGCCTCCAACGCAATACCACTCACCCCCACAGCATTAAAGCCTAAGTTTTTACTCAGGGTTTGCAAGGTGTGCAACCAGTGATCCGGCGTGGGCGCGGCGTTATTCAATGCGTTTTCCGAGGGGTTAACTAAAGTAAAGGCATTATCCGCCATCCAGCGTTCTGGTCAATTGCACGATTGACTGCGATAATCCGCGCCTATGGCACTTTTAAACTTACGAAATATTCACCTCGAAAACGGCGACAATCGCCTTTTCGACAGTATTGACCTGCAAATCGACGCGGGCGAACGCTTATGTTTGGTCGGGCGTAATGGCACGGGCAAATCCACCCTGATGAAATTGCTCTGCGGCGAAGTGATTCCCGACGACGGTGACGTATTGCATTCCCCCGATGTCAAAATCGCGCGGCTGCAACAAGACGTACCGCACGGCATGGAAGCCAGCGTCTTCGAGGTCGTAGCGCAAGGTTTAACCGACTTGCACCCCGAAGACGAATGGCAGGTGCAATGGAAAGTTGACACGGTGCTATCGCGCTTACAACTTGACCCGGATACGCGCTTTGAAAGCCTCTCCGGTGGTTGGAAACGCCGCGCTTTACTGGCACGCGCCTTGGTTTCCGAACCCGACCTGTTACTGCTGGACGAACCAACCAACCACTTGGATATTCCTGCGATTGAATGGCTGGAAAACTTCCTGCTGAGTTTCAAAAGCACCCTGTTATTTGTGTCGCATGACCGCGCTTTCGTGCAAAAACTCGCGACACGCATTATCGAACTGGATCGCGGCAAGCTCACCAGTTGGGCTGGCACCTTTCAGCAATACCAAGAACGCAAACAAGCCGCGCTCGAAGCCGAAGCCCAACAAGCCGCGCTGTTTGATAAACGTTTAGCGGATGAAGAAGCGTGGATTCGCCAAGGTGTCAAAGCCCGCCGCACCCGTAATGAAGGCCGAGTACGCCGCTTAGAAGCGATGCGCAATGAATTCCAGCAACGCCGCAACCTCCAAGGCAAAGTGCAAGCGCAGATAGGGCAAGCCGACGCTTCCGGTAAAATCGTGCTGGAAGCCACTCACCTCAGTTACGGTTGGGCAGACACCCTGTTGATCAACGATTTCAGCACCACGGTATTACGTGGCGACAAAATCGGCATTATCGGCCCCAACGGGGTTGGTAAAACCACCTTGATCAAACTGTTGCTGGAGCAATTACAACCCACCTCTGGCACGGTTAACGTGGGAACGCGCCTGCAAGTAGCGTATTTCGACCAACACCGCTCGCAGTTCGACGGTGAAAAAAACCTGCGGGATAACATTGTTTCTGGCTCTGACTTTGTGGAAGTCAACGGTCAAAAACGCCATATCATCAGTTATCTGCAAGACTTCCTGTTTACCCCATTACAAATCCAAAAGCCGGTTAAAGTGCTGTCTGGCGGGGAACGCAATCGCTTGTTGCTGGCACGCTTATTTGCGCAACCCTCGAATTTATTGGTGCTGGACGAACCCACCAACGACCTTGATGCCGAAACGCTGGAATTGCTGGAAGAATTGCTGATTGATTACCAAGGCACACTGTTGCTGATTTCGCATGACCGCAGTTTCCTCAACTCGGTGGTCACGCGCAGCATCGTGTTTGAGCGTTCTCTTGATGGCAAGGACACCATTGGCGAATACGCTGGCGGTTACGACGACTGGCTGTTGCAACGCCCCACCTTACCTACGGAAAAATCCACGCAAAAATCGCCAAAAGCTGCGGAAAAACCACCAATCGCAGCCAAACCCGTCAATAAACCCAAAAAGCTCAGCTTCAAAGATCAACGCGAATTGGATTTATTACCCGCCCGCTTGGAGCAATTGGAAGCCGCCATTGCCGCGATTCAAGATGCGATGGGTACGCCTACGTTCTATCAACAAAGCAGCACGGCAATTACCGCCAAGCAAGACGAATTAGCGGCGCGGGAAGCAGAGTTCGAGCAGGCGTTTGCACGCTGGGAAGAACTGGAGCAATTAGCTGCAACCTAAACCCAAGCGTCTGTCGTTATCCACGCTAACGTATTACACTAACCCCATCCATTATCGAAAAGGTAGTATTTGGTATGCAGATGGCGACAATTTCTCCAAAATTCCAAGTAGTCATTCCTCGTGCTATTCGTGAGCCGATGGGAATTCAAGTTGGACAAAAAATACAGGTACTACGTTACGGTAATCGTATTGAGTTGATTCCATTTAAAATAGCCAGAGAGTTGCGCGGATTTTTAAAGGGTATCAACACAACCGTCGAGCGCGAGACTGACCGTGTATGAATGTCGTGGACTCGTGTGGTTGGTTGGAATATTTTGCTGACGGCGCAAATGCCGATAAATTTGCAGCCGCTATTGAAGATACCCAACAGTTGATTGTTCCCGCGATCAGTATTTTTGAAGTATTCAAGCGGGTGCTACAGCAACGCGGTGAGGATGCTGCATTGCAAGCCGTTGCGATCATGTCACAAGGGCAGGTGATTGATTTGGATATGTCACTTGCCTTGATGGCAGCGAAACTCTCTGCTGAACTTAAAATGCCTATGGCAGATAGCATCATCCTCACCACCGCACGCCAATATCATGCAGTTGTTCTGACACAAGACAACGATTTTGAAGGCGTGGCAGGTGTCGAGTATTTTAAAAAAGTCACTTAGTCAGCTCGTGACAACTTGGTGAAAAGTTTGGCGTGTTCGCTGTAATATCATCAAAAATCGTTTTCAAATCAGTATCACGAAGTTCTTCAGTACTTGCAGTTATGACTATTCCATGTAACTGCGCCCTAAGATCATGCCAGCGTTGCTGTAAGATTTTCCAATTATGTTCGTCGTAAGTGCCACGAAATACGACGGGGCGAATTTCAATCCGAGAAAAATGTTCAGGTTTTTCGTTTGCTTGACCTTCACTCAGCAGCGTATTTTCCCAATGGCTACCAACTCGGTCAACTCGACCAATTTGCTGCTCAACAATACCGGGATTCCATTCGGGATGAAGTAATATAACAACTCGACATGCTTTGTGTAAATTTAAACCTTCACGACCAACCATGGATTGGGCAACTAAGACCTTTGGAAAACTATGCAAACGGTTGAAAGCCACTTGCATGACTCTACGTGATTCTAGCTTGGTTTCCCCATACATAAATCGGGCAAAACTGCCAAGTTGGTGATTATATTCATCACCTAGCCGTTTTTTGATTATTGAAAAATCAATGCTCTTTTCATGTGATTTAGCATCATTATTAACATTGTTTGCACCTACCGTAGCTTTCTGTGCTTCATCATGCTCGGCATTGTCTGTATCCATAATGGCGTTAATTAATTCAATGAAGGTGGTGGCGCAATATTTTGGCAATGGATTTTTGTCTCTATTCAATAATTCGTACATGGCGCGGCTTAACCAACTCAATGTATCGTCATCATCTTGGATAGAATCCAGTATTCTGCTCATAGGAGTAGGGCTTTGCCCTAAGCCTTGCCTAATTGTATTTATAAGCTGATTTCTAAATGACTTTAAGCGACGTTGTTCCTTATCGTATTGTTTATCCAGCTCACGATTGATGCTTTCAATTGTAGGAAAACGAGTATCAAGCTGCAACTGAGTACATGCAGCTTGAACTGCTGCTACCTCATCCTGATGAATAGTGGCCTGTGGCCAATGCATATTGGTTTGTAGTCGATGTAACATTTGTCTCGCGTTCAACAGATTAACCAATACTCTCATCGGCTGAGTAAAGCGTCCAAAAACCAGTACTTTTTCGCCTTTTTCAATGTACTTTTCAATTTCTTCAACTGTTGTAAGAATAGCAGGGTGGTCATGAATTGATGCTTGTTTTTCAAAGCCATTGCCAATAATAGATAACCACCATTCAATACGTTGCTGACGTTTTCCATCATCAACTGATTTTTGGTTATCACTTTCTATTTCCCCTTGTGTGGGTTTGTCAGATTCTACACACAGATATTGATCAATTAAGGAAGAAATTCCATGTCCATTGCCAAGAGTAAGTCTTAAGCGTTTCGCTTTAGGGTCGTCTGCCTGATTTGCAACGACAGATAATGCTTCGGCTGCGCAAATGGCTTGTTTCCATGATGCAGACAATGAGGTCGTTGTAATTGGGATTTCTTGTTGGCAACGGTAGTCACTGGCTGACAAACCCGTTAATGCCTGAAAGTTTTTGACTGCTTTATCCTCACGCTTATCTCGGCGCAATAGAAAAGGTGACAGGGTGGATTGAAACTGTTTAGCAGCCTGTTTGTACTCTTCACGAGTTTTTTCATTACTGCGCCAAGTTTTTTGAAGGTACTGAACTGCATGGGTATAGTTTTCAATAGATGGATAAATGTTGTTCATCTGTTCCATATCGAGTTGGATACGTTGCAGTGTTTGCTTCCATTGTGCTAAGTGCAATTCTACGGGTGTTGCAGTCAAAGCAACCCGCCGAGTACTGGTAGTTGGTAGAATGACATTACTCAATAGTCGTGATAGACCACTATCTTCTGCACGACTTTTATGGGCTTCATCAATAACCACTAAATCAAAAACACCTAAACCAATACCTACTGCTCTTTCCAGCCAGATACGCCCCTCTTTATGCTTATGGTAGAAATCTCCTGAGCGCAATGGCATAGTATTCCACGCATCATTTTTATAGAGGTTATCTAATAAATGAAAAGCAGGATGTGAAGCATCTTCAGAAATTTCTTTGACAATACTCGCTGTTGCATTACGTACCAAAGAATCTGATAAATTCTCACTGAGAGAACCACGGGGTAATCGTCCATCTTGCCGCTTACGCCATTCTGCAAACAACCGAGGAAGTAAAGCCCAACGCCAACTTTTTGATGTATTTCCTAAACTCCAGTTAGTAAATGAGTGTGAGACTAAAACAATATCCTCATTAAACCATGGTGCTTGCTCTTGTGGGTCATCTGATTCCCATGCCTTGAGATAAGCCGAAAAGCTTCTTAGTACAGACTTCGTATTAGGTCTGCCACGTTTTTGTAGTTCGTCTTGCCACTGATAACCCAAGCCTGGGGGAATCAAAATAGCAACGCGCCCCTTACATTCAATAACAGCATGTGCCAACTCAATTGCTACACGGGTTTTTCCCATGCCAACTTCATCAGCAATTACTACGCCATTTTTGGTAATGCGATCCGCAAGAGCCAAGATGCTGGCCTGTTGACCATCGTTCAACCATGTTTCTTTGCCTTGCTCACACAATTGTTTTTGTTTGGCAGCAGAACAACGCAGGATTTCGGCAACTTGTTGCCATCCCTGAAAGGATTGGTTCATGGTTTACTTGCCCCCAATTTTTTATAGCTCTGTACATTCCATTCCTGTTCCAAGCGTAAAAGCATTTCCTCGTAGGATTGTCCTTCACTACTAAGGTTGGTTTCCGCATAAGCTGGACGGAATGGCTTTTCCCATAATGGACTAAGAGGATTGATGGAAAATTGTCGAAACGCACACAAAACAATACTGTCTTTTGCTTGTATCAGCGTCTGTTCCAGTCGGTTACACCATGTAAGCCAGTCAACTTGCACTATAGCTGTTTGCTTTTCTGCTATATTTTCAATTAGCTGCATCATTACTCTTGCTGGGTACTGGTTTGATTCAGGCATCCCTATTACATTGTTTGATTGCATAACGTTAGATTCAGTGTCATCCGTATCTGTTGGCAAGTCTTCATCTTCAGGTGGTTGTGGGAAATTGAGCAATTGCCACCACGCATCTTCTAGTTCCAATTGCGGTAATGCAGTACCGGCAAAACGACCATGCTCATCCATCACCGGAACTTCAGTTTGAAACTCGCTATCACCATTGAACCAACGAACCGTAACTTGCCTAGGTTTAGCTTCAACCCAATTAAAGTAGCCTGAATTATCTGTCGCGCATGGTGTGCCGGAAACGCACAGTACATCAAACGGAGTTGTGTCTAAATTTCCAGCTTCATCCGGCACTTTGAGTTTTCCAATGCCATTACTTTCACACCAAACTAGGCAAGCTACAGGAGCAGCAATAAATTGAGTATCACGTTCTGGCATTCCATTTCCTGCACTCAACTTATCAGGGGTTGAATTCAGGTCGTCCTTCCATTGCATAGGCAAAACATTGGTGATTAAGTTCTGCGGCAAGGTTTCTTTGTTACCTTCCCATTGGAAATTTTGCGGGGCAATGATAATCCCAGCTTCAAGATTTCCACCTGATACTGATGTTTTTTGTGCAAATCCAGGAAGTGTCAGATTGCCCGATCCCAGATACAACCATGCGTTATTGCAATACGGGGAATTTTTTCGATAAGTAGCTGAAAACAAAAATTTCGCATGTAAAAATCTTTCTTGTTTTCCTAGAAATGGCGGTTGACCTGCTTTTCTAACACTCCATCCCTGTTCTTTTATTGCATCAATAGAATGAACGATGCACTGGCAATCTAATGGATTTATGAAAACATCTATTTCAGCAGAGTTAGTTAACAAGTCCGCATCTTGAAGTGAATCAACGATTTTACCAAGAACAGTAGGAAGACCCGCACTATTATTAGCTTCATAGAAACCTGACCCCATCGCAAGATAGTTACGACGGATATTTGGATCAGCAAGCTCTGAAATCTTTCCAACTAACTGAGCTAAGAGGGAATGCCTGCGATTATCAAAGAAGCGGGATGATTCTGATGTTTTAATCTCACTGATTTTTTGTAACCATTTCTCGACCTGTACCCTTTTTCTATAAGATTCAGTTTCAATGTTAGTACGCAATTGCAGCAGCCGATCATCAAAATACTCTGTCAGCCAAACCATCATCTGCCATGCTTTATGAACGTCTACACAAGCTTGTTGCCTTTCTTTATTTTTATGAATATCCGTCAAGGTTTGACTGTCAACATCAACTCGCCATGCTAGATCAAGACTATCTTCAAGCGTATTTTTTGTCCAGTTTCCAGTGGAAACAATCAAGCGTATACACCATCGTGATTGCTCAGACTCATGTTGAAATCCCAGTATGGCAACTTTGGCATGTAACAATTTAAACGGTGGGTTTTTCCGTATTGGCAGATGCAACAAGCCCGGTGCAGCAGTCATCGAAATTTGTGGATTACCTGCATCTAGCAATATCGCTAAAACGATACGCCCACTATAAGCACGTTGAGCATTAGTCTGACGTGAGAACCGTTCTAATGCATTATTAAGAAAATCACTATCGGCTGAGTAGCCACACAACCAACCAAAAGTTCCAATAAAATTCTCTGGTGGTTCAAAGTGATGCACCAAAGAAGGAGGAGAGAATTTACTCATCACTCATCCTCCGTATTTTTATTGCCAACTAACCACTGATCAAGCTGACCATGTAGATCAATATTTAATAGAAACAGATTGCGCATTCGGTAAGAAATTCCTTCTGGCCACTCAGGCCACTGCATATCAGATGAAACATCTGTTTCTATCCCTGAATCTTCTTGGTCATCAACGGTGTTGGAGTGTTGAGCTATATCTGAGCCAATGAATGCCATGCCGGGTACAATGAAATGGTTTCGCTGTTTCAATACACGACCATCACGTTGTACAAGAGTGGTAATAATCTTTTCATCATCTTGTACGCATTCGTTTACAAAACTGGTGGCTATTTTGCTGGGGAAAGGATCATGACTGAGATGGATAAAATCTGTTGCTCGTTTTTTTAGTTCTTTAATCGCAGATTGAATTTCTGAAGGCAGAGCGTTTCGTAAATCTAGATGTTGCTTTGCTTGATTGCCAATCTGCAACTCCACTTGGTCTAATACATTAAGTGCAGCCTGACGAGTGAGAAAAAACATTCCACCGGATTGTAAATCATCCCAATGCAACTGCTCCAGCATCGGTGGCTTTAATCGCCAATCTAGCTTTTGCCCCGGACTACCAAGCAAATGTTCCATCCAGTTTAAGGCAGCCTTGCGGCGATTCGCACCAAAACTATCTATATCGGCAGCGATGAGCCGTTCTCGCAAGAAGTCACGGGCATTCAACGGCATTGATGTTTTGGGGGATAAAACAGATAGTAGACCCGCAGTATTGATATTCTTTTTATTCCCATTTATCCATTCGGCAAGAACTTTAATTGGGGTTTTCTGGGAACGATAATCGTCACAAATTATGTCTATAAATGTTTGACCATGATGTGTACACGCAAATGAGTTGAACCGTTCCCCATTTGACTCCACAAACCCTAACGCTCGTAATGCCTGAACTGTTGCCATCCGCATGGGTTGGGAAACATAAAAGCCAGATTTGGAAACAACGAAAAAACTGAGGTCTGCCTTGTTTTTATTTCTTAATTTGGTAACACCACGCAGGCGGGAATCCGCTTCCCATGTCTCATTCAAGGCTAGCCAGCATCCGAGTGCTTCAACTGCATTGGCAACCCTAATGTTATCTACTGGCTTGCCTTGACTTCGCACATACTCGGCAACACTGACTCCAAGTGTGGCAAGAAATAATTGTTTGCCAAACCAAACACCCCCCATGCCGGGTACAGCAAGATCATTGAATGCACGGACAGCAGCACCAAGCCCTAAAGTACGTGTACGTTTGGTGCTTTCCACTGTTTCTGCACCAAGTAGTCCCCAATAACAAGTCATTGCTGATTGTCCTATTTTCAGCCAAGTAAGATCGGGATTCTACTTGATAAATATTATAAAAAGTATACAAATGCCAAGGCTTCATAGTATATCAGAATGGCTCCCCCACTCCCCTGCACGACTACAACCATGTGGAATCTGTCGACCTGTGGAGCAGAGCGAGCATTCTATGTCCCCCTAGAATTCAACCATACGCCATCTGAATGTTACCTACTGGATTAATACGCTAATAAATAAATTCTATTCATATACATAAAATGGGTTATTGATTACTTGACTTACATCAAGCACTATCCGTTAACACTGTATTTCAGTAATTTATTATTTAGTTACGTACTGATATGACTACCCAAACAAACCAAGCAACAGAAATCAAAAGCACCACATGCTACATGTGTGCCTGCCGCTGCGGTATCAATGTTCACCTCAAAAATGGCGAGGTGAAATACATTGAGGGCAACCCGGATCACCCCCTGAACAAGGGCGTGATTTGCGCGAAAGGCTCATCTGGCATTATGAAACAGTATTCGCCAGCGCGTTTGACGACCCCGCTCAAACGCAAAGCGAATGCCACTCGTGGTGAAGGTCAATTTGAGGCGATTACGTGGGATGAGGCGTTTGATACCCTCGCCACCCGCCTCAAACACATCCGCGAAACGGACCCGAAAAAGTTCGGCCTATTTACCGGACGTGACCAGATGCAGGCGTTGACCGGCTTGTTCGCCAAGCAATTTGGCACACCGAACTACGCGGCACACGGCGGTTTCTGTTCTGTGAACATGGCGGCAGGCATGATTTACACCATCGGCGGTTCCTTCTGGGAATTCGGTGGCCCGGATCTGCACCACGCCAAATTGTTCGTGATGATCGGTACGGCGGAAGACCACCATTCCAACCCGCTGAAAATCGAAATTGGTGATTTCAAACGCCACGGCGGGCGCATGATTGCGATTAACCCGGTACGCACGGGTTACGCTGCTGTGGCGGATGAGTGGATTCCAATCCGCCCCGGCACGGATGGTGCGTTGTTGCTGGCGATTACCCGCGAAATTATCGAGCAAGGTTTATACGACCGCGACTTCGTGGTGAATTACACCAATGGCCCGGAACTGGTCAATATGGATCCGAAAAGCCGTGAATACGGCATGTTCCTGCGCTTTGAAGTACCATTGGAAGAAGGTTGTTTCGACCCGCAAAACAAATTGTGGTGGGATCGTGACCTCAATAAACCGATTTCCACCCATACCCCCGGTGCTGACCCGTTCCTGACAGGCGAGTTCAAACTGAAAGACGGCACACCTGTGAAACCGTCGTTCCAGTTACTGCGTGAACGGGTGGAAAGTTATACCCCGGAATGGGCAGAAGACATTACGGGCATACCGGCTGCTACCATCAAACGTTTGGCGCATGAGATGGGGATTACCGCACGTGACCAGAAAATCGAACTGCCAATTGCTTGGACTGACGTGTGGGGCAACGAACATGATCACGTAGTCGGTAATCCGGTGGCGTTCCATGCGATGCGCGGCTTGGCGGCACACTCTAATGGCTTCCAGAGCATTCGGGCGTTAAGCATTCTGATGTCGTTGTTGGGGACGATTGACCGCCCCGGTGGTTTTAGACACAAAGCACCGTATCCGCGCCCGATTCCGCCTTGCCCGAAAACAGGTACGTCAGCGGATGCGGTTAAGCCGAATACCCCACTGGATGGGATGCCTCTCGGCTGGCCTGCTGACCCGGATGATTTGTTCGTCGATGACAAGGGCGAACCGGTGCGGATCGACAAGGGGTTCTCGTGGGAATACCCGCTGTCGGTACACGGTTTGATGCACAACGTGATTACCAACGCATGGCGCGGCGACCCGTACAAACTCGACACCTTGCTGATTTTCATGGCGAATATGGCATGGAACTCGTCGATGAACACCTCCGACGTGCGCGACATGCTCAAGGATAAAGACGAAAACGGCGAGTACAAAATTCCGTTCCTCGTGGTGTGCGATGCGTTCCACTCGGAAATGACGGCGTTTGCGGATTTGATCCTGCCGGATACCACGTATCTGGAACGCTACGATGTCATGTCGATGCTGGATCGCCCGATTTCCGAATACGACGGCCCGGTAGATTCGGTGCGGATTCCGATTTTACCAGTCACTGGTCAGTGCAAGCCGTTTCAGGAAGTGCTGATTGAATTGGGTTCACGCCTAAAATTCCCGGCGTTTACCACCAGCGAAGGCAAGCGCAAATACCGCGACTACCCGGATTTCATTACCAATTTTGAAACTGCCCCCGGTTCTGGCATTGGATTCCTGAGCGGCTGGCGCGGTCAAAATGGGCAAAAAACCATGCGCGGCGAACCGAACCCGAACCAGTGGGAACAGTACGCCAAAAACAATTGTATGCACCACCATGTAATGCCGAAATCGTACCAGTACATGCGTAACTGGAACGCGGGTTACTTACAGTGGGCGCAATCCAACGGTCTGACCCGTCACGCTGAACCGATTAATATTCACCTGTATTCCGAGGTGCTGCACAAATTCCGTCGTGCCGCACAAGGCGTTTCCCACGGCAAACAGCCACCGGATCGTTTGCGTAAACGGGTGGAACGTTTCTTCGATGCGTTGCCGTTTTACCATGAGCCGCTCGAAAACGAGATGATCAATAAGCAGGAATTCCCGCTGAGCGCGTTGACCCAGCGTCCGATGGCGATGTATCACTCGTGGGATTCGCAGAATGCGTGGTTGCGCCAGATTCATGCGCACAACTATATGCACATGCACCCTAGCGTAGGTGAGAAAAACGGCTTTGAAGACGGCGACTGGATTTGGGTGGAATCAGTCCACGGTCGCATCCGTTGTCAGGCGCGTTACTCGCAATCGGTCGAGCCGAACACAGTGTGGACGTGGAATGCTATCGGTAAGGCTTCCGGCGCGTGGGGTCTGGAAAAAGATGCCAACGAATGTACCCGTGGTTTCTTGCTGAATCACATTATCGGCGAAGAGCTGCCGAATCAGGCGGAAGGCGAACACCTTTCCAACTCCGACCCGATTACCGGGCAGGCAGCGTGGTTCGATGTGCGCGTCAAGGTATACAGAGCCAGCGATGCGGAACAAGGCTCCACTTTCCCGCAGTTCCCGACTCAGCCGCGTTATCCCGGCATGGCGAAACCTGTCGGTAAATGGCTGACCTATATCGGCGGCAGCGGCAAATTCAAGAATATGTTCAAGGGGCGTTGATTATGACCCAGTTAGCGTTAGTCATTGACCTGAATGTGTGCGTCGGCTGTAGTGCCTGCGTCACATCCTGTAAAGAATGGAACACTTCCGGCGAAGGCGGCGGTGGCATGGTAGACATGAACCCGTATGGCAAAGACCCAACGGGAACATTCTTCAACCGCGTGCAAACCTTTGAAGTGGGCGAATACCCCAAAACGGAAACAGTGCATTTCCCCAAAAGCTGTCTGCATTGCGAAGACCCGCCGTGCGTGCCGGTTTGCCCGACGGGGGCAAGCTACAAACGCAAGGAAGACGGCATTGTGCTGGTTGATTACGACAAGTGCATCGGCTGTAAGTATTGCTCATGGGCTTGCCCTTACGGTGCGCGGGAACTGGATGCCAAGCAAAAGGTAATGAAGAAATGCACTTTGTGCGTTGACCGCATTTACGATTACAGCTTGCCGGAAGAGCGGCGCAAACCAGCGTGCGTGTTGGCTTGCCCGACCAGTGCGCGGTTGTTTGGGGATGTGCATGACCCGGATTCCAAAGTCTCCGTGGCGATTGCGGAACGCGGCGGTTATCAGTTGCAGCCGGAATGGGGTACGCGCCCAGCGAACCATTACCTGCCACGCCGTAAGAACCATGCGAATGTGGATGAGGAAGCTCTGCACCGTGTTGACAACCCATTGAAGAAAGAAGAACAGCGTGCCCCAGTTAATCTGGATCTGCCAACGCTGGACGACTTCTTGTCTTAAGGAGATTATTGCTTATGAATCCGGCATTTTCGGTTATTTTCCTGACGACGCTGATTGGCGCGGGGCAGGGTTTGTTTCTGGCACTGTACACTGGGCAAGTTTACGGCACGTTCGGGATTTTAGGTGGTCAATTGCCACCGGTTAACCTGTACGTCAACGGCACGTTTATTGTGATGTTGCTGATGGGATTGGGGCTGTTTGCGTCCTTCTTCCATTTGGGTCGACCGGAACGCGCATGGCGTGCCGCGACGATGTGGCGCACTTCTTGGCTGGCACGTGAAGTTATCGTGTTACCGGCCTTCAGTGGTGCGGCGATGGTGTGGGGTGCGTTGTACTACTTCGGCATTGATCCGGTTCTGGTGGTGCTGGGTACGGTAAATATCCACTTGTCGCTGGTAGTGGGTTTTGTTGCCACGATCTTGGCGTTCTTGTTGTACCTGTGTACCGGAATGATTTACGCAGCGGTGAAATTCATCCAAGAATGGGCAAGCCCGTTAACCGTGGTGAACTACTTACTGTTGGGCAGCGCGTCCGGCTTCACGTTGGCAGCGGCATTGGCGGCATCACAGTACAGCGGTTTGGTCATGTTTTTCGCCATGTGGGCGATTATTATTACCTTGATTGGCTTTGCAACACGGATGTATTCACTGCGCCGCAATGCTCGCCTCAAGCGTAAAACCACCGCTTGCACCGCGATTGGGGTACGTCACCCGAAGATTACCCAAATCAGCCAAGGGGCAATGGGTGGGTCATTCAATACCCGTGAGTTTTTCCATCACCAAAGCCCGCAGGTCATTAAGGCCATTAAACTGAGCTTCCCGATTGCGGTTTTCGTGATTCCGGTCACGTTGCTGGTGATTGGCTGGAGCAATGACAGCTTGGTATTGTTGAGCTTAGCGTTTGTGGTGCAATACCTTGGCTTGTTGCTGGAACGCTGGTTCTTCTTCGCACAGGCATGGCATCCGCAGAACATTTACTACGCAGCAACGTAATGCGTCGAAGTCGTGGTATGGGAACGCCCGCGAATGCGGGCGTTTTTGTGTAATCTAAGCTAAATTAAGCAACATCTCGCTATCCACAGGATAGTGTCACATTGGAAATGACAACGCCTTTGCTCTCCGAGAGACATTTGGAAAAGCCCTTACCTACAAGTGCACAGGAATAGTTGATGCCACTCCAACCTCTCAGCGCCGGTTTATATGATCTCATTCTGACGGATGCGCTGAAGCAAAAAATACAAGCGCTTACCACACAACAAGCCAGCTTAGAAAATCTGGATACTGCTAATAGCCATGAGCGATTGGCTGAAGTTGTTGGGCGGCAGTTGGCGTTAATTCTGGACGATCTGGCGGGGCAAGATGATCAGAAGCTGTTAAACCAACTGGAATTCGTCAATGCGTTATTACTGAATTTGCGCCAGCGAGTATCCGATTCTGCTGAAGTAGTAGAACTGTTGGCGAACCCGGTGCAGCGCTTAACGTCCATACACCCACAACATCAAACACCTCAAGCACCGGAAACCGGATTATCTACCCCATGGTTATTCACCGCAGGCAAAGATACACCGTCACTGCTCCATGAGCTTAGACGGGAACTTGCCAGTTGTGATCAAGTTGATATTTTGGTCAGTTTTATAACTGTTCCGGGTGTCAGGCGTTTATACGATGTTTTGCAAACGATTACTGCTGTGGACGCAAAAGGAACAAGTCGTACCCAGATTCGTATAATCACCACAACGTATACTGGCGCAACAGATCAGCAAGCACTTAATGATTTGGCACGCCTGCCGGGTTGCACCGTCAAAGTTTCCTTGGATGGACGTCGCACGCGACTTCATGCCAAAGCCTGGATTTTCAAACGTCACACTGGCTTTGGTTCTGCTTATGTTGGCAGCGCGAATCTTTCCGGGGCGGCTTTGCTGGGCGGGTTGGAGTGGACGACGAAATTTACCGAACATGGTCAAGCCGACTTATTTATCCGCGCCCAAGCGCATTTTGAAACGCTGTGGGAAGACGGCGAATTTCAAACATACGATCCAGAAAATCCTATTCATCAACAAGCCTTAAAAGTGGCTTTGGCACGTGAAGCAGGCACTGGCCTATTAGCACTCCCCACCTTTTTTGACCTACAGCCCAAGCCGTATCAAGAAGAGATGTTGGAGCAGTTACAACGCGAGCGCGAACATGGCCGGATGAAAAATCTCGTGGTGGCGGCGACGGGCACCGGAAAAACGGTGGTGGCCGCGTTTGATTATCGCGCCATTTGTAGGCAATACGGCGGACGTCCGCGTCTGTTGTTTGTGGCACATCGGGAGGAAATCCTCCGGCAATCGTTAAGAACTTATCGCGAAGTTTTACGTGATCAGAGTTTCGGTGAACTCTTGGGTGGTGGGCACGAAGCGGATCAATTCGACCATTTGTTTACCACGATAGACAGCCTAAGCAGCCGTCAATTGGTCGAGCGCTACGGTGCAGATTATTGAGACTGTAAAGAAATCTGTGTAACTGCGTTTTGCTCATAAATCAAACAAAGTCTTTGAGCCTGTCTTCAAACAGGAGCATAAAGCGGTTGAGTGCCGATTTCCAGTTATGGATGGGCATCGTCCATTTGCGCGAAGCCTGTTCAATGGCAAGGAAAACCACTTTTTTGGCAGCATCTTCGTTAGTAAATACCTTGCGCTTGTTCACCGCCTTGCGCACCACGCTGTTGAGGGATTCGATGGCGTTAGTGGTGTAGATGGCTTTGCGGATGTCCGCAGGGTAAGCAAAGAAGGTGTTGAGGTTTTCCCAGTGGTTGAGCCACGAACGGCTGATTTGTGGGTATTTGTCATTCCAGCGTTCACCAAACTGCTGGAGGGCGAGTTTCCCTTGGTCTTCGGTGCTGGCTTGGTAGATGTCCTTGAGGTCGGTGGTGACGGCTTTGTAATCTTTCCATGCCACGAATTTCAAGGAGTTGCGTACCATGTGGACGATGCAAAGTTGGATGTCAGTTTTGGGGAACACCGCATTGATGGCATCGGGGAAGCCTGTCAGCCCATCCACGCAGGCAATCAGGATGTCCTGGACACCCCGATTTTGCAGTTCAGTCAAAACGCCTAACCAGAATTTCGCACCTTCATTTTCGGACAGCCATAGCCCCAACAGTTCTTTATGCCCTTGCAAGTTGACCGCCAATGCAAGGTAGACTGATTGGTTAACCACTTGTTTTCCCTTGCGGATTTTCATCACCATCGCATCAAGGTAGACAATCGGGTAGACCGGGTCTAACGGGCGGGATTGCCATGTTGTCACCTGATCCAACACCGATGCCGTGACACTGGATACCAAGGTCGGGGAAACCTCTGCCCCGTACAGCTCTTGGAAGCAATCCACGATTTCACGCGTACTCATGCCTTTGGCATACAGGTACAGGATTTGGTCATCCATCTTGGTGAAGCGGGTTTGGTTTTTCTTCACCAGTTGCGGGCTGAAACTGCCATCACGGTCACGCGGGGTTTGGATTTCAACCGTGCCTTGGTCGCTTTTCAGCAGCTTGCTCATGTAACCGTTACGGCTGTTCCCTACCTCTGGGGTTTTCGCATGGCGGTCATACCCTAGATGGTCATCCAATTCCGCGTTTAAAGCAGCCTCTACCGTCATCTTCAGCAGGAGTTGCGATAGTTGCTTGAGGTCTGCTTCCGTCTTGATGCTTTTTGCCAAGTCTTTGGCTAGAGCTTGGAGTTGTGCCTGTTCCATTGTGTCGTACTCTCTCATCGTTACCCGCATTAGGGTAGCCTATCAGAGCAGTTACACAGTTTGGTTTACAGTCTCAGATTATTGGCACACTGTCGTGGTGGATGAATGCCATCGTTTAGCGGCAGATCGGTTTGATACTTTCGTGCGGGCGATACAGCCGTCGATATTGCTGGGTTTAACCGCGACCCCGGAGCGAAGTGATGGCAAGCCGATTTTGCCCTACTTCGACTGCCGCCCGGATGGAAGTCCTGCTGTGGAGTTACGTTTGTGGCACGCGTTGGATTTACAGCTACTTGCCCCATTTGAATATTACGCTTGCGATGATGACACGGATTTCAGCCAAATACCGTGGCAGCAAAGTGGCGAAACCAGCGCGCTGGACAAGTTGCTGACGGGCGATCATGTGCGCGCCAGTTTGGTTATCAACGAATGGCAACGTTTAACCGCTAATCCGCGCCAATGCAAAGCCTTGGTGTTCTGCGTATCCGTTGCTCATGCCCAATTCATGACCAGCATCTTGAATGCCGCCGGTTTGCCTGCTGCTTGCGTTGTGGGTGAAACGCCCACTGAGGAACGTCGCTTAGCCCCGCAGCGTTTAAATCAAGGCGAATTATGCGCCTTAGTGACGGTTGACCTTTATAACGAAGGGGTTGATTTGCCGATGGTGGATACCTTGCTGTTGTTACGCCCGACACAAAGCCCGGTATTGTTTCAGCAGCAAATTGGTCGCGGTTTTCGCCTTTCACCCGGCAAAGAAAGCTGCTTAATATTGGACTTTGTGGGGCAGCATCGTGTGGAATTTCGGTTTGATAAATTGCTGGGTAGCCTTACAGGACAATCGCGTCGCCAGTTGATGGATTCGGTGGAAAAGGGTTTTGGTGCATTGCCTGCGGGGTGTCATATCCATTTACAGAAGCGCGCCCGCGACCAGGTTCTGCATAGTTTGCGTACTTTGACGCAACAAGGGTGGCGCAATTTACGCCGAGAATTACAGGCTTACATCGCTTTGCACAGTAATCGCCACGTGTTGTTGAAAGATTTTCTGCGTGAACAACTCATTGAATTATCGGATATTTACCGCTCAGCAAAACCCAGCGGCTGGACGAGTTTGAAGCGTGATGCTGGCCTGCTTCAGCAACCGCAAGGGGATGAAGAAAGCTATTTTAGTGAGCATTTTGCTGATCTATTGCATAGCGACGACCCAGCACAGCTAGCGTTGTTGCAACGTATTGCGGCAAGCGCTGGGCATTACACTGCGCAAAATGAGCACGAAGAACGCCGCTTGCAAATGTTGGCTTACCAAGTTGATGGCCAACAGACGCGGGTTGGGCATTACCGTGATTTCCTGCAACGTTTAGCCGCGCACCCTGTTGTTTGCGAAGATTTACAGGAGTTATCAGATGTCCTGCAAGCACGCAGTCATGTATCTAATCGACCTATCGCAGGTTTGGAAGATACGCCACTGTGTTTACATGCCGCGTATGGGGTGCGTGAAATTCTGACGGCGGTGGGTTGGCTGACGGCGGAATGTCGCCCTCCGTTTCAGTCTGGTGTACTGCCGCTGAAAGCGCGTAAAACGGAGCTTTTGTTTGTAACGCTCGATAAAAGCAGTGGTTATCATGCCAGCATCGCTTATCATGACTATGCGATTAGCCGTGAATTATTCCATTGGCAAAGCCAAAATTCAGCCGGCTCTGAAACCACGTCAGGAAAACGTTACCTTGAAAGTCCGGGAAATGGCTGGCAATTCCAGCTTTTTGTTCGCAAGCATAAAGGCAGTCCTTATCGCGCCTGTGGTGCCGTCACCTTGGTTGAAGCCACGGGCAATAAGCCGATGAATATCCGCTGGCGGTTGCAAACACCGCTGCCGATTCGGTTGTTCAGAGAGTTCAGCGTGTTACGGGATGAGTAATGTTAGTATGCGCACGCCCCCTCCACCGCAACACAACAGACAAGGTTCACCGTGGCAATCAAACCAACCATCTACAAAGCCAGAATTGCGTTATCGGATATGGAACGCAATTACTACGACTCCCTGAATCTGACCATCGCCCAGCACCCATCCGAAACACTGGAACGCATGATGGTGCGTATTCTGGCCTATTGCCTCAATGCTCAGGAAGGGATTGAACTGACCAAAGGGCTGGAAGACGTGGAGGAACCGGCAATCTGGGTACGCACAATGGATGAGCAAATAGCCCTGTGGATTGATTTGGGTGAACCTACGCCGGAACGGGTCAAAAAGGCGAGCCATCGGGCGCAAGCGGTGCGTGTTTACAGCTTTAACAGCAAGTCGGATGTCTGGTGGTCACAAAATGTGAAAAAGTTTAGCCAGTTGGATGCTGCCATTTACCGCTTCCCAGCAGAAGAAATTGAAGCACTGGCGGCGTTGGTGAGCCGCACAATGGATTTGTCGATCACGATTACCGGCGATTCCGCCTATATCGCGGGTGATAAGGGTGAGGTCGAAGTTCACTGGGAAGTGTTGCAACGCTAATGCCGGAACCTCGCGTTGCTGCATGACCGATTCGTATCAGCTATGGTAGACTGCTTGGCATTTTTCAAGACTTAACGACGAGAGTTTGACATGGCCGGTCATAGTAAATGGGCGAACATTAAGCACCAAAAAGCCGCAGTGGATAAGAAGCGCGGTAAAATCTGGACGAAAATAATCCGTGAAATCACGGTAGCTGCACGCGAAGGTAAAACGTCTGACCCCAATGCGCACCCACGTTTGCGTTTAGCAGTGGACAAAGCCTTGGGCGCGAACATGCCGAAAGACACCATTGAAAAAGCGTGCAAGCGCGGCTCTGGTGAAACCAGCATGGAAAATTATTCCGAAGTGCGTTACGAAGGCTACGGCCCCGGCGGTATTGCGGTGATTGTCGAAACCATGACCGACAACGTAAATCGCACAGTGGGTGAAGTGCGTCATGCTTTAACCAAGCACGGCGGTAATTTGGGTACGAGCGGTTCGGTTGCCTTCCAGTTTAAGAAAATCGGCGTGATGAACTTTGCCCCCGGTTTAGACGAAGAAAAGCTGATGGAAGCGGCTCTCGAAGCTGGTGCAGAAGATATTCAGATGGACGAAGACGGTTCTGCTGAAATCATTACCGCGCCGGAAGATTTTGCTGGCGTAAAGGCTGCGATGATTGCGGCAGGTTTTACCCCCGATCACGATGAAGTCACAATGCGTGCGGAAAACCACACGGCGGTAGAAGGCGACATTGCGGCTAAACTGCTGAAAATGATCGACATGCTCGAAGATCTCGACGATGTGCAGGAAGTTTTCACCAACGCCGATTTCAGTGATGAATCGTTGGCAGCACACGTTTAAGTGACATTACGGCGCATCCTTGGTATTGACCCCGGTTCCCGCCAGACGGGGATTGGGTTAATCGAAACCGACGGGCAACGCACTCAACATATCTTTAGCACCTGTTTGCGTTTGGGCGATGGCGCATTGCCTGAACGTTTAGGGGTGATTTTCACCGAGATTGTCACCGTCATCCGCACTTACCAGCCGGATGAAATGGCGATTGAAAATGTCTTTGTATCAAACAATGCTGCGTCAGCGTTAAAACTGGGGCAGGCTCGCGGCGCGGCGATTTGTGCAGGGATTACTTCCGGGTTGCCGGTGGCGGAATACAGTGCCAAAGAAGTGAAGCTGGCGACCGTTGGTAAAGGTGGCGCGGATAAGGCGCAAGTGCAACACATGGTGAAAATTTTGCTGGGGTTGCAAGGGCGTTTGCAAGCCGATGCCGCAGACGCATTGGCTATCGCGCTGTGTCATGCGCATACCAGTCATTTACAACGCCGTATTAACAACGCTTAAAAGGCCAACCCGCCGAGCGGATTGACCAGTTAGCCCCTTTAGCCCCGTTATTATTAACGGTGTGTGCGTACTGGCATTGGCGCAATAACCACGTGTGGTTGTGGTGCGCGGTTGTCGTTATAGCTGCGATGATCGCGGTCGTTGCGATGGTCACGGCGTGCCACGTCACGGTTATTGGATAATTGGTAAATGCTGCGCTTGAGTTGGCTTTCTTTGCGTTCCAAACCTGCGCGTTCACGTGCGGTGATGCGATTATCTTTTTTGGCAAGACGTACTGAGTGCATCAAACTGCGTAAACTGGTGCGCAAGGTACTTTCTTCCCCGCGAGTCAAGTCGCCGCTGCGCACCCCGCGATCAATGCTGCGTTCTAATTGAACAACATTTACCCCGTCAAAACCACCGGGGCGGTGCATGGGTTCTGCCATCGCAGTACCGGAGGCGAACAAGAGACCAGCCAGTAAAGTGCCGGAAATCAGTGTAAAAGTTTTCATAATCGTACTCCTTGATATTGGGTTTCATGTATTGGATTGCCCTTTCGACAGGAGTAAAGATACGCGCCAATTCCGCAAAAAATACGCGCGGATTGTGCAAATAACGTGGAACCTGCCTGCCCCGATTGCGTTATCATGGGGCATTATTGCTATGACTTGATTCGTGTATGAAACAGATAATGACCGCTTGTTGCTTGGCACTTGCCCTTGGTTTGACCGGGTGTGAGCCATCTTCCGCCCCGCCGATTGAAAATTTACCTTGGCAAATTACCCTGTCGCCTGCTGGCAATCCGCAGGTATTTCAGGTGGAGCTGGGTAAATCCACACTCAAAGATTTGATGTCACAGGTACGCAGCTTCCCCGAAATGGCGGTGTTTGCGCACGAAGGTGGGCAGCGACGTTTGGAAGCGTATTTTGGTACGCAACGTCTGGGCTTGTTTGACGCAAAATTGCTGGCGGAATTGCAGGTAGATGATGCGACATTAACCGCCCTACAAACCAATGCCACCAAGCGCGAAGGCATGGCGAGTGGTTATTGGAAACACACCGTGGCTGAGGAAGATATGGCGGTGGTCAACGCGCTCTTGATCCGTAAATTGGTGTACATTCCGGCGATTAGTTACGATGCGGAGATTATCACGCAACGTTTTGGGACTCCGACAGAGCGTTTACCCTCCAATGATGTGAATGTGGAATATTGGTTTTACGCCGATAAAGGCTTGGCAATCGCGTTAAATGCGAAGGGCAGCGAAGTGTTGTATTACGTGCCTATCGCAGGTTTTGCTGCGTTGAAACAGGAATTGCTGGAGGCAAAGCCAAAAAATGACTGATACTCGCAAATTACCTTGGTGGCAGCAAAAACCGTTGGCAGAAATGAACGAAGCGGAATGGGAAAGCCTGTGTGACCATTGCGCCAAATGTTGTTTGATTAAACTCGAAGACGAGGAAGACAGCACGGTTTATTACACTGATGTGGCGTGTGATTTGCTCGATGGCACGACCTGTCAGTGCAAGGATTACGCAAATCGTGAAACTTTAGTGCCTGAATGTTTGCACTTGACCCCGGATAATCTCGAAGAGCTTTACTGGATGCCACCGAGTTGCGCGTACCGCTTATTGTACGAGGGTAAAAATTTACCGTCTTGGCATCATCTGGTGTCGGGCGACAAGGCGAGTATTCATCGCATGAAGCAATCGGTAGTGGGGCGTTTTACCTATGCCTCACAAGTTAATGAAGAAGATTGGGAAGATCGGGTCGTTTCATGGCCGTTGAAGCGCAAAATGTAAGCCAACGCATCGACAAATGGTTGTGGGCAGCACGGTTTTTTAAAACGCGCCCACTGGCAGTGGAGGCGATTAACGGCGGGCATGTTCATGTGAATGATGAGCGGGTAAAGCCGGGGCGGAATGTGCGTCCGGGTGACAAAATTCGCCTTACCAAAGGCTTTGAAACTTGGATTGTTACCGTGGAGGCTCTCAATGAATACCGTCGCCCGGCATCAGAGGCGCGGTTGTTGTACAGCGAATCCGCGCATCATCAGCAACAACGCGAAGCGGTGATTGAAGAACGGCGTTTACACGGGGTTAATATCAAAGTGCATAAACCGGATAAACGCCAACGTCGCCTGATTGATCAGTTTAAACAGTCTTGGTAAACGTGGGAGTTAGCTTATCCGCCGGTTATGGTATCAAGCACTAGAGCAACAAAAAGGCGCGGCTTGGGTTAAATGGCTCAATCGCAGTTTAATGTTATTGGTGTTGCTGAATGTCGTCGCGGTAGTGGTGGAATCTGAGCATCAACTGTATGAGGCATATCAGCTCTATTTCGATGGTTTTGAAATCTTCTCGGTAGCGGTGTTTACCTTGGAATACGGCTTGCGCTTGTGGGTTTGTGTGGAATCCAGCGATAAAGCTTTACAGCATTCACTACGCGGGCGTTGGCGGTATGTTTATTCGCCTATGGCGTTGATTGATTTATTAGCCATTCTGCCCTTTTACCTCAGCTTCTTTTTTGGGGTATCGGATTGGCGGGTGTTGCGCAGTTTACGTTTATTACGTTTGTTAAAACTGACGCGCTACTCACGTTCGTTGGCATTATTATTGACTGTTATCAGGCAGGAAGCGGACACGCTGATTTCTGCATTATTGATTTTATGCACCCTGATTATGTTAGCAGCAACCGGTATGTATTGGCTGGAAGGGCATGTGCAGCCGGAAGCATTTGGCAGTATTCCGCGTGCCTTGTGGTGGTCGACGGTAAGCGTGGCAACCGTTGGTTACGGTGATGTGACCCCGATTACGCAAGCGGGTAAGCTGTTTAGCGGGATCATTATTATTCTGGGTATTGCGATTGCGGCCTTGCCTGCGGCTATTTTAGCGTCAGGCATTATCAATGAGTTAAAACGCCGCCGTGAAAGTTTCCGACTGGAAATGGTTCGCGCGATGGAAAACGGTTTCTTGGATTTTGGCGGTTTACGTTATCTGGAAAAAGTCCGCATCCACATTGGGATCAGTCGTGCGGAAGCGCGTTTGGTGTTTGAGGAAGTGAAGCAGGAAAACCGGCTGCAAACTCAAACCCGTTGCCCGCATTGTGCGCACTCGTTAATGATTAAACATCCGCCGGGACACGTCCACGTGCATTCGGTGAAATTGCGGGATTAAAGGCAAAACGGAGTTATTTATGTCAGTGTTTCGCCCGTTAAAAGCGTTGTTTTTCTTGGTATTGGTGCTGGTCGCCGCTATTGCCGTTTTTGTTCTCACCTTTGATGCGAACCGCTACAAGCCAGACTTAGCAGCGTTGGTCAAGGCTAAAACCGGGCGTGAATTGAGCATTAACGGTGATATTCAGTTGTCGCTTTACCCCAATTTAGCATTGCGCTTGCAGCAGGTGAGTCTGGGCAATGCTGCCGGATTCAGCGGGGAAGCCTTTGCAAAAGCCGAACAAGCGCGCGTATCGGTGCAAGTGTTGCCCTTGTTGCAACAGCAATTACGGGTAAATGAGGTGACGTTGCAAGGCATGACGTTGCACTTACAGCGTAATAAAGCAGGCAATACCAACTGGGCGGATTTATTGCCGGGTAATGCGCAGCAATCGGATGATCCGGTGGGTCAGGTGATTGCGCGGTTGTTGGGCAATTTCATGGTGGCGGGCATTAGCGTTAACGATTCCACTATCCAGTGGCATGATGCGCAAAGCGGGCAAACCTTAAGTCTCGCGCCGCTGAATTTACAAACAGGCGCATTACGCCCCGGCAAGCCTGTGGCGATTCGCTTTGCAACACACCTTCAGCAAAACACTCCGTTACTGGATGCGACGCTGGAAGGCACAACCACCGCACAACTGGCGGAAAATCAGCAGGATTTCAGCCTCACCGCGCTGCAATTACAAGCGCAATTGCGACATAAACCCGCACAAGGGGACACATTGGGGCTGAATCTCAGTGCGGCGGTTGACGGCAATTTGCAAACTAAAGCTCTCGCATTCAACGGGTTAGTGGCGCACGTCGACTTGAGCAGTAAAGCGCAGGGCAAGCTGCAAGCCGATGTCAAAGGTACATTACGGGGTGAAACCGCCGCGCAGCAGTATTTTATGCCCGATCTGCAAGCGCAGGTGCAATTGCCACAAGGCAAGGTGCAACTCAGCGGGCGGTTACAGGCTAATCTTGCGCAGGAAACACTCAGTATCGCCGGGCTGCACTTGCAGGCTGGATTGAATCATCCGCAAGCGGGGCAAGTAGACTCGAATCTTACCGCCGATATGCATTGGGACATGGCGAGTCAATTAATCAAACTCGATGCAATGCAAGCGCACGCCAAAACCCAAGGTGGTCAAGCACCGCTGCAAACCGCCGATATACAAGCCAGTGGCAGTACCCGTTTGCAATTGGCACAACAGCAATTGACGGTGGGTGGCTTAAAGCTCACCACGCAATTACAAGGTGACGGCATTCCCGGTGGTCAGTTGCGGCAGCAAGGCCAAGGTGAGGTTAATCTCAATTGGGGTACAGGCAAAGGCAAGCTGGAGCTGTTTCAAACCCAGTTAACCCTGATGGGGCAACAATTAAACGGTAAATTGCTGCTACGTGACCCGTTGGCAGCGTTAGCGATGGAGGGTGAATTCAAGGCCGATACCCTGAATTACCCGCCGTTTCAGTTGCAAAAAGCCACCTTGGGAGTGCAAATGGCGAACGGCGTGTTGACCTTGGCTCCGCAGGGAACCTTGTTCAAAGGTGCGTATCAGGGAACGATTAAGCTCTATACCCAGCAAACGCCTGTCAGCTTACAGATGACCCATAAAACCAGCGGATTGCGTACCGAAGAGCTGTTTTTTGCCCTGAATAACGATAAAACCATTACCGGCGCACTGAATTTGACCGCCAATCTCAGTTCTGTTGCCGGGGACGCGCGCGCGTTTAAGCAAAATCTCAACGGTACGCTGGATGTGGCATTGAAAGACGGCACAATCCGCGATTCCAACCTTGCGCAAAAAACCCAGCAGGTAGTGAAACTGTTTGAAAAAGAACGTACCAACGAGGCGGGGGCAAAAGAAGTGGCATTCACCACCTTGGGCGGTCAATGGCAGGTGCAGCGCGGTGTTTTTCACACCGATGAAAACGTGTTGCTGGCTCCGCACTTTCAGATCAAAGGCAGCGGTGATGTCAATGTGGTGAATGAATCGCTGGATGTGAAATTACGCATCAGTGAAAAACCCAAAGCGGATCAGCCTGAAGGTTTATTCGCACCGTTGCGAGTACACGGGGCGTGGAGCAATCTCAGTTACGCTTTGGAGCTGGATATTTTATTGAAAGCGTTAGCACAGCGTGAACTCGACAAGGAAAAAGCCAAGTTAACCGAAAAACTGGAAGCGGAAAAACAAAAGCAACTGGACGCGCTCAAAGCCAAAGCCGACGCAGAGAAAGCCAAGTTGGAACAACGCCTGACTGATGAAAAAGCCAAACTGGAACAGCGTTTGCAAGACAAAGTGCAGCAGCATTTAGGCACTGGCAGCAGTACGACTGACCCGAATGCACCCAGCGTGGAAGAGCAATTGAAGCAGAAAGTTGAAGATGAGCTAAAGCAAAAGCTTAAAGGTTTGTTTTAAGCAGGGGCAGCAAAGACACTGCCCCGACCAGCAGAACTTACGCGTTGTTACGGCGTTCGATCATGTCGTGAATGATAGGGTTCAGGATTAATTCCATCGCCAATACCATTTTACCACCGGGAACCACGATACTGTTGCGACGTGACATGAAGGAGTCATGGATCATCGACAACAGGAACGGGAAGTCCACATTAAACGCTTTCGGATCAGCGAAACGGATAATCACGAAGCTCTCATCAGCCGTTGGAATGTCACGCGCGATAAACGGGTTAGACGTATCCACGGTCGGCACGCGCTGGAAGTTGATGTGCGTGCGTGAGAATTGCGGGGTAATGTGGTTAATGTAGTCCGGCATCCGACGCATAATGGTGTCGACGGTTGCTTCCGGTGAATAGCCGCGTTCCGCATGGTCACGTGAAATCTTTTGGATCCACTCCAAGTTAACGCTAGGCACAACGCCGATACCCAAATCCACGTACTTGGCTACGTCGTAACCGCCGTATTTTTTGTCGTCAGTAGCGTCTTTTACCAAACCATGCAAACCTTCATAGAACAGGATGTCGGTGTTGGCTTCGGTATCTTCCCACGGGGTAAATTCACCCGAACCGGATGCACAAGCTACGCCCAGCGCAGCTAAACGCTGTTGGTGATGTACGGCTTCCGCGTCATTGTGGAGGTAATAACGCTTTTTACCGCTGCCGGTTTCGCCGTAGCTTTTGAATAATGCTTCTAACGCATGGAAATCGTTGGCTTGTGGGCCAAAGTGACTGAAATCTGCTTCAACTGCGGCACGTTGCTTGAATTCAGTACGAGTAACGCTGTGAAAACTGTCGCCCTCGACCACGGCGGCGGTGATTTTCTCGCGGAAGAAAATGTGCTCAAACGCACGTTTAACAAACGTTGTTCCCGCACCGGAGGAACCTGTTACTGCAATAACCGGGTGTTTCTTTGACATTCGTCGTTCTCCTCATTGAATCTGTGATTGCGCAATCCCCCTGCATTCTAACCAAACCTGACAGCCCCCTATATATGCCTTTTGATAGGGATACGCGGAATCTGCCTGCGGTTACTGCGTTGCGGTAAGGCGCGTGCTACAGTTTGCGCAGGAATTCCCTGAATGTGGAGGTGTGTATGTCGTCTATGAGTTTGTGGATTAACACGGTAGTCAGCGTACTCGGTGTGCTCGTGGGTGCATTTTTAGCAATGGGTAGCGTCATTAGCATTGCCAATATGCAGATTTCGTGGAGCGGTGCGTTGTTAGTCTCAGCGATGCTGGTTCCTGTTGCGTTTGCCATTTCCGGGATTGGGGCGTGGTGGGCGTATTCGCTGGATGCTTACCAATGGGTGCATTATTTAATGGCCTTACCGTGGGTTTACCTTGTGATGTTTGTGATGGCTATGTTGGTGGCGTTTAAGTGGTAATGATTGAAAATAGCCCAGTGAATACCGTGTTATTGCAGTTTGCAGCCCCCGCATATGAGTGCCGCGATGCCTTATCCGCTGTGGTGCAAATCGGTGACAGTTTGTGGGTTGCCAATGATGAAAGCATCCATCTGGAGCGTTTGCTGCATCAAGGTGTAAACACAGACAATCAGCCGCTATACGCCGCGCACACACGCTTTGCGTTGCACGATTATTTGCAATTACCGATAGCAGCGGATGCCGAAGACAACGAAGTCGATGTGGAAGGCTTGGCCTATCACGATGGCTTTTTGTGGGTCGTGGGTTCGCACAGTCTCAAGCGCAGCAAGCCCAAAACGGGCAAATTAGCCAGCAAAGGCATTGAGCGTTTAGGGGCTATCGTACCCGACCCCAACCGCTATTTGATTGCACGTATTCCCTTGACGCACGTTGATGGCCTGCCGGTATTGCAAGCACCGGGAGCGCATTTACCGTTACATATTGATGGCAATGCATTGATGGAAGCGTTACGCGATGACCCGCATATCAAGCCTTTCCTGCAAATCCCCGGCAAAGACAACGGCTTCGATGTGGAAGGTTTGGCGGTGATTGGTACACGCTTATTCCTCGGTTTGCGCGGGCCAGTATTGCGCGGCTGGGCGGTGTTGCTGGAAATCGAGTGTGTGGAAGATGACGATGATCCCACCGTGCTGAAGCTGGCGCGTATCGGCGAGGAGGATCGCCCCTACCGTAAACATTTCCTGCAACTGGATGGTTTGGGAATCCGCGATTTGTGCGTGCAAGGTGAGGATTTGCTGATTTTGGCGGGGCCTACCATGAGTCTGGATGGCCCGGTACGGGTTTACCGTTGGCAGGGCGGGGCAAAACCGGATGGGGAAAGCCTGATTCCCCGCGATGTGCTTGAGGTGGTGGCGGAAATTCCGCATGGTTACGGTGATGACCACGCGGAAGGGTTGTGTTTGTTTACACAGGGTGATGACGCAACCGCGTTGTTGGTGGTGTATGACAATGCGGCGCAAGGGCGTAAGCGTGGGGAGGATGGGGTGTTGGGGGATGTGTTTACGTTGAATTTTTAGGTTTATAAACAATGATTTGGCTAATATGGAATTGGATTCCAGATTGATCGAGGTTTTAGTATTCTTGCCCGATTGAAGGCAACTGACTACAATGCTTTCATATGAAAGCATAATAGGAATAGGAGAGTACTATGGCTAGTTTAAGCATTCGTAAACTGGAAGATGAAACGCTGCAACGCTTGCGCATCCGTGCTGCCCAGCATCAGGTGTCGATGGAAGAAGAAGTGCGGCGTATTTTGCGGTTGGCGGTGATGCCTCCCGAACGTTTGGGTCGGTTAGCGCAGCAGTTCTTTGGAGAACGCTACGGTGTGGAACTGAACCTGCCAACTCGTGAAGTCTATGCACCCGTGAGTTTTGACTGATGATCGTGTTAGACACCAATATCATTTCCGAAGTGATGCGCCCACAGCCTTCGCCCACTGTACTCACATGGCTGGATCAGCAAGATACCCCGAACCTGTTTGTGACCACGATTACCCTTGCCGAAATCCGCTACGGCTTGGGTGTCATGCCGGATGGTGAACGTAAACGCCGCCTCAGCGCACAATTTGAAGCGTATATTGGGCGAGCGTTTGAAGGGCGTATTCTCGATTTCACAGCGGAAGCGGCAAGCCACTACGCAGACATCATGAGCCACCGGAGAACTATTGGCTTGCCCATGAGCATGGCAGATGGACAGATTGCGGGAATTGTCAGTGCGCATCACTTTGCGGTTGCTACCCGTAATACCAAAGATTTTGAACAGTGCGGGCTTGAACTGATCAATCCGTTTGAGGTGATTTGACAAGTATGCTTTATATGTAGAGGAAATATTTTTACAACATAAATTTTTGATGCGATAATTCCGATTTATGAAATTTATTTTCATCTCGGTGATGAAGTAATATTTTTGATTACGGTAACTATCATGAGTGAGGCTTTAGATGGCGGATTCTACGGATGTTTTACTGAAATTTGTTGAGCAGCAATGGATTGAAGCTAAACAAGCAGAAGATCAGCGCTCAATTATGACAAATATTATTTTGGTTATAGTCGCTGCCATTATTGGTTTTATAGCTCAAAAAGGCTTGAATAACAATGTTTTATTTTTATCAATTCTTTTAATTATTTTGGGATTGTATGGCGCTATTGTTAGTGCAAAGCTTTATGAAAGACATCAGTTTCACATTAGCCGTTTGACTTCTTGGAGAAAAAAAATAGATGAACTAAATCCTGACACCAAGCTAGAAGCCCTAAAATCTGAAGCTAACATAAGTCATTACCAAAGATTTCCTGTTATTAAGAAAATTAAATTGTATTATCTTTGGATGGCACTGCACTTGATGATTGCATTTGGTGGAGTTATTTTGACTGTGATTATAATTTTCTTTTCCTGATTTTTGGGTTTTTTATGGAACAAGAAAATTTCAAAATCTTTATTAGCTGGTCCAAGCCAGTAAGTAAAAATGTTGCAAAAATATTAGCTACTTGGCTTGAATTATTTTTTAAACCAAGTGTGAAGACTTTTATGTCTGAAAGAGATATTCCTCCAGGTGTTGAGTCTATTAATAGAGTAACAGCAGAGTTGAGAAAAGCTAATGCTGGAATATTTTGCATTACATCTGAAAATCTTGCTGATGCAAGTTCATGGATTCCATCAGAAGCCGGAAGTGTTGCTCATAATCCTCAGAGCACTGATAGTACAGAAAACTTGCTAATCCCTTTCATTTTTGATGCAGAAGAGGTTGACTTGAATACTGAGTCATTTAGAGGAATTTTGAGGTCAAAAGAGAGAGTTTTTTGGAATCAAGAAGATAAAATTAAAGTGATGTTAAAAGAAATAAATGACAGACTATCTACTGCTGATCTGGCAAATCTCAATGAATCTCTTTTTGATAGGAGATTTTCCGGATATTACCCGAAGCTTGCAACTAATCTTAGAAATATGTCAAAAAATAATGACTCGCAAATTTTAGAAGGGGTTTTGAATAGGGTTGATTTAACTGAATGGGAGAATCAGGTATTATGGCAAGCCTTTAAGAAAGGTAACTTGTGGAATGATTATTTTATTACTTTAGATAAAGCTTATGAAATAATCAATTATGATGGATATTGTTATGGTGCAGTATTTCAAGCAATGATTCTCTTGGAGGTTAGAGGATTGATTGAAATGCAGTCATGTGGTGTTCCGGGGTTTAAACTAACCTTTGAAGCTATTAAAAGAATGCAAAAACTTGATACTTACGCATCTAGTCAGTATTTAAAAACCAACTGTCGCTAGTCTAAATTGCTTTAAACAAACCACTCCAAATACCCCTCAACCTTTCCCCCTAAATAATAAGGCAAGTTCAGCAACTTAAACGCCTTTCCCTCCACCGTAACCGCATCCTCCACCTCCAGCTTCCCTGCATACAAACGCACTGCAAAACCATGCTCCGCCTGATCCATAAACTGATGCAGCGAACGCAGCCTGCCCGTTGCGCCCGATTTCACTTCAATCGGGATCACTTTGTTGCCATACGCCACCACAAAATCCACTTCGGCATTGGACTGATTTTTCTCGCGCACCCAAAAGTGCAACTGGAATAACAGCGAAGACTGGCTTGCCAATAATTCCTGCCCAACCAGATGTTCGATAATTCGCCCACCGTAGATGCTGTTCAAGTCTTTGCTGCCGAAAATGTCAGCCTGCAAGCCAGAAAAATAGTTGACGAGTCCACTATCCAGCAATTGCAGCTTGGGGGATTTTTTCAGGTTAGGGACAAGTGGCAAGCGTGTGTCAGTCACAGGATAACAGCGGTGTAACAGCAAGGCTTTTTCCAGCACCTGTAAAGCTTCACCTACGTCTTTCGAGCCGTAATGAGATTGCCCAAAGCCCGCCAGCGTAATGCGATTGCCCGCTTCCCGAAAAGCCGTTTGGATAACATGACGGATTACTGGGGTTTGCGAGTCACGCGGCGAATATTTCTCGACATCATCCAGATAGGCGGTAATCAGGTTGTCGTAAATCGGGCGAAGTTGGGCTAGGTCGTGGGTAGCTGCATACTGCTGGACGATTTCCGGCATCCCGCCAATCAGTGCGTAACGGTGAAACAGTTTCAGCAACTTGTCATGGGCAACAATCGGTAAGGGAATCTGGTTGAGCATGGCGGCGGCTGGTTCTTCGCCAAGCGCAATGAGGAATTCTTCAAACGTCAGCGGATGGACGCGCAAATATTCCACACGACCAACCGGAAAGCTGATGTGCCGATCCAGCAAGCTTTCCAGCAGCGAACCAGCCGCAATAACAGGCAACGTGGGGTAGTTCTCGTGAAAATACCGCAACATGGCGACTGCCGCTGATGAGTTTTGGATTTCGTCGATGAATAGCAGGGTATTGGGTTGTTGGCGGTCTTTGCTGTGAAGAAAGAAGATCGCTTCAACCAGTTCCTGAATCGTGTAGTTCTGTTCAAACAGTGCCTTGTCTTCTTGTCGCTCCAAGTTCAAGGAAATGAATTGATCAAATTGTTCGGCAAACAGGGAAACAAGTGTGGTTTTGCCGACCTGCCTAGCACCTCGCAGGATTAGCGGCTTGCGATTGGGCCTGTGTAGCCAGTGATTCAAATCTTTTAATAACAGACGTTTGAACATGCTTCACCTCAAAGTAAGGGATACTTTGAGGTGATTTTAGCACAAAGTAAGGGGTATTTTTGCCAGTTTTCGTCGCAAAGTAAGGGATAAATCCGCCTACTTCCGACACAAAGTAAGTCATAACCGTATTAATCTTGCTGCCCAACATACTGATCAATCGCCTCCAAACTAAACCCCTGATACGCAAACGCCTGTTCCAGCTCGCCGCCTTGTGTTGCAATGCCGGAATGCGGATACGCTCAGGATTCATTTTTACCTCCCCGACCAGCACTTGCCTGTCCAAATCGTTGACCGCGACCACATCAATCTCATTCTGGTTGTAACGGCTAGCATTTATAGTAACCCACGTTATCGTAACCTAGATTACGATAGTTGTTTCACAGGGTAGCGAGTCCCCAACATTGCCTACCTTGCCCGCAATTCCTTGAATTGTTCCAGCAGCAAATGGTATTCCTCTGGGATGTCATCCAGCTCCAGCAAGCCGATAAGCTGACCGTCTTTTGTCACCGGGAGATGGTGGAAACCGCCCGTTTGCATGACTTCCAGCGCGTTTGCCAGACTGCTGCCAGCGTCAATGGTGATGGGGGTTTTGGTCATGACCATCGCAACAGCGGTCTCGTCCACAGGGAGATCGACACCCAGACAGCGGCGGATAATGTCCCGCTCACTTAAAATGCCTACCAGTTGCTGCTGATCAAAAACCACCAGTGCTCCAACATTCAGTTCACACATGCGTTTGCAGGCTTCACGGATAGTAACGTTGAACTGCACTTGCCCAGGCAGTTTTCCATCAATAAGTTTTTCTACGCTGGAAATGATCATATAACCCCTTGAATTATTCACTGTTTCACAAAATTAAAACAATATTATACCGCAAAACCATGTACAGCGAACGTGGCCCGCCTATTGCACACACACGAGCCGCACATCGGTTTCGCGCAGGCAGATCACCGCGAAAAGTATCGTATTTCGATACCTAAAGCCCCACCAACTTCAACCTCTCCCACTAACGTTGCAGCTTATGCCACCCTCCCCTAATCTTCCTCTCAGAGCAACACCAACCCAACACACGCAAACAGAGGAACACACCATGAACGACACACTTACCCTGCCCAATACCAGTAGCTGGACATTTTTCGTCAAACTGACTTTCGGGATTTCACTGGCGGCAATGGCGGCTTTCATTTTCTTTCTGGAAGGCAATCTATTGACCAAAGGCTATCTGGCGTTAAACGCCCTGTTTCTGGTCAGTTCCACCATTATGCTGTCGAAAACGCTGCGTGATGACTACGAAGCACAACGTTTACTGAACCGTATCAACGAAGCCAAAACCAACAAAATCCTTAAAGAATACACCGAGTAAGGGGCAATAAAGCCGACGGAAAAGCAGCAAAATCAACAGCGGACGGCGGGCGTTTTGGCGCGGTTGCGGGTGTGAAAACACCATAAAAGTATTACAATCTGGTACTTCAGCAATAACAATTACATCTGAAGTACCATGCCACAAACCACCGAACTGATCCACACCCTGAAAAAGCTGCTCAAGCGTCACAATAAAACCTATGTGGACGTAGCCGCTTGCCTGCAATTATCGGAAGCCAGCGTGAAACGCTTGTTTGCCGAACAAAATTTGTCGTTGCAACGCTTAGATGCTATTTGCGCCCTGCTGGGTATGGAAATCACCGACCTGGTGCGGGAAATGCACGCCGAACACGCCCAGCCAATCAGTGAAATCACTCACGCGCAGGAAAAGGAAATTGCCGACGACCTTAATTTATTACTGGTAACAGTGTGCGTGCTAAACCGCTGGAGCTTGCCGGATATTACCCGCCACTACCAGTTCAACGAGCCACAAGTGATTCGTTACCTTGCCCATCTTGACCGCCTGCACATTATCGAATTGCAGGCAGGTAATCGTATCAAATTACTGGTAGCACCCAATTTTAAATGGCGCGATGACGGGCCAATCATGCAACTGTTCCGCGCCAAAATCGAAAGTGAGTATTTCCGCACCACCTTCACCAAGGAAAGCGAAAAGCTGGTTGTGCTAAACGGCATGTTGAGCGATGCCAGTAATGCCTTATTCCAGCGCAAAATGGCGCAGTTAGCCAAAGATTTCGACACGCTGAGTAAGGATGATGCGTGCTTGCCGATTGGGGAGCGTAAAGGTTCTACGGTGCTGCTGGCGATGCGTGACTGGGGTTACGAACGCCTGTTTGGTCATCAGCGTAAAAAGGAGTAGCACAGGATTGAGGTGCTTGCACAAACATTTTCCGCATCGCACAAAACTCAGGTAATATCAGACCAACGGCGGTATCACGTCATCAGGCAATCGCTCAATCGGCAGAACTCCGCTACGTTTCGATAACAGCTTTAGGACGACATACCGCTATGAAAGACGAATTAGACCAAGCCGCACTCGACTACCACCGCTTCCCGCAACCGGGCAAACTCGAAGTCACCCCCACCAAAAACATGGCGAACCAGCGCGATTTGGCACTGGCGTATTCCCCCGGCGTGGCGGCAGCAAGCTTGGCGATTGCGGCTGACCCCGCGTGTGCGGCGGATTACACCAGCCGGGGCAATCTGGTGGCGGTCATTTCCAACGGCACGGCGGTGCTGGGCTTGGGTTCGATCGGCGCACTCGCCTCCAAACCCGTCATGGAAGGCAAAGCGGTATTGTTCAAGAAATTCGCGGGCGTGAATGCCTTCGACATTGAAATGGACACGCTCGACGTAGACCGTTTGGTGGATGCCATCAGCCTGCTCGAACCCACATTCGGCGGCATTAACCTCGAAGATATTAAAGCCCCGGAATGTTTTGAGGTGGAAAAACGCCTTAAAGCCATGATGAAAATTCCGGTGTTCCACGACGACCAGCACGGCACGGCGATTTGCGTAGCAGCGGCAATCCGTAACGGTTTGCGCGTCGCGGGCAAGAACATCGAAGACGTGAAACTGGTGTGTTCCGGTGCGGGTGCGGCAGCGATTGCCTGCATGAACTTGCTGGTGGAAATGGGTTTAAAGAAAGAGAATATCGTCGTTAACGACCGCTTCGGCATTATCTACAAAGGCCGGGTCGAAGAAATGAACCCGTACAATGCGGCTTACGCCATCGACACCGACGCACGCACGTTGGATGATGTGATGGACGGCGTGGACGTTTTCCTCGGTTTATCCGCGCCGCGTGTGTTGAAACAGCATCACGTCAAGGTAATGGCGGAAAATCCCCTGATCCTCGCGCTCGCCAACCCTGAGCCAGAAATCCGCCCCGAACTGATTTACGAAGTGCGTTCCGACGCGATTGTGGCGACCGGACGCAGCGATTACCCTAACCAAGTGAACAACGTGCTGTGCTTCCCGTTCCTGTTCCGGGGAGCGTTGGATGTGGGCGCAACCGAAATCAACGAAGCGATGAAAATTGCGGTGGTCGAAGCGATTGGCGATCTGGCGATGCGCGAAGCCTCTGATGCGGTGGTGTCTGCTTACGGCGGCGCGGAATTCCACTTCGGGCGCGACTACCTGATTCCCAAGCCGTTCGACCCGCGTTTGATGACCATCATTCCGCCGCGTGTCGCCAGAGCAGCGATGGAAACTGGCGTGGCGACGCGCCCGATTGCTGATTTCGAGGCGTATGAACGTCAACTGGAAAGTTTCGTGTTCCGCTCCGGCATGGCCATGAAGCCCGTGTTTGAAAAAGCCAAACGCAACCCGCAGCGCATTGTGTTTGCGGAAGGCGAATCGCAACGTGTTATCAATGCGGCGCAACAATTGGTGGATGATGGCATTTGCAAACCGATCCTGCTCGGCAACCCTGAACTGATTCAGCGCAATATCGAAGCCTACGATTTACGCTTGAAAATCGGTGAAAACATTACCGTGGTTGACCCGCGCAATAACCCCGACTACGAACGTCATGTGGAAGAGCATTACGCAGTGATGTGCCGCAAAGGTGTAACGCCAACTTACAGCCGCCGGGTGATGACAGCACGTACCACGCAAATTGCGGCAGTGATGGTACGTTGTGGCGATGCTGACGCAATGATTTGCGGGGTAGAAGGTAATTTCATTTCGCATCTGCATTACGTGCGTGACTTGATTGGGGCGCGTCCCGGTTTGACGGATGTGGCGGCTGTCACCATGCTGATTTTGAAGCAAGGCACGTATTTCCTCACCGATACCCACGTTGGCGATGACCCAACCGCTGAACAGCTTGCGGATAACACCGCGCTCGCGGCGGAATTGGTGGCAGGTTTTGGGATGGAACCCAAAGCCGCGTTGCTGTCGCATTCTAACTTCGGCAGCCGCATGAATGTGCATTCCGCCAAAATGCGCCGCACGCTGGAAATCTTGCGCGAAAAACACCCGGATTTGCTGGTGGAAGGTGAAATGCACGCGGATGCGGCGTTATCGCAAGACATCCGTGACCGCATGTTCAAAGGTTGCGCGTTTGAGGGTGAAGCCAATTTGCTGGTTTGCCCCGATCTGAACTCGGCGAATATTGCGTACAATATGACCAAAACGCTGGCGGATGGTTTACCGGTGGGACCAATGTTGGTGGGTACAAAATACCCCGCGCATATCCTCACCGAAAGCACCACGGTGCGTGGGATTGTGAACATGGCTGCCTTTGCGAGCGTCGAAGCCATGAGTCGCAAAGCTTAACCAGCATATTGCATCCAACCGTAGAGACGCAAAATCTTGCGTCTCTACCTGCATCACCCCCGACAACTGCACCCGCTTACGCAAACACCGAGTGCAACATTTTCGCACTGAGCAACACCAGCAATACCGCAAACACTTTCTTTAACGCCGCAACTGGCAAACTGTGCGCAAGGTTTGCGCCCAAACTGGTGGTGAAAAAACTGACCATCGCAATCAGCACCACCGCAGGCCAATACACAAAGCCCAGCGTATACGGCGGTAAACCCGCAACCTGCCAGCCATTCAGCACGTAACCTACGGTTCCCGCCAGCGCAATCGGAAAGCCAATCGCGGAAGAAGTCGCAATCGCTTGGCGGATATTGACGTTGCACCACATCAAAAACGGCACAGAAAGCGTACCGCCGCCAATCGCTACCAGCGCGGAAATTCCCCCAATACCCGCACCAGTTGCGGATAAACCCACCATGCCCGGTACATCACGATGCGGCGTTGGCTTGATACCCAGCCACATTTGCAAGGCGACATACGCCATGAAACACGCGAAAAAGATCGCCAGACTGTTGGTTGATAAATAGCTCGCTAAAAATGTTCCCGCAAACGTACCCAACAGAATGCCCGGTGTAATCCGCTGCACCACGTTCCACAATACCGCGCCTTTACAATGGTGCGCCCATAAACTCGACAGCGCGGTCGGCACAATCGCAGCCATTGACGTGCCTAACGCCAGATGCACCACCTGTTCCGTCGGGAACGCCTGCCCCACGAATAAGGCGGTTAACACCGGAACCATGACCCCGCCGCCGCCAATACCCAGCAAGCCCGCAAGAAATCCCACGACCCCGCCCAATGCCAGAAAGGCAACCACTAAGTACCATTCCACCGTATAATCGTCCTGTTTAGTTCACTAAGATGACGTTTATGCAATACATCAGCCTTCCTGTCACTGCCTTTGCGCAAAATTGCAGTATTATCTGGTGCGAAGCCACCAAAACCTGTGCCTTTGTTGATCCCGGTGGCGACGTGGAAGCGTTGATTGCTGCCGTGGAACAGCGCGGCTTGACTCCAATTGGGGTGTTTTTAACCCACGGGCATTTGGATCATGTGGGCGGCACGCTGGCACTGGTGGCACATTACGCGATTCCGGTCAGTGGCCCTCACGAAGCCGATAAATATTGGCTGGATGCCTTGCCAGTGCAGGCGCAACGTTTCGGCTTGACGCATTCCGATGCGTTTGTGCCGACTCGCTGGTTACAGCATGGGGACACCTTGCAAGTCGGTGAAATCACGCTGGAAGTTTTACACACACCCGGTCATACGCCGGGGCATGTGGTATTTTTTCAACGTGAAACCGCCGTGGTATTTGCCGGTGATGTGTTGTTTCAAGGTTCTGTGGGGCGCACCGATTTTCCCGGCGGAAATCATCAGCAATTGATGACTGCGATTAAAACCCAATTGTGGACACTTGGTGATCATGTGACCGTTGTACCGGGACACGGTTCCAACACCGATATAGGCACGGAACGCCGCAATAACCCTTACATCCGTTAATTGTGGAGGTGTGTTATGCGTCGATTGCCGTTATTAGGCAGCGTTTTATTGTGCAGCGCGTGCGTGGTGAGTGCGCCGCTATCGCTGGGTGATGTACCACCGCCGTTAGCGGATACCGAACCCGCTGCGATGCAAGGCATGTTAGCCACCCACAACCAAGTGCGAGCAGCGGTCGGTGTACCGCCGTTACGCTGGTCGGGAACAATGGCAGCCTATGCGCAACAATGGGCGGAACATTTAGCCGCGAATAACCGTTGCACCATGCAGCACCGTTCTCACGCGCACGCCAATCGTCTGGATGTTGGGGAAAACCTCTATTGGGGCAGCCCGTTACGCTGGTCAGATGGGCGTATTGAAGTGCAGCGCATAGCTCCTGCCAAAGTCGCGCAGGATTGGGCGGATGAACGCAGCGATTACGACTATGCCCGCAATACCTGCCGTGCCGGAGCACAATGCGGGCACTACACCCAAATGGCGTGGCGCAGCACCACCGAAGTGGGTTGCGCGATGACCGTGTGTCCCGATCAGGGGCAGTTGTGGGTGTGTAATTACAATCCACCGGGAAATTGGGTCGGTGAAAAACCCTACTAGGGTTAGCTGCGATTTGCCGTTACAATAGGCGACTTTTATGCAGCTAAGGGGCAACGCATGATGTCGCAAGTGGATATTGCCGCCGTTAAACAGTATTTATTGGCGTTACAAGACCGCATTTGTGAGGAATTGGCAGCCGAAGACGGTGGTGCAAATTTTGTAGAAGATGCGTGGGAACGTCCCGGTGGCGGCGGTGGGCGCAGTCGCGTGATTAGCAATGGTGCGGTATTTGAGCAAGGTGGGGTCAATTTTTCCCACGTGTTTGGGGATACCTTGCCGCCTTCTGCTACTGCGCAACGCCCGGAATTAGCGGGGCGTAGCTTCCAAGCCATGGGCGTGTCGTTGGTAATTCACCCACATAATCCTTTGATTCCGACTTCCCATGCGAATGTGCGTTTTTTCGTCGCGGAAAAACCCGGTGAAGCACCTGTGTGGTGGTTTGGTGGTGGTTTTGACTTGACCCCGTATTACGGCTTTGAAGAAGACTGCACCGAGTGGCATCAAAAGGCACAAGCCGCGTGCCAACCGTTTGGGGAAGAGGTTTACCCGCGTTACAAGCAATGGTGTGACGATTACTTTTTTATCAAACACCGCAACGAACCGCGCGGTATCGGCGGTTTATTCTTCGACGACCTGAACGAATGGGGCTTTGAAAAAACTTTCGCGTTCATGCGCAGCGTCGGCGACCACTACATCCAAGCCTATCGCCCGATTGTAAATCGTCGTAAAACCTTGGCGTTTACCGAAACTCAGCGCGATTTCCAACTGTACCGCCGGGGACGTTACGTCGAATTCAATCTGGTGTACGACCGGGGAACCTTGTTCGGGCTGCAATCCGGGGGACGCACCGAATCCATTTTGATGTCATTACCGCCCTTGGTGAAATGGCGTTACGACTGGCAACCCGAAGCAGGTAGTGCAGAAGCTAAGCTCTACACCGATTTCCTGCGTCCGCGTGACTGGCTGGCAAGCGCGTAAAGTTTTACCAAGCTTTTTCACCGGGTTGTGGCTTGTGGTTGGAAAGTTTCATGAATTTCCAAAACAGGTAGCCAAGAAAACCAAGGATGAAAACGATGGTGAAAACTGACATAAAAACAATGCCTTGATCACTGGTAAAAAACTGAGCCATGAGGTAAGCCTCCTTGTTTGATGAATGAGATCATCGTAACGGGGAGGTTCCGCCCCCGCTTTGAGCGAAGTCAAAACGCTTGGGCAGATTCGGTGGGTTTCTTGCTACAGATCAAGTTTTGGTGTGTTTTAGCGTGCGCCCAGCGAAGTAAGTGCGCGTTCCACATTGACCAAGCCATAACCGTAATCGCTGTCACGCCCCGGTCTGCCAAGATCAATCGCGGTATTGTTTAACACGTTGGGGTTAAATTGTGCGCGGTTTGCTGACATCAGCAACGCAGCCACACCCGAAACGTGCGCAGTGGCAAGCGATGTACCACTGCTAACCTGAAAACTACCGCGTGGGGCAGTGGTTAAAATACCCACGCCGGGGGCTGCTAAACTGATGTAATCACCACGATTGGCACGTCCAAACACCTGTTCACCACGATCCACCGCTGTGACTGCGACTACGCCGGGTAGTGCTGCGGGGTAAGACGGTTGCGCACCGGGGCCTTCATTACCGGCAGAAGCCACTACCACAATGCCGCGTTGCACCGCCGCCTGCACCAGCTTATCCACCAGCGGGTCGGATTTGCCCGCAAAGCTCAAGTTTAATACATCCACGCCTTGATCCATCGCGATTTCCAGAGCGCGTGCCACAAGACCAGAGTTGCTACGGCGTTGATCCGGGTTTGCCGGGTTGGTGCTAAAGGCACTGATGGCTACCAAACGTGCTTGCGGAGCAATGCCAATGCGCGGATTGCGACTCACCATGACTCCTGCGACTTCTGTACCGTGCAGGCGGTTGCGTTCATCGCCAGGGGCTACTAAGTCGATACGCTCAATCGACGCTTGCAAAGAATCGTTGTAGGTCATGTCAACCGGCGTATCAATCATCCCAATGGTGACACCCGCACCGCTGTTACCGGTACGATTACGCGCCGCCGCTACCCCGGTCATGTTCATGGGGTAAAGATCGTTGTTGCCTACATTGGCCGTCGTGTAAAAATTACTGGTACTGGCATCGACTTCTTTTTCTTGTTTTTTGATTGCCGCAACCAAATCTATGGGGTCTTGCCCATTGGTGGCAGCCGTGATCATCGTGGTTTTGACACTATCGAGGCTATCGCTGCGTTTCGCCCGCAAACGGTATTTTTTCAAAATGTCATCAGCGACTTCAGCCGGTTTGCTGCTGTCATAGGTGATGAGCATTTCGTCTTTTTCGTAATCAACCGCACGGAAGACGTGGCTTTCAATGCACAATGCAGCACTGACTTGGCAAGTTGTTGAATTGGTTGTTTTACCGATAATTTTATATTCTGGTGGAGTGCTACACCCGGAAATACTCAGTAAACTGAGCAATAACAAGGGGTAAGCCCAGCGCGTAGGTACGGTGCGGATCAGTGTCATGGTGGTATTTAAAACTCACGCCCAATAAAAGCAATCACGTTTTGATCCTGTTGCATTTGCTCTAGGATCACTTCGGAACGTTGATCAGCAGCGGGAACATCACGCACCTGTAGCCGGAACAAATCGTTATTATCCGGGCCGTCGATAATATGAGCATTCCATTGATGCAGGAACTGACGTAATTGCTGAATTTGCGCCTCATCACGAAACCCAACCAATAAGGTCATGCCCTTCGTCACCGCAACTGTTGTCGGAGCCTCGCTGACACTGGCGGATACATAAATGCTTTCTGAGCCAGGAGCCAGTGACGACTGACTAAACCACCCCAGCAAACCTGCCTGAATCACCAATAACGTAGCAAATACTGCATTCGCCGGGGTCAACCAAGTCGCACTCGGTATCAATTGGCGTAAGAAATCAGCCCATGAAGGTTTGACCTGTGCTGACGGTTTACGTGGTATCGGTGCTGGCTCTGCGGGTGCGACAGCGGGCGGCTCGGCATGGCGGGCTTCACGCTCAATACGCTTCATTAACTTATCAAGGCGTTGCGGAGTTGAATCCATCGTGCTCAATTGCAGCAAACTGGCATTGTTTCGGATCAAGCCGACCATAGCCAGTTCATCGCGGTGCTCTGCTTGCAACGACGGGTGTTGTGCCAACATGCGCTCAACGTATTCGCGTTCAGCCTCGCTCAACTTGCCAGTAATGTACCAAGGTAACAGCAAACGCGCTTCTTCGATCGGATCGCCTTGTGGGAATAGGCTCATAACAGTGTTACTCAATATGCTTACAAGTCAACGTTAGTAATGCCTGCCTTATCCAGTAATTGCGCCATGCGTTTTCGCGCATAGAACATACGTGTTTTGACAGTATTTTCCGAAATCCCCAATAAATCAGCGACTTCTTTGACAGATAAATCCTCAAAGTAAGTAAGCCTCAAGACCTCGCGGTGTTCATCACTCAATTGGTCTATCAGCCGCAGCAACTGCTGCTTCATGTCATTCATTGCCAACTCCTCATGGGGCGTAGCGGCGGGATCAACCAACGCCTCCAACAAGGATTCATCATCTAGCCCGACTTCCGAGGTTTTACGTAACCACGAAATCACTTTGTTGCGGGCAATGGAGTAAATCCATGTTGATGGCTTGGAGCGTCCGGCAAAACTACCGGCTGACCGCCAAATATCAAACATAGCTTCATCCACAACATCAGCCGCTTGCGCCAAATCGTCGCGCAATACGCGAGCGCAATACTTAACCAGTCTTGGCTGGTAGTACAAATACAATTGGCTGAAAGCCTGCTGATCACCTCGCCCAATTCTCTCCAACAAGATGGCATCGGTTGGCCTGCCGATACCGTCGGGAATCTCTTCTGCGTTACTTTGTGGATAGCCTTCCATCACTATGTCGCTCTTGTTATCCATTTGGTTCTAATCAAATTGATTTTACCGATAAAAATTTTACTTAACGTTTATCAATCAACCACCACCTCAACAAAATCAAATACTTGGTTTATTTCAAGCATCAGGATGATGAAGTTATCATCCCTGTAAATTTTTTTTTTATTTTGTTTGAACCGATGCTGTGTTCGCTACGACTAACCTCCTGATCAAAGCAGATAAGCATAGTGAAACGCGCCAACCTCGTTGACCACCGACATGATTGCTTAGATGAGCGGTTAAATCGCTGTTTGATAGACACACTACACACACTAACTAGCAATACTGAAAAGTTATAATACTCCCTCGCAAGTTCTGGCGAATCCTCGGATTCGCCTTTTTTTTGTTTGCAAGCAGCGAATAAGAATATCATAATCCTCTGATATACTCACTTTGGCAGCTTTAATGGCTGTGATCTTATGATTTTTTATTCTTGGGAACTAGGGTTATGCACCAAATCGGCACCACACTCACACAATTTATCCTCGAAGAACAACGTAAATACAGCGGCGCAACCGGCGAATTCAGTTGCGTATTGAACGACATTGCACTGGCTTGCAAGAAAATTGCCGCCCTGACCAGCAAAGGCGACCTGATCGGCGTGCTTGGCTCCGCCGGTTCTGAAAACGTGCAAGGTGAAGAACAAAAGAAAATGGACATCATCACCAATGACGTGATGATTGAAGCGTTGTCTCGTGGTCATACTGCCGCGCTGGCTTCTGAAGAAATGGACGAAGTTTATAACCTGCCTAAGCACATTCCACGCGGTCACTATTTGGTAACGTTTGACCCGTTGGATGGCTCTTCTAATATGGACGTTAACGTATCCGTGGGTACGATTTTCTCCATTATCAAAGCACCAGAAGGCGTAACTAACCCTACTGCCGCCGATTTCATGCAACCCGGCACTACCCAAGTGGCAGCAGGCTATTGCTTGTACGGGCCATCCGCCATTATGGTATTGACCACCGGCAAAGGCGTAAATATGTTTACGCTGGATAAAGATTGCGGCGAATTCTTGTTGACCCGCGAAGACGTGAAAATCCCGGCGGATACCAAAGAATTTGCGATCAACGTATCAAACCAGCGTTACTGGGAACCACCAATGCAGCGTTACATCGGCGAATGCTTGGCGGGAGTAGAAGGCGTGCGTGGTAAAGATTTCAATATGCGCTGGGTTGCATCAATGGTAGCGGAAATTCACCGTATCCTGACACGCGGCGGCATTTTCATTTATCCAATGGATAGCAAAATGAAAGCGGCGGGCAAAACCGGCAAACTGCGCTTAATGTACGAAGCCAACCCAATGGGCTTTATCGTTGAGCAAGCGGGCGGCATGGCAAGCACTGCTTACGAACGTATTATGGAAATCCAACCCAGCGATTTGCACCAGCGCGTACCGGTGGTAATGGGTTCACGCAATGAAGTGGAATTGGTAGTGGGTTACCACACTAACCGTTAACCCCCCATCCCCAACCCTTCCCCCGCAAGGGTGGAAGGGGGCGAAAGGCTGAAGATTGCCCGCGCTTGTTCTGCATCGCGGGCAATTTGCGTTTTGAGATCGTCAAATGATGAAAATTTCATTTCATCACGCAAAAAAGCGACAGGCTCCACGCAAATGTGTTTGCCGTAAACTTGTTGATTAAATTCGAATAAATGCGCTTCCAAACGGTTTTCCATGCCATGCACCGTGGGACGCACCCCAACGTTTGCCACGCCATACACCGCAGTTTCCCCCAAACCCATAACTCGTACCGCGTAAACGCCTTTGCGCAAGGCAACGTGTTGCGGCACGCGCAGGTTTAAGGTCGGAAAGCCGATGGTGCGCCCGCGTTTATCGCCGTGACGTACCCGCCCGGAAATGCGGTAAGGTTGCCCCAGCAAGGTGGTAGCTAGTTCCAGTTCGGCGGTGCTCAGTGCTAAACGAATGCGGGTGCTGCTGACGCGCTCATCGGTGTGCAATAAGGTTGGGGTATCCACCACTTCCATGCCGTGCGCCGCACCCATTTGCTGCAACAAGTGATAATCACCGCGCCGCCCCTTACCAAAGCGAAAATCATCGCCCACCACCAGATAACGCACCTTCAAACCCGCGAGCAGGATGTCTTGCACGAAATCTTCCGCTTCCATGCTAGCAAGCTGCTGATCAAAACGCAGGCACGCAAACTGTGTTACCCCCAGCGATTGCAGCAAGCGCAATTTGTCGCGTAACGCATAAATACGTGGCGGTGGCGGGCTGCGGAAAAACTCAATCGGCAAGGGTTCAAAACTGATCACGGTGGCGGGTAAACCGCGTGCGGCAGCTTGTTGCTCAACGTGCGTAATCACCGCACGGTGGCCTTGGTGCAAACCGTCAAAGTTACCGATGGTGGCAACACAACCGGGGGCAGCGTCTGAGGCGGGGGTAATGTGGCGTATCAATTTCATGCGCTGAGTTTACCGCAATTCCGGGAAATCGTGTTGACGTAACATTTCATACACCACCACCGCCACGGTATTGGATAAATTTAAACTGCGGCTATCGGCAAGCATCGGCACGCGCAATTTCAACTCATTCGGCAAACTTAACAACAATGCTTCCGGTAAACCGCGTGTTTCAGGGCCAAACAACACCACATCACCGGGTTCAAAGGCGGTTTGGGTGTAAGTGCGGTTAACTTTGGTGCTTAACGCAAACACTCGCCGCCCCTGCATCGCTACACTAAAGGCGGCGAAACTGGCGTGTTCCTGCACCACGGCTAAATCGCGGTAATCCATCCCCGCACGGCGTACTTGTTTTTCATCCAAGGAAAACCCCAACGGATGAATCAAGTGCAAGCGGCAACCGGTATTGGCACACAAGCGCATAATATTGCCAGTATTCGGGGGAATTTCGGGTTGGTAAAGGGCAATATCAAACATGAAACACCCGTTTTCCGGCGACGAAGGTTTGTTGTACCGCACCGCTGAAATTCCAGCCTGCAAACGGGGTGTTTTTGCCCGCGCTGTGCGAGTGGTTAAGGTCTAACTCCCACAAGCTATCAGGGTTGAACAGCACTAAATCCGCTGGTGCGCCGACCCGGACACGGCCTGCTTCGCTGCCAATAATGCGGGCGGGGTTGCTGGTCAATTTGCGTAAGGCTTCGGGCAGGGTTAACACTTTTTCTTCCACCAAACGCAGCGTCAGTGGCAATAAAGTTTCCAGCCCTGCAATGCCGGGTTCGGTTTGCTGGAATGGTGCGAGTTTGGCATCAATTTCGTGCGGCTGATGATCCGAACAAATCGCGTCAATCGTGCCGTCGGCTAAACCTTCGCGTAAGGCATCGCGGTCACGTGAGGAGCGTAATGGTGGCATCACATGGCATAACGGGTTGAAATCACTGACATCAACTTCCGTGAGGAATAATTGGTGTGCGGCGACATCGGCGGTAATGTCTAAACCGCTGTCCTTGCCTTGACGAATCAATTTAACGCTTAAACGTGCAGATAACCGGCAAAAGTGCACCCGTGCTCCGGTATGGCTGGCTAACGCGAGGGTTTGTGCCACCGCGACGGTTTCCGCTGCGGATGGAATCGCGGGGAAACCCAAACGTGCCGACACTTCGCCTTCGTGCATATAGCCACCGGCTGCCAGCGCGTGTTCCAGCGGGTACACAAACACGGTTAACTCGTGAGTCGCGGCGTATTCCATGGCGCGGCGCAGGGTTTGCAGGCTTTTAAACGGCTGCCAGCCATTGGTGACGGCGACGCAACCGGCTTTTTTCAGGCTGCCCATATTGCTTAGCTGTTCGCCCTTTAAGCCTTGGGTCAAATTGCCCAACACCGCGACACGCGCAAATCCCGCTTGCCGGTTTAAATCGTCAATCAGTTTGACCTGCGCGGCACTGTCGAAATTTACCCCCGGTTCCGGTTGGTAACACAAGGTGGTGATACCGCTGGCGGCGGCAGCGTAAGTCTCGCTTTTCAAGGTGGCTTTGTGATCAAGCCCTGGTTCGCGCAACCACGCCGCGAGGTCGACACCACCGGGAAATGCCCACAAACCACTGGCATCAATTTCTTGGGTGGCAGTAAATCCGGCTGAGGCTTCGGCAATCGCAGTAATACGCCCGTCATCCAGCAGGATATTGCGCAAACCATCCAAACCACTGGCGGGATCAATGGCGCGGACATTACGGATCAACAGGCTCATAACACACCTCCGGTTTTTGGCCCCATGATCATTGCCATAATCGCCATGCGCACCGCAATGCCGTTGGTAACTTGTTCTAAAATAACGGATTGATTGCCATCAGCGACTTGCGAATCAATTTCAACCCCACGGTTAATCGGGCCGGGGTGCATTACAATCGCATCGGGTTTGGCTAACGCCATGCGCTCTTGGGTTAAACCATACAGCTTGAAAAACTCGCGTTCGGAAGGCAATAGCGCGGTTTGCATCCGTTCGCGTTGCAGCCGCAACATAATCACCACATCGGCATCGGCAATGCCTTCTTCCATGCGATGAAACACATTCACGCCCATTTTTTCAATGCCAGCAGGAACCAAGGTTTTCGGCGCAACTACCCGCACTTCACCTGTTGCCAGTGTGGTTAATGCGTGAATTTGGGAACGCGCCACCCGTGAGTGCAGCACATCACCCACAATCGCGACTTTCAGCGGTTGAAAGCTGCCCTTTTTCTGGCGAATCGTGAACATATCCAGCATTGCCTGCGTGGGGTGCGAATGCCGCCCGTCCCCCGCATTCAACACGCTGACATGGGGAGCGCAATAACGCGCAATAAAATGCGCCGCGCCCGCGTGTTCATGGCGCACCACAAACATATCGGCATTCATCGCCTCAAGGTTGCGGATCGTGTCCAGCAGGGTTTCCCCTTTGGAGGCTGAAGAGGTGCGAATATCGAGGTTAATGACATCCGCGCCGAGGCGTTGCGCGGCAATTTCAAAGGTAACGCGGGTGCGTGTTGAATTCTCAAAAAACAAATTCATCACAGTTTTGCCGCGTAACAACGGAGCTTTTTTCTGCTGTTTATTGGGGACGGTCACAAACTGCTCGGCACGTTTGAGAATGTCTTCCAGTAACAACGGGGGAAGCCCTTCCACGGTAAGGAAATGTTTCAGTTGACCATCAGCGGTCAGTTGCATCCGCGACGGTAGCGGCCCTGGGGAAAGATGAGCGTTCAGCATGGATCACTCGCTTATATTTTGCACAAATTTGAGTGTGCTTATCTTACAGGTTTGTGACACCCTGATAAAGCCGAATCGTTGCGGATGCGCGGAGGTATTACTACCAACTGCAACAATGGCGCGGATCATCAATACGCGCCATAACCTTTAGCAATACGCGCCACTATTCGCTCCACGGGCATGATGCATGAATCCAGAACAAAACAAAGCCGCATGAGAGGATACTGCCGTGCCAAAGCCTTATTTGATTGAGAGTTTATATGCGGTTGCCCTGACCTCAAACCCGCAATATGTGACGAATCTTTGATTGAGCGTTAGAATGCCACTTTGCAAGATTTTGTTGTCAGGAGTACACCATGCCCGTTTACCGTTCCCGCACTTCCACTGGCGGTCGCAATATGGCTGGCGCACGCGCTTTATGGCGTGCGACCGGCATGACCGATGCGGATTTCCAGAAACCCATCATTGCCATTGCCAATTCCTTCACCCAATTCGTGCCGGGGCATGTCCACCTCAAAGACATGGGGCAACTGGTGGCACGGGAAATCGAAGCCGCAGGCGGTGTCGCGAAAGAATTCAACACCATTGCGGTGGATGACGGCATTGCGATGGGGCATGGCGGGATGTTGTATTCGCTGCCTTCGCGCGAACTGATCGCCGATGCGGTGGAATATATGGTCAACGCGCATTGCGCCGATGCGCTGGTGTGCATTTCCAACTGCGACAAAATCACGCCGGGGATGTTGAATGCCGCGCTGCGCTTGAATATTCCCACCATTTTCGTTTCCGGCGGGCCAATGGAATCCGGTAAAGCGGTCATCGGTGGCAAGCTGGTGAAGCTGGATTTGGTGGATGCAATGGTTTCCGCCGCCAATAGTGCCGAAAGCGACGCAAATGTGGAAACGATGGAACGTTCCGCTTGCCCTACTTGCGGCTCGTGTTCCGGCATGTTTACTGCCAACTCGATGAACTGTCTGACCGAAGCATTGGGCTTGAGCTTGCCGGGGAATGGCTCGACGTTGGCGACGCATTCTGACCGCAAGCGTTTGTTCCTTGAAGCAGGGCGCATCATTGTCGGTTTGGCAAAACGGTATTACGAACAGGACGATGCATCCGTATTGCCGCGCTCAATTGCAACAATGGAAGCGTTTGAAAACGCGATGTGTTTGGACATTGCGATGGGTGGCTCGACCAATACCATCCTGCACTTGCTGGCTGCGGCGGAAGAGGCGGGAGTCAATTTCACCATGAACGACATCGACCGTTTGAGCCGTAAAGTGCCGCAATTGTGTAAAGTTGCGCCTTCCACCCAGCTTTACCACATGGAAGACGTACACCGTGCTGGCGGGGTATTCGGCATTCTTGGCGAACTCGACCGCGCCGGATTATTGCACCGCGAAGTCGGCACAGTTCACGCGACGAATATGGCGGAAGCATTGTCGTTGTGGGATGTGCGCCTGACCGACGATGCCAAACGCCACGAATTTTTCCGCGCAGGCCCCGGTGGAGTGCCAACACAAGTGGCGTTCAGCCAAAGCAAACGCTGGGATACGTTGGATATTGACCGTGAAAACGGCTGTATCCGTGACAAAGCCCACGCTTACAGTACCGAAGGCGGTTTGGCGGTATTGTTCGGTAATATCGCGCTGGATGGTTGTGTGGTCAAAACCGCTGGGGTGGATGACAGCATCCTCAAATTCTCCGGCCCTGCACGTATTTTTGAATCGCAAGATGACGCGGTAGCAGGCATTCTCGGCGATAAAATCGTCGCGGGTGACATCGTGTTGATTCGCTACGAAGGCCCTCGCGGTGGCCCCGGAATGCAGGAAATGCTCTACCCCACCTCGTACATCAAGTCGAAAGGCTTGGGTAAGGCGTGTGCGCTGATCACTGACGGACGTTTTTCCGGCGGCACTTCGGGCTTGTCCATCGGTCACGTTTCACCGGAAGCGGCAGAAGGCGGCGCGATTGGTTTGGTGGAAGAAGGCGACATGATCGACATCGACATTCCGAACCGTACCATCAATGTGCGTATTAGCGATGAAGTGCTGGCAACCCGACGTGCGGCGATGGAGGCACTTGGCAAAGCTGGTTGGAAGCCAGTGAACCGTGAACGTTACGTGAGTGCGGCGTTGAAGGCGTATGCCGCAATGACGACTTCGGCATCACGCGGTGCGGTGCGCGATGTGACGCAGTTGGAGAAGTAAGGATTACCCAAGTCGTTAGGAACGGGCAGGTTTTTGCTTGCCCGTTTAAACCTGACCAAGCAAGGTTGCGTAGTTTTGTTTGAGGTCGGGCATAACATTCATCGCGGCCTCGTAACCTATTTCAAATAAACGCGAGCCAGCAGTGAAATCTTCAAAAGCACAGCTTGAGGTGTTTGGCTTAATTAGGAAATCGCTATCCGTCATATGCAGTGTGGACAAGCTTTGATAGCTAACTTCCAGTACCCGGTTGAGTGTTGAGAAGTAACCAGCCGTTGTGGTTTTGAGGTTTGTTCGGGCATTTCCACCAAAATCCGGGGAGAGCTGGCTACCAACGTCAATAGAAACAATGTAATCCATCTTTTGTTGGCGCAATACTGAAGTGGGAACATTGATCAGCACCCCACCATCCACCAAGGCTTTACCATCACGGAAAATGGGTACACCTAGCATCGGGTGATTGATGCTCTCCAATACACTGTTTACCAGATCGCCGCTGGAACGGATAACCGCTTTACCACTGATTAAATCGACGCTCACCATATGCGTTGGTAATAACAGTTGTTCAAACACATAATCGTGCAAATAACGGCGGAAACGTTTTTCCACCAAATGGAAACGGAATAAGCCCATTAAATGCCATGTGCTGCCTTTGGGTAAATAACGCATCCACCAAGGTGGAGTCATTTCACGATTGAACAAATCCAGCAAATGCGGCAAATCAAGTCCACTCGCATACCCAGCGGCAATAATTGCCCCGACACTTGTTCCTGCAATTTGATCGAAATAGAGACCATTTTCCTGAAAAGCGGCTAACACGCCAAGGTGTGCCAAACCTTTTGCTCCCCCACCGCCTAATGCCAAGCCCAGTTGAATACCCTGCATGAGGTGTTGGAATCTTGCTAGGTCAGCATCGCGTAGTTGGTAAGTCACAGGGTCATACTGACAACGCACGGCGTTTTGGCTAATGCCGATTAACTGTGGCGGCGGTGGGGCTAAGCTGCCAAGGCTGGCTTGCACCCATACCATTTGCAAACGACTACCTAACACGGGTTGTTGGTGTAATAAGCCCTTGATAGGTTGTAATACTGAGGTATGGGATGGCTTATCCTGTTCAGCAAGCCACCAGATGCGTTCACATTGCATGAGAAGTATCGGATTGACATGCGCCGCATGAATATCAACAAATAAACATTCGCCATCCGCTGTTTGAGCGAATAGTTGCTGTAATTTTACTGGGTTAACGGTTTCTTGCTCATTGGGTAGCGGATATAAGTGCACGGAGTGTTGAGCAATCCATTGTTCAGTGCGGTCGGAAAATACCAGAGTTTTTCGATGATTACGGGCAATAGCGTTAATCAGTCGTTGTGAAAGAATGCCGGTAATAGGATTAGCATGGACAATGGCAATAATTTTTAACTTATTTCGGTGGGTTTTTCCTGATAACTCAGTACGCAACCAATTGCCAATCGTTCGGCTGATATTGATAGAAAACTCAGGTATCGTTTTCAATAACGTGAAAAAGTTATCTTTGGGTATTTCTAATACCAGCGTATCCATGAGTGCCGTGGCGGATGCAGTGCGCGGGCTGCCGCTCAGTAATGCCAGTTCTCCGAAATGATTACCCCGATGCAGAATATTTAATAATTGCTCTTCGCCACCATCCCCACGCTGTAGGCTCATTCGCACCCGCCCCGACAAAATCAGGAACATACTTTCACCGCTATCACCTTGGCGGCATAACGATTCCCCACTGCGGAAGATGCGCTGGTTAGTTGTTGTCAAAATACGCTGAATGTCCGCCTCTTCAAGCCGTTGGAACAGTTCCCAGCCATTGAAAGGGTTAGTGTTTTGTTGAGTCACAATCCATTCCTATGCATGGGTTATTTGCTGTGATGGGTGAAGCTGCCATCCCAACCATCGGGCACTTGCCCCGCGTGGGTTGCGATGCGTTGCAAGTACAAATGGTATAACTGGGCGTGGCTTGCATTTTCCGCAGCTAATGTGATCAGTTGTTGTTGGGCAATTTTCCATTGTCCGTTGCGGTAGCTATCTAATGCTTGCTGGTGTTTTACCAAATGTTCGTTGGTGGCAGGGGTAAGCTGTTGGCGCAGGGCGACGGGTTCATAAATCCGCACGGCTTCGTTACGCCCTTTGACCCGGACAAAATCAATCAAACGGAAAGCAAGTGTTGGGCATTGCAATACCGTGTCTTCACTGACCAGAATACCAACACCGTAGTATTTGGTTAAACTTTCCAAACGTGAACCCAGATTGACAGCATCACCGAGGACAGTGTACGCCCGCCGGTATTCCGACCCCATATCACCCACATTCATTTCGCCTGTGTTGATACCAATCCCAGCAGCAACCGTTTGCTTGAGTCCTAAGGTTTTAAACTCATCCTGCATCGCTTGGATTTTGGTTTGCATTGCTAATGCTGCCAACACCGCGTGTTCCGCATGAGCAGGATCAGGCAGTGGCGCACCCCAAAAAGCCATCACTAAATCACCGACGTATTTGTCAATCGTCCCTTGGTGATCGAAAATAATGGCGGTAATCGGGGTTAAATAATGATTCAGGAAACGTTTGAGTTGCTGTGTAGTTAGATGCTCGGAAATAGCGGTAAAACTGCGTATATCTGAAAATAATACAGTCATTTCATGACGCTCACCATCAGTATTTAATGCGATGCGATTTTCTAATAAACGTTTAATATGCTCCCGTGGCACGTATTGCCCAAAAACATCATGGATGTATTGGCGCGTGCTGTGTTCTTTTAACAAACGGTGCAATATAAAAAAGCTACTCGTTGTGGAAACCAATAAAACAGGTGAAAATAAAGTTATGGCAATATGCCATTTTTCCCACAACCCTATATTAAATAAAATAACACTTAACAATAATATTGTACCGATGAATATCAGTTGGCTAGGTTTGAGGTTTGGGTAAATCCATAACATCAGCAGGCTAAGCAAGAGCATTTCCGTGATAATTGCACCATCACTCCACTCAGGGGTAAAGGGCAGTATCTCTGGGTTTAATAAACCATGAATTAAAGTAGCTTGTACCTCAACACCCGGATAGGCTGGTTGAAAGGGCGTTGTCCTAATATCTGCCAAGCCCTTAGCCGATGTACCTATCAGTACAATAGCATCAGTCAGGTCAGTGGTGATTTTTCCGTGTAATACCGTAGAAGCAGATAGAGAAGGGAATAATCCAGCCTTTCCTAGAAAAGGTACATTAATTTGTCCAACCGCATCGGTACGGATACTTTTTCCTGCTAATAAGATATGGGTAATCACATCTACATTGCCTACCCGTTGGGTCTTGATATTCAACGGTTCAGTTTCTGCCCCCAAATAATGGCGTACCGTCTCTAAAGCGAGTGAGGTGTATAGTTTTCCTGAAAATTCAAGGATTAATGGACTGCGACGTATCACGCCATCATCATCAGGAAAAACGTTGAAAAAACCGTTATGAGCAGCATTATTGGTTAGTTTTTCAAGGTTTGCGGTGTAACCACGCATGATCAAACCATTGGGTAAGCTATCAATGGTTTCATCCCATAATAAGTTACTTGGCTTTATCACACCTTTTTCAAAATGAGTATCATGATGAAATAAATACCCAAAGATAATGCCTTTATCTTTAATGATGTTAGCGAATATTTGATCAGCATCCAGCACGTCACGCAAACCTGTTAAGTCGGGTTGTAACGTGGATTGTTCCGGTGGAATATTGGCTAATATGGTATCAACCGGATTTTCCTCTGGCTCGGCAAAGGTGACATCAAAAGCAATGACTGCCGCACCTGATTTATTTAATATCTCTACCAATCGTGCAAGTTTCCGACGACTCCACGGCCACTGCCCTTCTTCTTGTAAACTGGCTTCATCAATATCGACGATGACAATAGGTGGTACTCGGTTCAATGCGCTTTCTGTACTGAGGCGCAGTCGTAAATCATAAGTAAGCGCATCAATCCGTTGTATAAAACTGTTGGCAAAAGGCATGTGGCCTAAGTGCAACAAGCAAAAAAAGATGAGTAAGCCAATTCCGACAGCAAGTGGTGAAACCCTGATGTGTTGAAAGACTTTTATCAATTCATTCACCAAATGATTAAGCGTGTTTATGTATTTTAGTATCAAATGTTACTTATATAGCACATCAACAGCCAAGTGGTCTTATTAAAAAGATTAGTGGTCTATAAGCAAGAAGACAAAATCAAAAATAGTAACTACACTCAAAGAAAAAATACCCCAACAGATGATGCATGTCAGTAGAGAATTTATTAATGTTTAAAACCAGTACCAAAGTTTTTTCTATTGCCTGTGCATTAGCTTCCCCTAGTTTAGCTCAAGCTAATATTGCGCCATTAGCAACATTAATCGAGCAAGAGAAATACCCAGAGGCATGGAAAACTGCACAAAGTTTGAAAGATACTTACGAAGGTGATCCACGTTTTGATTTCTTTTATGGTGTGGCGGCATTAGAAACTGGAAATTATGATCAAGCGGTTTTTGCGCTTGATCGTGTGGTTGTACATCATCCGGGCATTATCCGTCCCCGCTTGGAACTGGCACGGGCTTATCTGAAACTCAATAATGATCAAGCTGCCTTAAAAGAATTTCGTGATGTATTGCAACTTAACCCGCCAGCACGGGTACGCCAAAAGGTGAATGCCTATATCCAGCAGTTGGGAAAGCGTAGCGCACAAGCGCGGCAGTCCGTCCTAAATGGTATGGCAACTATAGCAGTTGGTTATGATAGCAATATGAATGCAGGCGTTGGTGAATCTATTATCAACACCCCGATTTTTGGAAATGTCACATTGAAAGACAGTGCGGTGGCACAGGATTCTGCCTTCACTGAAGTTCAAGGGCAGGAAGCTTATCGTTACATTCAATCTCCTGATCGAACCTGGTTTGTAAAGGGTAAGCTGGGGCATAAGCGTTATGCGCAGTCCAAAGCGTTCAGTACTAGCGAAGGTGAGCTAGAGGTCGGCACAACCTTGACTCAAGGCCAACTCCAATACCAAGTGAGTGCCCGTCATCAGGCGTTATATGTGGATGAAAAAGCTTACAACAGCAGTAATGCGTTGGAAGGTGTGGTTGCCCGCGATCTTAGTAATGGTCATGTGGTTGCCGCCTCACTGACATTGGAAGATATTAAAAATAAACAACAAGCCCTTCAAGATAACCAACGTATCCAAGCCACAGGGCAATACCGTTTTACCACAGGAAATAATACCCGCCATCAGGTCGATATTTTCGCAGGACATGAGCATCCAGAGGAAGAGGCCGGTCGACGTTTTAGCAGGGATATGGTTGGGGGTGGCTATAGTGCAGTGCATACGTGGAATAGCGAGTCTGTCAAATAAACTGTGTAACACGTTTTTCATAGGGCGGAGAGCGGAACCCGCTCTTCACCGAACATAAGTAAAAAAGTCTGCAAAGCGGGTTTCCAGTGGTGAATGACCGACCACTTTTGCGAGGCTTCGCGTACCGCCAAATACAGGCTTTTGAGGGCTGAACTGTCATTGGGAAAGATGCGCCGGTTGCGGGTAAACTTGCGCAAACTCATGTTCAGGGATTCAATCGCATTGGTGGTGTAAATCACTTTGCGGATCTCCGGCTGGAACTGGAAAAACGGGATGACATTCGCCCAGTTACCGCGCCATAGACGCACGACTGCTTTGTATTTGTTACCCCATTCGGTGTCGAGGGCTTCCAGTTCGTGTTCGGCTTCTTCAGCAGTGCTGGACTGGTAAATGCGCTTGAGGGCAGCGACCACACCTTTGGTATCCTTGGCGGTGACGTAGCGCAAGCTGGCGCGAACCATGTGTACCATGCACAACTGGGTCAGCGTTTTGGGGAAGACCGCGTTGACGGCTTCAGGCAAGCCGTTTAAGCCATCCATGCACGCCACGTAGATGTCTTGTACGCCCCGGTGGCGTAGTTCCGTCAAGACCGATAACCAGAACTTGGCACCTTCATTTTCTGCCAACCAGATGCCCAACACGTCCTTTTCACCGCGTAAGTTGACCGCCAATACCACATGGGCTGATTTATTGATGACCTGCTTATCTTGTTGAACTTTAACGACAATCCCATCGAGCCAGACAATCGGGTAGATATTATCCAGTGCTCGCGTCTGCCACGCTTTAGCTTCGCCCTGAACGGCTTCGGTTACTTCCGCGATCAGCGTATGCGAGATGTCCACCCCGTACAGGCGTTTGATCGTGTCTTCGATGTCGCGGGTGGTCATGCCTTTGGCGTACAGCGTCAGGATGTGTTCTTCCATCCCTGCTAACCGTATTTGGCGTTTTTGTATCAACTTCGGCTCAAAGCTGCCATCACGGTCACGCGGTGTCTCTACCTGCAACTCACCAAATTCGCCTTTGATGGTCTTGTTGCCTTTGCCGTTACGGGTATTGCTGCGCCGTTGCCCGGCTTCGCTACGCTCACCCTTGTCGTAGTTTAGGTGCACATCCAATTCGGCTTCCAAGCTGCGGTTGATCATCCGCTGCAAGAGCTGGCTGTAAAGGTTTTTGACATCAGCAGGCGTTTTGCAATCGCTGAGTAAGTCATCCATGAGTTTCGGGTCGAGGCGTTCCATGTTACTGCTCCTTCTTGGGATTCACGTTATATAGCAGTTACACAGTTCAGTTTACAGTCTCGGAATAGCCGACATTCATCCTCCGTTGGATTGAATGTGCAACAACGCCAGCATCAGGCTAAAGACCCTATTTATAACCAAAAACGTAAAGATACCCGCGTTACATTACAAATAGGGCATCAAATTCGTGTCAGTAAAAACACTTCCGTATTTGCAGAAGCAGGTCATACAGATAACGACAGTAATTTGGGGTTGTATGACACCGATAAACGTTATGTCAAAACTGGCATCAATTACCATTTTTGACAGGATGTAATTTATGATTATCCAAAAAAATGTAAGCAGCACTCCTGTTTTTCCAAAGCGTTATGTCATTGTGGTGTTGTTATGTTCACCTTTGAGCCTCGCGGCATCAGAATCCCCGATTGGTAAAACTTTACTGGCACAGGGGGCAGTAAGTGCGGAAGGGCAGCAGGCTAAACGTGAGTTGAAACGCCAAGACCCGGTGTTTCAGCAAGATATTATACGCACAGGGGGGAATGCGTTTGCTCAATTACGCATGATGGACAACGCTTACCTCAGTTTGCAGGAAAATACCGTATTACGTTTGGTTGAATACCAACCAAAAACAGACATTGCCGCCGATGGTGAGGTTACGATGGATTTGTTGTCAGGTGGTTTGCGTACCATTACTGGCGCATTTGGTAAGAAAGATAAAGCCGATTATCAACTGAACACCCCATTGGCGACGATTGGAATTCGTGGGACAAAGTACGAAGTTGTGCTTGTGCCCGGTGGGATGCACGTTGCCGTTTGGGAAGGCAAAGTAAAAGTCAGTGCCCGCAATGGCAAATGTGAGGCAACGCTGGGTGATGGGCAGGATTTTCAGTACATCTACATTTCCAAACAAGGGGATTGTCAACCCCAGAAACAAGTGCCGAAGAATTTTCAGGATGGGCATCGCCCTAGTGTCCGTTCGGAGGATGAAACACGTGACGGCAGTGAGCTTTCCGAAGATGGGCAATCCCGTATTGTAAGTACGCCCACACCTACACCAGATCCCCCATTGCCACTGAATGCGTTTATCTTAGGACAACAAAATCCTGTATTGCCAGCGGCGGGGCGCGTTGCTCCCTTAGCCTCTGGTATTGGCTCAATAAGTATTAAATCAGGCCGTGCCAATGCCCTTGATGTAGCCAACCCTTCCATTCAAGCCGGTGGCAAATTGCTCACGACGAGTTCGGGACAAGCTAATTCTTTTCAGCAAAATATTGGCGGTTATCCAGTTAGTTGGGGGAAATGGGATAGTTATGATATGCAGGATAATCTTGCATCACCAAAATCACCTTCTGGAGATGCTGACGGGTTGATCTGGTCAGCATACCAACCTTCTGCTCCAGACGTTGTGGGTGCTAAAACCGGAACCGTGTATTACGGGAACACTGTCGGTTATTTAGCCGAGAGTACCGGGGGGGATGTTGGTTACTTAAGTGCAACCATGAACGTCAACTTTGATGCAGCGACGGTGGAAAATGGTCGAATTTTCGTTCGTGACACGACCCAAGTATGGGATGGTCGCTTTAATGGGCAAATTGAGAATGGCGATCTTTCCTTGAACTTCCAGAATGGCACTGTATCACCTATTGTTAGTGGTGCGACTGATGGTGGTGGCAGCCCCGTAACAGGTTTTATTGATGGCGATTTCGTCGGGGATAATGCCAACGCCGTTACCGGGGCTTTTGGTATGATTGACGATACAGATGCTAACAATCAAGTTCAGGGAATCTTTTTGGTGGATGATCACCTGAGAGGAGACTAGGTTTCTTCGCTTTATCTGTCAGCGGAATGGGAAAAAACGCATTGGTGATGACATTTTATCAACATCTTGGCTCATCATTCCCACCTGCCCGGTCATAATACCGAGGTGGTAATTGATGTATTGGGTACTGGCCTGCATCGTACCAATGGATTGGTTCATGACACCCATTTGCTGGTTGACCAGTTTAAAGCTGCGTTCCATTTCGGTGACGTTAGTGCTAATGGTCTGGATATTATTCGACATATCATGAATATGTCGCGATAGTGATTGCACCAGAAAAAATAAAATCCCATTAATCAATAACATTCCGATTACACCATAACGTAAAATTTGGGTGGTACGTCGTCCAATACGTATGCTTAATTCTTCGCGACGTTGCATGGCTTGGTTGAATTCCGCCATGGCTTGACGATTATCTTTAACAATGGCACTGAAAACATTCAGCACATCGTGTGGCTCTACCGATTTTTCTTCAGTTTGCATAAGAAGACTCCAGCGTATCCGTCCATGTGTTTAAACCGTTGTGTAATCCGAAAGCCTGAAAACCGTTTTGGCGCAGGATCATGGCAGCAACGGCACTACGTTTACCTGAGAGACAACAGGTTAGGTAATTTTTGCTGTTATCCAGTTCACTGAGGCGTGAGCGCAACTCCGGTAACGGGATGAGAATGGCATCGGGAATGTGGCCTTCCTCATATTCTTCTTCATAGCGCACATCTAAGATATTATGACCTTGTGCTATCAAGACTTTAGCTGTATCCACTTCAACTTCTTGCACCAATGGTTGACGAATAAGCTCCAGAAAATCCTCGCGGCTTAAGCGTAATAACACGCCATCACTCACCATTTTAATGCTGGCATTGCGCGTTCCGCCTGTGACTAAGGCTTCTTCGCCGAAATGATCGCCTATGCCCAATTCTGCAACTTTTTGTTGGGTATCATCGTAAAGCCCCTGTTGCCAAACTTCAGCAAGCCCTTCTTTTATAATGTAAAAATAGTTACCTTTTTCACCTTGCTTCATGATTTCTTGGTTGGCTGTGGCAGTGATGGTTTCCATGCGACGGAAAGCTTCTGCGACATTTTCCAAAGGTAGGTTCATAAACACTTTGGGATTGTGCAGCAAGGCCAGTTCAGCCGATAAGTCCATATTGTCGGGTAAGTTTTCCCGCATAATCTCCCAAGACAAGATAAAGTCCATCTGCTCACGTGCTGCATGGCAAGCAACCTTATCGGTATGGCAATTGTCCAAATTAAACCATGTCTTTTCCCCGCCGGATAACAGGCTGGCACGGAAACCTAAATTGCTCAAAAGACGCACAGCATTGTAAGCTCGCGCTCCCACTGCGCAAGAAACTTGGATTTCCTGATGTTTGGGTAATTCATGTTGGCGTTGGCGCAAACTATTGAGCGGGATATGGATAGCATTGGGCAAAGCACGGGTGGCAACTTCATGGGCTTCGCGCACATCCAATACCACACTGCCCGTTTTACCCATTTCATTCCAATGTGTAATGGATAAATCCCCGCGCATTTCATTGGCGGCAATCATGCCAATAACATTGATTGCATCTTTTGCCGCACCGTATTGAGGGGCATAACATAATTCGGCTTCTTCCAAATCAAAGACTGTGGCCTTCATTTGGATAGCCATTGCAATCACATCAATACGTCGGGCAATCCCTGCTTCACCTACTGCTTGTGCGCCTAATACACGTCCATCATTTTTATCAAATAATAACTTAATAAAAATTGGTTTTGCACCGGGATAATAACTCACATGGTCGTTGGGATGAGCGTATACCACGCCATATTCCATGTCATTATGTTGTTTCAAGGTTTTTTCATTTAACCCCGTACTGGCAATAGTGACACCAAATAATCCACAAATTGCTGTACCTTGTACGCCACGAAAAAAACGTCCGCGCCCCACTAACATATCTGCAACAATTCGACCTTGACGGTTAGCGGGCCCCGCTAGGGGTAATGCTGTTTTTTTGCCGGAAATAACATTTCTGACTTCAATACAGTCACCAATCGCATAAATATAAGGATCACTAGTACGCAGATTTTTATCGACCAGAATATGACCTTGCAAACCTAAATTGAGGCTAGCATCCTGTGCCAATTTGTTCTCTGGGGTGACACCAATAGCAAGTATCACCAAATCAGCCACCAGTATTTTCCCGCTTTCTGTATGTACATTCAGGCCATGCTTTCCTTGGGTAAAGGCGGTTACGCCATCACCTAGATAGAGAGCAACACCGTGTTGTTGCAAAATCGTGCGCAAGGGAATGGTCATTTCCTGATCTAATGTGGGCAATACTTGCAAGTTACGCTCCACCAGTGAGGTATGGATGCCTAATTGGATAAGGTTTTCCACCATTTCCAAACCGATGAAACCGCCACCGATGACCACGGCACGTTTGGCTCTATGGTTTTGAATCCAGTCCTTGATCTGTTGGCTATCCGGGACAGTGCGCAGTGAGAAAATCCCTGCCAACTCGATGCCCGGTAAATCAGGGCGAATGGGTCTTGCACCGGGAGCGAGTACTAACTCATCATAAGATTCGGTGTAACTTGTCCCATCTTGATGATTCAATACCGTCAGCGTTTTAGTGGCAGGATCAATCTTCGTCACTTCTGCTAGAATTCGTGCATCAATACGGAATCGTTCCTTAAATAAATCCACATTAGCAAGAAATAAACTATTTTTATCTTGAATCGTGCCGCCAATGTAATAAGGAAGACCGCAATTGGCAAAAGAAACGTAAGGCCCTCGCTCCAATAAAATAATATCAATGGTTTCGTTATGACGGCGCAACCGGGTTGCACAAGATGCACCTCCGGCTACACCGCCAATGATAATAATTCTGCGATTGTGCTCAGCCATAGGGCTTCCTCCTTGAATGCGGTGTGATTTATTTGTATTGATAACGGTCAAGTATAGGCGTATTTTTAGGGTATTTTCTCTGAGTCAGATAAACTGTAGCAACAATCTTACCAATGGATTCATTAAAGCTATTAAGTAGTGCATAAATTCAATAATAATTAACAATAAATTTTATTCTTCAAGGATGTAGATATTGGATAAATTTTGGCAGGCATTACTCATTCGTCCCGGTGAACGTGCCAGTGTGGTTTACTTCTTTACCATCTTCTTTCTGGTGGAAGGTGGACTTTCCATTGGTAATGCCGTTGCCAACACCTTGTTTCTAAAACGTTATGGTGTCGAGAATTTGCCACTCATGTATGGGCTGATCGGGGTTGCCCTTGCGTGTAGTGCCATCATTTATGCAGCTACACTAGCGCGTTTGTCTGCGGAGCGTGGATTTCAACGTTTATTGGGGTTGTTAGGGTGCATATTGTTGTTGTGTTGGTGGGGAATCAGTACGCTGCAACTCGATATACTCTACCCTCTATATTTTATGCTGTATGAAATATTTTCAGAATTATTGGTGATTCATATCAGTCTGTATTTATCACAAAATTTAGATTTCCAAGAAAGCAAGCGGTTGACCTCAGTTATTATGGCTGGCTCTCAGGTGGGTATTGTCTTTGGTGGTTTTTTATTGGTTGGATTGGTGTCTTTCTTAAACATACAGCACTTTTTATTTATATGGTTTTTATTTATTGCTGTAACTTTTATTTTAGTGCGATTCTGGCATAAGCGGCGCGGTGTCTCACCATTTTTTCGATTTGATGTTAAACAAACATCAGGGGCTTTACATATAATGCATGAGGTAGGGATGAGAATACGACTCATGCATTATTCACCTTTATTAAAAGCGGCAATGGCATCGCTTTTCTTTTTAGTGATAACTTTTTATTTAATCGCTTATTTAATCAATGTGGTTTTTAGCCAGTCATTTACCAATGAAACAGAAATGGCACAGTTTTTTGGGATATTGACGACTATTAACAGTGTGGTCGGATTATTACTGCAAGTGCTACTGACCAATCGCTTGCTCCAATGGTTTGGGGTAAAAAATGTTAATCTAATTTTTCCTGTTACCAGTTTTGCTAGCTTGTTGGCATTATTTTTTAGCTTTAGTTTACCCGCAGCCGTTATGGGGAGCTTTAACCGTGATGCATTGATGAATGCATTTCGTGATCCGGTATGGGAAATCATGTTAAAAGTATTGCCTGCAAGTGCCCAAGGGCGTATTCGTGCGATGATCCTGGCAGTGGTTATTCCCTTAGCTTTATTGGTATCGGGTTTGGGATTGTGGTTGCTGCAATCTTGGTTTGATACTACAACGATGGTTTGGGTTGGAATGGCTACGGCTCTTGTTTACGGTTATTGTAACTGGCGGATGAATATTGCGTATCTGGATGAAATAATAACCTATTTAAAGCGTAAACTCAGTTTTAAAACGAATCGGGATTTTTTATCCGAAAAACCGGACAGCAAATTGTTACAAACGTTACGGGATGGCGTTTATCAGGAAGATCCTCAAGTTGCCTTGGCATTTGCCAATACCTTAGTCCAAGCATTTCCCGAACAGGCAGTTACTGTTGTTATGGGGCGACTTAAAATGACGGCGGATATTACTTTTTATGATGAACTTCTCTGTGTATTGACACCATTGGGGCGAGACTATCTGGAAAAACCGTTACTTAATCTGCTGCCATCTGCCGCTCCTAGCCATGCGGCAGCAATATTGTGGGTATTGTTTCATGTGCGCAGTCCTGCGATAGCCGCCCTACCCAGCATGTTGCTGTTGAGTAGTTGTCCTCGTACCCAAGCCAGCGGTGTCTATGGTGCGTATGTTAACGGGTTTCAAACGACGCTCTGGCAAAGTGCCAGTGAAGTTTGGAATGAGTTGCTGCAAGCCCAGGAGGTGTCTAGCAATTTGTTAGGTTTGCGCCTGTTGCGTAGCATTAATCATCAACAGGGTAATTCTGTTGATAATGAAAACCCGGTTATGCCACCGGATTTTCCCGCCAGTGTCTTGCATTTGTGGTTAGGTGGTGACGGTGTGTTACAGCAGGCAATTTTAAAAACATTACGCCTGCTTCCGACTGCCCAGTTTGCCCCGTTATTGCCCGTATTGGGTAAAGCATTACAGCAAGATGATCCGGCATTGCGCCTTGCTTGTGTTGCCGTGTGCGGTGGTGAGGGTCATGCCAGTGGTTATCGTTTATTACACACGGCTTTGGATGACCCGCATCCTGATGTACGTAAATTGGCGGTTAACCAAATTCAGCAGCAAGTGGGGAATCAGGGGCTTAAACCATTACTGCAACGCGGTACGCCCCGGATGCAATCGGCTGTTGTGTGGCAATTGCTGAAAGATGAAGCGGAGCAAAGCTATTTGCAAGATGTGGCAACGTGTAAAGCCGTGCAGGCACAACAATTCGCCATGGTTTGGATGCTGTTAAAGCAGATGCAAACACCTGATGATGCACAGAAACTGTTGCTGATTGTGGTGAAAGAGCGCGTCAACGCCGTGTTGCAAATTGCTTTACAAGCGTTACAAACGTCGCGCAATGCGGATGCCATCAAGGTAATCCGGGCAGGTTTGGAAACCGGGGATCGCTGTTTACAAGGTTCGGCACGAGAGGCATTGCTGTATTTACCGCACCGAGGTGTTCAAAAAACCTTGTGTGGAGTGTTGGAACAGGAGGTACAGGTCGATAGGCAGCAATTCCCCGATGTATTGGCAGCAGTGCGCTGGTGTTCCGGTCAACCTGATCCGTGGTTACAGGGATGCGCCCAATATGTTTTGATGCGCCAGACGTGAGGGGCTTATGGCAGTAGATATTTACCGAATTATCCTATTGTTGAAATCGTCCAGTGTGTTTTCCCAAGTGAGTACCGATGACTTGCGCCAAGTCGCATTGGCGATGGAGGAAGAACGTTACTTGGTGGGCGAGCATATTTTTGATCAAGGCCAGTTTGGTGATCATATGTACGTTTTGCAGGCGGGGCGGGTTGGTATTTCTTTGCGCACAGGTAATCGCAGCGAGTGCCTTGCTGAATTGGGGGCTGGGGAGTGTTTCGGTGAAATGAATTTGCTGGATGATTTGCCACGTTCTGCCACCGCTTATGCATTGGAAGATGTAATCGTCTTCGCACTGGAAAAACAGCGTTTACGTCAATTGATTTTGCGTTGCCCCGAATTGTCGCTGGGCATTATGCGCAGTCTTAGCTTGCGGCTAAGGGATGCTAACTTAAGGAATGCCTGAAGGCATAAGGATGTGTATTCATGTTATTTAATTTACGTTGGTTTGCGGTCATTGCTGTTTTGTTGCCCACAGGCGCATGGTCGGAGGAGGCATTGCCACCGTTGTTTACCCAAGACCCACACCGTAATGACATGGGATTTTTTGATTTACATTTGTGTAATTGGCCAGAACGCCCCGCTTTTTTTAAAGCATTATTCAGTACCCAGCAGTTTGCGCAAGTAGTAAAAATGGAAGTGCTAGCCCCAGATGGTCATTCCGTTGGTGAGTTAAGTTTGGATAATTTCCGTAGCGTCCATCCTGCGGGTAAGCCAGAAAAACGGGTATTCCTGAATGACCTTGCGGTTCCGAGTGGTAGCAAAGATGGTTGGTATAGCATCCGGGTAACGGATAAGGCAGGCATTGTGCACACTGCCACCGATTATGTGGTGATGGGACGCTTGTTGCCTGCCACTAAACTATTACCCAATACTGAGGATGATATTCCGCTGCCCCAGCAGTTGCAGTGGGACGCAGTGAGTGGTGCAAAGCATTATCAGGTATTCGTGCGTGATGAATTTGCCAATAAGTTGGTCTTTGAATCCAAACTATTGGATAAGCCACAAGTGGCTATTCCTGCCGAAGTGTTACAAGCGGGTGGTTATTACAGTTGGGTTGTCCACGCGCGGGATGTCAATGAGAACATAATCCTTGGTGATTTTAATAGCGGTTCATTGAGTGAAAAGGCGTTTTTTAGTGTGCGCGGAGAGTAATTAAGGGTGGCGAACCACACGCTGTTTACTGGAATTTATTGCACAATTTTTGCTGAAAAAGACTGATTATCTTTTTAGCTTGTACTATTCAATAATTTACATTTATGATCATTGACATAGCGTACTAGTGACGCGCCTCTCCCCTATTGAAGCAACACCAATGAATAAGAAAAATGCTGATTTATTCGTCGACCTGCCATCTGCCTTGTTACAAGGGCAACTCGCGTTTTTGTTACGTCACGGAGCCATGTGGTTCTGGGGTAATTTCTTTGCCGCCAGTTTATTTGTATTTTTGCATTGGCTTGAGGGCGAGCAACCGGTGTTATTAGCCGCGCTGTGGTACGTGGCTATTGTGGCATTGGGTGGCTGGCGTTGGGTATTTGGGCAAAGCTTCGCGCCAACACCAGCCTACGCACATACGCCGGATAGTGTGAGGGCGTTTGGGCGGCGTTATTTAATTTATTCTACGTTGCTGAGTGCATTGTGGGGTGTCTCCGGGGTGATTTTATTTTCTACGCAAGTGCTGGTGCAGGCGACGCACGTATTGCTGCTGGTCGCGGCGGTCATTGCTGCTATGCCGGTGCTGGCGTTATCGTCTGTGGGGTTGTATTTACAGATTGGGGTGGTTTTATCGCCGGTCACGATCAATCTATTGTGGTCAAGTCAGCCCGCGCAACAAGCATTGGCAGTAGCGACATTATTATTGGGGATCTTGTTGGTGATGACTTCGCGGTTTGTAACGCATTTGCTGAATGATTTACGCAAAACCCAGTTACAAATGCAGGAGCAAGCACACACCGATCCGGTGACACAAATTCCTAACCGCCGCTTTTTTGATGCGATTTTTAAAACAGAATGGCGACGCGCCGCACGTGATAGCAATACTTTGTCCTTGCTGATGGTCGATGTGGATCATTTTAAACGTTATAACGATAAGCACGGGCATCACGAAGGTGATAAGTGTTTGCAACGCATTGCGCAGTCGATGAAAACGGTAACGCGGCGTGCGTCAGATGTAGTGGCACGTCACGGTGGTGAAGAGTTTGCGATTTTATTGCCGAATACCGAGTTGGAAGATGCGGTGAAATTGGCAGAAGTGTTGCGTAAAAATGTTGAGGAATTGCGGATTCCACACGCGGATGGCGCATTACCTCGCATTGTAACGGTGAGTATTGGTGTGGCTTGTTGTGCACCGAGCCGTTTAGGGGAATCTCAGCAGCCAGATGCAGCGGTGGTTTACCCCGCTATGTTATTAAATTCAGCGGATCGTGCTTTATATCGTGCTAAGCGTAATGGGCGTAATCAGGTGGCGAAAGAGCAGTGTGGGCAGTCGATGTTGATTTTGCCGGTTGCCCCCGTCGCGGTGACAACGCACGCAGCGTAAATGCGCCCTAGGATTCGTGGTATATTCGTGTCGAAATTCAGAGAATTCGTGTTTTTAGGTGCGAGGTTACAATATTTTTTGTTACCGTAACAAAAAAGCGTCTTGAATGGTACGCATATAACAAACTGATTAATAAAGAAAAAAATAATCATTTCCCTAGTATTGTATTTTCTGATATAAAAATGCCGCCACTTATTTTTGGTGGTTTTTTTAGAAAAAACACAAGAACACGGGATAACAAAATGCTTTTTACTCACAGAGCCCTCTCCGCAAACTTGCGTAGGAGAGTAACGCAGTCGGGTAGTCGTTAGCAATGGCTATAGATACACAACAGGTGATGGCTGAATTACAGCGCATTATCGCGAGTCCGGGATTTCGCGCTAGGAAACTCATTAAAAAATTTCTGCATTACGTGGTTCAGGAAAGTCTGGCAGGACGTGGTGAGCAGTTAAATCAATACACCATTGCGGTCAACGCATTGGGTAAGACGGCTGATTTTTCCCCTATTTATAATCCTATCGTGCGTATTGAAGCGGGGCGTTTACGCAAGTTATTGGATGATTACTACAGCGATGTAGGGCATTTAAATACGGTAATGATTCGGATGCCAAAAGGTTCGTATCAGGTGGAGTTTCAAGCGTGCGAGTCGCAATCACAACAGGCAGTTTACCTCAGTGACGAAGCGCAACCGCGCGTCAGTGAAGGGCCGCGCTTGTTTGTACATTTTCAGATGGTACACGGTGATCACAGTGATGCGTACCCGTTGCTTTACAAGGTACGTGGCGATTTATTGCTGATTTTGAGCCGCTTTCGGAATATCCGGCTGGTATCGTCTGCGTCGATGGATACCGGACACCCGATCAGTGGGCAACGGTTACGCGATGTGTGGGATATTTACCGCGCTGATTATTTGCTGACCTGCGATGTGAACGCGGGTAGCGAGGCGTTGGAGTTGTGTTTTTCGTTAGCGCATACCCCAACGGATGAAACGGTATGGCGCAACACGGTCGCGTTACCCTCCGCCCCTTGCGCTGAAACCTTACAGGCGATGTATCGTCAAGTAACTGCGAATACGGTGTCATTGCATTGTGGGTTAATGCTGCAACATTGGGCGCAACATTGGAACAATACTGTAACCAGTGTGCCGGGGCATCACCGGGTGTTGGTGGCTTATTTGAATTTTTTGCAGGCCATGAGCGTCGAAACCTTTACCCAAGTATTGCAAGTGTGTCGGCAGCGGTTGAAATGTTTTCCTCACGATAGCAAGGCGTTGGTGGTATTTGCGCGGTTGTGTGCGTTTGATGGGGTGTTGCAATACCGTTTAATCGAAGACCGCGATCAGGTGTGGACGCAGGCTGCACGATTGGCGATGAAGCTTGATGTCGGTAATGCGGAAGCGCATTCGGTGTTTGCGCACAACAGTTACATGCGCGGTGATTATGCATTGTGCCGTGCAGAATTGGATGTGGCACGACAAGCGAACCCGTTCGATTTATCCGGTGAATATTTGCATGGCATTGGTTTATGCATGTTAGGTGATTGGGAGGAGGGCATCGCGATTATAAAGCAACTGATGCTTGTGCCTTGTAACAAACCCGATTGGTATCATGTTTTACCGTTTTTATACGCTTTTAATCGCGGCGATTACCTGGAAGCGTTAGCGCACGCGGAACACATTCAACAGTTTGGGTATTGGGGGGAAGTAGCGCGGTGCGTTAGTTACTACCATCTGGGACACTATTCCCGCGCTCAGGCTGAATGGATGCGCTTACAGGAAAAATACCCTGATCTATTGTGTAATAACCGTTTGAGTGATTCGCGATTTTTATCAGACACAGCGTTTCAAGGATTGTGGACAACGTTGCGCTCACTACTGTGAAATAGTCGTATCACGGTTTGTCATCATGCGTTTTGCACTGGCAATTAGCGCGATGTGGTTCGGGAACTAAATCGACTCCGCCCTCGTGCCAAGGATTACACCGCCCAATCCGCTGCACTGCAAGCCAACTGCCTTTGAGCGCACCGTGTTGCTCAATCGCTTGTTTCGCGTAATGCGAACAGGTGGGGTAAAAGCGGCAATTACTGCCTAGCATCGGACTGATGGCGAGTTGGTAAAAGCGGATAATGGCGATTAGGAGGTATTTCATGAATTTTCCTCCTGCAAATGCCGTTTTTTCAGCTTTAATAGTTTCTGATCACAAGTAATTAATTCTAGTTTTTCATATTTTGCCGTTGCTAGATGCAAAATATCGAATTTGTGTTTCTTCTTATCGGGAGCTTGGTTATCACGTTCTGTGCGAAAGATTTTTGCAGCAAGTTCAGCAATTTCTTGGTTGACTTGAATCATGGTGCAACCTAAATCAACAAGATCTTCTTCAAGTTTACGTCTCTCATCAGTGCTTTTAGCATCACATAACAACTCATATTGAATAACTGGCGTGATAGTGAGCACGGCTTGATTCTTAATCAGATCACTTAATTTTTGGCTACTTTCTTCCTGTAAATCGGCTAATTTTATTTCTTCTGCTGTTGATTCAGACGTAAGCTCAATTTTCTTGAATGGTAGTGCATAAATCAAAAAGTTGCTATCCAGCAAAAAGCGTTTGACTATCATTGCGCGACCCTTCTGCTTTTCATGCGTTCTAATAAAGCTGTTCTAGCTTTCTGTTGTGTTGCGCTGATAGGTCTATCTAATGCAAGGCGGTTAAGATCAATATTGAATGCCGTTTTGAGTAAATCAATCATCGCGGTATTACCCGGATTTTTGATCTTATGGGTACGCACAATATCATCCTCATCCCGCCGTAGTTCATAGGCTTCACCGTCTTCAAGCTGGCTCAATACCAACGGGGAATGCGTAGCAATGAAGAATGTAGTGTTGGGGAACAGCTTTTTGAGTGTTGGAATGATCTTAACCTGCCATTCCAAATGGAGGTGACTCTCGATTTCGTCGATTAGAAAAACACCCTCAACATTCTGTATTTCAATATCGTTGAGTTCTTGTCCATATCTTGAAATTATTTCTGTCAGAATTTTGAAGATAGATACAAATCCTGTGCTAAGTTCGGATAGTTCTTTCTCTTTCTGATTAATCAGAAGGAATATGTGTCCTTTTTCATCTACTTCAAGGAAATTTCTATCATAGCTTGGGTCAATATCATTTAAACACTTTAGAAGTGTTTTTAATTGGCGTTCACGATTGTTTTTCGATCTTTGAAATACGCTGGATAGACTGGCACTTTCTATAATCCAAGTTCTTAACTCATCTTGTTTTTTTGAACCTTTAGCAAAATGACCTCGATCATTGGTGGTTATTAGTTCATAACGTGGAAATATGATTTGAATTTTATCTGAATCAAAAATATCCAGAAGACTTTTCGCATGTTGTCTTTTAATTTTATTAAATAGAGATTCGAGCAGTTTGGTTTTCCCCACGCCATTTGCGCCGATGAAGACGTAAGCCTGCTTGCCCGGATCGAGATTCAGCTCGATTGTGCCGACACCTTGTACATCGTCTAGTCGTAAGTGGGTTAAGTCCAGCATTGTCGCACTCCATCGGTAAAACCATTCCCACTACTTTAGCAGAAATACTTTACCACCAGTAATTCGGATATTTACGCAGCGGCGAAAGATTATTCACCACCAGTGCCACCAACAGCAATAACACGATCCCCAGCATCACCGGGTTTAGCACGTACCAGTAACCTTGTGCATGGATGCTGTCACTGCCAATGATCGCAATCAACGCAGTTGCCCCGCCGGGTGGATGAGTGGTATGCGTCAAATACATCAATACCGTTGCAATCGACACTGCCAAGGCTGATGCCAACCACAACGGTTCGGGCAGTAGCAAATACACCGTTACCCCGACAACCGCCGAGATAAAATGTCCACCCAATACATAACGCGGCTGTGCAAAAGGTGCGGCAGGCGAACCGTATAGCAACACCGCAGTTGCTCCAAATGGGCCGATGAGGATCAAGTGGTCATGTTCGGTCAAGCTGCTACTGGTACTTAACCAGCCCAATAATGCCAGACCAATGAATGCGCCCAACCACGAACACAAGGCGTTGCGCCAATTTACGGCGTGTGGTGACTTATTGCCCCCACCACGCATCTTCGCCAGATAATTTTTTAGAAACTGAGGCATTAGCCGCTATCTCCGTATAAACATATGCACCATAGTAGTGCTTACTCAAGATAGCGGCTATACCCCATTAGATTAGTCTGCTATTGCTGACTGGCTGGCGCATTTTGTGACGTTACACGCTGGTATTCCAGTGGCACGTGCGGTTCGCAAATCTGCCATGCCTGTTGAATCTCGTGGGAAGCGCGTTCCAAATGCAGGCTGCATTCCTTCAAATGCCCGCCCAGTTTGAAGCGTTGCCGCGCAAGGTCGGCATTCGCATCCCGCTGGAGCTTCTCACTCAGTAGGTGCAATAAATCCGCGAGTGAATCGTAAAACAAATCACCGATTTCCTAGGCTAATTGTTCCGGGCTGCCTTGGTAGTTTTTGAGAGTATGAGTATGTTTCATCAGTGGTTATTCCCTATAAGTTGCCCGGAATGCCTCAGTAACATTGCGCAATGGCTCATCCAGTAATGCCAAGCACGGTGTCGCAATGTGTTCTGGCACGCCACCGTAAAACGCTTCTGCCATGCTGCCCGCGATACACGCCAAGGTATCACTGTCACCGCCAATGGAAATCGCGTTGCGGATAGTGTCCTCGAAATCACTGGCCTCCAGAAAAGCGGTGATCGCTTCCGGTACGGTTTGTTGGCAGGATTCATTGAAAACGTAATTCGGGCGGATCTCATCCAAAGTGCGCGACAAGTCGTAGCCGAATTCACCTTCCACGAAACGTTTTAACTCGGCTTTGTCTGCCTCTTTTCGCGCCAGATAAATCACACTCGCCACGGCTTGCGCACCCTTGATACCTTCTGGGTGATTATGGGTCGGTTCGCTGTAACGGCGTGCATTCACCAATACCGCTTCCAACGAATCAAAGGCATACGCAACCGGGCTGATGCGCATTGCCGAGCCATTACCCCAACTGTTGTAAGCGGGGGCATCGGGTGTGGCTGCCCACACACGAAACGATTTCCCAAACCCGGCCTTGGGGTAACGCTGATAGTACTCGCGCATGACTGTGGCGTAATCGCGCTGGTGCAAGATTGCATCAGCCAATGCGATCGTGAGTGTGCTGTCATCCGTGAACCTGCACTGAGGGTCGAACAAGGGAAACTCTTTGCTCTTATGGGGTGTTTTGTCGTTCCAGTTCCGCGCTTCAAATACCGAACCGATAATGTCGCCTGCAATTGCACCTAACATGATGAACCTCCTTTTATAGCTGACCGTTGGAACGGGCACGCACGGTTTCAAAACTATCATCCACCAACAACTCGCCATTACGGAACACAGGGCGCAACAAATTACTTTCCCACGACAGCGCATCCTCACGAATCGTTTTGATCACGCCCGCATCCCGGATCACCGCCAGTCGTCCGCGTTTGGAGTTTTTGCCCGAATCGGTAATGGGCTGTTTATACACATCGCGCCATGCGCCATTGATTTGCATCGCGGAAGCCTTCATCGCAAAGCGCAAGGTATCGCGGTTGACCTTCTGCAACAGCCCACCGCCCATACCAAACGCGACATTCTCGGTGGAAAAACCCGCTTGCTGGATGCGTTGCAGAATCACGCCGATGGAATCCACATCCACCCCATCGCCCTGAATCACGCGCACGCAATCGCTCAACACTTTGTAGCCCTTGCTGTTTACGCGACCACCGAATTCCGCATACAAACGTTCCAGCACTTCCGGCACGATGTCTTCCGGCACACCGGAATCGGGGCGGATCACCACGGTTGCGCCGCTGCTTTCGACCTGCGCCCGCAATTGCTTGCCCCAAATATCGGAAACGGCGTGGTAGATGTCGTAGGAATCGGAGACGACCGCGAGCAATTTTCCTGCTTGCCCGAATTGTTGCAGCATATTGGCGTAAGCATCCGCTTCGCCTTCGCGTCCCCATGCGGTAATGGTGGAATGTTCTGCCGCCGGGATCGAAAAGCCTGCCATGTCTGCGCCGTAATATTTACGCGCCGCCAGCAATGCCACGACCGTATCGCCACCCATGAAATTGACCAAGTGCGCCATACCGCCGAGGGCTGCGGATTCGTGCGAAGACACCCCGCGTGCGCCGAAGTCATGCAACTTGAACGGCAATTCATTCGCCGGATTGTCGCAAGTCGTTTCGAGGGATTGGCGAATGCTTTGCTTCACCTGCCATGACAGCGTGGCAACGGTGGTGGGATACCACACCGCCCGCAGCAACGCCGTTTCCAAATACGAAGTCAGCCAAAACGCTTGCGGGTCAGTATTGCGGATTTGCACCAAGGCATTGCCGGTAGGAACAATCATGCCTTCGGGCAACGCTTGGATTTCAATCGGCAAAAAACCGCCGTGTTGCTGCACAATCTGTTCCCAACCTTGGCGGAAAAACGGCACACCGTGCGCCGCAAACAACGCCTCTGCCTCATCAATATCCGCCGTGGTAACAGGTTTAAGCAGGTATTCCTTGATGAACGCCTGCAAGCCAAAGAACAGCGTTTGCGGAAACTGCCCGCCACGCGATTCGATGTAGGATGACACCACTTGCGTCCCCGCAGGGTACTGCAGAAAGTGGCTGGCTTTGTAGCTGTCAGTGTTGAGAATCAAGTTAGTGAACATAGGAAATCCTCCTGTGTTGAGTTAAACGCCGGTCTATCCAGCGTGGAGAGAGAGAATAATTACCCAATCATCGTTTTGATGATCTGGAAATGGTCTTCAAACAAGCGTTCGGGATCAAGGTCGCCCAACGGCATCCAGAAAGCGTGCTGCGCATCATCGCCGCCTTTCACTTTCGGCAAACCATGCGCATCCGGTTTGAGTTCAATCAGAAACGCATGGGTAATGGTGCGCCCTCGTGCCGAACGGTACGGATCGTCAAACACTTGCTCTTTCACAATCGACCCTGCCAACACGGGTGCTGGCACTTTGATGCGAGTTTCTTCACGCAATTCGCGGATTACCGCATCGCACAGCTTTTCGTGCGGGTCAAGGAAACCGCCGGGTAATGCCCACTGCCCTTTGCCGGGGCGAGCTTTACGTTCGATCAGCAAGATGTGTCCGGCTTGTACCACCACCGCATCCACGGTAACAAACGTTGGTGCGTAGGGCGCGGCTTCCCAACCTTTGCGGTATTGGTTAACGAATTCCCACTCGCTGGCAATATGCTGAAAGGTGTCAGATTCGCGGAAGGTTTCCAGCCAGGTTTGCACCGCTGGCGGCATCTCGCCATTCGCAGCACCCCGTTGGAAATACTGTTCACGCAAAGGGGTAGACGACACCCCGCGCACGTTTTCCACCGCGACCGATTGCCATTGCGGAAACATCGACAGGTAATAGGAACTGTGGTCTTTGCTATGCCCAATCAGGCCGACACGCGGCGCGGCACTGCCCACTTTGGGTGGGAAACGGCAAGTAATGCCATGCACAGTTTGTTGCACACGGGTGATCCAGCCTTGCTCGTTGTAGGTATCATCCAGCAATGGCGCAAGAATCAACCGTTCGCCCGCCTCAGGAAACGTGGCGCGGATAAACGCTTCACGCTCGGCAAATGTCCAAGGATTGCGCAAGGTACGCGGCTGGCAACTCGAACCGACCAGCACAATCACGCGCTCGGCACGTTGCAACGCGGTTTCCACCACGGCTTGATGACCCGTATGAAACGGCTGGAAACGACCAATGAAGACCAGAAAATCAAAATCAGGTTTGAACATGTCAGTAAGCTCCTTACTGCAAAAGTTTTTCCCAGTCTATCTGGGAATAGTCTAAAGTAAACTCTGTTGAAGCTTGTCTGTCAACCTCCGTTTATTATGTGATAAATGGTGGAGATTGTGCTGGGTTGTTGGCTTGTTGATTTGACCATCCGGTGCTAGTCTTATCGGCGCGCAAATATTTTACCCCTTTCAAGAATAACAGCATGAATACCAATCATTTTAGATTTACAGGTTCCGGCGACGAATATTTTAAAATTTGGATCGTCAATATCCTGTTAAGCATTCTGACATTGGGGATTTATTCCGCATGGGCTACGGTCAGAAATCGGCGTTACTTTTACGGTAATACTTGGTTAGCGGAAGCCAATTTTGAGTATCACGCTACCCCAATGCAAATTTTAGTCGGACGCGCAGTGGCGATTGGTTTGTTAGTGGCTTATACCCTGTTGTCAGAAACGTTCCCGATTATTGGGTTTGGATTGTTGCTACTGATTATGCTTGCTGCACCTTGGTTAATTTGGCGCAGTATGCAATTCGGGGCGCGAATGAGCAGCTACCGTAATGTGCGCTTTTCGTTCCACGGCGGTTTGGGCGATGCTTACCGTTATTTTTTATGGATTCCGCTGTTCCCGATTGCTTTGGGGGCGTTAGTCACGTTGGGTTTATACCTTGCGGACATTCACAGCAGTACCGTTTACATCAATGTGATGATCGTGACGGGTATCGCAACGTATTTAATAATTCCGTATCTGCAAAGCCTCGCGAAACGCTATCACCTTAATTATTCGCAATACGGGCAAGGCAAGTTTGTTACCAGTGTGACGACCGGTCAGTTTTACGTGATTTACCTGAAATGGTTGGGCGTAAGTGTATTAGGCAGTGTGTTGGTGTCGGTGATATTCGGGATTATCGGGATGCTGGTCATTGCTGGTGCAGGCATGGGGATTTCTGACTTTTTTAGTGGCGGTGGAGCCGATGAAAGTCAGTTAGCAACGCTGATCATGGTGATGTTGCCATTTATTTTCCTACTGTATTTCATCATTATCTTGTTTGGGGTGTTCACCAATGCGTACCTGAAAACCCAGATGCGCAACTATGTGTTCAACCACACCGCGTTAGATAATGCGATTGCCTTGGGGTCGAGTTTAACCACATGGGGATTGTTTAAAGTGTACGCCACTAACTTGTTGTTAATCATGTTGACGATGGGATTGGCGACACCGTGGGTTAAAGTGCGTCTGCACCGTTTTATGCTCGAACACACGCAAGCGCATGTCGAAGGCGATTTGGGGCAATACGTGACCCAACAGCAAAACCTGCAATCGTCCTTGGGTGATGAAATGGGTGATGCCTTTGATTTGCAAGGTGGATTTGAGGTGGGCTTATAATGTTGCACGGCTATTGGTATCCCCCGGAAAGTTCCGCCCGTCAAGTGGCAAGTCTGCAATTTGAGGGTGAAAGTTACCGACTGTCAGTGGGCGATGAGCTGCATACCGGGGAGGCCAGTAACCTGCAAGTGAGCCAGCGTGTCGGCAATATTCCACGCAAAATTACCCTGCCCGATGCGTCGATTTTTGAAACCGTGGATAACGCGGGTGTGGATGCTTGGCTGGAGGCGACAGAGCATCACGATGCCGGGGTGCAATGGATGCATACTCTAGAAAGCCGTTGGCGTTGGATTGCCTCAGCGGTAGTTCTGACTTTGCTGGTGGTTGTCAGTGTGGCTGTTTGGGGATTGCCTTGGGCGAGTAAGTACGTTGCGTATCAATTACCCCCGTCGGTCAATCAGGCATTGGCGGAAGGCACATTGAAAACCCTCGATCAATTAGTCCTAGAGCCTAGTCGTTTACCTGCGGAACGCCAGCAGGCGATACGCGAGCATTTTCAGCAAACACTGGTTCCGCTGAATCCCGAAGGTTTTACTTACACCCTGCACTTTCGTGAGATGGAGGACGTTGCTAATGCGTTTGCGTTGCCTTCCGGCGATGTAGTGGTGACGGATCGCTTGGCGGAAATTATTACCAAACCGGCTGAATTGGATTCGATCTTACTGCATGAAATCGGGCATGTGGTGCATCGTCACAGTTTGCGTCAGGTGATTCAATCGTCGGCGGTGACATTGGCGTTGGTCATGTTGGCGGGTGATGCTTCGGCGGTGGATGAATGGACGCTGGCGTTACCTGCAACCGTGTTACAAAGCCAGTATTCGCGCGAGTTTGAGAGCGAAGCCGATGTGTATGCGTTTGAACGTATGGCGATTTTGGGGCTTGATCCGGTACATTTTGGTAATGCTTTGCACCGTATTACCACCGATGCCTTGCAAGACAGCCCGCTTTCCGCCAAAGACAGTCAACGCGCGGAAACCTTCTTGAAATACCTGTCATCGCACCCGCCCAGTGAAGAGCGTGCGGCAATGGCAAAAACCTATTCGCAACGTTATCAAGCGAGTAAACCCCCTGTAATTCCTAAGGATTGAACCATGCTGCGTGCCTTTTCGCTGATAACCGCGTTAACCTTGCTGAGTCAAACAGCTTGGGCATTTGATGCATCCGCGTTCCAACGCCAAGATGCGCAAAGTGTTACCGCTGCCGAACAGTTTTTGGCTTTGCCCGCAGCGCAGCGTCAACAACTGGCGTTGGAATACATGGGCAATGATCAGGCAACAGCCCCAACTTGGCAGGTGTTTTTGTTGGCGTATCTTAGTAGTCAACCGCAAAATGCCAATGATTGGGAACTGATTCAGGCGGCTGAAAATGACCGCCCGCACCTCGATAGTTCAGTGATGCTTCCAGCTGAACAAGCAGCGAACCAGCAGCTTTGTTTTTTGCAATTGCAGCAGCCGTATAACCCCGAACTGGATAAAGAGGACGACGAGCAACTGAGTGATCAGCGCGACAAACGTGCGAGTTTAGACACGGTTTGTATTGCCCAAGTGCTGGATGCCGCCCAACAACCTGAAATATTCGCATGGTTATTAGCGCGGTTAAATGCGGAAACACACCCACAACGCCAAGCCATTTTCGATTACAGCATTACTGTGGATAAGCTTGATCCGGCGCAGACCCAACAATTGCGTAAAACATTGGCGGCGCAGTATTTTGATAAAGACGACAACGATACTTACGGTATCAGCACTTTTTTGGGTAACAGTGCGGATGAGGCATTGTTGAACCCATTTGTGAGCGATCTGCAAGAGGGTTTGGCTAAAGCGACTGAGGAACAAATACCTCGTATTTTAGAAACCTTGGTAGCTTTGAATTCAACCGATGCGGCGCAGGCGTTTTGGAATACGCTGTGGGATAACCCAGCGCGTTATTTTCGGATTGCGCACGAAACGTTAATGGCAGAGTACTCTGATCAGGATGAATTATTTCCAGAGGCATTGCACACCGCAGCGTTAAAGCATTTAGACGAGCAGTCTGATGTGCGTTTTATGGCAAGTTATTTATTTTTGCTGGTTAACGCGGAAGGTGGTGATTGGCGGCATGTGCGCGAAACCGTGGAAAAGCTGGAAGCCATCAGTGAAAAAGCCCCGGATGATGCCGAAACGCAAGCAGTGTTGAAATACATTTATTTACAAGCTGCCGGGGCGCGGTACTTGGATGATGAGGAGCGTTCTTTAGGCGATACCCTGAAATGGTTGGATAAAGCCAAGACCATCACGGCGGAACCGCTATCGTGGTATCTCCACGCCAGTAACGGCAGCATGGACTGGGAAGAGGAACGCCCTGATCAGCGTTCCACGTTTGCGCCAGTGAAAGCCCTGCACGCCGATGGGCAACTCGCAGCGTTGGTAGCATGGCACGATAATCAGCAAAAACCAGAGAAACCCTTTACCGATTTACCAGCGGAAATTTACAGCGTATTTACTGATAGCACGGTGGTGGCGCGTCCTTGGCACGATGCGGCGACCGGTGCGGCATTGTTGTTGGATAATGCTGGGGAACTCAGTTACTTTGACGGTTACGAGCAAAATACCACAGCGATACCGTTCAGTGCGCAACCCATTGACAACAGTGTGGAAAAACCCACAGTACGTTCACCGTTGGCGATTTGGTTTGAATACATTTTCCAGATATTAACCGCGAATCAAGACGGGCCGGTAACGCTGGCAAGCTTGGATGAAGCCTTGCAGCACGCGGATCAGCGTTTGTTATTTTCACCCTCGGATAACTGGGGCAATGGCGATAGCCGTTATCTGGAATATGTCCGTTACGGTTCGCAGGTGATGTTGAATGCCGAGGTCAAAGGTGAGGTACATTCGTATTGGTTACGTTTTCCGGCGGCAACCGATACGACGCGCTGGTTGACACAATTGCAGCAGCCATCTGCAACGGGGTTAAAAGCGCAACCATTGTGGCATTGGGTTAACGATGAAAAGCCGCAGGTGTTAGCGCGTCATTACCGCCATTTCAGCACAGAAGATGAGTTAATCCTGAGTCCGTTGTATGCGGATAACGAATTCCGTTACACCGAATTGGATTGCAGCCGGGAAGTGAAGCCTGCCGTATTAGAACAACAGGCCGCTGCATTCGCACAAGCTGAATACGCGCTTTTCCAACAGGGTTACATGCTATCAAAAATAATTGCCGATAGTGCTTGTGTGGAATAAGCGTGGCTGATGTCATTGATCTGGATAAAAAAAAGCCCGGTTGTTGAACCGGGCTTCCCGCTATAACCTGTAACAAACCTAGCAATTTGTTACAGCGACTACCCTCTACTAGCGGTCTTAAGTTAAACGATCAATTGTCAGGAGATTTCAAATTGATATTTCGCAATATGCAGAAAAAATTCTGATGCGTCAACAAGTAGTTGATTTTTATAATATAATAATTAGCTAACGCTGCATTGCAGCAATTGCGCTTAGAGTGTGGCTTGCGTCACAAAACTTGCATAAATGCCGATAAATCTCCATGCTCTGTCGCATAACCATTCCTACTCTTTACTGACAGACGCACCATGTTTGAATACATCAGCACCCCGCAACAACTCAATGATTTGATGACCCGTTTGGATAATGCCGAATGGGTGACGCTGGATACCGAGTTTATTCGTGAAAAAACCTATTTTCCGCGCCTTTGCCTGATTCAGATTGGCAGTACCGATACGTTGGCGTGCATTGATCCATTAGCGATTACGGATTTGCGTCCGTTTTTAACTTGGCTACAAGACCCTAAACGCCTGAAAGTGTTACACGCCGCTTGGCAGGATATGGAAATCTTCCACCATTTGGGGCAAGGGGAATTGCCCAGTCCGTTGTTTGATACCCAAATTGCAGCAGCGGTGTTGGGCATGGGTGATCAAATGGGTTACGCCCGTTTGGTGGAAGGCGTTTTGGGCATTACCTTGGATAAATCGCAATCGCGCACCGATTGGTCACGCCGCCCCTTGAGCAAAGCCCAACTGGAATACGCGATTGATGATGTGCGTCATTTACGTGATGTCTACCTTGCCTTGCGTGAACAACTGCAACAATTAGGGCGGATGAAATGGTTGGATAAACCGTTTCAGAAGCTGGCGGATGCCAATACTTACAACATTGATCCGCAAACGTGTTGGGAGCGCATCCGGGGTTTACAGGTATTAAAACCGCATCAACTCGCGGTATTGCGTGAATTGGCGGCATGGCGTGAACAACGGGCGTTGCAGAAAGATTTACCACGTCGCTGGTTATTATCGGACGAAATTCTGCTGGATATGGCACGGATGCAGCCGGATAGCGCGGAAGGTTTGCGCCATATTCGTGGCTTAAGTGATGAGCAAATCGAGCGTGGTGCGGCGGAATGGCTAGGCTGTATTGCGCGGGGTAAAGCAGTGCCGAAGAGCGAATGGCCGAATCTGCCGCGTCGCCGTAAGCTGGATGAAAACATGAGTGTGGTTGCGGATTTGCTAACGGCGGTGTTGAATCAGATTGCCAATGAAAACGGCATTTCCGCACAAATGATTGCCACCCGTCAGCAACTAGAAAAGATGCTGGAAGAAGGTCGCACCACCCTATCTGATGATTGGCGCGGCGCGTTGGTCAATGATGCGTTTACCGCACTGCTGTCCGGCAAAGCGCAAGTCAGCGTGCAGCAACAGCGGGTAGTGATTGCCGCTTAAAGAAAACGGCTGATTAAAATCATGTCATCGTTGATACCTTCCGGGAGCGGAATTCGCATTTTGTGACCGCTGCCGGGGGCGACGCTCACGGTTTCGCCGTTGAGGTTTTCCATGTGTTCCAGCACGATTTCGCGATTGCCACTCGGTAGCACCCATTCCAAACGGTCGCCAACACTGAAACGGTTTTTCACGTCCAGCTCTACCCAACCTTGTTCACGGTCAACGCGCATGGCTTCGGCAACGAATTGTTGCTGATGCCCCATTGACGCACCTTGCATATAATTTTGGTATTCGTGGGTGTGATGCCGCTCGTAAAAACCATCGGTATAACCCCGATTCGCCAGATTTTCCAACACGCCCAGCAAGCGTGGATCAAACGGACGACCCGCCAAGGTATCATCAATCGCTTGTTTGTAAGCCTGCGCAGTCCGTGCCACGTAGTAATGGGATTTGGTACGGCCTTCGATTTTGAGGCAATCCACCCCGATTTCGGTGAGCTTTTGGATGTGTTCAATCGCCCGCAAGTCTTTGGAATTCATAATATACGTGCCGTGTTCATCTTCCATAACAGGCATTAATTCACCGGGGCGATTGGTTTCTTCGAGGAAATACACCTTATCGGCGAGCGGGTGGCGTTCTTGATTGCCGCAACTGCCCATGCTTTGCGCTTGATTAAACGCATCCATCGACAATACAGCTTCTTTGGGCACAAATTTGCCTTCTGCCGCTTCAACCGCTTCGGAAGCTTTGTATTCCCAGCGACACGCATTGGTACAAGTGCCTTGATTCGGGTCACGATGGTTGAAATAACCGGACAATAAACAACGCCCTGAATACGCAATGCACAACGCACCGTGGACGAACACTTCCAGTTCCATGTCGGGGCATTGCTGACGAATTTCGGCAATTTCATCCAGCGATAATTCACGCGACAAAATCACGCGGGTTAAACCCAACGCCTGCCAGAATTTGACCGTCGCGTAGTTCACCGTATTGGCTTGCACCGATAAATGCACTGGCATGTGTGGCCAGCGTTCGCGCACTAGCATGATTAAACCGGGGTCAGCCATGATCAAGGCATCAGGATTCATCGCAATGACCGGCTCAAGATCAGCTAAAAACGTTTTGATTTTACTGTTGTGCGGGGAAATATTTACCGCCACGAAAAACTGCTTACCCAAAGCGTGCGCTTCCGCAATGCCTTGCGCGAGATTTTCATTTTTGAACTCGTTATTGCGCACCCGCAAACTGTAGCGCGGTTGTCCGGCATACACGGCATCCGCACCGTAGGCAAACGCATGGCGCATGGATTTAAGCGTTCCCGCAGGCGCGAGCAGTTCAGGGCGTTTCATGGCAAAGTCCGGTTCGTTACATCAAGGCCGCGATTATACGTGAAATCTGGGCGTAAGCGCAGAAACCATGAGATTGGCAAGCGGTGTGGTATTTTGTCAGAGCGACGTAAATTTATCTGCGGTCGCCCTAGGCTTGAGATAGCCTGTTATTCGCTTTGCTAGTATCCTGCACGCCTTGAGACACCGTGTCATCCACACGAGCAGGAACACCATGACCGATAAGCTTTGGAATCTTGATACCGCACGCCGCTTGTACAGCATTGCGCATTGGGGCGATGGTTATTTCGACATTAACACCGCTGGCAATGTTGCTATGTGCGTACCCGGCAATCCTTCGCAGCAAGTCGATTTGCACGCCTTGGCAATGCGCGTTCACAACGAAGAAGGGATGCGTTTTCCATTGCTGGTGCGCTTTGTCAATGTGTTGCACGATCGGGTGCAACGCTTGCAGGCGGCGTTTAACCAAGCGATTGCCGATTGCGGGCAGCACAGCCATTACACCGCGATTTACCCGATCAAGGTGAATCAGCAACGTAGTGTGGTACAGGAAATCATCAAAGGCGGCGGTGAACAAGTCGGTTTGGAAGCCGGTAGTAAACCCGAACTCATGGCGGTATTAGGCTCCGCCCCGGCAGGTAGCACGATTATCTGCAACGGTTACAAAGACCGTGAATATTTGCGCCTAGCCCTGATTGGGCGACAGATGGGACATCGCATTTACATTGTGATTGAAAAACCGTCGGAATTGCCGGAAACACTGGAAGAAGCCGCCAAACTTGGCATCGAACCGCTGCTGGGGATTCGGGTGCGCTTGTATTCGCTCGGTAAAGGTAAATGGCAAAATACCGGCGGAGAAAAATCCAAATTCGGGCTTTCCGCCGCGCAAGCCCTACACATGATCGAGCATTTGCAAACGGCTGGTAAACTTGATTGCCTGCAATTGCTGCATTTTCACATGGGTTCGCAGATTGCCAATATTCAGGATATTCAGCGCGGAATGCGTGAAGCCAGCCGTTATTTCGCGGAATTGCACCGTTTAGGCGCGGGGATTCGCGTGGTCGACGTCGGCGGTGGTTTGGGCGTGGATTATGACGGTTCGCGTTCACGCAATGATTGCTCGATCAATTACAGCTTGCAGGAATACGCCAATACCATCGTGCGCAGCGTGCAGGATGTATGCGAGGAATATGAACTGCCATTCCCCGATTTCATCTCAGAATCCGGGCGCGGCTTAAGTGCGCACCACGCGGTGTTGATTACCAACGTGATTGATACCGACCCGGAACAGCCGGAAGCCGTACCGGTACTGCGTGAACCGGATGATGCTGACCCGATGATTTTGCACAATCTCTATCGTTTGTATCACAATCGTAAGCAATTACCGCCATCAGAAATTTACCACGATGCCGCGTATTGGCTGGACGAGGCACACGGGATGTACGCGCACGGCTCGATTGATTTGAATCAGCGGGCGAGGGCAGAGGAGTTCCACCGCGCGATTTGTTACCAATTATTGCGCAAGGCGGAATTGTTTGACGCATTGGAGCCGGAAATTCAGGTCAGCCTTCGGGAAAAATTGGCAGATAAGTATTTCTGCAATTTCTCGCTGTTCCAGTCGATGCCGGATGCTTGGGCGATTGAGCAAATCTTCCCGATTATGCCGTTGCACCGCTTACAGGAATGCCCTGATCGTAGGGTAACGCTGCAAGATTTAACATGCGATTCTGACGGTACGGTATCCAATTACGTGGAAAGTGGGCGGCTGGAAACCACCCTAGCATTGCATTCCTTACAAAAAGGCCAGCCGTATTTGCTGGGAATTTTCATGGTGGGTGCGTATCAGGAAATTCTGGGCGATTTACACAATTTGTTCGGGGATACCGATTCGATCAATGTGGAACTGCTCAATGATGGCAGTTATCGCTTGTCAGAACCGGAGCGCGGCGACACCATTGATGAATTGTTGCGTTACGTGCATTTCGAGCCGAAGGATTTACTGGCACAATGCCGCCGTAAACTAGCGACAGCCGTGAGCGACAGCGACCGACAAAAAATGTTGTTGCGCGAAATCGAAGCGGGTTTAATCGGTTATACTTACTTGGAAGATTAATCGCGGGCAACACGAGGAAATTATGGAATACGTACTGCTGGGTGCATTGTTGGTCGGGGTTTTATTATTTTTGGCAGGCTGGTTAGCCGTGGTGATTAAAGGCTTCCAACGCCACGCTGTCACCGGGGTGTTCGCACTCATACCCGTGCTTAACGTCGTCACCCTGCCATCACTATGGCATCGCGTGTCGGGTTGGGTCATGGTGGGCTTTGTCGGGTTTTTACTCGCAATTGGTGCGTGGTTAGGCGGCGCACCAACCCAGTTACAGCAACAAGCACAGCGATTTGGCCTAGGCATTAGTGCGCCACCAGCAGCCGTAGCAGTTACTGCTAATACGCCAGCCCCCAGCGTTAAACCAGCCACAGCAACAGCATCTAATGCGTTAACCACTACCGCATTGAGTTTGCCGCCTGCGCAACCGCAAACTGCCGCACCCGTAAATAATACTACCGTACCGGTACAGTCCACGCCGTCAACAGCAGCACCTGTTGCGCAAACCCCGGAAACCACGAGCTCAACGATTCAGGCGCAAGCATTACCATCCAAAGCTTTGTATCACATGGTATTTGAAGCCTTACCACTGGATAAAGTGGGCGATAATACCGGTAGTTACTTGCGGATCGTGCAAAAAGACGGAAAACGCCGTGAAGGTAAACTGCAAAACGTGACTAACACTGAGATTACCGTGGAAGAGCGCGAAGAGGGTGGGGTGAAAAGTCAAACGTTCAAGCTTAATGAACTGCGTGAAGTATTCATTCTGCGTAACCAGCAAAATCAAGAGTAACCACGATGCAATGCTATGTTTATCGCAGTCGCCGTAAACCCGGTTCTTTTTTATTTTTAGCGGAGCGTGATAATTTCAAAGCGGTTCCGCAACCATTGCTGGATATTTTTGGCGTGCCGGAATTCTCGTTTGAATTTGATGCGAGTGTAGACCGTACCCTGATGATTAAAGCCGACACTGCCGAAATCCGTCGACTGATTACGACTAACGGTTTTTTCCTGCAATTACCCCCCAGCGAAGAGCGCGTTTGTTAAGTGCGCTCTTTCGCTGAGCGTTAATCCATCGCCAAAACAATGCTGTTAAACGTACCGCTGCTCACCGTGAACTCACGACTGCGTTGCTTACCGTTTAAAATTGCCACCGCTTCGTAATGCCCCGGTGGAACCACCAGCGAAGCACTGTGACGCTCAGGGGAGGCCACTTCGCGCCGCCCTGTACCGCCATCCAAACGAAACACTTTCCAGCTCATTGGGCGCATGGCGGGGGTGTTATCGAGGGTTGCCAACAAATTCACCCGTCCGGTAGGAATATCCATCCGGGTAATAGCGTTAGTTCCGTTACCCACGCGAACCCGCGCTAATTGGCGTGCATCACCAATGGTAGCGAACACATCGTATTCACCTTCCGGCACAATGGCTTGGAACTGGCTCACCCGTTCGCGCGTCATGATTTTATGGGTGGGTACACCAGCCTTGACCGCAAATACTTCCCACGCTGCTAACAGGGTACTTTCCCCCTGCAAACGCCCGATGCGCGGGTTAAAGGTAGTCACCGCTAATTTGCCATGATGAACATCCACTGTGCTGTTTTCAACATAAGTGCCAATCATCAAACTAATCTGGTATTTACCGTCGGGCAGCGTTAAACCGAGCTTACGCCCGTGTAGGCGATGTTCGACTGCGTTTTCCAGTGCGTGAATGTGCCAAACAATCTCCGCATCAGCCAAAACCAACTCACGCGGTAACAACACATCCAATACCAAATTTTGCTCAGCAATGGATGAAGGATACGCAGCCGCCACCGGAGCCACGCCATTAACACCAATGTGCGGACCTTTTTCAGCACGGCGGAACATACCACCGGGAGCGACAGTGCGTTGTTGGGGTTCACTGTGTAGACTTGGGGTTTCAATCCAGCGAAAACCGGGCGTTGCTTCCGTATTAAACGGTAGATGTTGCGCCCATGCAGAAACCTTTTGCCACAGTGATGCGTTCGATTCGGGTTGCTGATAAGCAGCAACACCTGCTACAGCCGTTGCGTTGAAGACACTCAATATTACTAACAGTAGTAAACGCAACACGCCCAGTGAATACCATTGATTATTCATGGAAGCTTTCCTTGCTCAGCACGTTATGGGGGCTGATCCCCGTTCCCCTGCTTGTCGATGCATAGCGATTGCCCGAAAATCTTCGGACGTATTATTATTTTGCCCATTCATGACTTTATACCGCGTTCTGACACAACACTAATGGAATGATATTATCGCGCTGATAACAATCACTAACCGACAAACTCGGCAGTTATCGCGCCAGACGGGGCAGTGTGAAAGGATTAACGTCGCTCAACCTGACAGGTTGACAAGCTAAAGCAGGAAATACGTGCGGGGAATGACACTAGCGTTGCGTGATAAAGGGAAAGATGGCCTGTATTTTGCCAGTCGGGGTTTCTATATCGAGTGTTGCCTGCCATGCCATTTTTTCAAGGGTACACACTGGCAGCACTAATGTTCCAGTCAAACTAGATGCAGTATCGGTACGCAATTCAGCACGTTGATACCCCATGAACATGTTCGTACCTTCAACAATCACCTGCGCTGCTTGATACGCAGGAATACCGTCTATATCGACTTGCACCTTCAATTCTTTCATCAAAGGAATAGCGGCAGGTGTAAACTGAAAACGCACCGAACGCCCAACGTTATCCGCTGCAACACACGGAGCAAGGTGCAAATCGCAGGGCTGTTGCAGCGTTAAGTGGTGGATCACGGATACATCTTCTGGTGATTTCTTGATCAAAAAATAACCTAATGCAGCCGCCAAGGCCACCACAAACCCAACGATAAACACCCAAGGTTTCATACGAAAAACTCCGCCACCACCGGCGTATGATCCGACGGCTTTTCCCACGTGCGTGGTTCACGGTCAATCACACACGACTGGCAAGCATCTGCTAACGGCTTGCTGGCAAGAATCAAATCAATCCGCAACCCGTGATTACGCCGAAAACCACCGCCACGGTAATCCCACCAGCTAAAACTTTTGTCCGGCTGGGTAAACTGGCGGAAGGTATCGCTTAAACCTAATGCCTGAATTGCCTGCAACGCGCCACGTTCAGCAGGGGAGCAGAGGATACCTTCCCCCCATGCCACTGGGTCATGCACATCGCGGTCTTCAGGGGCAATATTGAAATCGCCGAGCACCACTAATGACGGATACAACGCGGCTTGTTGCTGTAACCACCCGGTCACTTTCGCCAGCCAATCGAGCTTGTAAGCGTATTTGTCCGAACCGACTTCCGCGCCGTTGACCACGTACAAATTTACCACCCGCACCCCGTCAATGGTGGCGGCAAGGATGCGGCGTTGTGGGTCGTCTAAATCGGGGATGTCGGTAATAACTTCCGTAGCAGGCGACTTGCTGAGTATCGCCACGCCGTTATAGGTTTTCTGCCCAGCGAATACCGCGTTGTAACCAGCGGCTTCAAGCTCTGCCAGCGGGAACTGCTCATCGACTGTTTTGGTTTCCTGAATCGCTAGTACATCCAGTTGCGCAGCCTCCAGCCATTGCAAGACATGCGGGAGGCGTACTCGCAGCGAATTGACGTTCCATGTCGCAATCTTCATGCAGTAAGACCGCTGTGGCGAAGCAGGGCATCGGCGGAAGGTTTACGCCCACGGAAGGCAACAAACGATTCCATTGCTTTGCGTGAACCACCGACTTGCAGCACTTCCCGCAAAAATGCTTCGCCCACGCCTGCGTCAAACAAACCTTCTTCTTCAAAGCGGGCAAACGCATCCGCTGACAACACTTCCGCCCATTTGTAGCTGTAATAGCCTGCCGCGTAACCACCGGCAAATACGTGGGTGAAACTGTTCGGCATCCGATTAAACGCGGGGGGTTTAATTACTGCCACTTGCGCCAACACTTCCTGACGGATAGCTTCCAACTTGCCGGGTTCTGCCGCTTGCGGATCAAGGTGCAAACGCATATCGAACAGGGAGAATTCCAGTTGGCGCACTGTCCCCATCGCGGTTTGGAAATGCCTCGCCGCCTGCATTTTCTGGAACAAGGCTTCCGGCAAGGTTTCACCGGTTTGCCAATGCGCCGCGATCATGTCCAACACACTGCGCTCCCAACACCAGTTTTCCATGAACTGGCTCGGTAACTCGACCGCATCCCATTCCACCCCATTGATTCCGGCAATGTCGGGGTAATCGACTTGGGTAAGCATGTGATGCAACCCGTGACCGAATTCGTGGAACAGTGTCACCACTTCATCGTGGGTAAACAGCGCAGGTTTGTCGCCCACGGGTGCGCTGCTATTGCAAGTCATGAACGCCACCGGAATTTGCAAACCATCGGCACGCCGGAACCGCCCACAGAAATCGCTCATCCACGCCCCGCCACGCTTGTGCTGACGTGCGTACAAATCCAGATAGAAACACGCTTGCACCGTATCGGTACGGTCATACACCAAATAGAAACGCACGTCGGGATGCCAAAAATCAATGTGCGCCGTCTGCTGTTCGATGCGCACACCGTAGAGTTTATTCACCAACGCAAACAAACCGCTAATCACGCGATCAGCCGGGAAGTAGGGTTTCAAATCTTCGTCGGTGAAGTCAAACCGCGCTTGTTTCATCTTTTCACTGACATAGCCCACATCCCACGCTTGCACCTCATCCAGCCCCAAGTGTTCCCGTGCAAACGCCTGCACCTCAGCAAACTCGGCTTCAGCAAACGGCTTGGCTTTGTGTGCAAGGTCTTCGAGGAAATCCAACACCTGTTGCGGACTTTCCGCCATCTTGGTTGCCAGCGACAATTCGGCGTAATTCGCATAGCCGAGCAGGGTGGCTTCTTCGTGACGCAAACGCAGAATATCGCGCATCACCTGAGCGTTATCCCATTCAGGATTCGCACCCAAATCCGACGCACGAGTGGTATACGCACGATAAACTTCCGCCCGTAATTCGCGGTTATCCGCATACGTCATCACCGGGAAGTAGGAGGGAAATTGCAGGGTAATCACCCAGCCTTCCAAATCGCGCTGTTTGGCGGTTTGCGCTGCCATTTCCAATGCCGATTCCGGTAAACCCGCGAGTTCGTTCACATCCAGAATTTGCTTCGTCCAAGCATTGGTGGCATCCAGCACATTGTCAGAAAAGCGTGAATTCAGTTGCGAGAGTTCCTGACTGATAGCGCGGTAACGTTCCTTTTGCTCCACTGGCAACGCCACGCCGGAGAGTTTGAAACCCAGTAAACTGTCATCCAGACTTTTTTGCTGTGCCGCATCCAGCGAGGTATCGTTTTCCCGAATCGCCTGAATTGCTTCAAACAACTGCGCGTTCTGCCCCATTTCGGTGTGGTAATCACTGAGGCGTGACAGGTTGGCATTGTATTCCTTGCGCAATTCCTCGCTGTTCGCCACGGCGTTCAAATGACTGACGGGCGACCACATCCGCTCCAACCGGTTACTGGCTTCGTTCAAGGGCACAACCAAATTGTTCCACGTGAAACCGATAGTTTGTGCCAAGGTTTGTACCAAACCGGCACGGTTATCGTTAAGTACCACATCCAACGCTGGGGTCACATGTTCCGGCTTGATTTGCGAGAACAGCGGCAGGTTGCTGATGTCCAGCAAGGGATTTTCTTGTTTCACGTGAAACCTCACACGTCCAGATTGGAAACAGACAACGCATTCTTTTCGATAAAGTCACGACGCGGCTCGACTTCATCGCCCATCAGCATGGTAAACACTTCGTCGGCAGCAATCGCATCTTCGACACGCACTTGCATCAAACGGCGGGTTTCGGGGTTCAGCGTGGTATCCCACAACTGCTCAGGATTCATTTCACCCAAACCTTTGTAGCGGCTGATTTGCAAACCACGGTTGGCTTCTTTCATCAACCATTCCACCAATTGGTCGAAACGTTGCGCTTCGTATTTGCGTTCGCCGCGTATCACGACCGCGCCTTCACCGAGCAAGCCATCCATTTCGCGGTTGGTTTTGATCAGCAATTTGGTTTCTGGCATTAGGAAGAAATCGCGGTCGAGCAGAATACGGTGGTCAAGACCGTGCTGACGACGGTTAACTTCCAGCGTCCACGCGCTATCGTCAATTTTGTTTAAATGCGAGGTATAAGTACGTGCGCCGTTATCCGCCGTGTTCATCGTGGCAATGGCACTGCCTACCCATTCGGCAAACGACTCAGCGGTTACGCTGTTGATGTCTTCAGTGGATGGCAGTCTTTCAAACAGCAAGGCTTCCAGCAAATTACGGTCATAACGGCGTGACAAACGGCTAATCACTTGCTTGGCGGCATTGTATTGGCGCACCAAGGTTTCTAAGGCTTCGCCGCTGATGGCAGGGGAGTGTGCATCCAGATGCAGGTTGGAGCCATCCAATGCCAATTGCAGCAAGTAACGTTCCATCTCGCTGTCGTCTTTGATGTATTGCTCTTGCTTGCCGCGCTTGGCTTTGTACAACGGCGGTTGTGCAATGTAGATGTAACCGCGTTCCACCAATTCCGGCAATTGCCGATAGAAGAAGGTCAGCAGCAGGGTGCGGATGTGTGAACCGTCCACGTCCGCATCCGTCATAATAATGATGCGGTGGTAACGCAATTTTTCGATATTGTATTCTTCACGCCCAATGCCGCAGCCGAGTGCGATGATCAATGTGCCGACCTCTTGGGAGCTGATCATCTTGTCGAAACGCGCCCGTTCCACGTTCAAGATTTTACCTTTCAATGGCAGAATCGCTTGGGTACGACGGTCACGCCCTTGCTTGGCGGAACCACCGGCTGAGTCCCCTTCCACGAGGAATAATTCGGACAGGGCAGGGTCTTTTTCTTGGCAGTCAGCGAGTTTACCGGGCAAACCGGCAATGTCTAATGCACCTTTGCGGCGGGTCATATCACGGGCTTTGCGAGCCGCTTCACGCGCCCGCGCTGCTTCGATCATCTTGCCTGCAATCAGCTTGGCTTCGGAAGGGCTTTCCAGCAAGAATTCGCCGAGGCGTTCGTTCATTGCCGCTTCGACAATGCCTTTGACTTCGGATGACACCAGTTTGTCTTTGGTTTGTGATGAGAATTTCGGGTCAGGCACTTTCACTGATAACACAGCGGTTAAGCCTTCACGCGCATCATCGCCGGTTGGGCTAATTTTTTCTTTCTTGGCTAAGCCCGCGCTTTCGATGTAGCTGTTCAAGGTGCGGGTGAGGGCAGCACGGAAACCGGACAAATGCGAACCACCATCACGTTGTGGAATATTATTGGTGTAGCAGAAAATGTTTTCCTGATACGAGTCATTCCACTGCAACGCTACTTCCACGCCTACATCATCGCGCTCGGTAGTGAAGTAAATAATATTGTTATGAATCGGTGCTTTATTGCGGTTGAGATGCGCAACGAAGGCTTTGATACCACCTTCGTATTCAAAGATGTCTTCACGACCCTCGCCACGACGGTCGATCAAATGAATGCGCACCCCAGAATTCAAAAACGACAGTTCGCGTAAGCGTTTCGCGAGGATGTCGTAATGGAATTCCGTCAGCGCGAAAATTTCCGCACTCGGCCAAAAGCGCACGGATGTTCCCGTACCTTCGGTATCGCCAATAATCGCCAGTGGTGCAACCGGATCGCCTAACTTATACATCTGCTGATGCAATTTACCATTGCGGCGAATCGTCAATTCCAAATTAGCAGACAGCGCATTCACCACGGAGATACCCACCCCGTGTAAACCGCCCGACACTTTGTAAGAGTTATCGTCAAATTTACCGCCTGCGTGCAACACGGTCATAATGACTTCAGCGGCAGAACGCCCTTCTTCTTCGTGCATATCCACTGGAATGCCGCGACCGTCATCCGACACGCGTACCGAGCCATCACTGAAAATTTCGACTTTGACTTCTTTGCAATAACCGGCAAGGGCTTCGTCGATGGAGTTGTCCACCACCTCGAAGACCATGTGGTGCAAACCCGTGCCGTCATCGGTATCGCCGATGTACATACCGGGGCGTTTGCGCACCGCTTCCAAGCCTTTGAGTACTTTAATGTTCGAGGAATCGTAGGTTGGTACAGGTGTTGGTTCAGTCATGTCGTTTCCATTATTGCTGTGATTTGGTGGCTAGGTACTGGCAAACACTTGCCCGTGTTTCACGTGAAACACCTTGGCATCCGCCACCCAGTTCTTCAAAGGTTGATGATGTGTGCCGGTAATCAGCAACTGTTGTTGTGTCGTGTGCAGCGTATTGTATAACGCTTGCTGATTTTGCTCATCCAATTCTGCTGCCAAGTCGTCGATGGCGATTATACCGCGTTTTGTACCGCTCTCGGCAACGGCATGGCTTTGCGCCAATAATAAACTCACCGCGAGTACTTTCAGTTGCCCGCGTGAGGCAATCCGTACTGCCGGTATCCCATCCAGCAGAATGTGTAAATCGGCTCGATGCGCACCGTAAAGGCTGAAACCTTGCTTGAGTTCCTGTTCCGCTTTCTCACGAAAAAAAGCGTGCAGTGCGGTTTCATCTTCTACTGCAATACCCTGCGGAAAACCACTACTAAGGTGGAGTTGCGGTGTGCCCGACGAGGCTAACAGTTCGTGCGCATGTCGCAAAACTTCGAGCAAAGCATTCAGCGCGTTCACCCGGTATCGGTAAAGTATTGGCTGTAAGCTGATGAGTTGTTGCGTCCACTGCGGCAATGCCTGACGTTGACGCGGATCACGCAAACAGGTATTGCGCTGTTTCAACACCCGCTGATACTGCCGCCATGCGGTGTTGAAATCGGCAAAACGGTAAAACGCAATCCAGTCGAGAAACGCGCGTCGTGCAGTCGGGCTACCCGTGACCAGTTCTACTGAGCCGGGGTGAATCAGGGTGAGGGGAACGTGGCTGCTGAGTTCGGCTTGCTGCGGAACATCCGCGTGGTTAATACGAATGCGCGTATCCGCCACGCTTTTGCTGATGCCCAAGGGGTAACGCGCACCGGATAAACCGTTTTCCACTGTCGCAGCAACAGTGAGTTCAGTTTCCCCCCGGCTAATCAATTCGGCAATACGCGGGGTACGAAACGAACGCCCGCGTGACAATACACTCAAGGCTTCCAGCACGCTGGACTTGCCGGAGGCATTATCGCCGTACAGCACGTTGACCCGTTCCGCCAAAGTCAGCTCCGCATGAGTAACCACGCGGCAATGTTCAACGCTGACCCGGCTTAACCACATGCGCTTGCGTACCGGGGCTTACAGGCGAATGGGCATAATAACGTTACGCACGCTTTCATCGTCAGGGTCGGTGAGTAACGCACTGCTTTCTGGTGAATTGCAATGCAGGCATAGGGTTTCACCTTGCAAATGATTCACCGCATCCAGCAGGTAAGTCACGTTGAAACCAATGCTAAATTCTTTCCCCGCGTAATTCACATCCAATTCATCCGTAGCAGTTTCTTGCTCAGGATTGTGGGCTTGAACCTGCAATACGTGATCATGCAGCGATAAACGCACCCCACGAAACTTCTCATTGGACAAAATGGCGACGCGATTCAGCATGTCTTTGAAGGTTTTACGATCCAAATCGACTTGCACCTGCCCACTTGGTGGCACAGCAGCGCGGTAGTCAGGGTAACGCCCGTCAATCAATTTCGTGGTAAAGCGTAAGTTGTCCAATTGCACCCGTAAATGGTTTTGGCTGGATTGAATCTGGATAGGCACTTGAGAATCGGCCTTTAACAGCCGTGAAAGCTCCAACACGCCCTTACGCGGGATAATCAGTTGTCGTGGCTGGGTAATCGCTGGCAACGCCATAGGGAAGAAACACAGGGCTAAACGATGACCATCCGTAGCAACCGTGCGCACACCTTCTTCGGTGACTTCCAATAACATGCCATTGAGGTAATAACGCACGTCTTGGTTAGCCATGGCAAACGCGGTGCGCTCTAACAAATGCTTAAACTGGTTTTCCGGTAATTCAAAGCTTTGTAATTCACCAATGTCTTCCAGCTCTGGGAATTCACTCGCGGGTAGGGTAGCCAGTTCAAAACGACTCCGGCCTGAGGTTAAGCGGGCGCGTTTGTCGGCTTGAATTTCGAGATTGACAATGCTTTCTGCCGGTAACGATTTACAAATGTCAGCCAGCTTACGGGCGGGTAGGGTGATTTCACCGTCAGCACCATCCATGATCAGGCTATGGGTCGCTATCTCCAGTTCCAGATCGGTTCCTCGCCAGAAACAGCGCGTACCTTCAATCCGTAACAACACGTTTTCCAGAATAGGAGCCGTATGACGTTTTTCAATCGCACCCAAAGTAGATTGGAGCGATTCAAGCAGATTTTCGCGGGTCTGTGTCAGTCTCATTAGATTCTATCTTATATATAAAAGTTAGTAGTCATAATAAAGCAAGGCAGTTACGGTGGATACTTTTCATAGCTAACTGATTTACTTTGCCAATTTACCGAGATTGGGTTGTGGAGAAAGCCTGTGGATAGTTTCGGGTAATTTGTCTGTTACCTGTGGATAGAATTCCATCCACCTGTTATCCACACCTTACTCCGGTGGTTATTCGGTTGTCTGTCCTCAGCTTGTTAGCGTGCGTAACAGGATGCGATAGTCTTCTTCCAGCTTGGGATCAGAGTCACGTAATTCCGCTACTTTACGTTGTGCGTGTAATACCGTGGTGTGATCACGTCCGCCAAAATCTTCGCCAATTTCTGGCAAACTGTGGTTGGTTAATTCCTTAGCTAAAGCCATGGCGATTTGCCGAGGACGTGCCACTGAGCGATTGCGCCGCTGTGAATCCATGTCAGTAATCCGAATATTGTAGTACTGCGCCACGCTTTTTTTTATATTGGCAATCGACACCATTTTGTCTTGGCTGGCTAACTGGTCACGTAGCGCGTCTTGTACAAAATCAAGGGTAATCTGAGTCACGCACTTCAAGCGCATACTGGCAATCACCCGTTGCAACGCGCCTTCTAAATCACGGATATTGGAGTGGAAGCGTTTCCCAATGAAAAAGCTCACATCGTTGGGCAAGCGCAACCCGGAATCTTCGGCCTTTTTGCGTAAGATGGCGACACGGGTTTCCAGATCCGGGGCTTCAATTTGTACGGTCAAGCCCCAGTTGAAGCGGGTTTTTAGACGGTCTTCAATACCTTCCAAATCACGCGGGAAGCGATCACCGGCAATGATAATGCGTTTCTGGCCTTCCAAAAGGGCGTTGAAGGTGTGGAAAAATTCTTCCATTGAGCGGTCTTTACCGGCAATGAATTGAATATCGTCAATCAATAATGCATCCACACTGCGATAGTGCTGTTTGAATTCTTCCATACGGGAATTGCGGATGGCGGAAATCATGTCATTCACGAAACGTTCCGCGTAGACGTAGATGACCTTGGCTCCGGGGTCACGCTCCAGGATCAAATTGCCAATGGCGTGAATCAAGTGGGTTTTACCCAAGCCTACGCCGCCGTAAATGAATAAAGGGTTGTAACCGCTATCATCGCGTTCCCCCACTTGTTGCGCGGCGGCACAGGCCAACTGGTTCGATTTGCCTTGCACGAAATTGGCAAAGCTCATCCGTGGGTTTAATGTATTGGAGAAACGCTCACTGACTGGGGCGGGATTTGCCAATTTTGCCAGTGCCGCACTGCTCAGTTGATTCGGCGGACTTTGCTCGCGAATGCTCAAAACCTCCAGCGGTGCGTTGCTGCTCTTGCCATTGAGGTTACGTGGAGTGGTTGGGGTGGATGAGCCGATTTGTAACAGCACATCAAAATCTTGATGCCCACTTAAAATCCGCGCATGAAACAAAATACGTGGCAAATATTGTTCATGAACTTGTTGTAATACAATGGTATTCGGTGCGAGCAGGTATAACGCCTGACGATTTTCTACCGCATGTAAGGCACGTAACCAAGTGTTGATTTCGTGATCAGGGATTTCCTGTTGCAGTTGTTGTAAGCATTGTTGCCAGAGCATAAGGGAAGGGTTCCAAGGTGGTTGAAACGGGTGGTACGGGTTGCATTGGAACGGCTAATTATAGACGGGCTACGGAGTTATCCACAAGCACAAGCTATCGCCAAGTCTTCATCGCTTGCTTGACAAAATAGACGCAATCCCTTAATGTGCCTCACCTTTTTGGCTGCCCGTGCACACAGAAAAACTTCTGGGGCAGAACGAGCAACTGATTTACTGAATTAACTGGTGACCTGTCATGAAAAGAACCTTTCAACCGAGCAAAATCCACCGCGCCCGTACTCACGGTTTCCGTGCACGCATGGCAACTGCTGATGGTCGTAAAATTTTGAGTGCTCGCCGTGCGAAAGGCCGTGCACGCCTGATCCCATAAGATTTTGAATGCAGGTCAATCAGGAATAACAGGCTTTCCGCGTGAAGTGCGCCTGACTCGTGGGGTTGAATTCCAGCGAGTGTTCCAACACGGTAAACGCCTGCACGCCAATGGTCTGAATGCCAGAGCCGCCGCTAACACGGTCGGCTTTCCGCGTTTGGGGATGGCCATTGCTAAAAAAGCCTTACGGCGAGCGCACGAGCGTAATCGTATCCGGCGACTGGTGCGTGAAAGTTTTCGCCATCATCAAAGTACGCTGCCTGCGGTTGATTTGGTGATCATGTGCCGTTCCGAAGTGCTGACTATGAGCAATTTTGAGCTTTTCCAGCAATTGGAAGGTTTATGGTTGCGCCTGCACAAGCTATACTCTGCCGGGCTGGGCAAACCCAATGAGACTGCCCTCCCCTAACCGCCAATAACCGGATTGCATTACCCATGGATTCGCAACGTCCTTTCCTTTATCTCACCTTGTTATTCATGCTGTTTTTGGTATGGACAACATGGCAGCAAGATCATGCCCCTAAACCCGTAACCCCTACTACCAGCAGTGTCAGTACCCCAGCCAGTAATGGCGGTAGTGCAACGCAGGAAGTGCCTGCACAAGGTAGTGCCGCAGTACCCGGTCAAACGGCTAATGTGCCTGTTGCCGAAAACGGTGTTGCAGGGCAAACGGTGACAGTGCGTACCGATACCTTGGTGTTGCGCATTAACACCCGTGGTGGTGAAATTCTGGAAACGGATTTACCCACCTACCCCATCAGTCTGGATACCCCGGATAAGCCCGTCAGAATTCTGGATTTGAACGGACGTAACTACGTCGCGCAATCCGGTCTGCAACATCAGGTGGTTGAGGGTGGCGATGCTAAAACCTTAGCCCCGGATCATTTGGCGACTTACACAGCGGCGCAAACGGATTACACCTTAGCGGACGGACAAAATGAATTGGTAGTGCCGCTCACTTGGCAAGGTGCGAATGGCGTTACTGTCACCAAGCGTTTTGTGTTCAAGCGCGGTAGCTTTTTGGTTAACGTTGAACACGAAGTTAACAACCAATCCACTAGCATTTGGAGCGGTACTGAATACCGTCAGCTCAAACACGGTTACGCGGCAAACGCGGGCAGCTTGTTGAGTGGGGTGCAAGCGTATGTCGGTGGCGCGTATTTCCACGACGGCAAATACACCAAGTTGTCATTTGACGATCTGGATGAAAAGCCAGTCAATGAAACCGTCAATGGTGGCTGGGTGGCGATGCAGGAGCATTATTTCCTGAGTGCGTGGATTCCGCAGCAAGATCAAGAAACCCAGTACTACAGCATGGTGAGCCAAAACCAAGGCGTGAAAGGCTATGTGTTGGGGATGCGTAGTGCTGCTCAGCAAGTCGCGCCGGGTGCAACCGGGGTGTTTAAATCGGATTTTTATGTCGGGCCTAAAGACCAAGACATGTTGGAAAGCATTGCTACCGGTCTGGATTTAACCGTCGATTACGGTATTTTCGCCTTCATTTCCAAGCCGATTTTCTGGCTGATGCAGATGATCCATAACGTCGTCGGCAACTGGGGTTGGACGATTATTTTCCTCACGGTATTGATCAAATTGGCGTTTTTCTACCCATCGGCAATGAGTTACAAGTCGATGGCGAAAATGAAAGCGGTATCACCGAAGCTCAAAGAAATTAACGAGCGTTACGCGGATGATGCACAAGCTAAGCAAAAAGCCATGATGGAAATTTACCGCAAGGAAAAAATCAATCCGCTGGGTGGTTGTTTACCAATTTTGATCCAGATTCCGGTGTTCATGGGCTTGTACTGGGTACTGTTGGAAAGCGTGGAATTGCGCCAAGCTCCGTGGTTGCTGTGGTACAAAGATTTGTCGATTATGGATCCGTACTTCGTGCTACCGCTGGTTATGGGTGCGTCGATGTTTTTGCAGCAAAAACTTAATCCGCCACCGGCTGATCCGATGCAGCAGAAAATCTTCCAGTTCATGCCGATTATTTTCACGGTAATGTTCTTGTGGTTCCCGGCGGGTCTGGTGTTGTACTGGGTGGTCAATAACGCATTGTCGATTGCCCAGCAATGGTTCATCAATAAGAAAATTGTGGGACACGCCTAAGAGGTTAATGTTTCATGTGGAACAATCCTGACACCATCGCTGCCGTAGCCACGCCGCCGGGGCGCGGTGGGGTCGGGATTATCCGGCTTTCCGGCAAGCTTGTTCCTGAGCTTGCCCTTGGTATCCTTGGCTCTCTGCCCTCCCCGCGTAAAGCGGTTCACCGTTTGTTTAAAGCTGCCGATGGCGCGGCGTTGGATGACGGTATCGCGCTGTATTTCCCTGCCCCACATTCATTCACTGGCGAAGACGTGTTAGAGCTGCAAGGGCATGGAGGCACGGTGGTGCTGGATATGCTGCTCAAACGTTGCGTGGAATTGGGTGCGCGGTTGGCTCGCCCCGGCGAGTTTTCCGAACGTGCTTTCTTAAACGACAAGCTGGATTTGGCGCAAGCGGAAGCGATTGCCGATTTGATTGATTCGGGGTCGGAACAGGCAGCGCGGTCGGCATTGCGTTCTTTGCAGGGTGAATTTTCCACTGCCGTGAATGTGTTGCTCACGGGCTTAATCGAATTGCGGGTGTATGTGGAAGCCGCGTTGGATTTCCCCGATGAGGAAATCGACTTTCTGGCGGATGTCGCGGTGACTAACCGGCTGGAAAGCATTAAACAGCAATTACACACGATTTTCCTGAAAGCACGGCAAGGCAGCTTATTGCGTGACGGGATGCATCTGGTGATTGTGGGCAGACCCAACGCGGGTAAGTCGAGTTTGCTGAATGCATTGGCGGGGCAGGAAACCGCGATTGTCACCGAAATTGCCGGAACCACCCGCGATGTGTTGCGCGAACGCATTAACCTTGACGGAATGCCGCTGCACATTGTCGATACCGCAGGTTTGCGCGAAAGTGATGATCCGGTGGAAAAGATTGGCATTGAACGCGCATGGGCGGAAATTGCTAAAGCGGATTTGATTCTGTTGTTGGTGGATGATACCCGCCATGATGAACCGGAAAATGCGGACATTCTGGCACGCTTACCCCCTCACCTGCCGCGCATTACCGTGCATAACAAAGTCGATTTAAGCGGCAAGCAACCCGGCAAGCAAGGCGAACACCTGTATATTTCCGCCAAACAGTCGCTGGGGATTGATGCCTTACGTGCCGAGCTGAAAACCCGGATGGGCTATCAGGGCGAGGCGGAAGATACCTTCATCGCGCGGCGGCGGCATTTGCAGGCATTGGCAGAAACTCAGGCAGCGGTGGAACGGGCGGAGTATCAGTTGCGTGAATTCAATGCGGGCGAATTGATGGCGGAAGAGTTGCGTACCGCACAGGATGCTTTGGGACAGATTACGGGGCGGTTTACGCCGGATGATTTGTTAGGCGAGATTTTTAGTTCGTTTTGCATCGGCAAGTAGATCGTTGAAGGGGAGAAGCAAGCTTCTCCCCTTTAGTGCAATGATTCACGCCGTTAAGCGTTACAAGCTTCGCATTGACTGTTCTCTTGCTGTTGTTGTCCGAAATTGGATACTGAATTTTGATTGTTGGAAGTCGTCGTTTCTGTTTTTTGCAGGTTTGCCACCATATCTTGTAGTAATGGCATGAGCATTTTCAGCATATCTTGTAGTTGTGATAGCGAATCATTTTGCCCCTCAATTGATGCATCGGTTTGATCGGATCCGCTTTGCGCACTGCCACATCGGCTGCTTTGTGTGCCTTTTAATGCATCTTCAAATTGTTGAACGCTACCAGAAGATTCTGGCTGGCGACTAGCAGCGATATTTCCTAGTGCGCTGGCATGACAGCCAATTCCTTGTGTATTCATAACAATACGACTCCTTGTCGTGGTTTAAAAATCCTATCTCTGAAGTCTAGGTTAGACGGGCGTAAAAAGTGGTTTTGCCACCGCCGCCTTGTCTGGGAATTGATACACTTGGTCGAATCGTTTCGTGATCATGGGGCTTTTTGCGTCCAAAAACTGTCAATTTCTACCCTTCCTAGTGACAGTGCTTTACTTTTGGAGCGTTTCCGGGGATAAAATGCGCCCTGTGATAAATCAGGATACAGGCAGTCTTGGCCTGCACACATAAATAATGAGCGAAAATCTGGTCATCGTCGAATCTCCGGCGAAGGGAAAAACAATCCAAAAGTATTTGGGGCCGGGCTTTGAAGTCCTTGCCTCTTATGGTCATGTGCGTGACCTAATACCGAAGGAAGGCGCGGTAGACCCTGAGAATGGGTATGCTATGCGCTATGAAATTATCGACCGCAACCAGAAGCATGTCGATGCAATTGCGCGGGCATTAAAAAAAGCTGATACCTTATATTTGGCGACTGACCCGGACAGGGAAGGTGAAGCCATTTCTTGGCATTTGCATGAATTGTTGCAAGAACGTGGTGCGTTAAAAAATAAAACGGTGCATCGGGTAGTCTTCCACGAAATTACCAAACGTGCGGTTCAAGAAGCGATAGGCAATCCGCGTGAACTGGCGTATGACTTGGTGGATGCGCAGCAAGCGCGGCGCGCGCTGGATTACTTGGTGGGCTTTAACTTGTCGCCGTTGCTGTGGCGTAAGATTAAACAAGGCTTGTCAGCAGGACGGGTGCAAAGCCCGGCATTGCGCTTGATTGTGGAGCGTGAGGAAGAAATTGAACGCTTCGTTACCCAAGAATACTGGACGATGACTGCGCACAATGAAAAAGACGCGCAGGCGTTTAGCGCACGTTTACACACCTTGGATGCCAACAAGCTTGATCAGTTTGACATTAATAATGAAGCACAAGCGACAGCGTTGCGCGAACGTTTATTGCAAGCCGCGCAAGGCAGTTTGTTAGTCACCAAGGTCGAGAAAAAACAGCGCAAGCGTTACCCTTCCCCGCCGTTTACGACTTCCACCTTGCAGCAGGAAGCGGTGCGTAAATTGCGCTTTTCAACCCAACGCGCTATGCGGATTGCCCAGCAATTGTACGAAGGGATTGATTTGGGCAGTGGCGGTACGGTGGGTTTGATTACCTATATGCGTACTGACTCGGTATCGTTGGCAAACGAAGCCGTAACGGAATTGCGCGAGTTAATTGGGCAACGTTACGGCAGTAGTAAATTGCCGGAAACCCCGAACTTTTACAAAACCAAGTCCAAAAACGCACAGGAAGCCCACGAAGCGGTGCGCCCGACTTCCGCCTTGCGTACCCCGGAAAGCGTGAAGGCGTTTTTGAGCGAGGAACAGTTTAAGCTGTACGATTTGATCTGGAAGCGCACTGTAGCGTGCCAGATGATTTTCGCGACGTTCGATACGGTAGCAGCGGATTTGACCGCGACTGCCGGGAGCTTTTTCCGTGCCACCGGTTCGACGGTGCGTGACCCCGGTTTCTTGAGCGTTTACGAAGAAGGTTTGGACGACCGCGAAAACGAGAAAGACAATGCGTTGCCACCGTTGGTTGAAGGTGAACGGATTACTTTGCTTGATATTAACGCGGATCAGCATTTTACCGAACCACCGCCACGTTATTCGGAAGCATCGTTGGTAAAAGCGTTGGAAGAGTTTGGTATTGGCCGCCCTTCCACCTATTCCAGCATTATTTCCACGTTGCTGTCGCGTGAATACGTGGAACTGGAAATGCGGCGTTTTACCCCAACCGATATTGGGCGCATTGTTAACCGTTTCCTGACGGAGCATTTCCCGCAATACGTGGATTATGCGTTTACCGCGAATCTCGAAGATCAATTGGATGAGATTTCTCGCGGCGAAAAGACTTGGGTTCCGGTGATGGATGCGTTTTGGCAGCCGTTTCATCAATTAGTCGATGAAAAGATGGGCAGCGTAAACCGCAGCGACGTATTGCAATCACGCGAATTGGGGGTTGACCCTGCGTCCGGCAAACCGATGTCAGTACGGATGGGACGTTTCGGGCCTTTTGTGCAAATTGGCTCCAAAGACGATGAAGAAAAGCCAGTATTCGCCAGCCTGCGTCCGGGTATGAAGATGGATAGCATTACCTTTGAACAGGCGTTGGAGCTGTTTAAATTGCCACGCCATTTAGGGGAAAATGCCGAAGGCAAAGCGATTAGCACCAATGTCGGGCGTTTCGGGCCTTACGTGAAATACGGCAGCGAGTACGCTTCATTAGGCAAGCAGGATGATCCTTACACCCTAACGTTGGAACGGGCGTTGGAGTTGATTGCTGAGAAAAAGCAAAAGGATGCGGAAAAATTGCTGCGTGATTTCGGTGATGGTTTGCAAGTCATTAAAGGTCGTTGGGGGCCATTCCTCAAACAAGGTAAGATCAATGCGAAACTGCCCAAGGATCGTGACATTGATAGCCTTACGTTGGAAGAGTGCCAAGCCTTGATTGCGGCGGCGACTCCGGCAAAGCCTGCCAAGAAAACCGCTGCTAAAAAAGCCAGTGCAGATGACACAACGCCAGTAGCCGAAGCCAAGCCAGCGGCGAAGAAAACGCCGGTGAAAAAAGCAGTTGCCAAGACAGCGACCACCAAAAAGGCAGCTCCTAAAAAACCCGCGAGTAAATCCTCGAAGACACCATGACAGCGGCATTTGAAGCGTGTATTCAAGCGGTACAGCGCGGTGGGGTGATTGCTTACCCCACCGAAGCCGTTTATGGTTTAGGATGTGATCCGGCGCAACTGGCAGCGGTGCAGCGAGTATTAACCCTCAAACAACGCCCTGCACACAAAGGTTTGATTTTGATTGCGGCGGATTTTGACCAGCTTGCACCGTATTTATTACCCCTCGATAGCGTAACGCACGCGCGGGTCATGGCAACATGGCCGGGTGCGGTGACGTGGATTTTACCCGCACAACCACACGTTTCACCGCTAATTCGGGGCGAACATGACACGCTGGCGGTACGCGTCAGCGCACATCCCACCTGCCGTGCATTGTGTTTGCGTTTAGGACACCCGTTGATTTCCACCAGTGCCAATTTGAGCACCCTACCCCCTGCTCGTGATGCGCAAGCCGTAGCTGCGCAATTTGGTACGTTGCTGGATGGTATTGTGGACGCACCTGTGGGTGGACAGGCTCAACCTACGGAAATCCGCCAGGGGCTGACAGGGGAAATTGTCCGCTTCAGTTGATGGGCATACTATCCGCTCATGCAAATTCAAATTCTGTCTTCAATTGATGTCATTAATCCTCAGCAGTGGAACGCACTGGTGCAGGATGCCAACCCATTTCTACAGCACGGTTTTTTAGCTGCACTTGAACATCACGGTTGTGTCGGGGAAAAGTTCGGCTGGTTGCCGCGTCACATTGCAGTGTTTGAAGGGACGGAATTGGTGGCGGCGATGCCGTTGTACGAAAAGCACAATTCCTACGGTGAATTCGTGTTTGATCAGGCGTGGGCAAACGCTTACCAACAACAGGGCTTGCGTTATTTCCCCAAACTGGTCTCGGCGATTCCCTACACTCCGGCGAGTGGGCAACGTTGCTTGGTGCAAGCAGGGCGCGAAGCGGAATTGTACCCGCTGTTACTTTCCGCTGTGACCCAAGTGGCGGAGGCGTTACAGGCCAGCAGCTTTCATTGTTTGTTTGCGGTGAGTGAGCAACAGGAGTGGTTGCAACAGCAGGACTTATTAACCCGCCATGATTGCCAGTTTCACTGGTATAACCAAGATTACACTTGTTTTGATGATTTTTTGGCAACGTTGACTGCTAAAAAGCGCAAAAACCTCAAGCAAGAGCGGCGTAAAGTGCAGGATGCCGGGGTGCAGTTACGTCTACTGGATGGTCATAGTGCGAGTGCGGCAGATTGGGAGCAATTTGCGTTTTTTTACCGACACACGTTTGAAAGTAAGTGGGGTGTGCCGACGCTGAATGTCGGTTTTTTTCAGGCAATGGCGCAGGTGTTGGGCGCACAAGTGGTGTTGGTTATGGCGGATAATGCAGCGGGCGAATGCATTGCTGGTTCGTTAATGTTCCGCAGTGCCAGCCGTTTGTATGGGCGGCATTGGGGCTGCACCGAGTATGTCGACAGTCTGCACTTTGAAGCGTGTTATTACCAAGGTATTGAGTATTGCATTCGTCACGGCTTGCAGGTGTTTGAACCCGGAGCGCAAGGTGAACACAAAGTACCGCGTGGTTTTGTGCCAACCTTAACGCGCTCTAGTCACTGGTTGCGGGATGATGCGTTGTATGCCGCGATTGCGCGTCATACCGCGTATGAGCGTGATGCCGTGGCGCAATACATGGCACAAGTGCAAGCGCATTCGCCTTACCGACCCGAATGCTTGCCTTTAGCGCGTTTAGCTTAATCGAGTTAAGCGTTAGCGCGGTTGCGGTTCGCGCTGTAAGCAAGGTGATAGCGTTTCACCCCCTTAAACATCGCAGCCGCCAGTTTTTGCTGGTATTCGGCGGTGCGTAAGCGGCGTTCTTCGGTGGGGTTACTGATAAACGCGGTTTCCACCAACATCGAAGGAATTTCGGGGGAACGTAACACCACGAAACGCGCACTTTCAACCCGACGACGCAATGGGTTGTTGACCTTGGAAAGTTCGCTTAACACCCCTTTAGCAAGATCTAAACTGCGTTCCATCATCGCGCTTTGGCTCAAATCCAGCAGCACCGAAGCAAGGCGGGTATTGGTGTCTTGCAGGCGGTGTTCACCAAATTTGAGTTCGTAAGAGTTTTCGCTTTCTGCCAGTAAGTGTGCAGCTTCGCTGGACGCGCCCGTTTCGGACAGAATATAGACCGAAGAACCGTTGACACGCGCATTGGGGTTGGCATCTGCGTGTACCGAAATGAATAAATCGGCTTTTTGCTGATGGGCAAATTCCATGCGCTGGCGCAGTGGAATAAAGCTATCGCTGTCGCGGGTTAATACAGCTTTCATGCCCTTTTCTTGATTGATACGGGTTTTGAGTTTACGTGCAACTTCCAGCACTACGTCTTTTTCGCGCGTACCGTTACTGCCAACCGCACCGGGATCTTTACCGCCGTGTCCGGGGTCAATTACCACGATAAATTTACTGCGTGGCGGTTCCGACGTGACGGGTTTGTCTCTGGGTTTTTTTTCAGGAACGGCTTCTGGTGGGGCTGCAACCTTTTTCTTTTCAATCGCAGGCTCGCTTTTCGGCGGCGGTGGCGGCACATTACCGGAACCTTGAATGCTAACTTGTAAGGTGTTTTGGCTGCCTTCGGCCTGCATTGCGGATTTTACACTCACGTTTTCAGCAACATCCAAGACCACCCGCAAATGACCTTCGGGGCGTTCTGCGTAACGGATGCCAGTGACGGGGAAGCGTTCGTGTGCGCCTTGCTTGAGTTGCCCTGATAAGCGCGTGTTCAACAGGTCAATGACGACCCGATTAGGATCATTCAGGGTAAATACTTTGTGTTCTACCGGCTCATCCAGCAATAGGGAAAATGTGATTTGTCCGGGTGTGCCTTCCAGTTTTGCGCCGGTCAATCGCCCGTTGACGGCGGCGAGTAGCGTACTGGGTACGGCTATTCCGGTCGCGATGACACTGGCTAAATGGCTTAGTTTGAGGAGAAAACCTCTCCGCGTTACGTGATTGCTATCCATGAGTGCGTTTCTCAAACACCAGATGATTGATTTGTGAGCATTTTGCTCTGCATTCTGCCCGAAACGGTGCTAACTACCATTAAGTATTCATGGTGTCGGGCACTATTTCAAGTGAATTTTTATGAAGTTTACATAAGAATATGATAGTAATGGAATTATTTGATTTCAACGCGACGCGAATCGCCTGCGTGGTGAATAAACACTTGCAAATCTGCTTTTGGTAAACTGTTTCCTGCTTGTTCCGGCCATTCCACTAAACATAAGGCATCGGGGCGCAAATAATCGCGGATACCCATGTACTCCAACTCCTCCGGGTCGGTGAGGCGGTATAAATCGAAGTGGTAAACGCTTAAATCTGCCAACGAATACGGTTCGACCAAGGTGTAGGTCGGGCTTTTCACAATACCTTCGTGCCCTAACGCCCGTAATAAACCGCGAACTAAGGTGGTTTTACCCGCGCCCAAGTCACCGTGCAAGGTAATCAATCCGCCGTGTGGGAAGCGTGCCGCTAACGTTGCACCCAAGGCTAACATGGCGGCTTCATTGTCAATTTGCAGGTATTCGGTCATGGGGTTGAGGATTTCATGTAAATAAGGCAATCCTAGCGGTTGTAGCGGTCGGTCTGCAATAACGTGCACGCTGATCAGGGTAGGACGATGGATTTTATTGCTGTAAAAGTTAGCAAATAAGTTGCTTATTTTTTAGCTAGTGCTTAAAAGTTGAACTACACTCACTATTCCTTGCGTGTTTTGGAGTGTCATCTTATGAGTAAATTTCCGTTGCTTGCCTTCTTGGTAGTGTTCTCTGTGTCGGCGAATGAATCCCCACCGACTTCCCCTGTTCCAACCCCGACAAATGAAATCATTCTGGATTTGCAATCCGAAGATCCCTATGTGCAAAACAATTTGGGTTGGAAATACGAAAGCGGTAACGGTGTGCCGCGTAATGATAGCGAAGCCGTCAAGTGGTTCCGCAAATCGGCGGAGCAAGGCAACCCCTATGGGCAGTTTAATTTGGGGTGGATGTATGAAAACGGGCGGGGTATACCACACGACCTTACTCAAGCCCGTCAGTGGTATCAGCGTGCGGCGACTCAAGGGCTGGGATACGCACAAGAAGCAATGCTGCGTTTAGGTCAACAGTGACAAGTACGTGTCGTTTTCTGACAGCTTTGCTAGTGACAGCTAGCGTAGGGTTGCTTGGCTGTTTTTTATAAGTCTATATTTATCAAAAGGTTAATTTGTTTTCTGAGGTTGGCATGGGGGTTGCAATATGTCTCTCAGTCAGAACAGCTTAACAGCAAAATAGAATTTATCAGCAAGCCCCAAGAAGCAGAGAGCAGGCTTAAACATCAATAATAACAAGATGCCTGACCATGTTTCGACTCCTCTAACCCCCGTGTCACAGCGGGGGTATTTATCTTTTAGATACCCGTCAAACGAATACCGTCTTTAGCAATAACAATCAGTTGTTGTTTGTACAGCAAGCCAATCGCGCGTTTGAAATGCGCCTTGCTTACCTGAAATTCTTGGTAAATCGCTTCGGGTGAGCTTTTATCCGTGAAGTTAGAACTGCCGCCGCGTGCGCGTAAATGCTCAAGAATTTTCGTGGCCACAGCATCGTGTGCTACCGCGCTGGGTAATTGCAGCATTAAATCGATTTTGTAATCAGTACGTACCGCTTTAATGTAACCCTTCAGGCGTTGTCCCACACTCAGCGGTTGAAACACCTCATTGGCATACAATAAGCCTAAGTGCGTGTTATTAATCACCGCTTTAAAGCCCAGCTCGGTGCGTTCGTAAATCAGCAAATCCACTGCCTGGCGTGGGCTAAAATCGCTGCCGATTTCATTGAGAAATAATTCCAGCCGCGAAGAACCAATAATGCTTTCGCTGGGCGCATCAACATGGACGTACACCACATAAGATTGCCCGACTTGCATCGGCTGCGCTTGCTCACGGCGTGGAACCAGCAAATCTTTCGGCAAACCCCAGTCTAAAAACGCGCCAAAACGGTTGGTATCGACCACTTTTAGGCTGACACACTCGCCGACTTGCGCTTTTGGGGTTTCGGTAGTGGCGATTAAGCGGTCTTCCGAATCCAGATAAACGAACACTTTCAGCCAACTGTCAATTTGACAGTCGGTTGGTACGTAACGTTTAGGTAGCAGAATTTCGCCGTAATTCGCGCCGTCGAGGTAAACGCCAAAGCTGGTTGTTTTCACCACCCGCAGCAGGTTGTTTCTGCCTAATTTTAACATGCTAAACGCCTTATCAGTGGTTACTCCCCTTTGGACGGGTCTTCAGCTTCTTTGCGGAATTTGTCTTCAAGCCGCTTGAACTCTTCATCCATGCGTTCCAGTTCCGCTTCCATTTCTGCCTCGGTCAAGGGGCGAAATTCCTCGTGATCGGTGGACTGCACATCGACTGTTTCTTCGTAAGTGTACTGCGTATCTTCCCACGTTGCGGCTGCCGCGCCTGCTGCTGCGGTTGTTGCAACAACGCCAGTGGCGGTGATGGCGGGCACATCATTAGCTATTGTCTGCGCCTCATACGCCGTTTTTTCGGCTTGGAAGCGTGAAAAATGTTTACTAAAGACGCGACTTAATAACAAACCCAGTTCAAACAACAACCAGATAGGCACAGCCATTAACACTTGTGATACTACATCCGGCGGTGTTAAAAACATCGCAATGACAAATGCCCCGACAATGATGTACGGACGTGCCTTGATTAACGTTTCAACACTAACCACGCCCATGCTAATCAGCAGAATAGTGGCAACTGGCGTTTCAAAGCTCAGGCCAAACGCCAGAAACATGGCAACGGTAAAATCCAGATAAGCAGCAATATCGGGTGTCGGGGTGACGTTGCTTGGTGCAAAAGCCACCGCAGCCTTAGAGATCATGGGGATCACTAGGTAATAGGCAAAAGCCATGCCCGCGTAAAATAATCCCACGCTAGACAACAACAGGGGCGTTACTAAGCGTTTTTCATGTTGGTATAAACCGGGAGCGATAAACCCCCAAATTTGATAAAAGGTATACGGCAACGTCACAATAAACGCCACCATCAGTGCTAGTTTAAACGGAATCAAAAACGGTGACGCTACCCCGATAGCAATCAATTTCTCGCCTTCGGGTAAATGGCGTATCAGCGGATCGGATAACCAGTTGTATAGATCTTGAACGAAGGGGGATAGCAGAATGAAAACGGCGACAATCGCAATGACTATACGTAATAGACGGTCACGCAATTCAAACAAATGTTCTAAAACCGCCTTAAAACCTGCATCCTGAGCGGAATTATCACTGCTGGGGTTTGTCATGCTGCTCTAATTCCTTGCGTACCGAGTCGGTCTTTTCTTGCATCATGATCCGCAAATTGCGCATTTCCTCTTCCTGTCGGAATAGCATTTCACGTAAATCTTCGGTATGCAGCTCGCGCTCAACACTGGCGCGTGTATTGGCAACGAAACGCCGGACTTTACCAATCCATCGCCCAATGGTGCGTGCTACGGTCGGCAAACGTTCGGGGCCGATTACCAATAAGGCAACGACACCGATGAGGAGCATTTCGAGAAAACTGCTTTCAAACATGGTTTAGGCTGCGCTTTAGACCTTATCCTTTTCCTTGGCTTCCGAATCAATGACTCGACCTTGTGGGATGGGCTGTGCTGGTGGCTGTTGGTCAACTTTCTGCACAGCAACATCTTTTTGTGTTTCGGCATCATCGCCGTCTTTGACTGCTTTTCTGAAATTCTTGAAGGCTTCGCCTAAATCGCCGCCCATATTGCGTAATTTTTTGGTGCCAAACAGCAGAATGACAATGACTAAGACGAGGATCAATTGTAGTGGGCTAAAATGCATGGTTGCTTATCCTTCCAATTTAGGAGTGTCGATTGGCTTTTTCTACCAGACCTGACATGCCGAAACGTCGCGCGAGTTCATTGAGCACGTCGTCGGGGTGCAGGTTCTGCTGCGCCAGTAATACCAGTGTATGAAACCACAAATCCGCGACTTCATACACTATTTTATCTTTGTCACCGTCTTTCGCTGCCATGACGGTTTCGGTGGCTTCTTCACCGACTTTTTTTAGGATGCTATCCAAGCCATTGGCGTAGAGTTTAGCAACATAAGAGCTATCAGCCGGAGCTTGTTTGCGGCTTTCCAGCACTTCAGCGAGTTGGTTGAGTACGGTATCGTGTTTCATTACGCGATTATAACCTCATTTCAATGCCTTGGGCTGCCATATAGCGTTTGGCATCACCCACGGTGTATTCACCAAAGTGGAAAATACTCGCGGCAAGTACTGCATCCGCCCCGCCTTTGAGTACGCCATCGGCTAAATGTTGCAAATTACCCACCCCGCCGGAAGCGATCAGCGGAATACCCACACGGTCAGTAATTGCACGGGTTAAGCCGAGGTCAAAACCGACTTTTGTGCCATCGCGATCCATGCTCGTGACCAGCAATTCACCCGCGCCGTATTGCGCCATTTTTTCTGCCCATGCCACCGCATCAATACCGGTACGGTTGCGCCCGCCGTGGGTGAATACTTCCCAACGATCCGGTTCGCCCGGTTCATTGACGCGCTTGGCATCAATCGCCACTACAATGCATTGCGACCCAAAATAGTCGGTGCATTCACGTACCAAATCGGGGTTGGTAATCGCAGCGGTGTTAATCCCGACTTTATCCGCACCGGCATTCAACATGCGGCGCACGTCTTCGGGTTTGCGGATACCGCCGCCGACGGTGAGCGGAATGAACACTTGCGAGGCCACGGCTTCCACCATGTGGATGATAGTATCGCGGTTGTCAGAACTGGCGGTGATGTCGAGGAAGGTGATTTCGTCCGCGCCTTCGCGGTTGTAACGGGCGGCGATTTCCACCGGGTCGCCCGCATCACGGATGTCAACGAAGTTCACGCCTTTGACGACACGACCGTTGTTCACGTCAAGGCAGGGAATAATGCGTTTGGCGAGTCCCATAATTATTTCACCGAATCGACGTATTGTTGCGCGGCTGCCAGATCAATTGTGCCTTCGTAGATCGACCGACCGAGGATTGCGCCCATAATGCCTTGGTCTTCCACCGCGCACAGGGCTTTAATGTCATCCATATTGGTCACGCCACCGGAGGCGACGACGGGAATCTTGATGCTGGCGGCAAGTTTCGCGGTTTCTTCCACGTTCACGCCTTTCATCATGCCATCGCGGGCAATGTCGGTGTAAACAATCGCGCTGACACCGGCTTGCTCAAACTGCTTGGCAAGTTCAATCGCGGAAACTGAAGACACTTCCGCCCAGCCGTCGGTGGCGACCATGCCGTTTTTCGCATCAATCCCAACGATAATGTGACCGGGGAATTGCTGGCACAGGTCGATAACGAATTGCGGTTCTTGCACCGCTTTTGTGCCGATTATGCAATATTGCACACCCGCTTCCAGATACGCCGCTACGGTGGCTGCATCGCGGATACCGCCGCCGATTTGCACCGGAACATTCGGGAAACGTGCTGCGACCGCGCGAACCACGTCGCCATTCACGGGCTTGCCTGCAAATGCACCGTTCAAATCGACCAAGTGCAGACGGCGTGCGCCCGCATCCACCCAACGTTGGGCAACATCGACGGGGTTGCTGGCAAACACAGTGGTGTCATCCATACGGCCTTGGCGCAGGCGCACACATTGGCCGTCTTTCAAATCAATCGCGGGGATCAGCAGCATGGTTCAATCCTTGGTTGTGAAGCGTGAATGCTACCGCAAAATAACCAAAGCGTCAGGCTTTATAGCCCATTACTCACCCAAACGATACAGTTTATCTATCCAACAAGGGAGAGTTGCCCCTGAGGGGGAAGTCCGACACAATACAAAGCTTTATACTGCCTGAATAATAAATACTCACAAGGCACTGCTGATCCAAACTTGAAACTACAGGAGACCCGTCAATGACTACACGCCGTGAGCTGGCTAACGCAATCCGCGTCTTGGCTATGGATGCCGTACAAAAAGCAAATTCCGGTCATCCGGGCGCACCGATGGGCATGGCAGACATTGCCGAAGTCCTCTACAACGATTTCATGTCCCATAATCCACAGAATCCTACTTGGGCAAACCGTGACCGTTTCGTCATGTCCAACGGTCATGGCTCAATGCTGCCATACTCCGTGCTGCACCTGACTGGCTACGACCTGAGCATGGACGACCTGAAAGCGTTCCGCCAATTGCATTCCAAAACCCCAGGCCACCCTGAGTACGGTTATGCACCGGGCGTTGAAACCACCACAGGCCCACTCGGTCAAGGTATCACCAACGCTGTCGGTATGGCATTAGCTGAAAAAATCCTCGCCGCGCAATTCAATAAGCCGGGTCACACCATTGTTGACCATTACAGCTACGTGTTCTTGGGCGATGGCTGCTTGATGGAAGGTATTTCCCATGAAGCATGTTCTTTCGCAGGCACAATGGGCTTGGGCAAACTAATTTGCTTCTACGACGACAACAATATCTCTATCGACGGCGAAGTCGATGGCTGGTTCACCGACAACACCCCTAAGCGTTTTGAAGCTTACGGCTGGCACGTGCTGAGCGTTGACGGTCACGATGCTGACGCGATCAAAGCAGCAACTGAAGCAGCGAAAGCAGAAACCGGTAAGCCTTCGATGATTTGCTGCAAAACCACCATCGGTTTTGGTTCACCGAACAAAGCAGGTTCACACGATTGCCACGGCGCACCACTGGGTGACGCTGAAATCGCGCTGACTCGCCAAGCATTGGGTTGGACTAACGCTGAACCGTTTGCGATTCCTGACAATGTTTACGCAGGTTGGGATGCGAAAGCGAAGGGTGCTGCGGCTGAAGAAGCATGGAACGGCACGTTTGCAGCTTATGCAGCGGCTTACCCAGCAGAAGCGGCTGAATTCAAACGTCGTATGGCTGGCGAATTGCCTGCTAACTGGGCTGAAGCATCTGCGGCAGCGATCGCGGCGATTGATGCAAAAGCTGAATCACCTGCAACGCGCGTGGCTTCCAAAAATGCACTGGATGCGTTTGCACCATTGTTACCGGAATTCCTCGGCGGCTCGGCTGACCTGACACCTTCCAACAACACTTTCAACAAGTCCAGCAAGCACATCAGTGCAGGCCACGGCAAAGCGCAAGATTTCAGCGGCAACTACCTGTCTTATGGTGTGCGTGAATTCGGTATGAGCGCGATCATGAACGGTATGGCATTGCACGGCGGCTTGCTGCCTTACGGTGCTACCTTCCTGATGTTCTCCGAATACGCGCGTAATGCCCTGCGTATGGCGGCGTTGATGAAGATTCAAAGCATCTTTGTTTACACTCACGACTCCATCGGTCTGGGCGAAGACGGCCCTACCCATCAGCCAGTTGAGCAAATCCCAACGCTGCGCATGATCCCGCGTATGTCCGTTTGGCGTGCATGTGACGCGGTAGAAACTGCTGTTTCTTGGAAACATGCGATTGAATACAAAGGCCCTAGCACCTTGATTTTCTCGCGCCAAAATCTGAAACATCAAGTACGTGATGCGGCGACGATTGCTAACATCGCTAAAGGCGGCTACGTGTTGAAAGACACCGACGGCACACCGGACGTGATCGTGATTGCTACCGGTTCTGAAGTCGAATTGGCAATGCAAGCAGCGGCGAAATCTGACAAGAAAGTGCGCGTGGTTTCCATGCCTTCTTGCGATGTATTCGATGCACAAGATGCGGCGTACAAAGAATCCGTATTGCCTGCCGCAGTCACTGCCCGCGTTGCAGTCGAAGCAGCCATCGGTGACGCTTGGTACAAGTACGTGGGTCTGAACGGCAAGGTCATTTGCATGACTACGTTCGGCGAATCTGCACCGGCGGATCAGTTGTTCAAGCAGTTTGGTTTCACTGTTGACAACGTTCTGAACGCTATCAATAGCGTTGCGTAAGCAAAATGACACCCGGCGGCTTTTCTGAGGAGGGAAGTCGCCAACTATTTTATCTGGTTAATTTTCGAGGAGTTCTTCATGACAATTAAAGTTGGTATCAATGGTTTTGGCCGTATCGGTCGTATGGCTTTCCGCGCTATTGCAAAAGATTTCCCCGGTATCGAAGTAGTGGGCATCAATGACCTGCTCGCACCTGATTATCTGGCATACATGCTGAAGTATGACTCCGTACACGGTCGTTTCGGTGGTGACGTTGCGGTTGAAGGCAGCAACTTGGTCGTAAACGGCAAAACAGTACGTCTGACTGCTGAACGCGATCCTGCTAACCTGAAGTGGAGCGACATCGGCGTAGACATCGTGCTGGAATGCACTGGTTTCTTCCTCGACGACGCTGGCTGCCAAAAGCACATCGAAGCGGGCGCGAAGAAAGTGGTTATGTCTGCACCTTCCAAAGACACTACCCCAATGTTCGTTTACGGCGTAAACCACACGACTTACGCAGGTCAAGCGATCATTTCTGCGGCATCTTGCACCACTAACTGCTTGGCTCCAGTAGCAAAAGTTCTGAACGACAAGTGGGGCATCAAGCGTGGTCTGATGACTACCGTTCATGCTGCAACTGCTACCCAGAAAACTGTTGACGGCCCTTCCATGAAAGACTGGCGCGGCGGTCGTGGTATTTTGGAAAACATCATTCCATCTTCTACAGGTGCTGCAAAAGCGGTTGGCGTTGTTCTGCCAGAGCTGAAAGGCAAGCTGACTGGTATGGCATTCCGCGTGCCTACGTCTGACGTTTCCGTAGTTGACCTGACTGTTGAGCTGAACAATGCAGCGACTTACGCTGAAATCTGTGCAGCGATGAAAGACGCAGCTACCACTGGCGACATGAGCAAGACGTTGGGCTACACCGACGAGAAAGTGGTTTCCACTGACTTCCGTGGCGTTGGCTTCTCTTCCATTTTCGATGCTGAAGCGGGTATCGCGCTGGATGGCACATTCGTGAAAGTCGTGGCTTGGTACGACAACGAATACGGCTACACCGCGAACATGCTGCGCTTTGTTGAGCACGTCGCAGCGAACTAAGGTTCAAGAGGTGGGCGGGGAATCCCTCGCCCTCTTTCCCAGATCCGTCACATAAATCACCCCGCGCTTTATTTGACTGATTTGATTTCTGCAAGGAGTTCCACCACATGGCTTTCATCAAAATGACCGATCTGGATCTGAAGGGCAAACGTGTTCTGATCCGTTCCGACCTGAACGTTCCTGTCAAAGACGGCAAAGTAACTTCCGACGCACGTATTACTGCTTCAATGGCGACTATCAAGTTCGCAATGGATGCGGGTGCAAAAGTCATGGTGACTTCTCACTTGGGTCGTCCGACCGAAGGCGAGTGGTCTGAAGCCGTTTCCCTGAAACCGGTTGCTGACAATATTGCAGCGCGTTTGGGTTCAGACGTGCGCTTGATCAAGGATTGGGTTGACGGTGGTTTTGACGTGGCTGACGGCGAATTGGTCGTGTTGGAAAACTGCCGCGTTAACAAAGGCGAAAAGAAAAACGTTGAAGAAACCGCCAAGAAATACGCTGCCCTGTGTGATGTATTCGTGATGGATGCGTTTGGTACTGCGCACCGTGCTGAAGCATCAACTTACGGCGTAGGTATGTTTGCCCCAGTCGCAGCCGCTGGCATGTTGCTGACTGAAGAACTGCTGGCGTTGGACAAAGCATTGGCAAACCCGGCTCGCCCAATGGTGGCTATCGTTGGCGGCTCTAAAGTTTCCACCAAACTGACCGTCTTGGAAGCCTTGTCTAAGAAGTGCGAACAGTTGGTTGTCGGCGGTGGTATTGCGAATACTTTCCTGAAAGCCACAGGTCATAACGTCGGTAAGTCTTTGTGCGAAGACGATTTGGTTGACACCGCCAATGCGCTGATCACCAAAATGACCGCACGCGGCGCAATCATCCCCATCGCGGTTGATGTGGTTTGCGGCAAGAAATTCGACCCAGCCGAACCAGCCGTATTGAAAGACGCCAAAGACGTGGCTGACGACGACATGATTTTCGACATCGGCCCCAAGTCTGCGCAAGAACTGGTCGACATTATCATGAACGCTGGCACTGTCGTCTGGAACGGCCCGGTCGGTGTATTCGAGTTCGACCAATTCGGCGAAGGCACGAAAGCGATTTCAATGGCAATGGCGGAAACCAAAGCCTTCACCTTGGCAGGCGGCGGCGACACCATCGCAGCGATCCAGAAGTACGACATTTACGACAAAATTTCCTACATCTCCACAGCGGGCGGTGCTTTCCTCGAATACCTCGAAGGCAAAGTCCTCCCAGCGGTTGCCATGTTGGAAGAACGCGCTAAGGGTTAATGACCCTTCCGTAGGGGGTGAAAAATATTTCCCCCCTACAATCCCACACAAATGACATAAAACAAGCATAAACTAAGCACTTTACAGCACACAGTTAATAGGTAATCCATTGAGAAGGACAAAAATTGTAGCGACTATGGGGCCTGCTACCGATACGCCGGAGGCGATTGAAGCCATTATCCGGGCTGGCGTGAACGTGGTGCGAATGAATTTTTCGCACGGCACGCACGCAGAACACGCGGCACGTGCGGCTTTGGTGCGTGAGTTAGCGCATAAAGCAGGGCGTATCGTCGGTATTCTCGGCGATCTGCAAGGGCCTAAATTACGTATTTCACGTTTCAAAGACGGCAAAATTACCCTGAAATCGGGTGATGCCTTCATTTTGGATGCGGATCTTGCCAGCGATGCCGGAACCCAAGAGCGCGTTGGCCTCGGTTACAAAGAGTTGGTCAATGACGTGAGTGCCGGAGACGAACTCTGGTTGGATGACGGGCGCATTGTGTTGGAAATCGTCGAAGTGCGGGGACAGGAAATCCATACTCGTGCCATCAACGGCGGTATTCTCTCCAATAACAAAGGCTTGAATCGGCGCGGCGGTGGCTTGAGTGCCGAAGCCTTGACCGATAAAGACAAGGAAGACATTGCGGCTGCTGCCAGCATTGGGGTGGATTTCTTGGCAGTGTCATTCCCGCGTTCGGCTGACGACATTCACGAAGCCCGGCGTTTGGCACTGGAAGCCGGTTGCAAAGCCGCGATCGTTGCCAAAATGGAACGTGCGGAAACGATGGAACCCACCATTCGTGATGAAATCATTCTCGCATCCGACGTGATTATGATTGCTCGCGGCGACTTGGGCGTGGAAATCGGCGATGCGAAGTTGCCACAGGCGCAAAAATGCCTGATCAGCCGTGCACGTAGCCTGAATCGTGCAGTGATTACTGCTACGCAAATGATGGAAACCATGACCGACAACCCGATCCCGACGCGGGCGGAAGTCTTCGACGTGGCAAACGCGGTCATGGATGGCACGGATGCAGTGATGCTATCCGGCGAAACCGCTACCGGCAAACATCCTGCGCTCGTGGTTAAAACGATGGCAGCGATTTGTAAGGAAGCGGAAAATTCCAACGAAACCCGCCGTTCCGGGCATCGCATGGAAAACCGTTTTGATCGCATCGACGAGGGTATCGCGATGGCGACTATGTACACCGCTAACCACATGGGTGTACGTGCGATTGCAGCACTGACCGAATCCGGTGCAACCCCGTTGTGGATGTCGCGGATTCGTTCCGGTATTCCGATTTACGCGCTGACCTCCAATGATGAAGCGGCGCGGCGGGTAAGCATGTATCGCGGGGTTTATCCGGTGAAATTGCATGAACCGATGAAAGACCCGAAAATAGCCAACCGTCAAGCGGTCGAGTTGATGATTGAAGAAGGCATCGTCGAAAACGGTGACTTAGTGATCATTACCAAAGGCGATCTGATGGGCACGAAGGGCGGCACCAATCAGATGAAAATCCTGCGGGTCGGTGAACACGAAAACGGCTAAAGCACACACGTTAACAGTTTAAACAACATTTCGAGGAGAACAACATGGCTTTGATTTCTTTGCGTCAATTACTGGATCACGCGGCTGAAAACAGCTACGGGATGCCAGCGTTCAACGTCAACAACATGGAGCAAATTCACGCCATCATGCAAGCGGCTGATGCGTGCAACTCCCCTGTTATCCTGCAAGGTTCTGCTGGTGCGCGTTCTTACGCAGGCGAACCGTTCCTGCGTCACTTGGTACTGGCTGCGGTTGAAATGTACCCGCACATCCCAGTGGTTATGCACCAAGACCACGGTTCTGAACCGGCAGTTTGCTTCCGTTCCATCCAGTCTGGCTTCTCATCTGTGATGATGGATGGCTCGTTGATGGCGGATGCGAAAACTCCATCCAGCTACGAATACAACGTTGAAACTACCCGTAAAGTGGTTGAGCTGGCTCATGCTTGCGGCGTTTCTGTTGAAGGCGAACTGGGTTGCTTGGGTTCACTCGAAACCGGCATGATGGGCGAAGAAGACGGTCACGGCGCAGAAGGTGTATTGGATCATTCCCAATTGCTGACTGACCCAGAAGAAGCGGCTGACTTCGTGCGCAAGACTGGCGTTGACGCGCTGGCGATTGCCATCGGTACGTCTCATGGTGCATACAAGTTCACCAAGAAGCCTACCGGCAACGTCTTGCGTATCGACCGTGTGAAAGAAATCCACGCTCGCATCCCGACCGTTCACTTGGTTATGCACGGCTCTTCTTCTGTTCCAGAAGATTGGCTCGAAATCATTAACAACTACGGCGGCGACATGGGCCAAACCTACGGCGTGCCGGTTTCTGAAATCGTTGAAGGCATCAAGCACGGCGTGCGTAAAGTTAACATCGACACTGACCTGCGTATGGCATCGACTGGTGCAATCCGTAAGCACCTGTTTGACAACAAGGCTAACTTTGACCCACGCAAATTCCTGAAAGAAGCAACCAAAGCGATGTCAGGCATCTGTAAAGACCGCTTTGAAGCGTTTGGTTGTGCCGGTCAAGCCAGCAAAATCAAACCAGTTTCACTGGAAGTCATGTTTAATGAATACAAAGCTGGCAAGCTCGACCCGAAAGTGTCGTAAACCAGCCAATGTAGAGACGCAAGATTTTGCGTCTCTACGGCAAGCGCGTAAAAAAAGGGAGCTTCGGCTCCCTTTTTGTTTTGCCCAGATTGCTTGAGTTAAGTCATACATTGGTTGCAGGGTGGCGTTACAATATCCATCTAGACACGCAATAAAACGAGTCATCTGCCATGCCAAAATCATTATCTTCTGGCGTAGGTCAGCAACCTCACGACCACTTATTACATCGCTTGCACGACTTGCAACGCCAATTCTTGCACATTCCTCCACGGGAAATCGCCCCACTCGCGGCGGAACTTGGGCTGCCCATCAGCCAAGTCGAAGCTGTCATTGATTTCTACAGCTTTTTCCACCGTAGCCCGCGCGGGCGCATTGATTTGCTCTTCAGCAATTGCACCAGTTGCGGCGATTTGTCGCTGATGCACACGTTATGCGATTTGCTGGGCGTTACCCCCGGCGTTACCCGTGCGGATGGTGCAGTTAGCATTGACGAAACTTCCTGTATGGGGATGTGCGATCAAGGTACGGCAGCCTTAGTGAACGGGCGCGTTCTGACCCAACTGACGGCACGACACTTGCCGTCGTTGGTGTCGCTGATCAATGCAGGTACACCGCTGGATGATTGGCCTGCGGAATGGTTTGTCGTGCAAGACAATATCCGTCAGGCGGGTTTATTGCTCAGCAATAACGTGCCAATGGGTGCTGGTTTACGCGCTGCACTACAAGGCGGTGTGGAAAACTTGCTGGCTGAAATGACGCAATCCGGTTTGCGTGGACGTGGTGGGGCAGGCTTCAACACCAGTTTGAAATGGCAATTGTGCCGCGCAGTACCCGCTACACCCCGCTACCTGGTATGCAATGCGGATGAGGGCGAACCCGGTACGTTCAAAGATCGGGTTCTACTAAACAGTTATGCGGTACAAATGTTTGAAGGCATGGCGTTGTGTGCTTATGCCATCGGGGCGCAACACGGCTATTTGTATTTGCGCGGCGAATACCGTTACCTCTTGCCGCAACTCGAAGCGACGCTGACAAGCCTGCGTGAGGCTAACTTGCTGGGCGCAAACATCCTCGATCAGCAGGATTTCCATTTCGACATTAGCATTGTAATGGGTGCGGGCGCGTACATTTGCGGCGAAGAATCGGCGTTGCTCGAATCGTTGGAACAAAAGCGCGGTGTGCCACGGGTACGCCCGCCGTTTCCGGTGATGCACGGCTATTTGGGGCAGCCGACGGTAGTGGATAACGTGGAAACACTGGTTGCCGCGACACACATTGCTGTACATGGCGGGGAATGGTTCAAGGCGCATGGCACAGCGCAATCCGCAGGCAGCAAGGTGTTCAGCGTCAGTGGCGACTGCACTGCACCCGGTATTTACGAATACTCCTTTGGCATTAGCGTGCAAGATTTGCTGGAAGCCTGTGGAGGGCAAGACGCGCAAGCCGTACAAGTTGGCGGGCCTTCCGGTGCATTGATCGGGCGGGCGGAATTTGGGCGTAAGCTGGCGTTTGAAGACCTCGCCACCGGCGGCTCAATCATGATTTACGGCGCACAGCGCGATTTGCTGGCGGTGGTGCGCAATTTCACCCATTTCTTTGCCCACGAAAGCTGCGGTTTTTGCACGCCTTGCCGCGTAGGTACGCCGTTATTGCGTAAGTATATCGACAAGATTGCTTCAGGGCATGGCACACCTTACGACCAAGCCGAAATGGCACGGTTGGCAATGGTGGTGAAACGCCGTTCGCATTGCGGGCTGGGGCAAACCGCCGCCAATCCGCTGCTGGATTTGCTGGCAAAATTCCCGCAAGTCTACGCCGACCGCTTGCTGCATCAGGATTACGAGCCGTTCTTTAATCTGGATGCCGCCCTTGCCACTACCCGCGAGTTGACCCACCGCGATGATGCGGAGGCACATTTGTCATGAGTAATACCTTATTTATTGATGGGCAAGAAATCCCTTTCGCGCCCGGACAAACCATCATGGATGCTTCATTGGAAGCAGGCATCTACATCCCGCACCTGTGCCACAAACCGGGGCTGACCCCGCACGGCAGTTGCAAGCTGTGTACCGTGGAAGTGGACGGGCGCAGTGTTTCCGCCTGTACCTTGCCCGCTGCGGCTGGCATGAAAGTCGACAACAACACCCCCGCCTTGCAGGAAGTGCGCAAGACGCTGCTGCAAATGCTGTTCGTGGAAGGCAACCATTTATGCCCAACCTGTAGCAAAACCGGCGACTGCACCCTGCAAGCCCTCGGCTACCATTTCGGCATGTTGGACGGGCATTTCCCGCCGTTTTACCCGCGCCGTGAGGTGGATGCTTCCCACCCCGACCTGGTGCTGGATCGTGACCGTTGCGTGCTGTGCGAATTGTGCGTGCGTGCCAGCCGCGAACAGGACAGCAAAAACGTGTTCGCCATCAGCGGACGTGGTGCAAGTGCGCACATTATCGTCAACACCTCCAGCGGCAAACTGGGCGACAGCGATCTGACGCTGGACGATGCCGCCGCGCATATCTGCCCGGTCGGGGCAATCCTGCCGAAAAATCATGGCTGTGAAGTCCCGTTCGGGCGGCGCACCTTCGACCTGCATTCGGTTGCCGAGTCCGATGTTGCCCACGTTGGCCTACAAAAAACGGAGCATCACGATGAGTAAGATCCGTATTGCCACTACCTCACTGGCAGGCTGTTTCGGTTGCCACATGTCGTTTCTGGACATGGATGAGCGGCTGGTCGGCTTGCTGGAATACGTCGAGTTTGACCGCTCCCCCCTCACCGACATCAAGCATTGCCAGCCCTGCGACATTGGTCTGGTGGAAGGCGGCTTGTGTAATGCCGAAAACGTGCATGTGCTGCGCGAATTCCGCCAGCAGTGCAAAATCCTGATTGCGGTCGGTGCGTGCGCCATCAACGGCGGCGTTCCGGCGATGCGCAACCATTACACGGTGCAAGAATGTCTGGAAGAAGCCTATTTAAACGGCGTGGGGGTGGATAATCCGATGATTCCGTCTGACCCCGAATTGCCGCTGCTGCTGTCCAAGGTTCACCCCCTGCATGAAGTGGTGCGGGTGGATTACTACCTGCCGGGTTGCCCGCCACCGGGCGATGCGTTTTTCACCATCCTGAGCGACTTATTGGCGGGTAAAGAACCTTCCCTGCCGAAAGCCATGCTGCATTACGATTGAGGGTCTGGACATGGAACACACTGCAAGCAACACGCGCCGCATCGCCATTGACCCGGTATCGCGGGTGGAAGGGCACGGCAAGATCACCCTGCTGCTGGATGCCGACAATCATGTGCAGGAAGCGCGTTTACACATTGTCGAATTTCGCGGCTTTGAGAAATTCATCCAGGGTCGCCCTTACACCGAAGTGCCGTATTTTGTGCAACGGCTGTGCGGTATCTGCCCGGTGTCGCATCATCTAGCGGCGGCGAAAGCGGTAGACCAGATTGTCGGGGTGGATGAACTGACCCCAACCGCCACCAAGCTGCGCCGCCTGATCCATTTCGGGCAGGTGTTGCAATCGCACGCGCTGCATTTTTTCCACCTGTCCTCACCCGATTTCCTGTTCGGTTTCGGCTCGAATCTGGCGCACCGCAATATCGTCGGTGTGCTGGAAGATTACCCCGACATTGGCCTGAAAGGGGTGAAACTGCGCAAATACGGGCAGCAAGTCATCGCCGCGATTGCAGGTAAGCGTATCCACGGCGCGGCAGCGATTCCCGGTGGCATGAACAAAGCCTTGAGCGATGATGAACGCAAAGCCCTGCTGGTGGACATTGCCGATATTATCCGCTGGTCGCAGGATGCGGTCACACTCAATGAAACCATCCACCTACAACACCCGGAAAACCATGCTTTTGCTACCCTGTCGACCAACTATCTGGGCATGGTCGGGGCGCAGGGCGAACTGGAGTTGTACCACGGCGGTTTACGCGCCCGACGTGCCGATGGCAGCGATATTTTCGACCAGTTCGATTACCGCGATTACGGTTCCGCCATCCGCGAAGAAGTGCGCAACTGGTCGTACATGAAATTCCCTTACCTCACTGCGATTGGCAAGGACAATGGCTGGTATCGGGTCGGGCCACTGGCGCGGGTCAATCTGTGCGACAGCATTCCCACCCCGCTGGCGGAAGCGGCGCGGGTACGCTTCCGTGCCTTTGCGGATGGCGCGTATGTGCATGACACGTTGGCGTTCCACTGGGCGCGGATGATCGAAATGCTGCATTGCGCCGAAGCGATTCAGGAACTGCTCAACGACCCCGACATTACCGGGACGGATTTGGTGGTAACGGGCGAAAAACGGGCGCAAGGGATCGGTGTCATCGAAGCCCCTCGTGGCACGTTGTTCCATCACTATCAGGTCAATGAGCAAGGCTTGATTGAAAAAGCCAACCTGATTGTTTCCACTACCAGCAATAACCACGCCATGAATGAGTCGGTACGTTCGGTTGCCAACCACTATCTTGATGGGCAGGAAATCACCGAAGGCTTGCTCAACCATCTGGAAGTGGCGGTGCGGGCGTATGACCCTTGCCTGTCGTGTGCTACCCATGCGCTGGGCAAGATGCCGTTACAGGTGGAGCTGGTCAGTGCGACCGGGGAAGTTCTCAATCGCGTCAGCAAAAACATGGATGGTGTGGTCGAGTGTGCGCTGTGAGTGCGCTGTCCCCGATTCTACTGTTTGGCTACGGCAATCCGGGGTGTGGTGATGATGCCCTCGGCGTATTGTTGCTGGAAGCAATCGCCGCTCAAGGCTTGCCCGGTGTCGAATGCCAAACCGATATGCAGCTCCAAGTTGAGCACATTACCGACTTAGTAGGGCGCGAATACGTGCTGTTCATGGATGCGGACGTGAGCTGTGCTGCGCCGTATGTGGTGGAACAACTCACCGCGCGACAGGATAGCAGTTACACCAGTCATGCGCTGTCGCCTGCTGCGGTGCTTCATGCTTTCCGGCAAGTGTACGGGGTGGATACGCCGTCTGCATATTTGTTACACATACGCGGCTATGCGTTTGAATTGGGGGATGCGTTAACGGCGCAGGCAGCGGAGAATCTAGCGGCGGCACTGGCGTGGGTGCAGCATTTTGTGAGTCTTAGCGCGGCGAATGTTAATGAGCGGTGATTAACACCTCAAAGTCCGTTTGCACCCGATTCCCCGCTTCATCCACGACCACCAAACGGTGCTTGCCCGCTGCGGGTTGCACCGCTTGCTGATGAAACGTCTGCGTCGTGCCCAAGAACTGGTTATCTAAATGCCAGTACAGCAAGGTTTCGGGGTGCGTTGGTACAGCACGAAACACCGTTTCCCCCAGCTTGCCATCGAGTTCTCGCGGCAAATAAATCTGCGTATTGTCTTGCGGATACACCACGCTCAGGGCTTCCCCTTGCCCGCTATCACTGCCCTGACAATCCGCCCGCCACGGTGGTAACGGCTGGTAATCGGCATGAAATTGCTGGTAATAATCTGCCTGATCCGGTGGCAGCACAAACCAGTTACGGGTTTGCATGTTCGCTACCGCTTCGCACTCGCTGGTAACGCGCCATTGCCCGGTAGCGTCCAGATGAATGCGTTGGTGGTAAGGCGTAATCCGCGCAAAGTGGCTGCTCAACGGCACGGATACCGTCTTGGTATCACACGCGCCATTACTCAAGTAACCGTCATCGCGGCACACTTCCATCTCGCTCATTTGCCAATCTGGGCGTTGAAACCAGCCCCTATTCGCTGGCAACAAACTGAAGGTATTGAACAAAATCGGCGCGGCACTTTGCGTCCCAGTCAATCCCGCCCGCCCGACCCCATCGGCATTACCGACCCACACGCCCACAGTGTAATCCGGGGTAGTGCCTATCGCCCACGCATCGCGTTGCCCGTAACTCGTGCCAGTTTTCCACGCCACTTTGCGGCTGCTGCTGAATTTTTCCCAGTAACCGTCATCGCCGGGGCGGGCAACTTCCAGCAATGAATCCAGCGTCAGCCATGCGGTAGCTGTGGAAAGCGTGGCAATGCGGGGACTATTGGCAGGCTGGATTTGCAACATCCGTCCCTGTTGCCAGAAGGTTTGCTGGTGTTGCTGATCTTGCGCCGCACGGTTGGCAAGGTTGGCGTAAGCCACGCTCAAATCCCACAGAGAGGTTTCCGCCCCGCCCAAAATCAGGCTCAAGCCGTAATCCCGCGCCGAACGCTGCACATGGCTAAACCCCAGTTGGCGCAATTGCATCAAAAACGGCTCGACCCCGCGCACGCTGAGCATGTTCACCATTGGAATATTCAGCGACCGTGCCAAGGCTTCCCGCGCACTCACCGCGCCGTGGTAATGACGGTTGTAATTCTGAGGAGTAAAACCGCTGTAATTCACCGGCACATCCGCCACCAGCGAATCCGGCACAATCAGCCCTTGCTCAATCATGTCGGCAAACAGCAAGGGTTTGAGGGTACTGCCGCTACTGCGCGGACGCTGGATCATGTCAATCGCGTGGCCTTGCTCACGCCGTGTGTCCATTGGGCGATTACCGACATACGCTTTCACCGCAAAGGTACGATTATCCAGCACCAGAATCGCCAGATTTTGCACGCCTTCCAGTGCCAATTGTTCGCCGCTGCGTTGCGCCAGCGTATTGAGTTGCTGCTGCAAACCCGCATCCAGCGTGGTGCGAAAACGTTGTCCGTCGGGGTGTTGCGCCGCCAACGTATCCAGCAAATGTGGTGCAAGGCGGGGCAATAGATGCGGTGCTTCGGGCAAAGGTTCAGCAATAGCGAGATCGTATTCCAGCTTCGACAATACATTTTGGGCTAACAGCAAACCCAGTAAACGGTTACGTTTTGCCAGCAAACGTTCGCGGTTGCGTCCGGGGTGAATCAGGGCGGGGTTGTTGGGTAATACCGCCAGCATCGCGCTTTCTGCCCACGACAATTGTTCGGGGCTACGTGCAAAGTAACGCCATGCCGCCGCTTCCAAACCAACCACATTACCGCCAAACGGGGCGTGACTGGCGTAGCGTTTGAGAATGTCATCCTTGCTGTAACGGCTTTCCAAACGCCATGCCCGCAGCAGTTCCACCGCTTTTTCAGGCAAGGTACGCGGTGGATTGCCGCGTGAGAGGCGGATGACTTGCATACTCAAAGTGCTTGCACCGCTGACCACGCGCTGTTCACGCAGGTTGTCGTAAGTGGCGCGAGCAAGGGCGAGGAAGTCCACGCCGCTGTGTTGCCGGAAACGCTTGTCTTCAAACTGGATCAGTGCGGTGGCGAATTTTTCCGGCACGCTTTCGAGTTCGGGGAAACGCCATTGCCCATCGGCAGCAATGTGCGCACTGAGCAGCTTGCCGTCGCGGTCTAACAGCAAGTGCGAGTGGGTGGTGGCGAAGAGCGTGGGGGGAAGGCTGTAGAAGTACCACCAGAGGGCGAAGGTGATGAAGAGAAGAAGAATCCCCCCCATCCTAACCTTCCCCCGCAAGGGGGGAAGGAACAAGAGTCCCCCCCCTCTTTCATCTTCGCTCCCTTCACCCCTTGCGGGGGAAGGGTTGGGGATGGGGGGGATGACGGCTACGTCACTCAGGGCATCGCCCCCGGCGCAACCTTCATAATCTTCACCGCCAAACCCGCCGTCCGCGCCCGCACCGCAGGCTGGTACATCGCTTCACCGCTAATCGCCGGGAAGTAGAACTCGCCCAGGAACGCTGCATTGAGTTTGACGCTGACCGTTTTGGTTTCACCCGCTGCCAGATCGAAATAGCTCAACACACGATCATCGCGCACATCCTGATAGGTAATGCCAGCAGGCTTGTCCGCACTCGCCGTGCCGATTTCCATACCGGAAGGCAGCAAGGTGGACAGGGCGACGTGCTTGATTGCCGACGTACTGGGGTTGGTGACGGTGACATTCAGTGTGTAATCCTGTCCTTGCTGCAATGGCAAGGTGGATGTGCCAGTTGCCGCCGTGGTATCCCACACCGTGCTGCCTTGCTTGTCGAGCAAGGTTGCTTGCAAGTCGATGCCTTGCGCTTCCGCCTGTTCGTTACCTGCCGGAGCAGTGCCACGTTGGGTTACGCTGGCGTAGAGCTTGCGGTCGCCGTCATTGTGCAAGGCAAGCTGGAATGCTGCATCTTGCGCATTCAGCAATTGGCTGAGCAATGGTTGGGCGCTGTTCAGCGGTGTCGCCGTGCCTTGGTCGAGCGTGTATTGCACCGCCAGCGGTTGCTGACTGCTGCTGAGGTAATGCGCCACCGACAGCAATGCCCAACTCAGATCGTGGGTATTGTGGGCAGTGCCTGTACCCAGTTCAGCAGCGATTTGCTGCACCACCAGTTCCGCATCCTGCACCTTTTTCAGTGCCAGCAAGGTTTCCAGTTGCAAACCGAGTTGCCCCAGTTTTTGGCTGAAGGTTTGCTCGGACAGCGCGGTATTCAACTCAGTTGCCACCAAACCTTGCGTGGTTTGTTGCGCGGCTTCGGCTTGACCTGCCAGCAAATACCCGGCGGCGAGTAACCAGCGGGCTTGCGGATTGGCTTTGCCGGATTCGCGCAAACGGTTCATCGCACCCAACTGCGGTTTGCCTGCGACTGCCAGCACGTACAAGCGGTAGGCTTGGGTGGAACTGGTGTCTTCGCCGCTGCCTGCCGTCCAGTCTTGCGCCTGTTTTGCCTGATACGCTTGCCATGCGGTCAGCAAGCCGAGTGGTACGCTGTAGCCTTGCTTTTGCGCTTCGATCAGGAAATGTCCCGCGTAAATGCTGGCCCAATCGTTGGCTTCGGTCGAACCCGGCCAGTACATCAAATTGCCATTGCTGCTTTGGAAATCGCCCAGTTTGGTGATGGCGCGTTTGATGTGGTGTTCCACCTGTTTCTGGCGTTCAAGGTCAAGCTTGAGCAGTTTGGGTAAGTACAACTGCGGGAACACCGCCGAAGTGGTTTGCTCCAAACAGCCGTGCGGGTAGTTGACCAGATAATCCAGATGTTGTGCCAGATTCAGGTTGGGCAGGCTGGAAAGTTCCAGTGTGCTCTGGTTTGTACCCACCATGCCGTGCGGCGTGATGGTTTCTTTCCAGTCCGCTTTCGGTTCGAGCGTGGTGTTGACCGTGCGCAGGCTCGGTAAGTTTGGTGCTTGCACTTGCAGGTTTACCTCGTGGCTGCTGCTGAGTTTGCCGCTGGTGGCGGTAAATTTCAGCTTGCCCTGCATTGGCTTGTCGCCTGCTTTGAGGAACAGTGTCACGACCTTTTCACCCGCTTGGGTGAACGGCACGGTGAGTGTGGGACCAACGCTGGCAAATGCGCCATCCGCTTCCAGTTTCACCTCCACCGATTTCACGCTGGGATCGGATACGAACAGGGTCAACGGCACTTCGATGCGTTCGCCCACTTTCAGGGTACGCGGCAAGGATGACAGCAACATCAGCGGTTGGCGCACGAACACAGGCTGTTCAGCCTTGCCGTAAGCCAGACCATCGGAGGCAACCGCCATAATGCGTACCGCACCAAGGTAAGACGGCAGCTCAACACTGTGTTCCTTGGTTTGCCCGGCATCCAGATGGAACGCGCCTAAGAATTTGACGACAGGTGGGAAGCGTTTCGGCTTGTTGGCAGCATCGTCAATTTGTGCTTCGTCGCCACCACCGATGGCGAGAATGCGTTCCAGATTGCCGCTGTATGCGCCGATTACGCTGTCGAACAAGTCCCACGTTTTGATGCCAAGCGCTTCTTTGCGGTAGAAGGCTTTGTGCAAATCGGGGGCTTCAAAGCGGGTCAATCCCAGCAAGCCTTCATCCACCACGGCAAGGGTGTAATCCATGGCGCGACCGGATTGTTCGCTAATGCTAAACGTTGGGGTGCTTTCCGGTTGCCATTCTTCCGCCGCTTTCACGACAGGTTGCAACTTGGTTGCCGGGTCTTCCACTGTGAGCGGAATGATGCCGTACAAACGGATCGGACGGTCATTCTGCTTGTTCTGGTGCGCTTGCAACAAGGTCACGCTGACGTAGGCGTTCGGTGCCATATTCGCGGTAATCGGCAGCGGGATTTGGGTACGTTGCCCGTTAAAGTCGATCCAGCGTTGTTCCAGAATCTGGCTGCTGGTTTCGACCGTGAACAAGGCACGTCCGGCTTGCGCATCCGGCAATTGGATTTGCGCGGTTTCGCCGACCTGATAGCTGGTTTTGTCACTGCTGAAACGCAACATCGCGGCAGCACCGCTGCCATCTTCCTGCGCACGCCCTGCCCAGCCAGGCCAATCCACGTACAGCGTTTTACCGGTGCAATGCTTGCCCTGCAAATCACAAGCGCGGATTAAGTAACGCCCCCATTCCGGGTATTTGATCTGGAATTTCCACTCGCCCTTGCCGTTGGTGGTGCTGACGATGGATTGCTGCAATTTGCTGCTGTGGCTGGAATCGGCGTATTCAGCGAGTGAATCCGGGGTTTTGTCCCACCACCATTTCCACTCGATTTTGTAGAGGGTGACTTCGACTTGCGGCAAGGACACCTCCTGCCCATCCGCATTGAGGCTGCCGATGGAAACGGTGTGTTCAGTGTCGGTCAGCAACATGTCGCGTTCGGCATCGCCCTTGGGCAACTTGATACCGACATAATGCTCAAACGGGTGGTAGTCGATTTCCTGTTTGCTGATGCTGAAACCGCCGCCCTCTTCATGCACACGACTGGTAAACCACGCGCTTAACATGCCCGGTGCAGGCTTTTCCGGCTGGAAACCTTTGCTGAAGCGCAAATAGCCTTGCTCGTCCAGATAGCCTTCCAGCAATTGCTGTTCTTCGCTGTCCAGCTTGCGGGTCGGATCATCGAAGGCATAATCGGCAAAGCGGGTAAATTCGGTGGTTTTTTCGCGCAACTTAACGCTGACATCAGCTTTCAGCTTGCTCGCCGTGCCGCCGTGTAACCATTGCCCAAACAAGGTAGCTTCAGGTAAATCACGGTAGCCATGCAATGCGGTGACACCGTAATTCAGCTCCACTTTCAAGCGGTTGGGACGCACGGTTTCGATTTTCAGGGTTTTGTCGAAGGTGCTGCTGCCGAGTACCGCTTTCACCAACCAGTCACCCGTCGGGTCGCTTTCCGCCGTTTTCAGGGTGAAGGGGTAAAACGCGCCTGTGGGCTGTTTGTTGGTGACGGTTTGCTTGAGTTTGCCGGTCGGATCAAACAGTTGCACCGTAACCGGATGATTCGCGGGCAAGGTTTTGGCGCGGTCTTGCAATACGAACGTGAGGTGAATGTCATCGCCGGGACGCCATACGCCGCGTTCGCCATACAGCACGCCTTTCAAGCCTTTTTGCACGGTTTCGCCGCCGACATCGAACTGGCTGGTTTCGAGTGCATTCTCGCCATTGAGTTTGAGGTAAGCGCGGTCGTCTGCTTTTTCCGCTACCAGTAAAAACGGCGTGTTGGGGTCAGTGATTTCAGCAAAACCATCGCCATTGGTAGTGGCAGTGGTGAGCGTTTGCCCTTGGAAATTGCGTAAACTCAGGCTCACACCCGCAGCCGCTTGAGCTGTGCGCAAGTCGGTAGCGATAATGTGCAACTGCCCTTTGCCGTCTTGTTTGGCGATCAAACCCAGATTGCTGGCAACAAAATTATGCCCTGCTTTCACATCGTCACTGTGGTGAAAATAGCTGTCGGTGCAAGCATCTTCGCGCTTGTCCCAGTCGTAATCTTCGCTGGTGAGAGTGTATTCCTCAATGCCGTCCCAGCCGCTGGTTTCAGTGCCGTTGTCATCTTCAGCACTTGCCAACGGTTTATCGCTGACTTGCGGCGCGGGCGTTCCCGCAGGGCAAGGGAACAGCGAATGGCGGCGGTCAACCGACAGTTCTAAGCGATACAGCGTACCCGGTTTGGTTTTAAACAATTCGCTGGCATCAATGCTGTAACGGTTCCACTGGTTAGGATTAGCGGCAGTCAGCGGGATGGTTTTACGCCACACGTAACGTCCGACGCGCTCCAATTCGCGCTCACCATCCAAGCCGTTGACTTGCAGGAATTGCTCAACGTTTTCGGGGAATACTTCCATCGCGGTTAATTGCACCGCATTCACGCCACGCGCTTCCAGCGGAATGGTCATGTTTTGGCCTTCCGGTAAGATGCTGCCTTTACCAACAAAACGCACGGCGGGTTTGGGCGGCTCGAGGGTAATGGCTTGCTCAGTGCGTTCGGCGAGTGTGCCCAAGGTAGTGGTGGCGGCTTTGATACCAGCTTGCAGGATTAATTTATGTTCGCCCGCTTCGAGTTCGCCAGCGGGGTAAACCAACAGGCGACTGCCGACAATTTGCGTAGTCACTTCGCCGCTGCCCAGTTGCACCAAGCCTTTCAGGTCTTGCTGGGGGTCGAGTGCGTCGGAAAAGCTGATGCTGACGTGCGGTTTGCCTTCCGCATTGGCGTGCAGGGTATCAATGCGGGTAATGCTAAAGGTTTGCTGACTGGGTATTTTGAAATCGCGTGAACCGTTGCTATCCGTGTTTTGTGCGTTCAGGCTTTTGCCATCCCAGCTCAGGTGTAAATCCGTGCCAAAGGTTTCACGGGGAACATTCACTACCACAAAGCGGTGTTCTGTACCGTTGTCGTTGTGTTCCCAGCCGATGCTCAACGGTTTTTGTTGCGTACTGGCTTGCAGGATTTTTTCTACTGCGGCGGCTTCCACGTAATCAGCGGTGAAAACCTTGCCTTCCAATTGCATCTGGTTTGGCTGATCGGCTACCGGGTCTAGCCCCTGAATTTGAATATCCAATTCCATTGGTGCGGTTTTAAACGCAAATTCAACGGGTTGAGTGTCCGCCGGTATATTCAACAAGCCCGCTGGCTTGACGCTGACGGTGTAATTTTGCCCTGAAGCCAACGCAGCGTCAGGGACAAACACGATACTGCTGGCGGTGTCGAATTGCGCCTTGCCCGCCACACTGGGGGAAAACTTGAGGTAAGCGGTGGCATCACTGCCGATTTTATCATCGCTAATCACCGCTTGGCGAAAACCAATCGTCAACGGTTTGTTACGTCGTTGCACGCTGGGCGGGCGTTGGCTGAACAACTCGGTCAGTACGCGGGTACGCTCTTGCGCGGCGGCATCGGGTTTAGCGGTGGTAGTTTGCGCAGTGGTGGTGCTGGTGGCATCGTCACCACAACCTGTCAAAGTTGCACTGGCAGACAGCAGCAACAGGACAAGGAGGGCGCGAAACAGGGGTGGAAATATTGTCATCATAATCCCCGCAGTCTCATGGTTGGTTTTCAGTATCATTTTAGACCTGAATATTAACGCTTGTTCAACCTAAAACACAAAACACTTCACTCAAATTGGCATGTTTGATAGCATTGATAGCATTCTTGCTGTGTGGAACTCAAAATTATGTCGAATTTGATCGTCCGTAAACTTGAGCCTGAAATTATCGAGGCACTCAAGCAACGTGCTGCCCGTAACGGCAGAAGTGCTGAAATGGAACACCGCGCCATTTTGCGAGAGGTGTTGTTGGTGCTGAAAAAACGCAGTCTTGCCGAAATTTTAGCGGCAATGCCTAACGTTGGCACAGATGCGGATTTTGAACGCATCCAAGGTAAGCAGCAGGTTGCTGATGTATTTGCTTGATACCAATGTCATCAGCGAAATCCGTAAAGGTCAACGCGCTAATTCGGGTGTGCAAGCCTTTTTTCAACGAGTCATCAACAACGGTGACAGGTTATGGCTTTCAGCGGTCACTATCGGTGAATTGCGGCGGGGAATTGAGCTGATCCGTCGTCGTAATGACGCTACACAAGCCCTTCAATTGGAACACTGGTTGGAACAAATTCTGAGCGAGTATCAAGATCATATTATCGGGGTTGATGCTGATACTGCTCAATTGTGGGGACGATTGCGTGTCCCACACCACGAACATGAGCTGGATAAACTGATCGCTGCCAGCGCGTTACTCTATGATTTAACAGTGGTAACACGCAATGTGGATGATTTTGCAGGAACCGGGGCGAAACTCCTGAATCCGTTTAGCTAAACCCGGTTTTTGCATCCGACTGGTGCTTGACATCTGTTGTTTTTACGCTACACTTTTCCCTCATTATCAACCTCAACTACGGAGACACAACATGCTGAATGAACAAATACGGAGCAGTTTACTTAACTAGTGTCTCCCGCGCTTGTGCCGGGGGACTGATGTCAGTCATCCGGCGTAAGAATGCGGTGCTTCGTGTGCAGCATGTCGAAAACCCCGGATGGCCTAAAAACCAACGGGGTTTTTTTATGCCTATCAGTTTTATGCTCAATAAGGGCAAGGTTCCGGTCAAGATTTTTACTGACGATGTGGATAGCGGTTCGCTGACACAATTGGGAAATCTGTCGCAACTGCCCTTCATCCACAGCCACATTGCGGCGATGCCCGACGTGCATCACGGCATTGGTGCGACCGTGGGTTCAGTGATTCCCACCCGTGGCGCGATTATTCCCGCTGCCGTCGGCGTGGATATTGGTTGTGGAATGAACGCGGTACGTTTATCGCTCAAAGCCCACGACTTGCCTGACAACTTGTACAGCATTCGCACGGCGATTGAACAGCGCGTGCCTACGGGTTTCGATGAACACGAACGCCCCAGCATCAACGGTTCTACACTCAATAACATGGGTAAGCATCTGGATGTGATTACCGACAAGCACCCCGGATTGGTGAAAATGTTGAAAAATTTTCACCGCCAATGGGGCAAGCAACTCGGCACACTCGGCGGCGGCAACCATTTTATCGAGCTGTGCATCGACGAAAGTGATGACGTGTGGGTGATGCTGCATTCCGGCAGTCGCGGGGTTGGCAATGCCATCGGGCGCTATTTCATCGAAAAGGCCAAAAAGGATGTGGGGCGGGAACTCGGTCAATTGCCGGACAAAGATCTCGCCTACTTCACCGAAGGCACGCAACATTTTGATGATTACGTGGAAGCCGTCGGTTGGGCGCAGGATTACGCCATGACCAACCGTCGCGAAATGATGCGTTTGGTATTGGACGCGTTGCAACGTAGCAAAGCCTTGCCCGCGTTCACTACCACTCGCGAGGCGATCAACTGCCACCACAATTACGTGCAAAAGGAAGAGCACTTCGGCGCGGAAGTTTACCTGACCCGCAAGGGCGCAATCAGTGCGCAGTTGGGGCAGCTCGGCATTATTCCCGGCAGCATGGGCGCGAAATCGTACATTGTGCGCGGCTTGGGCAACGAACAATCGTTCTGCTCCTGCTCGCACGGCGCGGGGCGACGCATGAGCCGCACCGAAGCCAAACGGCGTTTCAATACACTCGATCTGGAAGCGCAGACCAAGGGTATCGAATGCCGCAAGGACAAAGGCGTGGTCGATGAAATTCCCGGCGCGTACAAGGACATCGACGTGGTGATGCAGAACCAAAGCGATCTGGTCGAGGTCGTACATACATTGCGTCAAGTCATTTGCGTGAAAGGCTAAACGAGGTGAAACATGGAGAAAACACAAGTTGAACTGATCCGCGAATGCTTAAGCGGCAACCGCACGGTGTTTCGCTACGCACCGGATAGCTACGCGCTGCAATTGCTCAAGGATTACATTGGCAATGGCATGGGGATTGGTGCATTGCGCCGCTCCCCTTACGCCAAATTGTTAACCAAACCTATCGTCGCAGAAGCCTTGGCTTTAGCAGGCAATGGCATGTTGGAGCCTTGGCATTTGGAGTCGGTGTTGGCGCAATACCGCGATCACAAGCCGCTGAATTTCATCCTCACGCTGGACGAGTGGGGCACAGATGACAAGGACGACCGCCATTGGAAGCAGATTTGCCGCACCGGTTACGACCTAGTGCTGCAACTGAATTTTGCCAACGACCACCATCAGCATTACAAAACACTGGTTAAAACCGACGATGTTGCGCCGTTTTCCTACCACGGGCATCCGGTGCGTAAAGATGGCAACCTAGAAACGCTGGCTTGGGCGCGAATTGATCTTGATTTCGCCAGTAATCAGGCATTGATCGAGGAAATTCAGTCCGATTGGATCAAAGGTGCGAATAACAATGCGCACGATTGGTTGTACGGCGACAGCAATATGCAGGAATACCGCGAAGTGCTGCGCCCCTATACGCGGGTGTGGGATGAAGCAATTCTCACCGCAGCTCTGTGCTTTATTCGGCGCGAACTGGGTATTCGTGAAGTGTTTTACCACAGCTACGATACCGGAAACCGCCTCAAGGGGATTGAGCGTTATTACGAATACGGCAAGCCGCCGCGTTATTTGTACACCGAATTGCCCAAAAAGTTTTGCTTCGTCAAAACCAGCGAAGCCCCGGACTTCCTCAAACCTGTCCGGTATCTGCATTACCTGCAACGGCACGGTAAAGCGCAATGGTTCAAACTGCCAACACAGGAGAAATCGTATGGCAAACAAGCAGCGGCGTAGCCGCAATCCCGTTGCACACCACCTGTTTATTCATCGGGGTGGGGCGCACGTCAAAAGTAATTCTGCTAAACGGCAGGAAGATAAACGCCAGTTGCGTAAGCTGGTGGATAAAGCAGGGGGCGGATTTTCCGCCCCCGATTTTTTTAACCCCACACTTCTCACTTGTACTAAACTGGCAGCCTAAACCCTTTAGGAAGCCTAATCATGCCTTACAAAGTCCTGCCCCTGATTGCTTGTTTATTCCCACTCTATGCACACGCAGAAACTGCCACTCCCCGCACTTGGGACGTAGGTTTAGCCGTCACCGCCAACCAATCTCCGTTTGTTGATGGCGATACGGTCATCAGTGCACGTCCGGTCAAGTTGAATAACAGCGGTTTTGACATTCCGGGGATCACTTGGTCATTCAGCAAAGCACCACAGCGCGAATTTTACGTGGGCGCAGGCTTGGATGAATGGGATCACGAGCGTGGCGATAGCCAAACCCTTAGTGATATGCGCAAATTAGACCGTGCCGTCAATGTGCGGGTCGGTGGCGCGTGGAAATTACCCAGCGGTGTCGCGAATGTCGATGTGGCGCAAGACGTAGCCAATGCCCACAAAGGTACGCAAGCAAAATTACGTTACACCCACAACCCCGCGCCGCATCAAGCCAGCGTGCGCCCGTATGTGGAAGCGCAATGGTTATCCAGCAAATTGACCGATTATTACGTGGGTGTGGATGCGGCTGAAGTCAAAGCCGGTCGCCCTGCGTATCAGGCGGGTTCAGCGGTAGCATTGAAAACCGGCTTGACCTTACGGAAAGCCTTAACCCCGAAACTTACCTTGGTCGGCGGAGTAGATGCTACCCATTACGGCAGCGCGATTACCGACAGTCCGTTAGTGGAACGCAGCACCGTGTGGGGAACTTACGCAGGTATGACTTACCGTTGGTGAGGCGCGATGCGTTAGTCAGTGTTAACCCTTGGCTTTATCGGAAATGCACCAACCGCTAACGTGGGATATGGTAAACTGCGGTCGATTTAATCACACTTCCTCAGTTCCCACGATTTAAGGGTACTCCCCGCATGATAATAAAGCGTAAGTGGCTCGCCGCGTGTTGCGTGGCTTTGGTATGGTGGGCGGCAAGCGTTAATGCTGCCGTTTTAGAACACCGCCATGTGCAGGATGTCCTCGCGTGGCTGGGGAATTATCAGCCGCAAGCATTACACGACGGTAAACGTTTAGCATTCCCAGCGTTGATTGAGGCATTAGATACGCACCGCGTGGTTTTTGTTGGGGAAACGCACGACCGTTATGACCATCATTTGAACCAATTGGCGATTTTGCAGGCGTTGCATCGGCGTAATCCGCAAGTGGCGATTGGGGTGGAATGGTTTCAGCAACCGTTTCAGCCGGTGGTGGATGCGTGGTTAGCGGGCAAAATCGACGAAGCCGAATTGCTGCGCCGTACCGAATATTTTGATCGCTGGCGTTACGACTACCGCATGTTGCGCCCGATTATGGAATACGCCAAAGCCAACGGTTTGCCGGTCATGGCTTTGAACGCCCCCACTGAATTAACCCGCAAAGTGGCTCAAGGTGGTTTGGAAGCCTTGTCGTCGTCGCAACGTGCGCAATTGCCTGCCAGTATCAGCCCGCCCGATCCAGCTTACCGTTCACGTCTGGAAAAAGTATTTGCGCAACACGCTGGCGCACAGCATCAACTGGATAATTTCATGCTGGTGCAACGGGTGTGGGATGAAACGATGGCGCAGAATGTTATCCGTTTTTTACAACCCAATCCGCAGTGGCGCATGGTGGTGTTTTCAGGCTCCGGGCATATCAGCCACGGTGCAGGAATTCCACAAGACGTGACTCAGCAACGCCCTGATATAAGCGTGACTACTGTTGCCAGCAGTGACGAAAGTGATGTGCAGGCGGAAACAGTGGATTATTACCTGTTGACTAAGCCGCTGGCGTTACCAGCGACAGGTCGTTTGGGGGTGAAGTTAAACACCGCCCCCAACGCGGTGACGATCGGCGCGATGTTGGAAAACAGCGCGGCACAACGCGCCGGGTTGCAAACCAATGACCGCATTACCGCGATTGACGCGCTCAGTGTCACGAGTATGAGCGATTTGATGCTGGCATTGGCACGTTATAAGCCGGGGCAACAGGCGCAGGTGACGGTGCAACGCCAAGGTGTTGCGGATTTAGCCGCTTATAACGTGGTCTTGCAGTAAACAAATCCGCCGGTGGTGTCAGCTCCCGCGACCAAGTGGGGCGGGCACTGCGGGTATGCATTTGGCATAAAATTTCCGGTTGTAAGTCGGCGACTAACAGCATTTCGGTATTAGCAGCCCCTTCGCTGACAACACCGTCGTGGGAATGGCTGAAATCGCAGGCACTTAACACCACGTTTTGGGCGTATTGACTGCCCATGCCACTCACGCCCTGCAAGTAACCCACATTGCCGCTCAAAATCACGTATGCCGGATTTTCCAAGGCACGTGCCTGTGCCGCATGGCGTAGCCGCAGGTAATGTTCGCGCAATGTAGAGCAGTGTGGGGTGAATAATAAACCCGCGCCTTGGTTAACCAAACGCCGCGCTAGTTCCGGGCTTTCCACGTCTTGCCCTAATAAAATGCCAATTGTGCCGCAGTCGGTTTCCAGCGCGTCGGCAGCATCGCCCGAACAAGTACTCCATGTGCGGCTTTCGGCTTCAGGAATATGGATTTTCGCACGGTGGTGCAAACTGCCATCACGTAACGCGATTAAACAAACGTTTTCCACCTGACCATTGGGACGGCTGATTAAATGACTGCCACCAATCACGTTAATGCGGTATTTACTGGCGAAACGTCGCAGGCTTTTTTCAATCTTAAACGTATAATGATTGAGGATGGCGAGTGCTTCGCCACTGCTGGGTTTGCGCGGCGATAAACTTAGCAGTTGCAGGGTAAAGCGTTCGGGCAGAACTACAAAATCCGCCTGTTGTTCGGCTGCGGTGCTGATCCAGTGTTCCAGTTGTTTGCTAAAATCGTCAAACGCACGGATTTGCCCCTGTAAATATTGTACGCTGGCAACCCGGACGTTATCGGGGGAATGGGAAAAGTTTGCGCCACCCATGATTTTGCCCTTTTTTCAAATGATTGAAGAGACCAACTAACTGTTGCTTATAGTACACAGGTTGTTGTGGTAAATATAAGACAAAGTTTTTTAACCCCTATAAGCAGATTCATTGCACCTTTGGTCGGTTTTTTCTTGGAGATTCAGGATGCATACAGATTTTTGGTTGGAACGCTGGGAACAGAATCAAATCGGTTTTCACCAAGACGATTTTAACAACCACTTGCAGGCGTTTTGGGATCAATTGCAGATTCCCGCCGGGAGCAATATTTTCGTGCCGCTGTGTGGCAAAAGCCAAGATTTATTGTGGTTGCGGGCGCAAGGTTACGGCGTGATTGGGGGGGAATTAAGCCCGATTGCGGTGCGCGATTTTTTTGCTGAAAATCGTTTAGAACCGACGATTACCACACATGGCGTGTTACAGCGTTGGGAAGCCGATGGTCTGGTGATTTGGCTGGGTGATTTCTTTGCATTAAGTGCGGCGGAAGTGGCGCAGTGTGCGGGGGCATTTGACCGCGCTTCGTTAATTGCTTTGCCACCGGCAATGCGTGAGCGTTATGCCCAACATTTAATCCAGATTTTACCGGCGCACTGCCGCACTTTATTGATTACGCTGGAATACGATCAGCAACAGATGAATGGCCCACCGTTTGCGGTGTATGAAGCGGAAGTGCAGGTGTTGTACGCGGATGCATTGGCGGTCAGCTTATTGTTTGTGACCGATGTGCTGGATGACAGCCCCGGTTTTCGCCAGCGCGGGTTAACCAAACTCGAAGAAAAAGTCTACGTGTTGCAGGAACAAACCGCATGAAATCGACCAAACCGCTCGTCCTCGTGGACGGTTCATCCTACCTGTTCCGCGCTTTCCACGCGCTCCCCCCGCTGACTAATACGCACGGCGAGCCTACCGGTGCGATGCACGGCGTGTTGAATATGCTGGATAAATTGCGCAAGGATTACGACCCAGAGCACATGGCGGTGATTTTCGACGCACCCGGCAAAACCTTCCGCGATGACCTTTACCCGCAATACAAAGCCAACCGCCCGCCGATGCCGGACGATTTGCGCTGCCAAATTGAACCGTTGCTGGCGATTATCCGGGCGCAAGGCTACCCGCTGCTGATTATTCCTGACGTGGAAGCCGATGACGTAATCGGCACCTTGGCGGCGCACTACGACGGCAAAGTGATTATTTCCACCGGCGACAAAGACATGGCGCAATTGGTGGATGAGCGCGTTCACCTGATTAACACCATGAGCGGGCATTACGCCGACCCCGCTGGTGTGGTGGAAAAATTCGGGGTTGCGCCGGAACGCATCCGCGATTACCTCGCGCTGATTGGCGATACCGTGGATAACGTCCCCGGTGTCAACAAAGTTGGCCCCAAAACAGCGGTCAAATGGCTGGACGAATACGGTTCGCTGGAAAACATTATGGCACGAGCCGCCGAGTTCAAAGGCAAAATCGGCGAAAACCTGCGCGAAGCCTTGGCACATTTACCGCTGTCTTTCGAGCTGGTCACGATTAAATGCGATGTGGAACTGGATTTGCAGCCGGAAACGCTGGCGTTTGATCCGCCGGATGTGGAAACCTTGCGGGGATTGTATGAGCGGTATGGGTTTCGGACGCGGTTGGCGGGGTTGGATGTAGAGAAGAAAATCCCCCCTAGCCCCCCTTTTTCAAAGAGGGGAACAGAAGAAGATGAACTGCAATTGCCTCTTACTCCCCCCTTTGAAAAAGGGGGGGCGGGGGGGATTTATTCTTCAATCCTCACCCAACCCGACCTAGAAGCTTGGCTAACCCGCCTACAAGCCGCCGCCGAATTCGCCTTCGACACCGAAACCACCAGCCTTGACTACATGGAAGCGCAAATCGTCGGCGTGTCTTTTGCCATCACACCGGGAGAGGCTGCTTACCTGCCATTGGCACATGATTACCTCGGTGCACCACCACAACTCAATCGCGAAGCAGTGTTGGCGCAATTCAAGCCTTTGCTGGAAGACCCTGCTATTCGCAAGATCGGGCAAAATCTCAAATACGACCGCAGCGTATTGCTGAATCACGGGATTACCTTGCGCGGTATTGCCCACGACACCATGCTGCAATCGTATGTGCTGGATTCGACCGCCAGCCGCCACGATTTCGACACGCTGTGTGCCAAGCACCTCAACCATACCACTATCAGCTTTGCGGATATTGCCGGGAAGGGCAAAAACCAACTGACGTTTAATCAGGTCGGGTTGGAACAAGCGACACCGTATGCGGCGGAAGATGCCGATTACACCCTACGCTTGCATCAGCATTTTTGGGCGCAACTGCAAGCCCTCGACGGGCAGCGCAAGCTCTACGAAAGCGTGGAAGTACCGCTGGTGAGTGTGCTATCCACCATTGAGCGCAATGGGGTGAAAGTCGACGCGGCGATGTTGGCGCATCACAGTAAGGAACTGGAAACGCGGATGCATTCCGTGATGTTGGAGGCTTACGCAGCAGCAGGGCAGGAATTTAACCTTGCCTCACCCAAGCAATTGGGGGAAATCCTTTACACCAAACTTGGTTTGACCGCGCCGCGCAAAACCCCCAAAGGGCAGCCGTCTACCGCTGAGGACGTGCTGGAAGAACTCGCGGATATGGGGCATGAATTGCCTAAGCTGATTTTGGTGCATCGTGGGTTGGCGAAACTCAAATCCACGTACACCGACAAATTGCCACAGCAAATTAACCCACGTACCGGGCGGGTGCATACCTCTTACCATCAGGCGGTGGCTTCGACCGGGCGGTTGTCATCGTCAGACCCTAATTTGCAGAATATCCCGATCCGCAATGAGGAAGGGCGGCGCATTCGCCAAGCGTTTATCGCGGAAAGCGGCTGTCAATTGCTGGCGGCGGACTATTCCCAGATCGAATTACGCATTATGGCGCATTTGTCCCGTGATGCCGGTTTGCTGAATGCGTTTGCGCAAGGGTTGGATGTGCATCGTGCCACGGCTGCTGAAGTTTTCGGTACACCGTTGGCGGAAGTGACCACGGAACAACGTCGGGCGGCGAAGGCGATTAACTTCGGGCTGATTTACGGGATGTCGGCATTTGGTTTGGCAAAACAGTTGGGGGTGGATCGGCGTGATGCGCAAGATTACGTCAATCTGTATTTTGCCCGTTACCCCGGCGTGAAACAGTATATGGATGACACCCGCGAACAGGCTCGCGCCCAAGGCTATGTGGAAACGCTGTTCGGGCGGCGTTTATTCCTGCCGGATATTCATTCAAAAAATGCCGCTACCCGTCAGTATGCGGAGCGCACTGCGATTAATGCGCCGATGCAAGGCACGGCGGCGGATATTATTAAAAAGGCGATGCTGGCGGTGGATGCTTGGCTGCAAAACAGCGGCTTGCGTACCAAAATGATTATGCAAGTGCACGATGAACTGGTGTTTGAAGTGCCTGAAAACGAAATGGCAACGGTGCGTGAACACGTGGTTGCGCTGATGACGAATGTCGCAGTGTTAGCAGTGCCATTGTTGGTGGAGAGTGGGGTGGGGAATAATTGGGATGAGGCGCATTAATTCTTGCCAATAGTTAGACTATTTACCTCATTTATTGGTCTTATAAAACTTTCTTCTCCTATTTGTTTCTGTTAATTTCTTGATCGAGGAAACAAGAGGAGAAACTGTCATGAAATCTATTTTTTCCAGAAATATTCTGGTTGTTGCCGTTTTGTGTGGGCTGAATACGTCGGTTCACGCCGCCGGATTTGCTTTGGCTAACCAAGCCGGTTCTGGTACGGGTAATGCATTTGCTGGTAACACTGCGGTAGTGGAAGATGCATCCACCGCTTGGCTCAATCCAGCAGGGATGACCGAGTTAAAGTCTGATACACATATCAGTACATCCGCCCATCTGGTTATGCCGAAAGCACAATTTACCAACGATGGCTCAACACTACCGGGGGTTGGAACTGCCGATGGTGGCAAAAATGGAGTTGTTCCCGGCGTATACGTTGTGCGTCGTTTAAACGATAAAATGAGTGCGGGCTTATCAGTCAATGCACCTTTCGGTTTGGGAACAGAGTATAGCGATAATTGGGTTGGGCGTGCTCATGCCTTAGAATCCACTATCAAAACATTAAATATCAATCCATCCATCGCCTACAAGGTTAACGACCAACTCAGCGTAGGAGCTGGTATTAGTGCGCAGTCAATGGAAGTAAAGCTAAAAAGTGCTCTTCCCACAGGGCCTACCGTGACTATCGCTGGTAAAGATCATCTATCCACTGGGGTTAACGCAGGACTTTTATACAAGCCAACAGAAAAAACGCAGATTGGCCTTCATTATCGTTCTGGTGTCGATCATAAATTGAAAGGCACGTCGAAATCTGATTTTGCACCACTAAATGCAGATGTTACGGCCGATGCAAGCCTGCCAGCGCATATGTCGCTATCGGTCGGGCACAAAGTGAATGATAAATTGGAAGTGATGGGTGACGTTACTCGTACAAAATGGAGTAGCTATGAACGAATCAGGGTTGTGAGATCCAACGGAGTTGACCTATCTAATGAATATCAAGGCTGGAAAGACGCTAACCGTTACGCCATTGGTGCTAATTACCAGTATAGTGAACGTTTGAAGCTACGTGGTGGCATTGCACTAGATGAAAGTCCCGTTCCCAATGCACAACTGCGCAGCCCGCGCACACCAGATAATGACCGAACTTGGGTAGCAGTGGGTGCAAACTACAAGGTAAAGAAGAATTTCGACGTGGATGTTGCCTACACGCATATCTCCACAAAAAGTACTCCTATTGAAAATACGAAAATGATCACGGGCATTCCATTTTTGCTTAAAGGTAACTACGACAGCAAGGTGGATGTGGTGGGTGTTCAGTTGAACTGGGCTTTTTAAAATCCCCCAAACCCGATGTGAATATTGACACTTACCCCCTATTTGTCATTTCATTGCAATACCTGATTAGATTACTAGGCATTTGAGGAGATAGCGATGAGCATTGAAATACCGGGTCGCGATGGTGACGGTTACTTGTTGAGCATGGACGATTGGACACCAGAAATCGGCAAAGCAATGGCAGAAGCGGATGGTGTCGAATTGACCGACGCGAAGTGGGATCAAATCATGAAAGCGCGTGAATACTACGATGACCAAGCGGTTGTGCCACCGATTCGCAAGTTTTCCAAATTCATCAATATGGATCAAAAAGAGCTGTTTGCGCAGTGGAAGACCGGCCCAATGAAGCCGATCACCAAATACGGTGGTTTGCCTAAGCCGACTGGCTGCGTGTAAACGAATGAGTGCGGGGCTATACTGTTTGCCCCGCACACCACCCCGACGACCACGCCCACTGAAAGTTATACCCACCGAGCCAGCCCGTTACATCGACGGTTTCCCCGATAAAATATAAACCTGCTACCTGACGCGCTTCCATCGTTTTGGAGGATAACTCGCGCGTGTCTACCCCGCCTAAACTCACTTCAGCGGTACGCATTCCTTCTGTGCCTGCGGGGGTGATTTCCCATGCTTGTAATTGTTGTGCAATAGCTTGTAACGCTTTTTCACCGTATTGCCCTAGCGGACGGTTGGGAAATAGGGTTTCGCACAAGCGATGCGCGAGGCGCGTGGGTAAGACTTCTGCCAACACAGTTTTTAATTCGGCCTTGGGACGCTGTTTTTGCAGGGTTTGCAGCCAAGTGAACACAGGTTTACCCGGTAACAGGTTAATCCTGACAGCCGCGCCTTTTTGCCAGTAAGACGAAATTTGCAGCATTGCCGGGCCACTCAAGCCCCGGTGGGTAAACAACAGGTTTTCACGAAACGCGCCAGCCGCGCATTCAGCAGTGATTTCGGTGCTGATTCCTGCAAGTCCTGCGAATAAGCCATCAAGCATTTCCTGCGTCAAGGTAAACGGTACAAGGGCGGGCGAGAATGGAATATTTTTCAGGCCGAACTGTTTCGCGATGCGCAACCCGAAATCGGTTGACCCCATGCGTGGAATCGAAGGCCCACCCGTGGCGATAACTAACGATGTACAGTGGTAATGGCCTTGAGTGGTGATAAGGTCAAAACCCGCTGCATCGTGAGTAACGCGCTCAATCTCGGTATCGAGGCGCAACGCTACGTCAGCAGCACGGCATTCCGCCCAGAGCATTTCGACAATTGCAGGAGCTTTTTGATCGCAGAACAGTTGCCCCAAGGTCTTTTCGTGCCAAGTAAGCCGGTATTGGCGCATCAGGCTGAGAAAATCTTGCGCGGTGTAACGACTGAGCGCAGATTTGCAAAAATGCGGGTTCTGCGACAAGTAAGCAGCCGGATTGACGTTGAGATTGGTGAAGTTACAACGCCCGCCGCCGGAAATCAGGATTTTTTTACCAATTTTCTCAGCTTTGTCGAGCAGCAGCACGCGCCGTCTGCGTTTGCCTGCTTGCGCTGCGCACATGAGACCTGCCGCACCTGCGCCGAGAATAATGACATCATAAGTATCTGTGGTTTGCATGGGGCGCATCATAAGCCTTCGCCCATCAAGAAAAAAGCCCGCTTTTCAGCGGGCTTTGGATAATCCTTCTATCATACCGGGGGTATCACCAGTGAATGGCGACGTTACGTCTGCCCCAGCGTTTAGCAGCGCGGCGATCAGTACCCATATAGATGTCGATCTTTTTGCGCCAGCGGGGATGCATTTTGTCGAGAACAGTGTATTCGCCTTCCAAACCTTTGATCTTGATGGTGTCACCACGCGACAAGCCATAGTGTTTGAGAAGGTCTTTAGAAACGGCGATGGCTTTCATACCAGGCCGTAGGCGGTCGCCCCAAGCGGCGATGTCAGGAGTGCTATCCGTTTGTCCCGGAATAGAGTTATAAGCTGTTGCGGTAACCATGAGGTTGTTTGACCGCTCTTTTCCTGCGGTAGCAGTGCCGACTACGCCGAAGGCGAGCGCAACAACGACCAGAAAACGAGTTACAGTAAACATGACTATTGTACCTAAATGTTTGATTAAATGAAAATTAACGAAAAATTAATGAATGGTTTTAAAGGTATGATTGAAGGATGGGAGCGGACATTAGCATACAGTTATATACTAATGGAAGCCTTTGCTTAACATTCCGACCAATGGGTTGCTGTTGGACGGTTTGTGATTTATTAATTTGTTGACATATAAATAATCTCTCTACGGGAATTAGCTACCTGCTATCACGGAAACGCGCATCCTTTCGCTTCCCACTGCTCATTGTTTGCCCGCATTTTCTTGTTAAACATGAATTAATGCTTTCAAACAATGAGATACGTGAAACGGAGTGTAGACTAGAAAAATCGCATTGTCATCATGTGGGTAATTTTTGTTCTATTTATGGCGTTTAAGAATGATTTTTTAATGGCTTTATTGCTTATTTATCATGATATTATTGCGTATAATTAATATTTCTCATGGTATTGAAATAGACAGGGTATTTTTTCTGTGGTCACACCGTTTATCGGCGAATACTGATAGAATCTTCTGCCATGACAATGAGCTTGGTTTGTGATGCCTGATATTATTTTGACCACACTGAATGCCCGCTATAGCCATGCCTCGCTAGGTTTGCGTTATTTGTATGCAAACTTGGGTGAGCTGCAAGCGCGTGCGGTGATTCGCGAATTTACCATTGCGTTACGTCCGCTGGATATTGCTGAACAACTGTTAGCGGAAAATCCCAAGATCATCGGTTTGGGGGTCTATATTTGGAACATTACTGAGGCAACGGCCTTGGTTAGCTTATTGAAGCAATTAGCCCCTAATGTGATGGTTATTGTGGGTGGCCCGGAGGTTAGTTACGAACCGGAACAGCAAAATATCGTGAAAACCGCTGATTATTTAATCGCTGGCGCGGCGGAAGTGAGTTTTCGGCAAATTTGTGAGCAATTATTGTGCGGTCAGCGGCCTTTGCAGAAGATTACTAAGGGTGAACCCGTGCCTTTGGCGCAATTATCGTCACCCTATCAGTACTACACCGATGAAGATTTGCGCACTCGCTTTATCTATGTGGAAGCCTCGAGGGGTTGCCCGTTCAAGTGTGAATTTTGCCTGTCTGCCTTGGATAAAACCGCTTATCCCTTTGAATTAAATCGTTTTTTGGAAGAGATGGAAACCTTGTGGCAGCGTGGTTTGCGGCAATTCCGGTTTGTGGATCGTACCTTTAATCTGAAAATTCAAACCACGATTGCGATTCTGGACTTTTTTTTAGCACGTTTGGATTCAGAAACTTTTTTGCACTTCGAGTTGATCCCCGATCACTTGCCGGAAGCCCTGAAAGAGCGTATCACCCGTTTTCCGCCGAACAGCTTGCAGTTTGAAATTGGCATCCAAAGTTTTAATCCAGAAGTGCAAAGTTTGATCAGCCGCAAGCAGGACAATGACAAATCGGCGGAAAATATTCGCTGGTTGCGCGAAAATTCTACGGCACATTTGCATACGGATTTGATTTTTGGGTTGCCGGGGGAAGATCTGGCGAGTTTTGGGGATGGTTTTGATCGTTTGCTTGCGCTTGCACCGCATGAAATTCAGGTGGGAATTCTGAAACGGTTGCGTGGTACGCCGATTACACGCCATACCGAGAGCTTTGGCATGGTGTATAACCCGTTGCCGCCCTACAATATTTTACGCACCGACCGCGCCGATTTTCGCACCACCCAGCAAATGGGGCGGTTTGCACGTTATTGGGACATGATTGGCAATTCCGGGCGATTTGGGCAGGCATTGCCGCTGTTACTGGGTGACGCGCCGTTTACGCGGTTTTGGGCGTTGTCAGAGTGGATTTACGCACAAGATCAGCAAACCCACCAGATTGCGCTGCCACGCTTGTTCGTGATGGTGTATCAGGGTGGGCAGGAGGTCTTGGGTATTGCGCGTGAAACCTTGGAAACGGCGTTGCTGGAAGACTACTCGCGCACCGGGCAGAAAGGCCAGGTGCCATTTTTAAAGGAGTTCCGCCGCAATGCCCCGCAGGAACGCAGCGTTATCCGCAATCAACGCCAGTTACGCCACACCTGATGAATCTTGTTCGCGCTCGGTCAGCATGGCAATGCCATTTTGCCATACCGTCACCATGCGCTCGCCAATCTCGGCAAATTCGGGGTTGGCGTGTTGATAGGCTTGCAATGCGGGTAAGGTGGTTTCCAGCCCGTGTACTACCCATTCCAGCAGCCGATTCGCCCGCCGTTCATTAATAGTGCAAAACTGCCGCGCAAACGTGAGCAGGGCTTTGCGGTTCGGAAATGCTTTGCTGCCCCCAAACAATAACGCCAAGGTATCGTTGGGGATGTAAGGCGTGGTGGAAACAATGTCAAACGCGGGCGCAAAGCGCACTTCACCCTCTGGATCGTCGTAAAGCACCCCGAAATTTTTCAAATGGGCATCGCCATTTTGCACCGCACAACTCAGGGTTAGCGATAGGAAAAACTGTTCCAAAGCTTCGTGAATCAAATGCGGTGAGACAAATTGGCGGATGCGCTGGGCAATATCCTGGTAACTACCCACGTATTTGTCATCCGTTGCCAGCCCATTGAGTACGCAAAAATCTTCAAAGCCGTGATACCCACCTTTATTATCCAGATCGAAGCGTTTCACCACCAATAATTGCCCTTGCGCCACCAATTCAACCTCTGGTGTTTCCAGACCGGCGTGACGTGCTGCTTGCATACAAAAGTATTCATTCGCGGCTAATTGCGGAAAACGTTCGGGATTCCACGCCTTTATAATGTGGGTTGCGTCGCGGTAACTGAATTGCTCCGGTTGCGCCACGCTGGCGACGGTGTGGCTGTCACGCACCAGCACTTTGGGTTGCACCCCGGAAATCCCCGAATAACTGGCGTAACGTTGTAACAATTCCGTGAATAAGTCTTCTGTGCCGCTGTAAGTGCGCAACTGTTGCATATCTTGTAACGGCATTGCATCCGGCGTTTGCCCCACCGCAGCCAGCCGAATCCGCCCGATTTGCGAATGCCCGACAATTCCTAGCAAGGCCAAGTCATCAAAATGCTGCACGGTTTTTTGAAAGCGGTTGCGTAACAATTCACGCAATTCGCCTTCCGGCAGATTCATCTGAAAAATCGGGTGAATGCCTTGCTGGTAGCCGTATTGATCCGCCATCACGGGCATGGTGAGGGAAACCGCGTGGGTGGCGGGTGTTGTCGGGTGATAACCAAACACATAGGTGTGTGGGCGCACGGCACTGCGTCCGAGTGTGCCACAGGATTGACCTTGCACAAAAATGGCTAAACTGCCTTGATCGGTCTGCGGGTGTTTGCTCACGGTTTACGACCTGTTTTACGGTGTTGTGCTTCATCCACAAGGGTGTGCAGGGTCGGGCGGCGCGTTGCCAGCGGTTGCGCCTGCAATTCCAAACCTAAGACAGCACACAATGCCATGATTTTACGGATGCCTACCTCATTAATCGTGCCGTTTTCAATGGCGGATAAAGTGGCGCGGCTCATGCCGACTTTATCGCTGAGGTCGGCTTGGGTCAGGTTGCGCTGTTTACGGGCAGTGCGCAGGGTTACGCCCAAGGCTTGCATATCCATGTAAACTATATAATGCAAAATGTGCTATTTTTCAAATAATGAATCGTTTGTAATGCATTTTTAAACGTAGTCAGTGGCTTGTACACTCAATTAAAGGATAATCCTTGTATTTTCTGCCAAGTGCTTCCATATTCTGTGTAAGCAAAACACGATGAGGAACGGCGATGGAAACGCGAATTGAAGTAGAAAATATCCGCTGTGGTGGCTGCGCCAACACCATTACCAAAAAATTATTGGAAGACGAACGAATTACCGCCGTTGATGTCGATATAGCTAACCAGACAGTGATGGTGCAAAGCGACACAGACGTTCATGACGCTGCGGTAAAAATACTGTTTGGGCTGGGTTATCCTGAGCGTGGTACGGTGGCGGGTCTTGATGCCTTCAAAGAAAAGGCCATTTCCGTCGTCAGTTGTGCCATCGGCCGAATTGATATGCATACCAAAGGTTAGTGAGAATATGAAACACATTTTAATCGCTGTGGCGGCGATCAGCATGAGTATGGCGGCAGTAGTGCAAGCAGAAGAGAATAAAGCACCCGTTGCCAGTGCCGTGGCTCCCGAAGTTGCGGAAAATACCACCTCAAACATGACTGATTTGTGTAATACCTATGCAGAGGAAGACGGTATTGCCGAGTCTGCTAAAGCTGCTTATGTCAGCAAATGCCTTGAGCGCATGACCGATTTAAGCGAAAGCATCCAAGAAAGCGTGCCATTGGTGGCCGATGTTACCGAAGAGCCACTGGCAGCACCGACTTCGGAAACGGTCAACAGTGACCCCGAACAACTGGTCAAAGGTGAGCTGGTCGAAATCCCCGACCCCGGCGCAGAACAGCTAAGTGCTGAGAAAAAGTAAGAATTCCCTACCTCTTACGCCCTTCCTCTCTTGCGAGGGAAGGGCTAGGGATGGGGGACTCGTCTTACGCTAAAATCGCTTTCAGGAATTGTGGTAATGCCGCACTGCCCCGATGAATTTCCGCATTGTAGTAGCTGGTGGGGAAGCTCAGCGTTTGTGCAGTGGCTTCACGGGTAAAAGCAATGGAACCGCTTTTCGCAGCGATAGTGCAGCTCCACCACCCGGTCGGGTAGCATACTTGCTGGAATTGGTGCAATTGAATGTCGCTGAAACCCGCTTTACGCATGGTGTCGTGCATCGGCTTAATGATTTTCGCGGCGTGAACCAGCGGTGATTCGCTTTGTTGTACCAATAAACCGTTTTCCCCTAACGCCCGCCAGCAACCCCGGAAAAACTCCTCACTGTACAATACCGCGCCGGGGCCGACCGGATCAGTACTATCCACAATCAAAATATCCAGTGAACCGGGTTCGGCGTTATTGATCCAGGCAATGCCATCTTCAAACGCGAGGGTGGCACGCGGGTCATTATTGGATTCGCACAATTCCGGGAAAAACATCTCGCTAACGCGGGTAACACGCTCATCAATGTCGATTTGAATCGCGGATTCCACTTCCGGGTGCTTCAGCACTTCGCGCAACGTGCCGCAATCGCCGCCACCGATAATGCAAACCCGTTTTGGTGCAGGGTGGCTGAACAGTACCGGGTGCGACATCATTTCGTGGTAAACGAAATTGTCACGGGTTGTCACCATCGTACAACCATCCAGCGTCATTAATTTGCCGAAGGTGGTGGTATCGTAGATTTCCAGTTTCTGGAACGGGGTTTGTTCTTCGTGGATTTTTGCCGCTTCGGTCAATTCCAGCCCGAAAATCGTGCCGGAATCAGACAGTTCAGTAAACCAGTTTGGGTTGGATGTCATGGCAGTGCCTTGCTAGGTGGTCATTCAAGGCGGCTATCATGCCACAAGCAATCGGCGGGGTGAATGTCTGTTCAATGAAACACGGGTGCGCCGCCATTCAGGTTTAAGCCTTCTGCCCAGAAAAAGCTGTTACCTTCTTCGGGACGGTTGATTAATACCATCAAAACCACCCATTTAAGGCGATCTAAATTGAAGTCTTCGTCTTTCAGTTCCAGTACGCGGTCAAGAATTTGTTCGCGGGCTTCGGGGCTAATCACTCCGGCTTGTTCCAGAAATACCAAATAACCTTGGCACTCGCTGTTTAACCAGCATTGTTCTTCCGGTGAAAACATGCGCGTAGCAGACGAGCGGTAAGTCACTTCGACGCGGGCAGCTTCATCACCAAGGCTTTCTAACCAGTCGAAAGCGCGGGTAATTTCACTATGTAAAAAACCAGCCTCTTGCAAATAACCGTGCATTGATTGACGGTCTTCCGGCAGGTTATCGCCCATGTCGGGGTAATTGTCGAAAAGGTAGAAGAGGACATCCAGTGTGTTTTCTTTCATCAGTTTCCGTTTCTCGGCCCCAACCTCATGTAGTGCCCACCACCACATGCTGCTACAAAGCCCTGTAGTTCCAGCATCAGCAGAATGGAGGAAACTGCCTCAGCGGTCAAGCCTGTGTTCAGGATAATCTGGTCAATCGGTAGTGGTTCGTAGCCCAACGCATCAAGCACCTGTGCGTATTCAGGATCAACGGTATCAGCGAAGTTGAATTCGCTTTGGGTAACGCTAGGACGTTGTTCTGACAAGAGGTTACTGGCTTTATCCTGTTGCAGCCAGACGTTCAATTGCGGGGCAATTTCTTCCAAAATATCGTTAGCGGTTTCCACCAGTTTCGCACCTTGCTTAATCAAGTGATGGCAACCGCGTGCCAACGGGTTGTGGATTGAACCGGGAATTGCAAACACTTCGCGACCCTGTTCCATTGCGTGACGGGCGGTAACAAGCGTGCCGCTTTGCAAGGCTGCTTCCACCACCAATACCCCAAAACTCATGCCGCTGATAATACGATTGCGGCGTGGGAAATGTTGCGGGTGTGCGGGAATGCCAATTGGGAATTCCGACACAATTGCGCCGTGATTCACAATGCGTTCCGCCAGTTGGCGATTGCGCAACGGGTAAATAATGTCGAGGCCGTTGCCTACCACTGCAATAGTATTGCCGTTGGCATCCAGCGCGGCTTCGTGGCTGTGCGCGTCAATTCCCACCGCCAGCCCGCTGGTGACAGTAAGGCCGTTATTGGCAAAGTGAGCGGCAAACGCGCGTGCATTGTCCTTGCCACCTTGGGTGGGGGAGCGGCTACCGACCATACCCATTTGCGGGTCGTTCAGTAATTCCGCATTGCCCAGCACAAACAACAAAGGCGGCGCGGTGCGGATGCGTTTAAGCAATGCCGGGTAACGGCTGTCTTCCGGCACCAAGATATGATGTTGCGGGTCGGCTTCCAGCCATTGCCAATCAGCAGCAGCGGCATTCGCAGGTAACGCACGGTAAGCCGTAATGCCTTCCGCACGTAATCCTGCTTCCTGCAAGGCTTGATCGTTTACCCGTAAGGCTTCGGCGGCTCCCCCAAAGTGTTCCACCACGCGCCGCACACTGCCCGGCCCAATGCCTTTAGCTCGCCAGAAATGCAGGCGGGCGCGGAGTTCGTTATCACTTAAAGGATTGCTCTGGCTCATGGGTACGCCTTATATCACCGCTGCTAATACGTCTTGGTGCGCTGCTTTCGGCAATCGCGCCCCGAAAACGGTGACAATACGTGACGCTGCCAGACTGGCTAATTGCCCCGCTTGCGCATTACTCATGCCGTGCGTCATGCCGTACAGGAATGCCCCAGCAAACATATCACCCGCACCATTGGTATCAACCGCGGTGACCGGATTGGCGGCAACACGGGTTTCACCGTCAGCATCGACGATTAATGCGCCTTGCGCACCTAAGGTGACGACCACTTTGCGTGCAAACGGTTTGATGGCGGCGATGGCTTGTGTCAAATCGTCGTGTCCGGTGAAAACGCTCATTTCTTCTTGATTGCAAAACAGAATATCCACGCCGTCGCCAATCATTTCGTCGATGCCTGCACGGAAAAAACGCACCATTGCCGGATCAGAAAAGGTCATGGCGGTTTTGACTCCGTGTTGCGCTGCGACTTGCCGTGCTTTTAACGCTGCGGCGCGTGACACGTCAGAGGTGACTAAATAACCTTCGATGTACAGATATTGCGCTTGGGTTAATTCATCCAAATGCAATTCGCCTTCGGAAAAGTCGGCAGTGATCCCCAAAAACGTATTCATGGTGCGCTCGGCATCGGGTGTGACCATTACCATGCATTTACCGGTAACGCCTTCGCAACCGCAACGTACTTGATCCAGTTTGGTTTGCACCCCAGCCGCGTGTAAATCCTGCATGTAAAACTCACCGGACTCATCGTTCGCGACTTTACAAGCATAAAAAGTACTGCCGCCAAACTGGCTGACCGCCACAATGCTATTGGCAGCAGAACCGCCACTAGCGCGTTTTTTCAGACCAAAAGTCGCAGTTAAACCAGACAGTAAACGGTGTTGAGTCGGCTCGTCGATCAGGGTCATCATGCCTTTTTGGATGCCGTGCGCTGCTAAAAACGCTTCCGTCACCTCGAATTCTTTGTCGACCAGCGCGTTGCCGATACCGTATACGTCGTATTTCATGAAAACCTCTTAGGTATTGAATGCGAAAAGATACTCACAGTTATCCACTAAGTTATCCACAGGGTATAGCGCGGTGGGGGATAACGTTACAGGATGGGGAGGTTGCCAATAAACGGTGCAGATTGCCAGAGGCAGCTTAAAATAGTTACGTTTATCGGTAAAAAAACACCGCTCATCAGGAAAAACCTAGCCTAATCACCCTAAAATAGGGCGATGGTGGTGAACGAAGGATTTAAGTTATTGCCGGTGACCTAAACATTTTTCAGATGAGCGGATAGTTATCCACACCGCTTGTGCAAAAACTGCATCATCCGTTGAGCTTGGGTTCGGTGCGTTCGTCGGATTTTTCATCGAATGCGGGTTCAGCAGTGTAGCTGGCAATTTCCTTGCGCAGGCTGCGTTGCTGGCTGAAGGCTCGCCACAATAATGCCAAGATAAATAATAGCGAAATCAGCGCGATGATAAATGATAAACGTGAGGGCGTAACCGTGTTCGCAGTGGTTCCGTTGTGTGTACCCGCAGGAGCGATGGCATCCGTCGTGCCAGTTGCTGTTGCATTTTGTTGCGCTTTGGCGGCGGCGGATTGCTGCTCTAATAAACTGGTGAGCGGTGTGCCGGTTGAGGCTGCGGGTGTTGGTATAGCACCAGCTACTTGATCAGTAAAAACGGCGGGCGGTTTAGCAGTGTTGCTGGCAGCCGGTGTGTCGGTTGGCACTTCTGCTAACGTCAGTTGTGGTTTATTGCCGGTAGCCGCAGGCGGTGGTGGCACGCTTTCCGGGCTGGCGGTTTTGAGTTTGTCGTAAAGTGCTTGATTTTCAGCGTATTGCCGTTTGATGGATTCACTGGCTTCTTTGAGGGATGCCTGTAAATTTTTGATATGGGAATCTTTTTCCGCCAAGACGGTTTTCATTTCGGTGACTTGGGTGCGCAAGGTTTCCAAGTCCGCTGGTGTGGTCGTTGTGCCCGCTGTAGTCGCTTGCAGTTCACGAATCTTCGCGCTCAATTGGGTGCTGCGCTGTTGTTCTTGTTTGAGCTGAGTTTTCAGGGTAGCAATTTCGCGTTTAAGGCGTTGCTGGGTGGTGCGGGCGGCACTGAGATTGACGCGCGTGGCTTTGGGCTTGGCAGTTTTTTGAGGTGCTTTGGCGTAAGTGTGTTGCTGCCGTGCCTGCCAGTGACGGTTTTGTTGACGGGCATTGCGTAATGCCTGAATCCGATCCAGTTGTTGAATTTCTGCCAGTGTGGGCAGTTTCAGTACCGAGCCTTTTTTCAGCGCGTTAATATTGGAAACGGTAAACGCTTGTGGGTTTTTCGCACGGATCGCCAACATCATTTGTTGCGTGCTGACAGCGTAAGTGGGGCGCAGGCGACTGGCGATGCTCCACAGAGTTTCCTGCCCGGTAGTCGGCCCGTAAGTATTCGCAGCCGTCGCGGGTTGAATGCTGACGCTAACGCTGAGTAATAGCCCAAGGATGATGCTAATGAATGGATTTTTCATAATGTTTCCGCAACGACACTCGAAAAAGGTATCCCCCTATATAGACGATCTGGCTACATTTTGCAGCCAGAGCGGGATGAAGGGGCATGATATACCCACGAGCGTTATCTGCGGAACATTTATTGCGCTAGATGTGCGGCTGCGGGAATGTCGGTCGGCGGGCGATTTGCCCAACGATTAGCCAAACGGTATTTGGGTTTGCCAATGCCTTGTTCATGATTGGGTTCTAATACCGCTTCTTGTGCCAGTTTTTCGAGGATTTTTTCGGCGATGCGCTGGCGTTCCGGTTTGCCGATTAATGATGGTTGTAACCCTAAGGTTTGGGTGTGATGGCGAATAACCTCCGTCACCGCGTCTGTCACCGGGCGCACCGTGGGTTTGATCGTGCCATTGATAATACGGGTGCGCACTTCCGTATAAATCAGCCGGAAAAAGCGTTCGCGGGTTAAATCCGGCACATTTGACGGCATCGGTTCAGGGCGTTCCTCGGCTGTTGCTGGCGCGGCGACAGGCACTTCAACCGGTGTGGAGGGTTGCGCACGGGTTTCCGCTGTGCCATTGCTCACCGGCACACGCTCTGGTGTCACCCAGTTTAGGTAAGTTTCGCGCAAGGCATTGCCGTAATCTTTGGGAATGCCGTTTTCTTGAGCGGCGATTAATGCGGGATTTTCGGGGTGAATCAATTCACCGCGTGTGTCGCGCCCCAGCAGTAATAACGCGCGTTTGTGATCCGCGACATACGCCCCGACAAAGTGGAAAGCGTATTCAAACGTGCCAATAATAATCACTGAAAACAAAAACGATGCCCAAATCCCCGCTACCCCAAACAAACCTTTAATCAGGCGAATCATGGCGTAATGCTTGTCCTCGTCGTATTCCAAGGCTTTGGCTTGCGCAATTGCCCCACCCAGCAAATTCGCATGGTTGCTACCTTGCCATTGGGTTTGCTGCTCGAATGACAGCGATTGCTGTTGATAGCGGGCAATATTGCGCTCAATGGTGGCAAACGAAGCTTTCACCTTTGCCGCATTCGCCTGTTTTTGCGACCTGAGATTTTGCCAGTAATGCAATTGCGCCCGCGCATCAGCCAAGGCTTTTTGTTCCGGGGAAATTTGCGCGGCGGTGCTGGTTAAGGTGGTAATGCTGCCCAACGCGGCTTGGAACACTGGGGAGTTTTCCGAACGGTGGCGCACGGTAGCATCCTCACGTTCCATCGACTGCGACACTTCCGAAAACAGGCCGAAAAACACTACTACAATGGTGGCAGCAATTGCCGCCGAACCTTTGTAGCCGCTGGCGTATAAAAATGCTTGGGCGGCGGTAATCACAGCGGTAATGCCCAAACCTAATAGCGCGTTTGCCCATTGCTCCCCTGTCCAATTGGCGGGAATCATGTCGCCGCCCACGAAATATTTCACAACAAAAAACGCGGAAGCCAGAAATGCCGCGAAGGCCGCCATCAATAACCACGCCTCGGCTTTGCGCAAATCCGCGAGGATGTCGCGCAGGGATTTGGTAGCCACCAGGTGCGCTGGTCGGTCAAGTTTGGTGTTTGTGGTAGAATCAGTCATAATGAAACCCTCCTGTGATCGAACTCTTTGAATGCAGGGATTAGACGTGGGGGAAGTTGCCGCTTTCCTCACGTCGCTTTTCACATCCAACCTGCTAACATCAGTAATACGCCTAAAAACCACAGCAAGTGACCATCAGCCTTTAAGCTGTGTGCTGCCACTACTGCGCCCACCAATGCCAAACCAATCAGCATGTACGGTAAGTGCAACGTCGCACTCGCCATGTCACTGATTTGCCCGACACCGGGAAATAAAATCAACAGTACCCACACCGCGACTGCCCACACCACCAGCAAAGCGCGGGTGACTTTCCAGACCTGCCCCCATTCCGGTTGTGCATTCAGGGTGTGCAATTCACTCAGTTCTTGGCTGAGTGGCGGTTGTTGCGTTGTCATATCGCTAGTCATGGTTGTCTCCTTAGATGTTGTTTAATAGCTGCGGAATAAACCGACCATTTTGCCCTGTACCTGTACGCTTTCCGCCGGATAGACCATTGGGCGCAGCGTGCTGTTTTCGGGGCGCAACTCAATGTTGCCGTCGGGTAAATAGTAAATACGTTTGAGAGTGGCTTCCTCGCGTTCCACTAACGCTACCACTACCTCGCCATCACGTGCTTCCTCTTGGGTTTGAATCACCACAAAGTCACCGTCCATAATGCCGATGTCGATCATGGATTCGCCTTTGACCTCCAGTACGAAACGCCCTTTACCACTGAATATATCCAGCGGGTTAATTTCATCACGACCGGGAATCGCGGCTATCGGCTTACCGGCAGCGATACAGCCAATAAACGGTAACGCTAACGGCTGCTGCGGGTGGTGCGACTCTGCCTCGGAAGGCATCCGGTAGGCACGTTTACCCGTCGCTGCTTGCAAATAACCTTCCCGGATTAGGATTTGCACGTGTTGATGCACCGTACTGCGGGTATTAATGCCGCTGGCAAGGGCGATTTCATCCAAAGTCGGGGCGTAGCCGTTACGCGCGTACAAGGTTTGGATAATGTCCATAATTTGTTGCTGTCTTCGGGTGAGCATGGGCTTTCCTTTTATCAAAACGAACAAAACACGAACCAAATATACGTAAGCAAGGGCGGACAAAGCAAATCAAAAATTCTTAACTAGATTCGCTTTTTGTTCGGTTTTACCGATGAGCGGTAGATTTTGGGTGAGGTGACAAGGCTAGGTGATTGTTTTGGGAAGGATGCGGCTGCTTGGGGAAAGCAGCCGTAGATTGATAATTTTTCAGTTGGTCAGGCGCATTACCGTAATGCTTTGGCGTGCCAAGCAATATGTTCGCCGATAAACGTAGCAATGAAATGGTAGCTATGGTCATAGCCGTCTTGCATCCGCAAAGACAATGGCTGCTCAGCCTGCAAACAAGCGGCCTGAAATGCTTCTGGCTGTAATTGCCCGTCCACCAGAAACTCATCCGCAGTGCCTTGATCAATCAAGATCTCCGGCAGATGCGCCCCTGCCTGCACTAAGCATGTCGCATCATACGCTTGCCACAATGCAGCATTCTCACCCAAATACGCAGTGAAACAGCCCTTGCCCCACGCCGCATTCAGCGGGTGGCAAATCGGCGCAAATGCCGACACCGAACGGTAAGCTCCGGGATTTTTCAGTGCGGCAATCAATGCACCGTGCCCACCCATCGAATGCCCACTAATGGATTTCACCCCCGGAATCAGCGGCAAATGCATTTCCACCAAATGGGGTAATTCTTCCACTACGTAATCGTACATACGAAAGTGCTTATCCCACGGCGGCTGAACCGCATTGACGTAGAAGCCCGCACCTTGCCCCAGATCATAATGTTCTGGGGCATCCGGCACGCTATCCCCACGTGGGCTGGTATCAGGAATAATCAGCGCAATGCCATGCTCGGCGGCGTAACGTTGCGCCCCGGCCTTCACCCGAAAGTTGTCATCGGTACAGGTCAGCCCTGACAGCCAATACAACGCAGGCACATTGCTGTGCGCAGCCTGTGGTGGCAAATACATCGAAAACGTCATCTCGCTCTGGCACGCCACCGAATAATGGGTGTAACGGTTGAGGTAGCCACCGAATTCTTTAACACTTTCAATCAGCTTCATAGGCATTCCTTAGAAAATAATCACGGAACGGATGCTTTCGCCGCTGTGCATCAAATCAAACGCACGGTTGATGTCATCCAGCGGCATGGTGTGCGTCACCATGCTATCCAGCACGATTTCGCCGCTTAGGTAACGCTCGACGTAACCCGGCAATTCGGTACGCCCTTTCACGCCACCGAAGGCAGTGCCTTTCCAAGTACGCCCAACCACCAAGTTGAATGGACGGGTAGCAATTTCCTGCCCAGCCCCCGCCACCCCTATCACCGTGGAAACACCCCAACCCATGTGGGTGCATTCCAGCGCATCGCGCATCACGTGGACATTGCCAATGCACTCGAAGGAATAATCCACGCCGCCATTGGTGATTTCCTTGATGTATTCGCTGATCGAACCGTTCACGTCTTTGGGGTTAACGAAATCGGTAGCACCCAGTGCTTGCGCCATTGCCCACTTGCCGGGGTTGATGTCGATGGCAATAATGCGCCCGGCTTTTGCCATCACCGCGCCTTGGATGCACGACAAGCCTATTCCGCCCAAACCAAATACCGCAACCGTCGAACCTGGTTCAACTTTAGCCGTATTCAGCACCGCACCAATCCCCGTGGTCACGCCACAACCCAGCAAACACACTTTATCCAGCGGCGCGGCAGGGTTAATTTTTGCCAACGCAATTTCCGGCACAACGGTGTATTCCGAGAACGTGGAACAACCCATGTAGTGGTAAATCGGCTGCCCTTTGCAGGTAAAGCGGCGTGTATGGTCTGGCATATAGCCTGTCCACACCGTCGAGGCAATGGATTGGCACAAATTGGATTTGGTGGAATGGCAATATTCGCATTCACCGCACTCAGGAATGTACAGCGGGATAACGTGATCACCCGGTTTCAGGTTTTTCACACCGGGGCCACATTCCTCCACAATACAGCCACCTTCGTGACCGAGGATACATGGAAACGCGCCTTCGGGGTCATCGCCCGACAAGGTGAACGCATCGGTATGACACACGCCTGAAGCTACCACTCGCAGTAAAACTTCACCTTCACGCGGCTTTTCGACTTCAATTTCTTCAATCACCAGTGGTTTTTTAGGTTCCCACGCCACGGCTGCACGGCATTTCATACGCTCTACTCCTAAATGTATTGTTCCTCAAAAGTAGAATGAATGTTCATTTCTGTCAATTGCTATTTATCGGGGGATTGGCTAGGCTTGTCAGTATGCCGTACTTAAAGAAGTGTCCTACCCAGCCCGAACCGATTGACTGTCGTATTCTGACCGCAGCATTGGATTTGTTTGTCGAAAATGGCTACCACAATGTTTCAATCCACGAAGTGCAAAAGCGTGCGCAAGTCAGCATCGGCTCGATTTACAATCACTTCGGCGGCAAAGAAGGCGTGGCGCAAGCACTCTACAAACATATCCTTAATGAAGTCGACGAGTTAGTGGATGCGGTCATGGCGGAATACCCAACCCCTTGGCAGCAATGTGAAGCCATTATCCAGCAGTTATTTGGTTACACCGAAACCCACCGCAATATCATCGCCTTTGCGTTTCATGCCAAGCACACCGAATTCATTTCCGAAGAACCGTTGGCGTGTCGTTCTGCCCCGTTTACCAAAATGCGTCAGATTGTGCGCCAAGGTATCGACAACGGTGATTTCGTTGCGCTTGATCCGTGGGTCATTACCTCCAGCATTTTTGGTGGGGCGATCCGTATGATCCAGTTGCGCGTGGATGGTGTGATCGAAAATCCTTTGCCGGAATACGCGCCACAATTGCTGCAAACCATCCGTGCAGGCGTACTCCAAAACGGTGGTTGTCAGCAGGCGGCAACGGTCGGATAGGCTCGTGCGGCGCATTAAGCACAAAAACGGTGCAAATTCATTGCGCCTTCATCGTATTTCGCGGACAATTCTGTATCATCAATAACAATAACGTGCGTTAGATCAATACTGCGCATCCGTGTTCCGGCATATTATTTGCATACCCTTAACCATGTTTGTTTGCCGGGGCTTAGTGAGGAGGAATCATGCCAACTGTTCAAGCCGCATTAGCGGCACATTTCCAAGCCATTCGTGATACACACCTGCGTGAATTATTTGCGCAAGATCCGGCGCGTTTCGAGCGGTTTTCCCTGCGTGTCGGCGGTATTTTACTGGATTATTCCAAGAACCGAATTACGCCTGAAACCTTAAGTTTGTTGCTGCAACTGGCGGAAACAGCGGATGTTGCCGGATGGCGCGAGCGTATGTTCAGCGGTGATAAAATCAACCATACCGAAGGGCGTGCGGTATTGCACACCGCCTTGCGTAACGTCAGTAATACCCCGGTCATGGTCGATGGTGAGGATGTAATGCCAGCAGTCAATGCGGTATTAGTCAGCATGGAGGCTTTTGCCGCGCAGGTGCGTAGTGGTGCATGGCGTGGTTATACGGGCAAGCCAATCACCGATGTGGTGAATATTGGGATTGGTGGTTCTGATCTGGGGCCGCAAATGGTGTGCCAAGCCTTGAAACCGTATCAGTCACCGCAGTTGCGTGCGCATTTCATGTCGAATGTGGACGGGGCGCATGTAGTAGAGATTCTGGAAAATCTTGACCCTGAAACCACCTTGTTTATCGTCGCCTCGAAAACCTTTACCACCCAAGAAACCATGAGTAATGCGCATTACGTGCGTGAATGGTTTTTACAGCAGGCGCGTGACCCGGCGCACATTGCCAAGCATTTTGTGGCAGTTTCCACCAATCGTGCGGCGGTAATGGATTTTGGGATTGACCCTGCCAATATGTTTGGATTTTGGGATTGGGTTGGCGGGCGTTATTCGCTATGGTCAGCCATTGGTTTGCCGATTGTGCTGGCTGTTGGGATGGAAAATTTCCGTGCCTTATTAGCCGGGGCGCACGCAATGGATCAGCATTTCCGTAGCGCACCGCTGGCAGAAAATATGCCGGTGATCCTCGCGTTGCTGGGGGTATGGTACAACAATTATTTCGCGGCTGAATCGCAGGTAATTTTACCTTATGATCATTACTTGCGCAGTTTGCCGATGTATTTGCAGCAGGCAGATATGGAAAGCAATGGTAAATCGGTTGACCGCGATGGCAACCCTGTTAGCCAGTCGACCGGGCCGATTATTTGGGGAGCGACGGGTATCAATGGGCAACATGCGTTTTATCAGCTTATTCATCAGGGTACGAAACTGATTCCGGCGGATTTCATTATTTCGGTAACACCACCGACGGCCTTGCACGCGCATCACGATATTCTGATGGCTAATTTCCTTGCGCAAACCGAAGCGTTAATGCGCGGGCGCACCTTGGAGGAAACCGTTGCCAGTGGTGCGAGCGAGCCGTTAGCCCCGAAGGTGTTTGCTGGCAATCACCCTAGTAATGCTTTATTGCTGGACGCGCTGACTCCGCATACCTTGGGCATGTTGATTGCGTTGTATGAGCATAAAATATTCGTGCAAGGTGTCATTTGGAACCTAAACTCTTACGACCAATGGGGTGTGGAACTGGGTAAGCAGTTAGCTAAGCAAATTTTGCCGGAATTACACGCAGCAAGTGCGGTTCATAGTCACGATGCATCGACCAATGGTCTGATTAATCATTATCGCGAACAGGTGCAATAAGGAAAATATTCATCGAACCTTGACCTGTCACAAGGTAAAGCACAACGTGAAGCTGTTAGCATTGAGCTAAAGACAGATAGCAAAAAATAGAACCACAGGTATTGCATGGACATTATTGCAGGTGATATTGGCGGCACCAAGAGCTGGTTGCTATGGGCAAAGGTTGTCGATGGCGTGGTGAGTGTGTGCTTTGAGCATGTATACGCGAGTGCCGATTTCGTCAGTGCCGATAGCCTCATGCAGCAGTTTGTTAGCGATGCCCGGCAAAGCGCGTCGCCAGCGGTGGTGTGCCTTGCCTTGCCGGGGCCGGTGCAGGATGGGGTTATTCGTTTAACCAATCTCGACTGGACGCTGGAACGCATGGCACTGCAAGCAGCGTTGAAGACTCCACATTTACTATTTATCAATGATTTTCAGGCGGCAGCACGCGGTGTCGCCACGCTGACAGCATCCGATTACGTTATGTTGAATCCAGCGGAACCGCTGGCTGGCGCAACCCGTGTTATTACCGGTGCGGGCACGGGTTTGGGTTTGGCATGGATGCAAGCCAAAACCAAGGGGCGTTACCACGCTTTTGCCACAGAAGGCGGACACATCGACTTTTCCCCAGCTAATCCGCAACAGCAACGTTTATTGAGTTTTATGCGTGAAACTTTTGCGCATGTATCGTGGGAACGGGTGTTATCCGGTCCCGGTGTGAATCAGGTTTACCGCTTTTGCTTGCAAGATATGACCGGGGAAATCCCGCCTGCGTTGGGTGCGCGTAACGGTGCGGAAGTGAATGCCGCCGCTTTAGCTGGCGATCCGGTGGCACACGCAGCAATGGAGCTGTTTGTGGACATATACGCTAATTGGGTGGGCAATCTTGCCCTGCTCTATCAACCACGCGGCGGTTTGTATCTGGGCGGCGGTATTTCCGCACGGATTCAACCTTGGCTGCAAACTCCACGCTTTTTACAGGCGTGCTGCGACAAGGGGCGCATGTCCGGTTTAGTCCAGCAAACGCCTATTTATTTAATTACTAATACGCGCCTCGGCTTACAAGGAGCTTTGGCAGCGGCACTTGACACCACAATGATCTGCGATGAGGAAGCAACAATATGACCTTGGATAAACAGCAACAGGCCAAGCTGTACCGCTATTACACTGAGCCAAAGATGGTCACGGAATTGACCCGTAAAACGTTGGCGTTGGTGCTGGCGGGCGGTGAAGGTTCACGTTTGAAAGATTTGACCATGTGGCGAGCGAAACCGGCAGTGCCGTTTGGTGGTAAATACCGCATTATCGACTTTGCCCTGTCTAACTGCGTGAATTCCGGGATTCGGCGCGTTGGGGTATTAACCCAATATAAATCGCACTCGTTGATTCGTCACTTACAGCGGGCATGGGGTTTCATGCGTGCGGAGATCGGCGAATTCGTGGAAATTTTACCGGCACAACAACGTACTGCGAAGAAAGAGTGGTATCAGGGTACGGCGGATGCACTATTCCAGAATATGGATATTGTGCAGCGTCATGACCCCGACTACGTGTTAGTGCTGGGCGGTGATCATATTTACACAATGGATTATTCCAAAATGTTGATGTATCACCACGAAACGGGAGCAGATTTCACCGTGGGCTGTATTGAAGTGCCAGTGGAAGAAGCGAAAGGTTTTGGGGTGATGTCGGTGGATCAGGATTCACGGATTAACAAATTCGTGGAAAAACCCAGCCAGCCGGAAGAAATGCCGGGTAAGCCGGGTGTGGCCTTGGCTTCGATGGGGATTTACATTTTCTCGCGGGATTTCCTGTACCGCGTGTTGCATGAAGATGCATCTAAAGCCCATTCATCGCGCGATTTTGGCAAAGACATTATTCCGTCAAGTATCCATAAAGCCAAAGCAATGGCTTACCCTTTCCGCAAAAGCACGGGTGAACCGGGGTATTGGCGCGATGTGGGTACGCTGCATTCATACTGGCAGTCGAATATGGAGTTGTGCGGGGTTGATCCCGAACTGAATCTGTATGACCGTGATTGGCCGGTGTGGACTTATCAGGCGCAATACCCACCCGCTAAATTTGTGTTTGACGATGATGGTTGCCGTGGCGAAGCGATTGATTCGCTGATTTCTGCCGGGTGTATCCTGTCGGGGGCGCGGGTCAAGCGTTCCATGATCTTTTTCGCTTCAACGGTGGAAAAGTACAGCATTATCAAAGACAGCGTGATTTTGCCGAAAGTCAGTATTGGGCAGCATTGCCGCATTACCAAAGCCATTATTGATAAAGGCACGGTGATTCCTGACGGCACTGTAATTGGTGAAGATTTAGAACTCGACCGCAAGCGTTTCCACGTCACCGAAGAGGGGATTGTGTTAATTACGGCGGAAATGATGGGGCAGAAATTGCGCACCGGCAACAGTGACCAAGACAAGGATACCTTATGGCGGATGGCAAGCTAAATGTCGTTTTGTGCTGGCACATGCACCAGCCTTGGTATCGTGATGGCTTAGACGGTGATTACCGTTTGCCGTGGGTTTACCTGCACGGTTTGAAAGATTACAGCGATATGGCGGCACATTTGGAAATGCAGCCGCGTATGCGTTGTGTAGTGAATTTTTCTTCGGTGCTATTGGAGCAGGTGGATGATTACGCGCAGTCTGTAACCCAGTTTCTGGAAACCGGCGCACCGATGCATGACCGCTTGTTGAATTTACTGGCGGGTATCGAGCCGATTCCCGTTGATGTCAGTCAGCGTGCGGAACTGATCGGGGAATGCCAGCGTTGCCACGCGCCGACGATGATTCATAAGCACCCGCCGTTTCAGCGTTTGTTCAAAATGATTGGCGCAACCGATGAGTCGGGTGTGGGTAATCAGCGGTTTCGTTGTTCCTTGGTGTATTTAAGTGACCAGTATTTTCTGGATTTGCTGACTTGGTATCACTTGGCTTGGCTGGGGCAGTCGTTGCAACACCTTCCAAGTGTGCAACGCTTAATGGCGCAGGGTAAGGAGTTTACAGCGCAAGACCGGCATGAGTTGCTGCAAGTAATGCGTGATTGTTTGGCGGGATTGCTACCACGTTACCGGCAATTAGCGGAACGCGGGCAGGTTGAACTGTCGATGACTCCGTACATGCACCCGATTGTGCCGTTGCTCAACGATTTCCAGAATATGCGTTGTGCATTACCGGATGCACCTGCACCGCACGCAGCGGATTACCCGGAAGGTGTGGAGCGTTCGCGTTGGCATTTACAGCGCGGTATTGAAGTATTTGAGCATTATTTCGGGCGTAAACCGCAAGGTGTGTGGTTATCCGAAGGTGGTGTGAGCGAAGATGCGGTGCGCTTGCTGGATGAATACGGGATTCGCTGGACGGCTTCTGGTGAAGGTGTGTGGCGTAATAGTTGCCGCTTATCGGCTTACGACGGCGAGGACGAACACAGCAAACGCAGCCTGTTTATGCCTTACCAGTTGGCAGATTCTGAGGTGCGGGTGTTTTTCCGCGATGACGGCTTGTCGGATTTAATCGGCTTTAAATACAGCGATTGGCACGCCCGTGATGCCGTGGGTGATTTCGTTCAGCATTTGGAAAACATTGCGGTTTTCTTAAATAGTCATGCACCGCAGCGCGTCGTGTCGATTATTCTGGATGGGGAAAATGCGTGGGAATATTACCCGAACAACGGTGCGTATTTCCTCGAAGCCTTGTATGCCGCATTAGTGAGTTCTGATCAGATTAATGTCACCACCTTTGCACAAGTTAGCCAAACTTTACCCTCACGCCCATTGCCTGCGTTATGTGCGGGGAGCTGGGTGTATGGTTCGTTTTCGACTTGGATTGGTTCGCCAGACAAAAATCGTGGCTGGGATTACTTGGTGGAAGCCAAACACGTGTTTGATCGTGTGATGGCAGCAGGGTCATTAACACCGGCACAGCAAGAGCTTGCCAGCCGTCAATTAGGGGTGTGCGAAGGCTCCGACTGGTTCTGGTGGTTTGGGGATTACAACCCATCGGACAGCGTGCGTGATTTCGAGCGGTTGTATCGGCGGCAGTTGCGTAAGTTATACGCGCTGTTGGGTGTGCCAGCTCCCGATTATCTCGATAAGCCAGTTTCACAAGGCGGTGGCGGTGCGGAAAACGCCGGTACGATGCGCAGGAATACGTAATGGGTCAAGGGTTAAATACGGGGCGTGTTGCTGGTGTGTTGTTGCACCCGACATCATTGCCATCCGGTCGTTTGGATGCAGATGCTTATCGCTGGGTTGATTGGTTAGCGCAGGCGGGTTTACGGGTGTGGCAGATGTTGCCGTTGGGTGTGCCGCTGGTGGGGTTGTCGCCGTATCAGTGTGCGTCGGCGTTTGCGATTAATCCGGGGTTGTTTGCTGGCGGGGTGTCGGGGAGTGATGACGCTACCGCTTTCAGTGTTTGGTACGAAAGTCAGCGGCATTGGGTGGACGATTATGCATTGTTCATGGTGTTGAAGCAGCAGTTTGCGGGGCAGGAGTGGACGGCATGGCCGAGTGCGTTGCGTCAGCGCGAACCGCAGGCAATGGCGCAAGTGCGTAGTGAACACGCGGCGGCGATTAGCAGCTTGATTCAAGAGCAATACCGTTGTTATTGCCAGTGGCAGGATTTACGTCAATACGCCACCCGGCAAGGTGTCGCACTGTTTGGCGATATGCCGATTTTTGTGGCTTATGACAGCGCGGATGTCTGGGCGCACCCGGAATTGTTTTTGCTGAATGCAGACGGTGAAGCAGAATGGGTTACGGGCGTGCCGCCGGATTATTTTTCTGAAACCGGGCAACGCTGGGGCAACCCGCACTATCACTGGGAACGCATGGCGCAAACCGATTTCCAGTGGTGGCGGCAACGTTTGGAATACCATTTTGCGTTTTTTGATCTGGTGCGGATTGATCACTTTCGTGGCTTGGCGGCGAGTTGGATGATTCCGGCGAGTGAGCCGACCGCGATCAACGGTTACTGGCAAAACGTTCCCGGCGATGCCATGTTAGCCAGTATTCAAGCGGCTTTGGGCGATTTACCGTTAGTGGCGGAAGATTTGGGGGTGATTACCCCGGATGTCACCGCGTTGCGCGATAAATACGCTTTACCTGGTATGAGCGTATTGCAGTTTAGCTTTGACCATTTTGAAGATAACCCGCATAAACCGCAGAACGTGCGTGAAAATACCGTGTATTACACCGGGACGCACGACAATGATACCTTACTGGGCTGGTTTAACAGTCTGGATGCTGCGATGCAGCAACACGTCTTGCAGTCGCTGGCAATTACCGATGTGAGCGCGTTAACCACCGCGATGCTGGATACGGTGTTTGCCAGTAATGCGTTATTGGCGTTAGTGCCGTTGCAGGATTTATTGCAGTTGGATAATGCGGCACGAATGAATGTACCGGGGACAGTCGACGGCAATTGGCAGTGGCGTTTCCAGTGGTCACAGTTGCCGGAAAACTTGGCATCGGTTTTGCACGAATCCTTATTACACCACCAACGTTTAGGAAATACACCGCCATGAAACCACTGTTAAGTGCGTTCGACCTCAATTTGTTGATGGCAGGTAAGCATCATCATGCTTGGAAAATCTTGGGCGCACATCCGCTGGTACTAGAAGGCGTTGAAGGTTGCCGTTTTGCAGTCTGGGCTCCGGGCGTACAACGTGTGAGCGTGGTCGGCGATTTTAATCAGTGGGACGGGCGTGAACACCCGATGCGTTGTTGCGGGGATTCCGGGGTGTGGGAAGTATTTATTCCCGGCTTGCCAAGCGGCGCGGCGTATAAATACGAAATTCTTAACCGTAATGGGCATTTGCTGGTTAAAACCGACCCGTATGCCCAGCAAATGTTTTTACGCCCAGAAACCACATCATGCGTTCCGAGCGTAGGTGATTACACTTGGCAAGATGCGCAATGGGTAGCAGCACGCGCCGAGTTTGATTGGCAACATCGCCCACTCAGCGTTTACGAAGTGCATACCGGTTCTTGGCGCAAACACCCGGACGGGCGTTTTTATTCGTGGGCAGAATTGACGGAAACGTTGATTCCTTACGTGAAAGATTTGAATTACACCCACATTGAATTGCTCCCCGTAGCGGAACATCCGCTGGATGAATCGTGGGGTTATCAGGTGTCGGGCTATTACGCACCGACTGCCCGCCACGGTACGGCGGATGAATTTCGTGCTTTTGTGGATGCTTGTCACCAGCAAGGCATTGGGGTGTTGCTGGATTGGGTTCCGGCGCATTTCCCGAAAGATGCTTTCGCGCTGGCAAAATTTACCGGCGAACCGCTGTACGAACACGCTGACCCACGCAGGGGCGAACATCAAGATTGGGGAACGCTGATCTTTGATTTCGGGCGTAATGAGGTGCGTAATTTCCTGATTTCCAACGCGCTGTTCTGGATTGATGAATTCCATATCGACGGGTTGCGGGTGGATGCGGTGGCTTCGATGCTGTATCTGGATTATTCGCGCAAGGCGGGTGAATGGTTGCCGAATCAGTACGGCGGGCGTGAAAATTTAGAAGCCATTGCGTTCTTGCGGGAAATGAATACGGTGGTTCATGGCTATTTCCCCGGAGTGCTGACGATTGCGGAAGAATCAACTTCATGGCCTGCGGTATCGCGTCCGGTGGAGCTGGGCGGTTTAGGTTTTAGCATGAAATGGAATATGGGTTGGATGAACGATAACCTGTCGTACATTGAGCAAAACCCGATTCACCGCAAATATCACCATAATCTGCTGACGTTTAGCCAGATGTATGCGTATTCGGAAAACTTTGTGTTGCCGTTGTCGCACGATGAAGTGGTGCATTTAAAGCACAGTATGCTGGATAAAATGCCAGGGGATTACTGGCAGGCATTTGCGAATTTGCGCTTGTTTTACGCATGGCATTACGCGCATCCCGGCAAGAAATTGCTGTTTATGGGGTCGGAATTCGGGCAATGGGCAGAATGGAACGCCAAGCGTGAACTCGATTGGTCATTGTGCAGTTTTCCGGCACATGACAGCGTGCGCCATTTATTGCGGGATTTAAACCGGTTGTACCGGGATTTACCGGCGTTGCATCAGTTTGATTTTGACGGGCGCGGCTTTCAGTGGATTGATTGCCATGATTCGGATCAGTCGGTGCTGAGTTTGGTGCGTCGCGGCGAAACAGCGCAGGATACGGTGGTGATTTTGCTAAACTTTACCCCAGTGCCGCGCTATAACTACCGCATTGGTGTGCCGGAGGCGGCGAGTTATTGCGAAATTCTGAATACCGATTCGACTTATTATGGCGGTAGTAACTGCGGTAATGCGGGGGCGTTGTCGGTGTTGGCAGAGCCTTGGATGGGCTTTACGCATTCTGTGGAAGTGACTCTGCCACCGCTTGCCGCCTTGTTCTTATCGAGTGGAGCGTAGATAATCGGTGTCATTCCATGTTTTCAAAGGAAATAAAATCATCATGATTGATGAGTCCACGGAAATTGAGGCATCAGAGAATGGGGTTGTCCCAGAGAAACAGCTTACCACTATTCATGAAGCACGATCCGAGAGTGGTGAACCTGCGGGTGTCGAAGCTGATGATGCTGACGATCTGATTGAGCCATTTGATCCTGATTTGATTTCCATTGAACAGCGTGTTGTGCCGATGGATACCCTGATTCGGCGTTTGAAGCAAGGTTCTGTTCGTCTCAACCCCAATTTCCAGCGTAAAGAGGTTTGGGATGATGGGCGGCGTAGCCGTTTGATTGAATCTATTATCCTACGGATTCCTCTGCCGATGTTCTACGTGTCAGCGGATGTGGAAGGACGTTGGGACGTGGTGGATGGCTTGCAACGTTTGTCTACCATCCGTAATTTTATTTTGGGTGATGAGAACAACGCGAAATTGCGGCTGAAAAAACTGGAGTTTCTGGGGGAACGCTTAAACGGTAAAACGTTCGATGATATTGATATTAATAGTCCGGCCTATCAGCGGATGATCAATACCATCTTAGAAACAGAAATGCGCTTTACCATTATTAACCCAGGTACGCCAGAAGAAGTTAAGCGCAATGTTTTCAAGCGATTGAATACTGGTGGTTTACCGTTAACCTCCCAAGAAATACGTCATGCCTTGTATCAGGGGCAAGTAACAGATTTGCTCGCAACGTTAGCAGAAAGTAAATCTTTTAAGGAAGCGACAGATAACTCTATCAATGATAGTCGGATGGCAGCGCGTGAACTGGTGCTTTATTTCTTAGCGTTTGCGGTTTTTCCACACTCTGCCTATAAGGGTAATATGGATACATGGTTAAGTAATACCATGCGTGTTATTAACCTAATGCCCAATTTAGAGCAGTCAAAGCTTATAAAGATATTTGGTAGCCAAGAAAATATCCCTGAGATTAAAGTAAGAAGTATTAAATGCCTGAGTGAGCGTTTTGAACTTGCCATGAGGCGGGGGCTAATACTGTTTGGGAAATATACGTTCCGTAAATCCTTATCTGTTCGAGGTTATTATCGTACTCCGGTCAATAAAGCATTATTTGAAACATGGGGAAATATTCTCGCAGAATTAAATCAAGAAGATTTTAATGTATTGCATAGGAATAAGGAGCTTTTAGTGAGAGTATATGATATTCTGTTAAATGGCGATGATAGGCTGCGAGAATTGATTGATCCGTTTTTAATAGCAGATTTTGATTTTAAAGAGGAATCTTTAATATATAAAACATCTGATGGAATAATAAAAGAATTTAATTTAAAGAAATTGACATTTTTTGTATTTGGAGATGATATAGACTTTATCAGAGTATTCCCTCTGAGAATTCAAGAAACACCTTCAGAGGAAAATGAAAAAAGAATAGAAAATTATTCATGTCTTTTATTAAATGGACATATAGGGGAGTCACTTTACTCCTCTATCAGCCGCCATGCTTCAAAGGTTGAGAGCGTTAAGCGTCGTTATATGTATCTTGGTAATCTGGTGAAGAATATCATTACTTATGCAAAGCAGGAGCAAACGGCGTGATTAGTGCCATACATTTAAAAGCTTTTAAATCTTATCCTGATGCAGAAATTCCTTTTAAGCCACTGACTTTGCTATCGGGTTTGAATAATAGCGGCAAAAGCTCCCTGATTCAGGCGGTGCGGATGTATCAACAAGCAGCAAATGGTCAATCGCCGCTGTTAGAACATCATGGTGATGTCAGTGATATGCGTTCACGTTTGTCTTTTCCAAGTGATGCGATTGAAATTATGTGCATATTTACGGATGGCACGTCATCGCGTTTTCACTTGAATGATGATGCGTTGGAAAATCCCGAACGTTGCCCCGTCAGTTTTTATGTCAGTGCAGACCGTTTGGGGCCACAAACTGTGTTGCCGTTGCGTCGGGCATTTTCGGCACTACCAGACATGGGAGAACAAGGCCGTTATGTGTTGGATGTGTTGGGACGATTACGTGATTCACGGATACCTGACACATTGGTGCATCCCAAAGCGCAATCTAAATCATTGCAACATGTTCTGGATGGATGGTTAAGTGAGATTGCCCCCGGCATCGAGTTTTCATTTGAACCCGATGCAAAAGCGGATGTATCACGGGCAGAGATTGATACATTCCGTCCAGTCAATGTGGGTTTTGGCTTGAGCTATACCTTGCCTATTTTGGTAGCGGTTTTGGGTATGGTTGCACAAGCACCTGCTGATGGATGGGTTAATAATTGGGGTGAACGTTGGGATGAGAAGCGGCAATCGGAAGGGAGATTGGTGATTCTGGAAAATCCAGAGGCTCACTTGCATCCACAGGGGCAGACGGCAATGGGACGTTTATTAGCTTTAGCGGCTGCTTCAGGCGTGCAGGTATTGGTGGAAACACACAGTGATCACTTGATGGATGGTATTCGACTGGCAGTAAAAGAAGGTTTGCTGGATGCAGATAATGTTGCTTTTCATTATCTGACTAAAAATAAGGAGGGAGTGACTGAAGTTAAATCTCCTAAAATCTATCAAAACGGTAAACTGGATTTTTGGCCTGATGGCTTCTTTGATCAAGCCTTGAAAAACAGTGCATTGTTGGCGAAGCGGGGCTGATGCGTGGATATTAGTTTGTGCTTGAATCCAAACAGCTTCCCCGCTGCTTCTGCTGAGCAGGCTTACCAATTATTTGAAGATTCTTGGCAGGGTGTTTTAGCTTTATACCAGAATGGTGATCGTTACCTTCTGTATTTGGATACGCTTTCTAATGATAATTTGCATGATTTTTCTTTGGCGGAATCCTTCACTTACGATGATTTCTTGAACCTTTTAATGGCACGAGGAGAGCGGGATCTTCATAACTTTCTAACTCAGTTAGAGGATAAAAGTCCTGCTTTAGATTATTTAGACACAGAAACACTAGACGATATAGCCAGTTATTCGTTTTATATGCCGAATCATCCTATACCTAGATACGCGGACACCTTCTCCTTAGCTTATTTCCTCGATGCTATTTTGCTGAGCATCAACACATCGCCACAATGGGCTAGTCACCAAGTGACAATTGCACGGATAGCGGATGATGGGCGTTATATTGATGAGCAACTGGCTTTACACCATATTGCCACTCAGACACATGGGCAGCAATTATTTCAGCAGTTTTCACAGGATGATATTAAAGCTGTGTGTACTCAAGCGGTGATGACAGTTGAGTTCGTTAGTTGGTATCAAGAGCTTGCTGCTGAAAATAAACGGCGAGTGTTTGATAAGTTTAAGTTGGCTTGCGAACGCCAGTTTCAGGGAGCAAAACCTTTATTTGATTCACTCATCAATAGTGATGGTATCCGTGAAATACGCTTTAGTGCTTATTCCGGTGGAGCAATTCGCATCTTGTTCAAGGCGATGAGTGATGCTAAACACGCTATTTTGTTGGGCTTTATTAAGAAAAGTAACAGTGGTGGATATACTGAGAATATCCCTAAAGCAGAAGCGTTATTTCACCAGTTACAGATGCGAAATAACACATGACAGAGCCACTAATTAATTTCTTCTCTAAAACTGTATTTTCAATGAGATTGTAGAGATCAATGCCATGAAACTGTTGTTTGTTGCCAGTGAGGTGTTTCCTTTGGTGAAAACCGGGGGATTGGGGGATGTGGCCTACAGCTTGCCGTGTGCATTGCAGGCGCAAGGGGTGGATGTGCGTTTATTGTTACCTGCTTACCGCGATGTGTTGCGGAAGTTGGGGACAATTCGCATTTTGGGTTGGCTGGATGTGCAAGGTGCAAACCGTCAGCATAGTGTACGCGTGGTGGAAGCAGAGCACCCGGATTTTCCGTTTCCGTTGTGGTTAGTGGATTGTCCGGCATTGTTTGACCGCCCCGGCAACCCGTATTTGCAGCCGGAAGGTTACGATTGGGGCGATAATGCCGAGCGTTTCACCGTGTTTGCGCGGGTTGCTGCTGCCTTGGCGGAAGATGCACAGGGCGTTGGTTGGTTGCCAGAGGTGGTTCATGCGCACGATTGGCAAACCGGTTTAGTGCCTGCGTTTTTGGATCATTTGCCGCAACGCCCGCAACGGGTGTTTACCATTCATAATCTGGCTTACGGCGGGCATTTTTCCCAAGCGGATTTCGCCGCGCTGCAATTGCCACACCATTGGTGGTCGGCGGAAGGGGTGGAGTTTTACGGCGGCTTTTCCATGCTCAAAGCAGGCGTTGTGTATTCAGATGCAGTGACGACGGTTAGCCCGACTTACGCGCAGGAAATTTGTACCCCGGCGTTTGGTTACGGCATGGACGGCTTGCTGCAATCACGTCGTTATAAATTACACGGTATTCTCAATGGGATTGATACGGTTGCGTGGAATCCTGCGAGTGATCCGCATCTTGCCGCTTGGTATTTCGCCGGACAAGTTGAACCGGGCAAGAGCCGCAATAAACGCGAGTTGCTGAAACGTTTTGGGGTGGATAATCCCGGTGCGCATTTGCAACACCCGTTACTGGGCATGGTGAGCCGTCTGGTGGAGCAAAAAGGGGTGGATTTGGTGGTGAATGCCATTCCGACCTTGCTGGAAACGACCGAGGCGCGTTTGGTGCTGATTGGTGCGGGACACGGTTATTTTGAGCAACGTTTGCGCGAACTCGCGGCGCGATACCCGGAACGTGTGTTCGTTTTCATTGGTTACGATGAATCGCTGGCGCATCTGCTGGAAGCCGGTTCAGACGTGTTTTTAATGCCTTCGCGGTTTGAACCGTGCGGGTTAAATCAAATGTACAGTTTGCGTTACGGTACGCCGCCCGTGGTATTTCATACCGGTGGTTTAGCCGATACGGTGATTGACGCAACCCCGGAAGCCCTGAAGGCGGGAACCGCTAATGGTTTCGTGTTTCATGAGCTGAGTACCAAGGGTTTGTTGCAGGCGATTCAACGCGCTTTGGCGTGTTTTGCCAATCCCGCACAGTGGGAAGCGGTGCAAGCCACCGGAATGCAGCAGGCGTTTGGCTGGGAAAAAAGCGCGGCACAGTATTTGCATCTTTATCGTGCAGACCGCTAACGACAACGAGGAATTCCTATGACATCACAGTTTTCAACGCACGTGCCTTATGTGCCGGTTCCGCTTGACCCTTTGCCCAATGATGCGGAATCGTTAGGCAGCGATTTTCAGCGTTATTTGTCTTATCACTTAGGGCGTTTTCAGGGGTGTCCGCCGGTTTATTTGTATCAGGCGTTGGCGTATACCCTGCGGGATCGTTTAACCGTGGATTGGCGGGCGACGTGGGGCGATTATTTACAGCCGGGGAAACGCCGTGCGTATTACATGTCGCTGGAATTTTTGATTGGGCGTTCCCTCAGTAATAACTTATTAAACATGGGCGTAGGGGATGCGACTCAACAGGCATTACTCAACTATTGCGCCGATTTAGAAGAAGTGGTTTCGGAAGAGCCGGATGCGGGCTTGGGCAATGGCGGTCTGGGGCGGTTAGCGGCGTGTTTCATGGACAGTTGTGCGAGTTTGCGTTTGCCGGTGATTGGCTACGGGATTCGTTACGAATACGGTATGTTCCGCCAGCGCATTGAGCAAGGCTATCAGGTGGAAGACCCTGATCATTGGTTGCGCGATGGGCATCCGTGGGAAGTTGAACGCGCTGAATATACGCAGCGGGTGCAATTCGGTGGGTATACCGAGCACTATATTGATGCAAATGGCACGCGCAGGGTGCGTTGGAATAGCAAAGATGACGTGTTAGCGATTCCGTTTGATATGCCGATTTCCGGTTATCAAAATAATACCGTCAATACGCTGCGTTTGTGGAAAGCCACGGCGACAGATGAATTCAATCTGGATGAATTTAACGCGGGCAGTTATTCCGAAGCGGTGGAGGCGAAAAATCACGCCGAACACATTTCGATGGTGCTTTACCCTAACGATAGCAGCGAAAACGGTAAAGAATTACGCTTGCGCCAACAGTATTTCCTCGCCTCTGCCAGTATCAAAGATGCGGTGCGCTTGTGGGAACGTCAGGGTAACAGCGATTACAGCCTGTTTGCTGCCGACAATGTGTTCCAGATGAACGACACGCACCCGACCGTTGCGGTTGCGGAATTGATGCGTATTTTAGTCGATAAAAAAGGCATGGGTTGGGACGAGGCTTGGGCGATTACCACGAAATGCATGGCGTACACCAACCACACGTTATTGCCAGAAGCCTTAGAGCGTTGGCCGCTACACCTGTTTGAAAAGTTGTTGCCGCGTATCCTCGAAATTATCTACGAAATCAATGCGCGATTCCTGCGCGAAGTGTCGATGAAATGGCCGGGCGATACCGAACGTCAACGCCGCATGTCGATCATCGAAGAGGGTAACGTTAAGCAAGTGCGTATGGCTTGGTTGGCGATTGTGGGCAGTTTCTCGATCAATGGTGTGGCAGCGTTGCATTCGCAGTTGCTGGTGGATGGTTTGTTCCACGATTTTTACGAGTTATGGCCGGATAAATTCAACAATAAAACTAATGGCGTGACTCCGCGCCGCTGGGTAGCGCACGCCAACCCCGGCATGACGGCGTTGATCAGCAGCAAAATTGGTAACGGCTGGATTGCAGACCTGAGCGAATTGCAACGTTTGAAAAGCCTCACTACCAAATCCAATGATGACTTTTTTGCGGACTGGCAAGCGGTTAAATTTGCCAATAAACAGCGTTTGGCGAAACTGGTGTTGCAAGAGTGCGGGGTTGAATTTGACCCGTCCGCACTGTTCGATGTGCAGGTGAAGCGCATCCACGAATACAAACGCCAGTTGCTGAATTTATTGCACGTTATCCACTTGTACCGTCGGATTAAGCTGGGGCGTGTGGAAAATTGGGCAAACCGTTGCGTCCTGATTGGGGGCAAAGCCGCACCGGGTTACGTGATCGCAAAACGCATTATCAAGCTGATTAATAGCGTTGCGGACATGGTGAACAATGACCCGGAAGTCGATGGCAAGTTGAAAGTGGCTTTCCTGCCTAACTACCGGGTGTCGAGCATGGAAATCATTGCTCCGGCAGCGAATTTGTCAGAACAAATTTCCACTGCTGGGAAAGAAGCATCCGGCACGGGCAATATGAAGTTCATGATGAACGGTGCGTTGACTATTGGCACGTATGACGGTGCGAATATCGAAATTCTGGAAGCAGCGGGTGAAGAGAATTTCTTCCTGTTTGGGTTGCGTGCTGACGAGGTGGATGCACTGCGCCACGATTACCGCCCTTGGACTTATGTGGAACAGGATGAGGATTTACGCGGGGTGATTGACTGGTTGCGCAGTGGTCACTTTAACCCGTGCGAACCGGGCATTTTCGATATGGTGCTGGATGGGTTGTTGAGTCCGCACGATCCGTGGATGACTTTGGCTGACTTCCGCAGTTATGTGGATGCGCAGGAACGGGTATCGCAAGCTTGGCAGGATCAAACCCACTGGACGCGCATGAGTATTCTCAACACCGCATCGAGTGGCTTTTTCTCCACTGACCGCACCATGCTGGAATACAACCGCGACATCTGGAAATTAGTCCCCGGTGGCGCGGTCGAGTAAATCTGTTTTGTTTTTACGCCCTTCATCCGTCGCGGGTGAAGGGCTGTAACGCATCTTAGTGACCGTAATAATCCGGTTCGTTGCCCACTTTCCATTTGATATTGCAACCCAGCGAGGCTTTTTGCTCATCGGGCGGGTACATATTGTCTAACAGCCGATCCAAAGCATGACGCAAATCACTTCCGCTTGCCGTTACCCCATTGCTGGGGCGAGCATCATCAAATTGCCCCCGGTAAAACAACTTGTGATCCGCATCAAACAGGTATAAATCTGGGGTGCAGGCGGCTTGGTAGGCTTTTGCTACTGCTTGGGTTTCATCAAAAAGATAGGGAAAGGTGTAACCGTGCTGCTGTACTTCTTCCACCATTTTCTCAGGACTGTCATCCGGGTAATTTTCAACATCATTGGCATTAATCGCCACAATCGCCACGCCGCGTTCCTGATATTCACGGGCGAGTTGCGCGAAAGCTTCACGAATTAAAATCACGTAAGGGCAGTGGTTGCAGATAAAAGCAACCAGTAACGGTTTTCCGGAGAAATCTTCGCGTGCCACGACATTGCCGCTGGCGGGTTCGAGCAGGGCGAAGTCGGGAGCTTGTGTGCCAAGTTCCAGCATGGTTGACGGGGTGCGAGCCATAGGAGTGTCTCCTTATTGAAATTGAAACGAGATAACAGTGGTTTGCTGAATTATACCCAGAGTTGTCGTGCTGAAGACAACAAACCTCCGTTTTCAGGTAGAATGCTGCGTTGCGATAACACACCAACGGAGGCATAACATGACGGCACGCTATCAAGATTTAGGCAATGGGATTTACTGCATTGACACCGATTTGTACCGCCCGCACATGGCGGCGTGTTATCTGGTGCGCGAAGGTGATGCGGTAGCGTTTGTGGATACGGGGACTTACCACACGATTCCACTGTTAATCGCAGTGTTAGCCGATTTGGGTTTGGGCGTTGAGCATGTGCGTTATGTGATTCCGACTCACGTTCACCTTGATCACGCAGGGGGCGCAGGCGAGTTGATGGCGCGTTGTCCGCAGGCGCAATTAATCGTGCACCCCAAAGGTGCGCCGCACATGATTGATCCGTCGCGGTTACAAGCCGGAGCAACTGCCGTTTACGGTGAGGAAGGTTTTGCTAAAGATTACGGCAAATTGATTCCAATTCCTGAAGCGCGGGTAACATTGGCACAAGACGGTCATACCGTGGATCTGAACGGACGCATCCTGACGTTTTACGATACTCCCGGTCACGCAAATCACCACGGCTGCATCTGGGATGAACGCAGTGCTTATTGTTTCACTGGCGATACCTTCGGGATTTCTTACCGTGAATTTGATACGGCAAAGGGTGTATGGATGTTTGCACCGACTACTCCCGTGGCATTTTCACCCGATGAATGGTTGGTAAGTTTGGATAAGCTGCAAGCCCTGCAACCCGCTGCGATGCTGTTAACCCATTACGGTCGAGTCACTGATGTACCACTGCTAATGGAAACTTTACGTAAAAGTATCAGTAAGTTAAGTGAGATAGCACTGGCATTGCGTGGTACTCCGCAAGATCGTGTAGCCCAGTTACGTGAGCAAATCATGCAGTACTGGCTTGAAGAGATAGCAGCTCATGGTTGTAACCTGTCCGAAAGGGATAGCCGGGAGTTACTGGCTGTTGATTCGGAATTGAATGCACAAGGATTGGATGTTTGGTTGCAGCGTTTGGATAAAGTAAAACATCGTTAATATTCAGTAGATTGGAATAGTATATGAATAAAGTCAACTAATCCAAGCATTAAGGATTAGTAAATTATAATATAATTATCTTCTTGAAAATTAATGAGATAGCATGGCTTTTGATAAAAAAAACTTATGCACCAACAAGAACAAACTCATAGGCTTACGCACTAAAAGCGTATAAAGTATGCGTGTTTCAAAATTCCGCGAACACTACCAATGGAAAATTTATATATATAATAGATTTTTGTTATTGGCGGTGCGATTTTGTAAAAAAATTAGCCTATCAGGAATGCGCAGATCCATGTCTAAGTTAGTAGCACCACACGGTTCCGACGAACTCAATCCACTATACGTATCAGATGCTGCTGAGCGAGAAGTGTTACAGCAAGAAGCTGAAGGATTACCATCCATTGTCGTTAGCTCTGCCACTGCTGCGAATGCTGTCATGCTTGCTGGTGGTTACTTCAATCCGCTTACTGGTTACATGAATAAGGCTGATGCATTGTCAGTCGCTAACAATATGCATACCACTTCGGGTCTGTTCTGGCCGACACCCGTTCTCAATCTGGTTGAAGATGCTGGTAGTATCAAAGCAGGCGATCGTATCGCGCTGAGAGACCCTAATGTTAGCGGTAATCCGGTTTTGGCGGTGATGGATGTGGAAGCTGTTGAAGCATTCACTGACGAAGAAATGGCTACCATGACCCAGCAGATTTATCGTCCTGCTGAAGGTGAAGCGCATATCGGCGCGGATACGTTCAATTCCCAAGGCAAAGTTTGCCTGTCAGGGGCGATCAAGGTACTGAACTTCTCCTACTTCCAGAGCGAATTCCCGGATACTTTCCGTACTGCTGTTGAAATCCGCAATGAAATTACCGAGCGTGGCTGGAACAAGGTCGTTGCCTTCCAGACCCGTAATCCGATGCACTTAGCACACGAAGAACTGTGCCACATGGCGATGGATCGTCTCGGCTGTGATGGCTTGGTCATCCATATGCTGTTGGGTAAGCTGAAGAAAGGCGACATCCCTGCTCCAGTACGTGATGCTGCAATCCGCAAAATGGTAGAACTGTACTTCCCGCCAAACAGCGCGATGGTAACCGGTTACGGTTTCGACATGTTGTATGCAGGGCCTAAAGAAGCGGTATTACATGCCGTGTTCCGCCAAAACATGGGTGCGACGCATTTCATTATTGGTCGTGACCATGCGGGTGTTGGTGATCATTACGGTGCATTTGATGCTCAGGAAATCTTCGATAAGGAAGTGCCTAAGGATGCGCTTAAGATCGAAATTTTCCGTGCAGACCACACGGCTTACTCCAAGAAGTTGGATAAGGTTGTGATGATGTGCGAAGCACCGGATCACAAGAAGGAAGATTTTGTACTTCTTTCTGGTACCAAAGTTCGTGAAATGCTTGGTCAGGGCATTGCACCACCGAAGGAGTTTTCTCGTCCTGAAGTGGCTCAGATCCTGATCGATTATTATCAAAGTGAAAACGACTAAGATAAGTCGAAATGAAAATCTCTGGGCATTCGGCAATATAGCCGCCCAGAAAAAGTATCTCTGGTGCAGTCTGAGCTTTGAGGAAAGGGCACAGGCTTCACTGGTTGAGTTCTGTGACCGTATGTAGCAATACAATTAATTTGAAGGAGTTACACAATGCCTACGTTTGTACGTACTGACAAATGTGATGGCTGCAAGGGCGGCGATCGCACCGCTTGCATGTACATCTGCCCGCACAACCTGATGAAGCTGGACGTTGATGGTTCTGCCACAGGTCACGCGATGAAAGCGTATAACCAAGAGCCGGATCAATGCTGGGAATGCTATTCCTGCGTTAAAATCTGCCCTTCTAACGCAATCGAAGCACGTCACTATGCTGACGTTGTACCACTCGGTGGTTCTGTACAGCCTTTGCGCGGTCAAGACTCCATCATGTGGTCTATCAAATTCCGTAACGGCGTAATGAAGCGTTTCAAATTCCCGATCCGCACTACCCCAGAAGGTTCCATTGATTGCTACGGCGGCAAGCCTAAAGCTGATCTGGCTAACTTGGGTAAAGCACTGTTGACTCGTGATGTCATGGGCGGCTACCGCGCTGGCAACCCGGCTGAACTGATCTGCAAGTAATTACGCTTCGTTATTAACATTTAAGCATTGAGGAAACACAAATGGCAGGTACATTTGGTAATCCAGAAGTTGTCCAAGAAGAAGTGGACATCCTGATCATCGGTGGCGGTATGGCTGCGTGTGGCGCGGCGTATGAAATCATGCCGTGGATCGGCGCAGCGAAAGACGCTGGCGTTGACATCACCGTTAAGTTGGTTGACAAAGCAGCAATGGATCGTTCCGGCGCAGTTGCACAAGGTTTGTCTGCAATCAACACTTACATCGGTCCAAACCAAGACCCAGCGGACTACGCTCGCATGGTCTCCAACGACCTGATGGGTATCACCCGTGACGACTTGGCTTACGACTTAGGCCGTAACGTTGACGATTCCGTACATTTGTTTGAAGAATGGGGTCTCCCAATCTGGAAAACTGTAAACGGCGAACGTTTTGACGGTGCTACTTGGCCGAAAGAAGGCGGCAAGCTGTTGAAAGACGGCGGCGATCCAGTTCGTTCCGGTAAATGGCAGATCATGATCAACGGCGAATCCTACAAGTGGATCGTTGCTGAAGCTGCTAAGAAAGCACTGGGTTCTGACAACATTCAGGAACGTGTGTTCATCGTTAAGCTGGTCAATGATGCTAACGACAAAAACCGCGTTGCGGGTGCTGTTGGCTTCTCTACTCGTGAAGACAAAGTATACGTTTACAAATTCAAGGCTTGCCTGCTGGTAGCTGGTGGTTGCGTAAACATCTTCCGTCCACGTTCCGTTGGTGAAGGCCAAGGTCGTGCATGGTATCCAGTATGGAACGCAGGTTCCACCTACACCATGGCTGCTGAAGCCGGTGCAGAACTGACCATGATGGAAAACCGTTTCGTTCCAGCACGTTTCAAAGACGGCTACGGTCCGGTTGGCGCATGGTTCCTGTTGTTCAAAGCTCAAGCGACTAACGCCTATGGCGAAGTCTACATGACCAAGAACAAAGAATTGCTGAACGACTATCCTCCGTATGGTCAAGCAGCGGTTCCAGCATCTTGCTTGCGTAACCACTTGATGCTCAAGGAAATGAAAGAAGGTCGCGGTCCAATCTATATGGATACCGTTACCGCTTTGGCAAAACTGCGTGAAACACTGTCTCCTCGTGAAGTAAAGCACTTGGAAGCAGAAGCGTGGGAAGACTTCCTTGACATGTGTATCGGTCAGTGCGGTATCTGGGTTGGTGAAAACATCGAACCAGAAAAGAAAAACTCCGAACTGATGCCTACCGAACCGTACCTGCTGGGTTCACACTCAGGCTGCTGCGGTATCTGGGCTTCTGGTCCAGATGACGTTGGTGCACCGACTACTGAAGAACATCCAGACGCAGCTCTGATCCCTGCTCACCTGCCACAAGGCTGGAACTGGGGCTACCGCTCCATGACTACTGTACGTGGTCTGTTCACAGCGGGTGATGGTGTTGGTGCTTCTGGCCACAAGTTCTCTTCTGGTTCACACACTGAAGGCCGTATGTGTGCACAGTCTATGGTTAAGTTCGTCATGGACAACAAAGACTGGGTTCCTACACTGGATACACCGGTTGAAACACTGGTTGAAGAAATCTACCGCCCAGTTCGTACTTTCTTGGAACACAAAGACTACACCACTGCGATTGATGTAAACCCACACTACATCACTCCACGTATGTTGCAGTTCCGTCTCCAGAAAATCATGGACGAGTATGTTGCAGGTGTTGCGACTTACTACACTACCAACGGTCACATGTTGGCAGTAGCGGAAGAAAAACTGGGTATGTTGAAAGAAGATGCGATGAAAATGCGTGCAAAAGACCTGCACGAATTGCTCCGCGCATGGGAAAACTATCACCGTATCCTGACGGCGGAAGCGCACATGAAGCACATCCAATTCCGTAAGGAAAGCCGTTACCCTGGTTTCTACTACCGTATGGACTACAACCTGGTAGACGAAGAAAACTGGCATTGCTTCGTAAACTCTGTTTACGACAAAGAAACCAAAACTTGGACTGTGTTCAAACGCGCTCACAAGGACTTGGTTGATAAGTCTAAGCTGTTTAAGCCTGCTGCCCACTAAGAAGGGGTTGCTTGACTACAGCTCTAAACCTTACTATCGGGTTTAGGCCAAATCAGGGCATCTCATGATGCCCTGATTTTTATCTACGGTAGTAATTCTGGAGGAGTTCACCACATGAAAGTTATCCTGTTAGGCGGCCCCGGCGCGGGCAAAGGCACTCAAGCCAATTTCATCAAAGAAAAATACAATATCCCTCAAATTTCCACTGGCGACATGCTGCGTGCTGCGGTTAAAGCAGGCACTGAAATGGGCATCGCTGCCAAAAAAGTCATGGATGCAGGCGGTCTGGTTTCTGACGAAATCATCCTCGGTCTGGTCAAAGAGCGCACGGCTGAAGCCGATTGTGCCAATGGTTTCTTATTCGACGGTTTCCCACGTACTTTGGCGCAAGCCGAATCCCTGAAAACCCAAGGTGTTGATATTGATGCGGTCGTTGAAATCGCGGTTGAAGATGCTGAAATCGTGCGTCGCATGAGCGGTCGTCGTGTTCACGTTGCATCAGGCCGTACTTACCACGTTGTATTCAATCCACCAAAAGTTGAAGGCAAAGACGACGAAACCGGCGAAGACTTAATCCAACGCGCTGACGATGCGGAAGAAACCGTATTGAAGCGTCTGGAAATTTATCATGCGCAAACTGCGCCGTTGATCGGTTATTACTCGGCGTGGGCGACTTCTGGCGAAGCCAAAGCACCGCGTTATATCCGTATCGAAGGCGTGGGTTCGGTTGACTCGATTCGCGACAATATTTTCGCGGCATTGGGTTAAATCGCTAGTGTTGGGGGGTAGAGACGCAAGATTTTGCGTCTCTACGTCTTGTGTCACTAAACGTAAAATATCAGGAGCAACAATGACTGCATCTCCCGAAAAAGTGGCTGCTGGCAAGGTAGTCCAGTTCACTTACCGCATCGCTGACCGCCATGGTGAGATTATGGAGCAAGTGGATTTACCCTTGAGCATGGTGTTCATGCGCCATAACCGTTTGTATGACGTGGTGGAAAAAGCCTTGGTCGGTTGCCGCGTGGGTGATGAAGTGTCTGTTGATGTTCCAGCCGTTGATGGCGCATGGGGCGAAGCTGATGCTGACCTGATTTTGGTGCAAGATATTGAGCATGTGCCACCGCCTTACCGCAAAATCGGTGCGGAAGCACAATTTCAAGCCGAAAATGGCGAAATTAAAACCTTCCGCGTGACCAGTGTTACTGAAGAATCCGTGACTTTGGATGGCAATCACCCATTTTCTGGGCAAACCATGACCTTCCATGTCAAAGTTATCGCGATCCGTGATGCCAGCAAGGATGAGTTATTGCACGGGATTGAATCCGGCGCACCGACCGATTTTGGCAGTACAACCATTCACTAACAACAGAGGCAGCATGTTATGGCAGTTCCTGATCTGACCGCCCTCGAAAAATCCATTATTCAGCAAAGCATTAATGAACGTTGGCGCAACGGCGGCATCGTGGCGGAAGAGGTCGATGTCGAACTGCGCCTCTCCAAAGCCGACCGCGAAGTCACCGAATGCCCCGCACTGTATTGGGAACACGATGGCTGTACTTTCCTCGTCGCCAAGACCGGCGAGAACCGCTACCGCTCCCAATTTTTCTACTCTGCCAAAGAACAATTCAACACCGGCATTGAAGAATACACCGATTTAGGCGACTGCGTTCTCTTCCTGCTGCGTTTGCAGGCAGACCACGAGAGCGAGCGCAATAAGAATTTTCCCACAGCTTGAAGAATCCACACGTTAGTTTGAGAGATTGCATAGAGGAGTTTGTGTTATGACCGTTAAGAATGCTTTTTACGCACAGTCCGGTGGTGTTACCGCCGTTATCAACGCTTCAGCCTGCGGCGTGATTGAAACCGCTCGCCAACACAGCGACAAGATCGGTACTGTCTACGCCGGTCAAAATGGCATTATCGGCGCATTGCTGGAAAACCTGATTGATACCAGCAAGGTTTCCGATGCAGATGTTGCAGCCTTGCGCCACACCCCATCCGGTGCATTCGGTTCTTGCCGCTACAAAATGAAGAGCTTGGAAAAGAATAAGCGTGAATACGATCGTCTGATCGATGTGTTCAAAGCGCATAACATTGGCTACTTCTTCTACAATGGCGGCGGTGACTCTGCCGATACGTGCCTGAAAGTTTCCCAACTGGCGGATGCGATGGGCTTCCCGATTCAAGCTATCCACGTTCCTAAGACCGTGGATAACGATTTGCCTGTGACCGACAACTGCCCCGGTTTTGGTTCCGTAGCGAAATACATCGCGGTTTCCACCCGTGAAGCCAGCTACGACGTGGCTTCCATGTGTGCCACTTCCACCAAGATTTTCGTGCTGGAAGTCATGGGTCGTCACGCAGGCTGGATTGCCGCAGCAGGTGGTTTGGCAGCCGATGCTAACAACGATATTCCGGTTGTTATCCTGTTCCCTGAAGTTGAGTTCAATCAGGAAAAATTCCTCGCGACAGTCGATGCGAAAGTTAAACAGTATGGCTATTGCAGTATCGTGGTGTCCGAAGGTTGCCATTACCCTGACGGTACGTTCCTGGCAGAGCAGGGGACTCGTGACTCGTTCGGTCATGCGCAATTGGGCGGTGCTGCTCCGGTTGTTGCCAATATGATCAAAGACGCGCTGGGGTATAAATTCCACTGGGCGGTTGCGGATTACCTGCAACGTGCGGCGCGTCACTTGTCGTCCAAGTCTGACGTTGAGCAGGCGTATGCACTGGGCAAAGCAGCAGTTGAATTGGCGTTGGAAGGCAAAAACTCTGTCATGCCAGCAGTTATCCGTGATTCCAACAATCCGTACACATGGCACATTGGTTCAGGCGAGTTGAAAGACATTGCCAACGTCGAAAAAATGATGCCGCTGGATTATATCAGCGCAGATGGCTACGGCATTACCGACGCTTGCCGCGAATACCTGCAACCGTTGATCGAAGGCGAAGATTATCCGCCATACGAAAACGGTATGCCGAAGTATGTGACGCTGAAGCACGTATTGCTGGATAAAAAGCTGCCAGCGTTCGAGCTGTAAACCTTAACTTCCCCACAAGTAACGCCCCTGTTTGCACAACAGGGGCGTTCTTTTTATACTGATCGTTTCATACAGTACATACCCCGGTAACTAAAGATCATGGCTGAAAAACTCGACATTCCTGAGGAATTCCAAAGCTCCCTCATTCCTGAACTGCTGACGGATGACACCACTATCCAGTTTAACTGCCACCCTGGTGTTTCCTGTTTCAATATTTGCTGTAAGGCTGCGGATGTAACCCTCGCACCGTATGACATCCTGCGCCTGAAAAAACGCTTGGGCATGACTTCCAGCGAATTCCTCGACAAGCATACCGTGCCGTTTGAGACAGATGGTCACGGCACTCCCGGCATCAAATTGCGTACCGACGACAACAAAACCTGTTTGTTCGTGCGTGAAGAAGGTTGCAGCGTATATGAAGATCGCCCTGCCGCTTGTCGTTATTACGGGCTGGGGCTGTTATCACACCGTGCAGCAGATACTTACCAAGATGTGCAATATTATTTTCGCAACAAGGAAGAGCATTGCCAAGGTTGGAATACTGACAAGGTGATGACCGTGCGCGATTACCGTGCCGCACAAGGCGTGCCGGAATACGACGAAATCAATCGCGAATGGATGCAGTTGATGCTGAAAAAGAAATCAGCGGGCCCTGCGATTGGCAAGCCTGATCCACTGAGTTTCCAGTTGTATTTCATGGCAAGTTTCGACATTGACCGCTTCCGTCGCTTTGTGGAAAGCCCCGCGTTTGCCAAGGCTTACATGATAAGTGATGACGAGCGTACTGCTTTCCAAGATGACGTGGTTTTGCAGAAATTTGCATTCCGCTTGCTGCGCCAAGTGTTGTTTGATGAGCAAACCATTCCGACGCACGAAAATGTTCTCGAAAAACGTTGGGAAGAGCGTAAGGATATTATTGAGTTACGCCATAAGGCTGCCGTGGATTTGCATTTGAAACGCGCCGAAGAAGAACGCCAAGCCGCATTGAACAGTGGCTTAGAACCCGGCGCGGTTTAGTAAAAACTAAGCAAGTCACACGAATTTTCAGGTTATTTCGGTTTTATCCGACTGGCGGGCTATCTACCCGCCGGAAAACCTGTATACTGAGCACTTCATTTTACATCGTTTCTTTCGAGTCTGCGGGCATCCTGTCTACATCCTCTTGAACGGTTTACGAAAACCTTAAGGAGGTTCTCATGGCTACTAAACTTTACGTTGGCAATTTGCCTTATTCCGTCACTCAACAAGGTTTGCAAGAAAAATTCTCTGCATACGGCGAAGTGACATCTGTTAGCGTTATCACTGACCGTGATACCGGGCAAAACAAAGGCTTTGCATTCGTAGAAATGTCCAGCAGCAGCGAAGCTCAAAAAGCTATCGACGGCCTGAATGGTGCTGATATGGGCGGTCGCGGTATGAAAGTTAACGAAGCGAAACCACAAGCACCACGCGATAACAATCGCAGCGGTGGCGGTGGTTTTGGCGGTGGTCGTAGCGGTGGTGGCGGCGGCGGTCGCTGGTAATAAGCCCTCGGCTTAACCAAGCATTCCAAAAACCCGGCCTTGTGCCGGGTTTTTGCTTTTGCGACAATCACAACCAAATTAAGAGTTTTAGGGTAAAAATAATGACTGTTTCTGTCGCTATTATTTCCGATACGCACGGACATCTTGACCCGCGCATTATCGAAATCATCCGTGAGTGTGATTACGCCATTCATGCAGGGGATATTTGCGGGGAAAATGTACTCGCAGCAATGCAACCCAAAAGTGCAATGGTGATTGCGGTAGCGGGTAACAACGAACCACGTTGCATGATTGATTTTCCGCTGCCATCCATTAGTGAATTGGAATTGCCGGGCGGTAAGATTTGCATTGAGCATGGTCACGAACACGGGCATCACACCCCTTGCCACGATTCTTTACGTGCGCAACACCCTGATGCTCGCGTGATTGTTTACGGACATACCCATAAGATGGTGCAAGATAAAAGTGCGTTGCCGTGGGTGGTAAATCCCGGTGCAGCAGGGCTGACCCGCAATCATGGCGGGCCATCCTGTTTGGTGCTGAGTGCGAATGACCAGAGCTGGGATATTCGCGAAATCCGTTTTGCGGATTAATTTACGCCGAGCAATTCAACGTCAAATACCAGCGTGGCGTTCGGTGGAATTACGCCACCCGCGCCACGCGCACCGTAGCCCATTTCCGCAGGGATAATCAGGGTGCGTTGCCCGCCGATTTTCATGCCTTGTACGCCTTCATCCCAGCCTTTGATCACTTGACCACCAGCCAGTGGGAATTGGAAGGGCTGCCCACGGTCGCGCGAACTGTCAAATTTCTTGCCGTGCTTGTCGGCAGCGGCTTCGTCATACAACCAGCCCGTGTAATGCACAGAAACCATCTTGCCAGCGGTAGCTTCTGCGCCGTCGCCTACTTTTACATCCGTTTTAACTAAATCGACCATTTTAATATCCGTTACTTGTGGGGAAGAAGTGCCAGTGGTACTCGTCGTGGCAGTTTTGTCCGAACATGCTGCCATAAAAACGCTGCCGGAGAGTGCCACAGCCAATGCTAATAATGTGGTTGTTTTCATATTTATCAATCAATTCCTTGGCAAGAAAAAAGGGGCATTATGCCCCCTTTTCCCTAAACGTGCGATAAACGGTTAGTTATCGCTTATTTGTCGGCAATTTCACGCAATTTCTTGGATTGGATGATATTGCCATTCAACGCGGCATCCAGTGCCGAACGCCCAAATGCCACATCCATCAACTGGCTGTAGTACATGACCGGCATGTCGAAATTGGTCTTGTAACGCGCATTGATGTCATCTTGGTAGATTTCAACGTTGGCTTGGCACAGTGGGCAAGGGGTGACGATCATGTTCGCACCGCTGTCGTAAGCGGATTCGATGATGTCCTTGACCAATGCCTGGCCTTTTTCGGGTTCGGAGAACATCAGTGCACCGCTACAGCAAGCGACTTTTTTGTCGTACTTGGTGAGGGCTTCAGCGCCGAGGGTTTCGACCATCTTATCCAGATACATCGGGTTCTCGAACGATTCACCGGCAATCCCGAATGGGCGGTTGGTTTGGCAACCGACGTAACCGGCGATTTTCAGACCTTCCAACGGCTTTTTAACCTTGGAACCCAGTACGTCGTAGCCGATGTCTTCGATCAGCACTTCCACCATGTGGCGGACTTTCTTGTTACCCTTGTATTCCAGCTTCACCGATTGCAGCGCAATATTGGTTTCCGCTTTTAGGGTCGGGTTGTGGTTCAGACGTTCCTGCACTTCGCGGGTGTTGAGCCAGCAAGCGGCGCAAGTGGCTACCACGTCCTGATCCGGGTGATGCTTTTCGGACAAGGCCAAGTTACGTGCGGAAAGCGTCATGCGCGGCAGTTCGCCACCGCCCGCGTAGCCGATGGATGCGCCACAGCAGTTCCAATCCGGGATTGGATTCAGCTTGATGTCCAGCTCTTCGCACAGGGTTTCCACCGACTTTTCCAAGTTGGAAGACGATGCTCCCTTCTGGGAAGAACAGCCGGGGTAGTAAGAATATTCATGCTTTGCCATTGTTACCTCATCCTCCTCATTTCGCGTCAGTGTTTGCGCCGACACGTGCTGCTTCCAGCTCTTCGGCTTTTTTCAGCATGGCGTGGAAGCCAGAAAGATCCTTAACGCCATGCCCACCGAGCATTTCCATCGGTGACATACGCTTGGCTTTCATCATGTTTAACCCTAGCTTTTGCTTGCCCATCGACACTTTCACGCCTTCCGCGAAACCGTCTTTGAAGTACAAGCCCAGACCCAGTTTTAGCTCGTTGACACGGCCTTTCTTGATCAGGTTATCCCAGAACATTTGCCCGAATTTTTCGGTCGGCTGGTTCTTGGGTTTCATGCCCATGCGCTTACCGTAGTGCGCCAAGCCGTGCATGATGTGCGTAATCGGCAGACCACGCGGGCAACGTGCCACACAGTTGTAGCACGAGGTACACATCCACATCGAGGTGGATGACAGCACTTCCTCACGCTTGTTGGCGCGGATCATCATGAACAGCTCTTGCGGCGGGTGATCCCAGTGCGGCCCTAGCGGGCACGAACCGGAACATACGCCACATTGCATACACATTTTGACCCAGTTGCCTTCCTCGACGTTATCCGTCACTTCTTTGAGGAAGTTGCCTTTGTATTTTTCAACCATCGCTTGATTGACAGCAGTAGTCATTCCAGCATCCTCCTTAGAACTTGAACGGGCTGAGGCCGACACGGTTAATCACTTCAACCATCTCATCCAGCAGTTTGGGTGCGCGGTCGATGTCGGTAATGGCGACTTCATGCACCGCGACGCGATCGGATTCGAGGTTCATGGTAGACAGGGTGTCGCCAATTTTCGCCATCCTAACATGCGCCATTTCCGAGCCTTTGACAAAATGGCACTGATAATCTGCGCCTTTTTTGCAGCCCATCATGACCACGCCGTCGTAACCGCTACCCAATGCATCCTTGATCCAGATGGTGTTGGTAGAGCCGAGGCAACGCACCGGAATCACGCGGATAAACGCGCTGGATTCGTTACGTTTCATCGCTGCCATGTCGAGGGCAGGGTAAGCATCGTTTTCGCAGGCCAGTACCAGAATACGTGGCTTTTCTTGGAACTCATCTGGCACGTCGACAGCTTTCAATTGCGCCCCGACGGTTTCGATGGAATAGTTCTTGAAGGAAATAACCTGTACCGGGCAAGCACCCATGCACGTCCCGCAACGGCGGCAACGCGCTTCGTTGTATTTCGGGTAGCCTTTTTCGTCTTCGTCAATCGCGCCGAATGGGCATTCCACGGTGCAGCGTTTGCACTGGGTGCAGCCTTCTTTACGGAATGACGGGAAGCTCAAATCGCCGGAACGGGGGTGTGCAGCGCGACCAATCGCGGAGTTTTCAATCGCTTGAATCGCTTTCATCACCGCGCCCATCGCGTCGGTTTGCGCTTGCGCGGCATCCATCGGGCGGCGTACCGGGCCTGCGCTGTAGATACCCGTGCGGCGGGTTTCATACGGGAAGCAGATGAAATGCGAATCGGTGAAACCATTCACCAATTGCGGCATATCTGGGCCTTGGCGATAGTTCAGGTTAAGGATGGATTGGACGGAGACTTTGACTTCGCCGCTTTCGTCCTTGTCCTTCATGGTGTCGATGTCAGTACCGGAGTTGGGTAACATCCCCGTCGCCAATACCACCAGATCAGCACCCATCTGCGCGTCTTCGTCAAGGATCAAGTCTTTGAAATTGACTTGCAGCTCATTGCCCTTAACGTCAACCGTGGAAACTTTGCCTTTACGGAATGTCACGAATTTATCTTGCGCACTGCGGTAGAAGTTTTCGCCGCCTGCACCCGGTGTACGGATGTCGTCAAACAAGACGGTGGTTTCAATGTCAGGGTTACTGTCTTTGAAATACATCGCCTGCTTGATGCTGGTGGCGCAGCAATGACCCGAACAGTAGGACAAATGCCCTTCTTTGGTACTGCGTTGACCCGCGCATTGCACGAATACCACGTTTTCGACCACTTTACCGTCAGCACGTTTGATCGGGCCATCGCCTGCGGCGCGAGCCAGTGCTTCCAATTCCAGTTGAGTCACCACGTTCGGCGATTTGCCGTAGCTGAATTCCGGCAGGTTATTGGCATCGTAAGGGGTGAAACCAGTGGCTTGCACAATCGCGCCAAACTCAGCGTGCGTGCCAGCGCCTACGGTAGAGGCAATATCCACCTCGAAACGACCCGGTGCACCCGCTGTTTTCGCGATGCTGGAATTCAGGTAAACGGTGATTTTGTCATCCGCTTCCACCGCTGCGATCAAGGCTGCAACGCCGGTATCTTGCGGGTTTTGGAACGGGGAATGTTCTGGCTGGCGTTGCTTGAGTTGCCCCATGACACCACCCAAACGGTCGGACTTTTCGATAATGCTGGCGTAGTAACCGGCTTTGGAGGCTTCGAGTGCCGCCGTCATGCCGGTAATGCCGCCGCCGACCACCATAATGTGGTTGTTTTTGCCTTGTTCACCACTGGCATCGGCTTGTTGCATCGCCTTGACTTCGGCGCAACCCATGCGGATGTAGTCGGCTGCCATTTCCTGCGTGGTTTCGTCGTGTTCGCTGCCTTCGGGACGAATCCAGATGACACCTTCACGCAAGTTGACGCGCGCGGTTGGTACTGCCCCGAAGTTGAAACTTTCGGTTTTGGCACGGCGCGAACACGCCATAATGACCGCTTTGGTTACTTTGTCGTCGCCTTCCGCCGCCATGTCGGCTTTGATCATATCCACGCCTGCCTGACTGCACAGGAAGTCGTGGGTCTTGCAGAAGCCAATCCGACCTTCGCGCACGGCTACTGATTCGAGGGATTTAGTGTCAAGACGGTCGCCAATACCGCAACCCGTACACAGATAACCACCAATTTTCATCTTATGCTCCTGCTACCTGATTGACGACTTGCACCGCACGCAAGGCCGCAGCCGTGGCGTGTTGCACTGCGCGGTTTACGTCCAGCGCGTCGGAGGCAACCCCAGCCGCAAAAATGCCGCCGTTGCTGTCGTCATGTTCGATGAAGCCTTCATCGTTGACCAGAATCTTGATCGGGAAACCTTTGAAATCCACACTCGGTTCCATGCCCGTTGCCAATACCACCAGATCGTGTTGGTTGGCGTAACGGTGGTAGCCTTCGGTGTTCACGCCGTGTAGGACAGGGTTGCCGGTCGCTTTGTCTTCGTCGATTTTCGCAACTTTAGACTTGATGAAGCTGACGTTCGGGTTGTTCTGCACGTTTTGGTAGAAATCGTCAAAACGGTCAATCGCCCGCATGTCGATGTAGTAAATCGTGGATTTGCCGTCGTCACCAAACTTTTCCTGCACGTAGTTGGTTTGCTTGAGGGAAGCCATGCAGCAAATGCGTGAGCAATGTGCCAGATGGTTTTTATCCCGCGAACCCGCGCACTGGATAAAGGCGATGTTTTTCGCTTCTTTGCCGTCGGATGGGCGCAGCAATTTGCCGTTGGTGGGGCCGTGTGGATCCATCAAGCGTTCAAATTCGACGTTGGTAATGACGTTAGCAAAACGGTCGTAGCCGTAAGCCTGAATCTTGTTCGCGTCGTAAGGTTTCCAGCCTGTCGCAAATACCACCGCACCGGCTTTCAGGTCGAGGGTTTCGACTTGCTGATCCAGCTCGATTGCGCCGTATTTGCAGGCCGCTTTGGCAGCGTCGGCTTCGGCAGTGCCAATGATGCGCTGGTCAATCACGTATTGCTGCGGGAATGCCATCGCGTTAGGCAGGTAAACGCTCTTGCGCTTGCCGAGGTTGTAGTTGAATTCGTCGTCAAATTCAGTCGTGGCAGCCTTGGCGCAGTCGCCGCAAGCGGTGCAATTGCTGTTGACGTAACGCGGGGTAATGGTCACGGAAACCGTGTAATCACCTTTGTCTCCGCTGATGTTGGACACTTCCGCTTGGGTAATCACCGTGAGATTTTTGTTCATCTTGATGCGGCGTTGATTGATTTCTTGACCGCAGGTCGGGTGACACATTTTAGGGAAGTATTTGTAAAGCTGGGAAACACGTCCCCCTAAGTAAGGGCGTTTTTCTAGCAAAATGACCTGCTTACCCGTTTCGGCTGCTTCGAGTGCAGTGGTCATGCCACTGATACCGCCGCCGACGACGATAATGGTCTGGTTGGTTGCAACGACATCCGTCATTGAGGCTCCTCCGTCAAAGACAGTATTTGGGAATCCTTGTGTTAGTACCTGATTTATTTGTCATGTGTACAAATGACAAGCGGGCACTGCGCGTATTGATCGCAGAGAATACTATATTTACCGCGTTCTATGCCATGCCATACTACCACGAGCGTATGTATATTTTTTAATTTGCAAATAAATAATTTTAATCAAGATCCAGAAATGTGATAAATATCAACTATTCATAATATTCTACTTTTCTGATGCTTACCCAATGATTTTACAGGAAAAACTCACTTGACAGCGATTCATCGACTATGTTTGAGTGGACGTGACCTTTTTCCGCCATTTCACCACAGTTTGGCGTGTCGACCGTTACTTCATAATTACTATCAATCTTTGGAGGTGTTCCGATGTCAACAGGACTTGCTATTGCAATCTTGTGCGCAGTAGCCGCACTGGTTTATGGACTCATCACGATCCGCTGGGTGCTTGCCAAACCCGAAGGCAGCGAGACAATGCGCAACATTGCTCAGGCTGTGCAAGAGGGTGCGCAGGCTTATCTTAATCGTCAATACACCACGATTGCAGTCGTCGGTATCTTATTGTTCGCGCTTATTTTTATTACTTTAGGTTGGGCAACCGCCATCGGCTTTTTATTAGGGGCGGTGTTGTCCGGTGCGACGGGTTACATCGGCATGAATGTGTCGGTACGCGCCAATGTGCGCACCGCTGAAGCTGCGAAACACGGTTTGAATGCTGCGTTAGATGTGGCGTTTAAAGGTGGTGCAATCACCGGGTTGCTGGTGGTGGGTTTGGCGTTGCTGGGCGTGGCTGGGTATTACGCGCTGTTAATTGCGATGGGAATGCCTGCTCGTGAAGCTACCCACGCTTTGGTAGGTTTGGCTTTCGGTGGCTCGTTAATTTCTATTTTTGCGCGTTTAGGTGGTGGCATTTTTACCAAGGGCGCGGATGTCGGCGCGGATTTGGTGGGTAAAGTGGAAGCGGGTATTCCCGAAGATGATCCACGTAATCCGGCAGTTATTGCTGATAACGTTGGCGATAACGTCGGCGACTGCGCAGGCATGGCAGCCGATTTATTTGAAACTTACGCGGTAACGATTATTGCGACAATGTTGTTGGGCGGTTTGCTCATGAACGGCTCGGAAAACGCGATTATTTACCCGTTGGTGTTGGGTGGATTTTCCATCTTGGCTTCGATTTTAGGCACGATGTTTGTGAAAGCTTACGCGGGCGGCAAAATCATGAATGCTTTGTATCGCGGTTTGGCAGTAGCGGCAGGGGCATCGTTGGTGCTGTTTTACCCGATTACCCAGATTATGATGGAAGGTAATGGGATGTATTCGGTAAATGCGCTGTATGGTTCGGCAGTGATTGGGTTGGTGTTAACGGCGGCAATGGTGTGGATTACTGAATATTACACCGCGACGGAATACGCGCCAGTGCGCCACATTGCGCAGGCTTCGACCACAGGACACGGCACGAACGTGATTGCGGGCTTGGGTGTTTCGATGCGCTCTACCGCCGCGCCGGTATTGGCAGTGTGTGCAGCGATTTGGGGTGCGTATGAACTGGCAGGTTTGTACGGTATTGCGATTGCGGCGACTTCGATGCTGTCAATGGCGGGGATTATTGTGGCATTGGATGCTTACGGGCCGATTACCGATAATGCGGGTGGGATTGCGGAAATGGCGGGTTTGCCAGAAGAAATTCGCACCATTACTGACGCGCTGGATGCGGTGGGCAATACAACGAAAGCGGTTACTAAAGGTTACGCGATTGGTTCGGCGGGCTTGGCAGCATTGGTGTTGTTTGCGGATTATACCCACGCGCTGGGTAACGCCATGACGTTTGATCTTTCTAACCACATGGTCATTATCGGCCTGTTTATCGGCGGGATGGTTCCGTATCTGTTCGCGGCAATGGGGATGGAAGCGGTCGGACGTGCCGCTGGTTCGGTAGTGGTGGAAGTGCGTCGTCAGTTCCGCGACATTCCCGGCATTATGGAAGGCACGGCGAAACCAGAATACGGTACGTGCGTGGATATGCTGACTAAAGCAGCGATTAAAGAGATGATTATTCCATCGTTGTTGCCGGTAGTCATTCCGGTGGTTGTGGGTTTGACTTTGGGTGCGCAGGCATTGGGCGGCGTGTTGGTGGGGGCGATTGTCACCGGTATTTTCGTGGCGATTTCCATGACCACAGGTGGCGGTGCGTGGGATAACGCCAAGAAATACATCGAAGAAGGTAATTTCGGTGGTAAGGGTTCTGAGGCGCACAAAGCGGCAGTGACGGGCGATACCGTAGGCGACCCGTACAAGGATACCGCAGGCCCGGCAGTTAACCCGCTGATTAAGATCATTAATATTGTTGCTTTGATGATTGTGCCGTTATTGGCTTGATTCAGCCTATTCCCTCACCCCAACCCCTCTCCCGCTAAGCGGGAGAGGGGCTAAGAGGGAATTCCTCCAACTATCACTATAAAGTTTCGTATGAAAACAGCACCTCGTGAAATTGCTACACCCTGCCCGCAAATGAGCTTGAATGTGCCGCAAGGCATGACGCAAGTTGAGTTTTTCAATAGTCCGGCGAATTTGAAAAATCTGGCGGAAGAAAACGGTTTGTTCCGCACCCCTGATGATTTATTGATGTACCGTAAGTTAGTGGGGCACAGCGTTGAGTTTGATACTTCGATTATTCTGGATACGTCGAGGCGGATTCTTGACCCGTTAGGTCGTCCGGTGCGGCGTGATCAAATGAAGCGTCAGGAAAAGAAAGTATGGTCGCAGATGACGCAAATTATTTGTGATTATATGTTTGAAAAGTACCCCGACCCGGCGGAGCATTTGGTGTTGTGTGGGGAAGCGAGTTTGGATTCCACTTGGCCTTTGAATAAGCCGGGTGTGCCCAGTATCCGCATGATTCACAATCACTTTATGGTATTTCCCATGGCGCAGTTGCGCGATGCGAAAGAGGCTGATCCTAATAACCCGAATTTAACCGATAGCGGGCATAACACCTTGTTCTTGCGGCAACTGAGCGAAGTTTACCGTAAGTTTTTGGAAGTGTTGGATTTACAGATGCTAAGTCTGTTGCCAGCGGAAGATGCGGCGTTAAGCTTGACGGGTTATCCGCAAGGTTTGCCGTGTTGGGAAGTAAAAGGCGGGCGCGATAAATTATCGGATCGTTATTTCTGGTACGAATACGAGCAAGTATTGCGTGGTTTCTTGGACTTTTACCGCACCTTTTTCTCGTTGGTGGCAACAGGCGAAGAGCGCGTGCCGGATAATGCGAATTTCCCGCACCAGATTGACGATGTATTGCTGGGTAACTCGCGGTTTTTGCGGGTAGCGCGGGATTTGCGCGAACGGGTGATTCAAGACCCGCAGTTTGCCAATGAAATCCGCTGGCGACCGGCTTACAAACAGATTCTATTCCGCGATGATCAGGGGCGGTTAATTGTCACCATTTCCCAGAACTCGGTGGGTAATGCGATTACCGAATTGCTGGGGATTGTGGTGAAACGCCAAGTGGATTCAGCAGCTTATGCAGCGGTTGAAGAAGGCTTGGTCAGCCGCTTATTAGAGGTGCGCGAACGCTTGCTGGCAGCGAATTTGGGCGAAGCCATCGCTGCCCCGTGTTGGCCTAACGGTCAATACCAAGCGTGTCGTTAAGCATCCGCGATGGGTTCAAGCGCACTGGCAAGCACCTTGTCAATGCGCGTGCCGTCCATGTCGATGACTTCCAACCGCCAGCCTTCCCAATCGCAGTGGTCGGTGGTTTGCGGTAAACGCCCCAGTTGCAGCATTAACATCCCGCTTAAGGTGTGGTAACGGCCTTTGTCTTCTTCGGGGACACTACGCAATCCTAAGCGGTCTTTGAGTTCAGGAATGGGAATCAGGCCATCCATTAACCAACTGCCATCCTCGCGCTGTACCGCCCAAGCATCGTCTTGGTGTTGCGGTTTGAACTCGCCGGTAATCGCTTCCATCATGTCGTGCAGGGTGACAATGCCTTGAATTTCACCGTATTCGTCGATAATAAACACCATCTGCCCGCCGGAATCTTTGAAGTTTTCCAGCAACTCCATGCCGGTGAGGGACTCAGGTACAAACACCGCAGGGTTGAGGTGTTCCGTTAAACTCGGTGATGCGCCGCGCAACATTTGATTAAGCAATTGACTGGTACTGACAATGCCCAGCACTTCTTCCCAATTGCCGCGTACCACGGGGAAGCGTGAATAACGGTGGGCTTCCACTTGGCTGAGGTTTTCTTCCAGCGATTTATCTGCATCCAGAAATACCACGTCGTTACGCGGAACCATAAACGAGGCAATCTGGCGATCATCCAAGCGGAATACATTGCGTACCATTTGGTGTTCTTGCTCTTCAATAACGCCCGCGTCTGAGCCTTCGCTCAACAGCATGTGAATGTCTTCTTCGGTTACGCCCGCGCCGCCGTCATCTTTAATACCGAGGATGCGTAACAATAAGTGCGTAGAACCAGACAGCAGCATCACAAACGGTTTCGCAATAATCGCCAGCCATAACATCGGGCGAGCCACAAAACGCGCAATGCCTTCGGGGTTGAGTTGCCCCATGCGCTTAGGCACGAGTTCGCCTAATACGATGGAAAAATAGGTAATGCTGACGACGACCAACACGGTAGCTAAAGGATTAGCAATCTCGGCAGTTAAGCCCCAGCTTTGTAACCAAGTGCTAAACGGCGGGCTTAAAGCGGCTTCACCCACAATCCCGTTTAATACGCCGATGGAGGTAATGCCGATTTGCACCGCCGACATGAAATAAGTGGGGTCTTCGCCAAGACGCAATGCGGTAGCAGCGGAACTATCACCTTGTTGTGCGAGGTTTTGTAGGCGGGCTTTACGTGCTGCGACGAGGGCAATTTCAGACATGGCAAAGAAGCCATTTAATAAAATCAGGCCAAATAAAATGGCAATATCCATGAGATAACGGGTTCCGTTTTAACTAACAAGTGGGCGCATTCTACCCGTGAGCGCGGGTTGCTGGCTATTTGTCTTTACTAAACAGGAACTTTAGCGCATTGATGCTACCCTAAGCAGTAATAACCCTCACGCAAGGAGCGCATCATGAAACCCTATTTTTTAACCCTGTCGTTGACTGCAATACTGGCATTCGGCGCGGTGAATACCGCTTATGCCACCGCCGATGGCCCTGATTTTTACGCAGTGACCCGTGTAGCAGGGACAGACAGTCTCGCCTTACGTCACATTGCCTCCAGTCGTGGGCGGATAGTGGCACGAATTCCGTTCAATGCGGTACGAGTACAAAACAAGGGCGACCGCAGCGGCAGTTGGTGCAAAGTGCAATACGCTACCTCGGTAGGTTGGGCAAGTTGCCAGCACCTCACAGAATCGGACGGCAATCGCTATTACTCCACCCAAGGTTACACTGACCGTTTAAATATCCGTAAAACGCCGAGTACCAGTGCCGCTGTTGTAGGCACGATTCCGCCGCTGGAAACGGGATTGCAAGGCACAGGCGAATGTTCGGCGAGCTGGTGTCCGGTGGATTATCAGGGTAAACGCGGTTGGGTCGGGCGGCGTTACCTTGCGAGTTGGTCGTTTTAATTTCTGCTACACTGGCAAGTCTTGATCATTTGCCAGTGGACAAAAACAACGCCATGAAACTCGGAACCTGCCAATATCAACATCAAACTTACGTGTGCATTGCCGCTGGCGATCAGGTCTTGATTCCAGCCCTTGACCCCAGTGTGGAACAGTCGCCCTGGCGCGATATGCTTACCTTGATTGAGCGCGGCGTTGATTACGCTGCGGTGGCGGCTAATGCCACACCCGTCATGCGCGAGCCAGCAACGGCGATTACGTTACTTGCGCCGATTCCGCGCCCGCGTAAAAACGTCATGTGTTTAGGGCTGAATTATCTGGAACACGCCGAAGAAACCGCCAATCAAATCGGGCGCACCGGCAAAGCACCGCAATACCCCATTGTTTTCACCAAATGCCCGACCAGCGTGATTGGGCACGAAGCACCCGTACCGTTTGACCCGGAAACCTGTTCCCAACTGGATTGGGAGGTGGAATTAGGCGTGATACTGGGCAAAGGCGGTAAAAAAATTACCCGCGAAAATGCGCTGGCGCACGTTTTTGGTTACACCGTTATCAATGATTTGAGTGCGCGGGATATTCAGTTGAATCACAAACAGTATTTTCTGGGGAAAAGCATTGATGGTGGTTGCCCGATGGGGCCTTGGTTGGTCACGGCGGATGAGATTGCCGATCCACAGGCACTGGCGATTAGCTGTCGGGTCAATGGCGTAACTAAGCAGGCATCGTCAACGCGCCAGATGATTTTTGATGTTGCCAGTATTATTGAATGGTTGTCGCGGGGCATGACCTTGGAAGCAGGTGATGTGATTGCGACCGGAACACCCAGCGGCGTGGGCTTTGTGCGCGAACCCCCGGAATATTTACAGCCCGGTGATGTGGTGGAGTGCGAAGTGCAGGACGTGGGTGTGTTACGCAATCGCATTGTCGCATAAGGAAAACAAACCGATGGTTGCACCGACCTTTTTCGATGACATTTACGTGTTGACGGCGAGTCAGTATTTGCCGGGGCAGCCTGTGGATAACGCGCACATTGATACTTATGTCGCGCAGTTGGATCACACTTCACGGCGTATTAAACAGCGGGTATTGGCAGAAAACGGGATTGAAACCCGCCATTACGCGCTGGATGAACACGGCAATACCACCATGAGTCACACTGCGATGGCGTGCGCGGCGGTGCATGGCTGTTTGCAGCAAGCGGCATTGCCATTGGCGGAGCTGGATTTGTTGATGGCGGCATCATCGGGTGGTGATGTGTTAATGCCGGGTTTGGCGAATATGATTCAAGGCGAACTTCACGCCCCGCCGATGGAAGTTCACAGTCATCACGGGGTATGCGCCTCCAGCGTGTTGGCGTTAAAAGACGCGGCGCAATCGCTGACCCAAAACCCACAACAACGGCTGGCAATGGTGGTAGCGGCGGAAATGCCATCGCGGATTTTCAAGCGTTCACGTTTCGCCAGCCAAGCCTATTCCGCCGACTTTGAAGCCCACTTTTTACGCTGGATGCTGTCCGATGGCGCGGGCGCGGTGTTATTGGGTAAAGCCGCACACGCCCAGCGTCAGGCTAAACTCGCCTTGAAACTGCACTGGGTACACGTGAAATCGTTTTCCGGCGATTACCCCGTGTGTATGCAATTTGGGCAAGGCAGTCACCGCGCCAAGCAACGCGATACCAGTTCCGGGGCGTTGGGTGCGGAAGCCTCGTTTTTGGATTTTCCGAGTGTTGCGGAAGCAGAAGCGGCGGGGCATTTTGCATTGCGCCAGAATCTACGCATTTTGCCGAATTTGTTTGAAGTCGCAGTGCATGAATACGCGGCGTTGGTGCAAGCAGGGCATGTGCAACCCGATGCGGTGGATGTGTTTTTGTGCCATTACTCGTCGGAAGCCTTGGGCAAAACCTGTGATGACATGATGCAACAAGCAGGGTTGGGGATTGCGCGTGAAAAATGGTTTAGCAATCTGAAACGCTGCGGCAATACCGGTGCGGCTTCGATTTTCATTATGCTGGCGGAATGGATGGCGCAAAATCCGCTGCGGGTTGGGCAGAAAATCTTTGCGTTTGTGCCGGAATCAGGGCGTTTTACCGTCAGTTATTTTATGCTGGAAGTGGTAGATATGACTGCCACAGCACCTGAAATGACTGCGATGGCATTACCCGCGCCACCGCATGAATTTACCCAACACGAGGGGCGTACTCGCGATACTTTGCTGGAGTTGGCGGATATTTGGCACGGTTTCCGTTCGCGGATGTGGCGCACCCCGTTGGTGGAAAAAATTAACGCGGGCAAATTGACTTCCGCCGATTACGTGACTTGGATGGCGCAATGGATTCCGCAAGTACGCGAAGGCAGTTTGTGGATGCGCCAAGCCGTCGCGCAGTTGAGTGCGGAATGCCAGCCGTTAGCCAGCCTGATTACCCAGCACGCCGATGATGAACAACACGATTTCAAGCTGTTGTTTGAGGATTACCAATACGCGGGTGGCACGGCGACGCATATTGAGGCGTTATTACGCAATCCCGGTGGTGAAGCACTGAACAGTTACATGTACCGCAAGGCGGCTACGCCGAATCCGTTTGGGTTATTGGGCGGCATTTACATTATTGAAGGTACGGGGCAACGCATTGTGCCTTGGCTATTGCCGTTGGTGAAACAGCAATTGGTGTTGCCGGAGCGGTGTTACCGTTTCCTGCGTTATCACGGTGAAAACGACGAGAACCATTTGCAGCGTTGGTTATTAGCATTGCAATGGGTATTAGCGGCGGGCGGTGCAGCAGCGCAAGCGGATATTGTGCGGACTGCGCGGGATGTAGCGACGCTTTATCACCTGCAAATGGAGCATATCCTATGAAACCGGGCAATGATTGGGCGCACTGGCAGCACGATTGGGACGACCCTAACCCGTGGTATGCCTTGTATATGGACAGCGTTACCCCGTTGTCGCCAGCAGTGAAACAGGCTTGGTTGGAAGATAGTAGCCGTAAAAGTCGTCAATATTTGTTGCCGGTGGTGCGCCCGTTAGCGCGAGCCATGATTGTGGTGTTGCAGCTTGTTAAAAGCGTGTTACCGCAATGGCGTAATTCGGCTGCATTGCATCGGGCGATTGTGTGGGGCTTAAAGCATTTCGTCAGCCCACAGGCGAATCAGTTTATCTTGCGGCATTTTCATTTGGGTAGCGAAATCCAGCGGTTCATTTTGGATAATGTGCCGGGGGTGGAGATTCCGGCGTTGCACTTCATGCGCTTTCAAACCTTGGATGAGCTATTGGATGATGCGTTTGTGCGTCATGATCTGAATTTGTTTAATTTCATTACGGCGTTAAATACCGAGCTGCAAGCGCAGGGGCGTAGTTTGGTCGCGCCGCCAACGCTGGATTTTTCCGCGATTACCGATGGTGAGTTTCCGTTGGAGGCATTACCGCAGGGGCGATTCAATAAGCTGGATATTCAAACGGCGATTGAAATTTACACCCCGGTGTTCCAGTTTTTTCTGACAGACAGCGACTTTTGGCGGTCAGTGAATTCGTTGCAATTGGATGAAACCATTGCGATGTACGTGGCGCGAATTATCAATGATCCGTTGCCGTTATTGATGGTGAATAATCGCCATCCATTAGTGCCGCATTCGACCTTACGCGCAGGTTTCCGGTTGGTATTGCACGGCTTGGGAACTGAGATGTTGCACCACCATTTGGTATTGCTGAAACGTCAGCAGGCGGCAAGCGCGTGATGCTGGCGTTTGATCAATGGTGTCATGTCCAGCTTGCGCAATTGCACGGCTGGGAAGTGTACTTTCTGGCAGTATTAGCTTTCAGCAGCTTGTATTTTGGCAGCGCAGGTTTGATGCAAGGGTTAATCCGTTGGGCGCAACGGCAGCAAGTAGGTGCGGTGGTAACGCCCAGTTTGCCGCGCTCCGGGCAGGTGCGTGAGGAAATCCGTCACAGTTTACTGTCGATTCAGGTGTTTGCGTTGCAGGGCGTGGGCTTGTGGTGGCTGTTGCAACACGGTTATTTGAGTGCTGCACCGTTAACCAGCACGACGGCTTGGGTGCTGCAAGTGGTGGTGTTATTTGCCTTCAATGAAGTGCATTTTTACCTTGCGCACCGTGGTTTGCATCATCCTTGGTGGTTGCGGCGGGTGCATGGGGTGCATCACCGTTCACGGATTCCAACCCCGTATGCCACTTATGCCTTTCATTGGGGCGAAGCGGCGTTGCTGGGGTCGGTGATGCCGCTGGCTTTGCTGGTTTACCCGTTTGCGTTGAGCAGTTTGCTGGTGTTGCCGCTGCTGAGTATCGTGATTAATGTGCAAGGGCATTGCAATTACACCCTGTTTCCGGGGTCGCGGCGTGGGGCGTTGCGCGGTTATGTGCAACATCATCAGGCGCACCACGAAAAGTTACGCGGCAATTTCGGGTTTGCATTGCCTTGGCTGGATCGGTGGTTGGGGACGGCGTTGCGGTAAAGGCTTGAATATTTAGGCGTTTCAACCCGATCATTCTTCAGACAAGGTAACACCGGCGTAGATGTCCGCAAGACCCAGCATGATTTCCAGACAGGGGAGCGTGATTTCATCTTGCAACTGATCGAATTGTTGCAACGCCCAACCACCGTCGGTATCACGCACCAGCATATCGACCTGCGGTTTGTCTTGCGCCACGATCAGGTAGGCTTGCAGCGAGGGGATGGACTGGTAAACCAGTGCCTTTTCCAGATAATCCTTGCGCAGGGTAGAAGCGGAGGTGACCTCAACAATCAGGCAGGGTTTTTCCAGATAGTAGTTATCGGCATCATCGTCTTCTGCACAGCCAACCACCACGTCGGGGTAGTAATAGGTTTTGCGTTGCTTGGATGCGCGGACTTTCAAATCACCCATGAAGGCTTCGCATTGGCTGTTGCCCGCATCCATGAAGGCGCGATAACAATTGCCAGCAATCCGGTTATGCCGTTTGCTCGCGCCTGCCATCAGGTAAACCTGCCCATCCACATACTCATGGCGTTCGCTGGAAAGCTTTTCACCTTCTAGGTACTCTTGCTCACTGATGTAGTGCTTGTGTACTTCGCGTGCTACTGACATGGCGCATAACCTCCTGCCTTTGATAGGGCAAAGCATAGCATTTGCCAGACTTGGCAGGAATCTCCTTGTCGCTCGTCCGGCTGTAAAGCAGGAAGCATCAGTAGCTGCCACTGACGCAGCAGCCCACTAACCACAACATTTCGCCGATTTCTACGGTGGCTCCGGCAGTATCCCCGGTGCAACCTTGTAAGCGTTGCAGCATCAATCGCCGCAATAGCCAAAACCCCAGCAATACAGCGAGCAAACCACTACCGGAAACCGTGAAACCCAGCAGTAAACCGCCAGTAACTATCCAGATAGCTGTGGTGCGAGGTAAATGCGCAGTAACGGCACTCGCTAAACCTTCCGCCCGCACATACGGCGTGGTTAAAAATAGCAGTAAAATCAATAGCCGCCCAATAATGGGAGCCATTAGAATTAGCCACCAAGCAGCATGTTCCAGCACTGCCACTAATGCCGCGAATTTCAGCAATAACACCCCGACCAAGGCAATTACACCCGCCGCACCTACCAGCGGATCTTTGAGGATGCGGTGCGTTTTTGCGGGATCACCAAACCCGCCCAGCCAAGCATCTGCACTATCCGCCAGCCCGTCTAGGTGCAAACCACCCGTCACCATTGCCCAAATGACAGTGAGTATGGCTGCGAGTAACAGCGGCGGGGCGTGCGGAAATAGCAGCAACGGTATGCATAAGATTACGCCGATAACTGCGCCTACTGCGGGGTAAAACAGCGCGGCACGGGCGAAGTCAGGTGGTTCTAGCTGCCCCAAGTTTGGGATGGGGATGCGAGTGAGGAAGGATAGGGCGAGGAAAAAGTGTTTTAGTTTCATGATCGTAACCGCTGCACCATATCGTTGATAATGACATGAAGAATGGCGCGTAAGCAGCGTACTTCCCCCGCAAAAAAGCGATTCAAGGCGGGGCGTTGCTGCAATAGGGTGTGGTTTTCCTGCTCAATAGCGGTCAGCAATTGCGTTGCGGCAGGTTTGATACGCTCAAGCTGGAAATCCAATAAGCGTTGAGCCGTGTTAACGTGAATCCCCAACACTGCACCCGCATTGAGCAAGGTCGTGCGATCCAGTTCCGCGAAAGTGCGCTTGTCTAATATCGGCCATGCCAGTGTGGTATGAGGCCAGACATCGCGTTCCATTGCTTTGGTGTCGTACACTCCAATGGCGAGTAAATCGTAATGTGGGGCAAGGCTTACGCCTTGTTTGCTCATTAAAAACGACAAGTTTTTCAAGTGTGCATCGCTATTGCCCACCAGCACATTGAACACCAGCCAAGAAAATAAGCGTAAGCGGGCAGCCGCAGGCGCATGACAGCGGCTCGCCAGTAGGCTTAAGCGTTCGACGCTGGCTTGGGCGTATTTGAACTGTCGATCCAAATCAAGAACTTGGCAGGCATCGACCACATGCAGTCGGGCGGTATTCGCCAGTGTTATCTCGCGGTCAAAACGCTCAATCAAGTATACCGGCTCTGGCACGTAATGCCGTGTTACCTCCGGTACGATAAGGTTGAGTGCTTTCGCCAAGCGCATGGTGAAATATTCATTAATCACGCTGTGCGCATAGTGAGTATCAGGGTGATCAGGTTTCAGAATATGCGTTGAAGGCGTTACCCCGATTGGCTCGAATAATTGCCCATTCCGCAAAATGACTGGCAGCTTATGTTGCGCCCCTGCCAATGACATGCGTTTTGCCGCGCCTGTTGATAGGGAAGCTGTCGGTAAACGTTGAATACGCTCATGCAAGTGAGCATCGCTGAGTGGCCTTGTACCGCTATCCAGTGTTTCATCCGGGGAGGTGCGTAATATTAAAGAGCCAGCAGATTCCGCGCCGTAATACGCCAGTAAGCCAAAGGCATCGGCACTTTCCAATTGCGCATCGCGTGCCAGCAAGGTGCGTGCGCCTTCTTCAGGGAGCAGATTATCGAAAAACCACTGTACACTGCGTTGCGAACTGTTATCGACGTGCGGCACTAACTGGCGCGGCAATATCGGACTAATGTCATAGCCATCAACGGCATCAATCCAAGTCGGATCGTAGGTAAATGACCAAATGCCATTGGTGTCATGCAGTTCTCCAACCCGACGGGTATTGATGTAAACATGCAGCACTTTCATGATTTAGCCGCTTTCGTGCGCTGTAATGTGGTGTATTGCACCGCAATATCATCATTGACTTCGACTTGGAGTACCAAGCCTAAGCCGTGTAATACTTGCAATAATTTATCCAAACGAACACCGGGTGCGCCGTTTTCCAAACCACTCAGAAACATGTCGGAAACCCCCATTGCTCCGGCGGCATCATCTTGGCGTAGTTTTTGCGCTTTGCGGGCGGCTCTAACCAGATGACCGACATCGGTAGGGGTGGCTAAGGTGATAGCCATAAATGCTCCATAAAATCCTAACAGTTATTAGAATTGTAGGCGGATTGTACTGTTTTTCAATAGAAATCCTAACGATTATTAGGATTTTTCAAATCACAACTTCCCCGCTACCGCTGCTTCGGCAAATGTCGCCATACCAGCGTGCAACGCACACGCCATGCGCAATAACGGCACTGCCACCGCCGCGCCACTGCCTTCCCCAAGGCGCATTCCTAAGTCCAGCAACGGGCGTAATTGCAAGGCATCAATCGCGAAAGCGTGCCCCGGTTCAGCGGAGGTGTGCGACAAAAACAACCACGGATGCATTGACGGCTGAATCCGTGCCGCCAGCAATGCCGCAGCAGTGCTGATAAAGCCGTCCACCAATACCGGAATCCCCAGTTGCGCCGCCCGTAAATACGCACCGGTCAGTGCTGCAATTTCAAACCCGCCCATGCAGCGTAAGCTTTCCAGCGGGTCGTGGTGTGCCGCGCGGTGCAGATTAAGAATACGTTGCACCACCGTGACCTTGTGCAATATGCCAGCCCGATCCAAACCCGTGCCTGCGCCCGTTACTTCCAGCGGGACTAAATCCAGCAAAGCGCAATACAACGCGGTGGCAGCAGTGGTATTAGCAATGCCCATTTCCCCACCAATAAACAAATCGGCTTGTTGGGTGTGAGCGCGGTTGGCGGCATCAGCACCAGCTTGCAGCGCGAGGTGTAATTGCGCATGGCTCATGGCGGGGTGTAAGGCACTATTCGCCGTGCCATCACCCGCACGTTGACTGATCAGGGCGGGGTGGGTTAACGCGGTTTTTACCCCTACGTCAATCACTTCCAAGGTGGCACCCAATGCCTGCGCCAACACGTTAATCGCCGCGCCGCCGTGCAGAAAGTTAGCCACCATTTGCGTTGTTACCGCCTGTGGAAATGCCGAAACCGCTTCATCCGCCACCCCGTGATCTGCTGCAAACACGCTAATGTGTACGGCATTCAACGTGGGCAATTCCCGGCGTTGCAAAGCGGCAAGGCGCATCACCACCGTTTCCAGTTCACCTAACGCGCCCGTTGGTTTGGTCAGTTGTGCTTGTCGTTGTTGCGCGGCTTGGTACAGCGCAGCGTCGGGAATTGGGCAAGGCTGGGTCAACCAATGCATAGCGGAGTTCCTTTTAACGTTTGTGGCAAGCCTGCCACTAAAAAAGTCACGTGCGGCAGTTGTGCGGCGAGTTGTTGGTGCAAGCGTCCGGCGGTATCCAGGTAACGGCGGGTTAACTCGCCCAGCGGTACAACGCCCAAACCGACCTCATTGCTGACCAGCAACACATCACCGGGTAATTGTGCCAAACCCGCGAGTAATCCTTCTGTTTCCATCTGGAGGCGATTTTCATCGTCAAGACACAGTAAATTCGTCAGCCATAATGTCAGACAATCAACCAGTAACAAACGTTCCGGCGCGGCGTGCTGTTGCAAACACGTCGCCAAAGCCAGTGGCTCTTCCACTGTGAGCCAGTGCGCGGGACGTGAAACGCGGTGATGGGCAATGCGTTGCTGCATTTCGTGGTCATGCGCTTGCGCGGTTGCAATGTAGACCACAGGTTGCCCGCTGTGCTGCGCCACCCGTTCAGCAAAAGCACTTTTGCCGGAACGTGCACCGCCAAGAATCAGGGCTTGCATGATGTACCCCTAAAAAGCCCGATGGTACAGGATTCGGGGAGCTGAGGTATAATCACGCCATGCGTTACTGGAATCCGCCTTTGGAGATGAATCATGAACCTCGTGAAACTGATGCAACGTCTTCGTTTGGGCGAAGACTCGACGTTGGAACTCAAACAACTCATCACCAAAGACAACGGCAAAAGCTTTGAACCACATCCCGACGGCCTGTCTGATGAACTGGCAGCTATGGGTAATGCTAACGGCGGTCTAATGGTTTTCGGTGTGGATGATAAAACCCGCAACGTGACCGGTATTCCTGCGGAATACTTGGATAAAGTTGAAATGTGGTTAACCGCTATTTGCGTTGACCGTATCAAGCCCCCACTGGAAATCGCTACCCATCATCTCGAATTACCGGATGCAAGCGGACAATTACAAGCCGTGATCGTCGCGGAAGTGCCGCGCAGTTTGTGGGTACACCAAAGTGCGAATGGCTATTTCAAACGCATTGGTCACGCCAAACGCGAAATGCAGCCGGATATGTTGGCGCGTTTATTCCAGCAACGTAGTCAGGCGCGGATTGTGCGTTTTGAGGAGCAAATCGTCCCCAAAGCCAGTTTCGATGATCTCGACGCACTGCTATTGCGCCGTTTTATCAAACCTGACCAAGGCGATGCCATCACGCAATTGGCACGGCTGCATTTGATTGACAATCGTGAGGGTGAAGCCCTGCCCACCATTGCGGGGGTATTGCTCTGCACGTTAGACCCGACCAAATGGTTACGTAATGCTGAAATTCTTGCCGTCGCCCACAGTGGCTTGCGGAATGATCCCAACGAACAGCTTGATGCGCAGGAAATCCGGGGGCCATTGGATAGGCAAATCCTCGATGCTTTCCACTTTGTGCGCCGTAATATGACCACAGCGGCACGTAAACCGTTAGGACGTGTGGATTACCCGCAATACCATTTAGGTGCAGTGTTCGAGGCGATTGTGAATGCGGTGGCGCACCGTGATTATTCCCTGCACGCGCAACGTATCCGCTTGTTTATGTTTGCTGACCGCTTAGAGATTCACTCGCCGGGTGCGTTACCCAACACCTTGTCGTTGGAGTCGATGAGTCGTTTGTCAGTGCCGCGCAATGAAATACTTGCCAGTTTGTTTTCGCGTTACTACCCCGTGGATGAGGTGGAATTGGGCAAAAGCTATTTGATGGACAGGCGCGGTTTCGGTGTTGAAATGATTTTGCGCGAAAGCGAAAAACTGTCTGGAAAATTGCCGAAATACGAGTCGGTCAGTGATTTAGAACTGTGTCTAACGCTTTATGCTCAAGCGATTCCCATCGCAAATATGTCATGATAGATCGACCAAGATGCGCCTAATCCTCGCCCCGATGGAAGGCGTGATGGACTACACCATGCGCGATTTACTGACACGCATTGGTGGTTATGACCGTTGCGTTACCGAGTTCGTGCGCGTTACCCGTGAAGTATTGCCGCCGCGCGTGTTTTACCGCGCCTGCCCGGAATTGCATCATGGCAGTAAAACCCCGTCGGGTGTGCCGGTTTATGTGCAACTGCTCGGCGGTGAGGTGCATTACATGGCGGCAAATGCTGCGGTTGTTGCCAACTTGGGTGCGGCGGGTATCGACATTAATTTCGGTTGCCCCTCGAAAACGGTGAATAGCAGTGACGGTGGTTCGGTGTTATTACGTGAGCCGGAGCGGGTTCATGCGATTGTGCGGGCAATGCGTGCGGCGGTAGACCCGGCAATTCCGGTGACGGCGAAAATCCGTTTAGGCTTTCATGATGGCAGTTTGTTTGAAGACATTGCGTTAGGCATTGTGGACGCGGGGGCGACGGAATTGTGTGTTCATGCGCGTACCAAACAACACGGCTACCAACCGCCCGCATATTGGGCAGAAATCGGCAAGGTTAAACCCAAGCTGCACATTCCGGTGATTGCGAACGGAGAAATTTGGTCGGCAGCCGATGCCCGTGATGCGCAAGCCCAAAGCGGCTGCGTGGATTTAATGCTAGGGCGCGGCGCGTTGAGCTTTCCTGACCTTGCACTCAGTATCAAAGCGCACCACAACGGCACACCTTATACGCCGTTACCTTGGGCAACGATTTTGCCGTTAGTGATCAACTTAGCCAGCGATTTGGGGCAACGCGAACCGCGTTACGCGGCTGGATTTGTCAAACAATGGTTCACCTATTTGCGCCGCCAGTACCCGGAAGCCGAAACCCTGTTCCAACACATAAAACGCATGAAAGATGCGAATCACATAAAAGCCGCTATGATGCAGCCCACCGAACTCACAGGATACGACGATGAACGACACGGCTAAAAACCAACGCCACCAACAGCGTATGGCACGCAAAAAAGCCTTGATTGATGCCAGCATTGCGCGTGCGGATCAGGAAAAAGGGCTGCTGCTGGTGTTGACTGGCAATGGCAAAGGTAAATCCAGTTCCGCCTTCGGGATGGTCGGGCGTTCTTTGGGGCATGGCATGAAAGTCGGGGTTTGCCAGTTCCTCAAAAGCCGTACCGATACCGGCGAAGAAGCTTTTTTTGGTAAACAAAGCGATTGTGAATGGCACGTACTTGGCGACGGTTTCACCTGGGAAACGCAAAACCGTGAACAAGACATCGCCACTTCACAACGCGGCTGGGCGGTAGCACAACGCATGTTAACCGACCCCGCTTATCAACTGGTGGTGCTGGACGAACTCACCTACTTGCTGAACTACGGGTATCTGGATGCGGATCAAGTGCTGGACGAGCTTGCTGAACGCCCACCGATGCAACACGTGGTGGTGACGGGGCGAGCCGCGAGTGAGGCATTGCGCGAGTTGGCGGATACCGTCGCGGAAATTGCAGATGTGAAACACGCTTATCGGGATGGTGTGATGGCGCAGCGGGGGATTGATCTATAACCCTAAATCCTTCCAAATTGAATCCACGCGGGATTTGACCGCCGCATCCATCACAATCGGCGTACCCCACTCCCGCGTGGTTTCCCCCGGCCATTTATTGGTCGCATCCATGCCCATCTTCGACCCTAAGCCCGACACGGGCGAAGCAAAATCCAGATAATCAATCGGCGTATGTTCAATCAACGTGGTATCCCGTGCCGGATCCATCCGCGTGGTCATTGCCCAAATCACATCCTCCCACTTGCGCGTATTCACATCATCATCCACCACGATAATGAACTTGGTGTACATGAACTGGCGCAGGAACGACCACACCCCCATCATCACCCGTTTGGCGTGACCGGGGTATTGCTTCTTGATGCTCACCACTGCCATGCGATACGAACAGCCTTCCGGCGGCAAGTAAAAATCCACAATCTCAGGAAACTGCTTCTGCAAAATCGGCATGAATACTTCATTCAACGCCAAGCCCAAAATCGCCGGTTCATCCGGCGGTCGCCCGGTATACGTGCTGTGGTAAATCGGGTCTTTGCGGTGGGTAATGCGCTCGATGGTAAACACCGGAAAGCTATCAATCTCATTGTAATAGCCGGTATGGTCGCCATAAGGCCCTTCGGGTGCGAAATCATCGGGGTAAATATGCCCCTCCAACACAAATTCCGCCGAGGCGGGCACTTGCAAATCCACCCCCATCGCTTGCACCAGCTCCGTCCGCGAGCCGCGCAACAACCCCGCAAACGCATACTCCGACAACGAATCCGGCACAGGCGTGACTGCCCCCAAAATCGTTGCCGGGTCAGTGCCAATCGCCACTGCGACCGGAAACGGCTTACCCGGATTCGCCTGCTGAAACTCCCGAAAATCCAACGCGCCACCGCGATGCGACAACCAGCGCATAATCACGCGGTTTTTGCCCAACACTTGCTGGCGATAAATTCCCAGATTCTGACGTTTCTGATTCGGGCCTTTGGTAATCACCAGTCCCCACGTAATCAGCGGTGCAGCATCCCCCGGCCAGCAATGCTGAATCGGCAACTTGCTCAAATCCACCTTATCGCCTTCCACCACGACTTGCTGACACGCCGCTTTGCTGACTACTTTCGGTGCCATATCCAGCACTTTGCGGAAAATCGGCAGCGCATTCAGCGCATCCTTAAAGCCTTTCGGCGGATCAGGCTGCTTGAGCAACGCCAGCAATTTACCGACTTCACGCAAGGCATCGGTGGATTGTTCACCCATCCCCAATGCCACGCGGCGCGGCGTGCCGAACAAGTTGGCGAGTACCGGCGTGTTATGCCCTTTGGGATTTTCAAACAGCAAGGCGGGGCCGCCAGCACGCAAAACGCGGTCGGCGATTTCGGTCATTTCCAGATACGGGTCAACTTCGACGGTAATCCGTTTGAGTTCGCCCATTTTTTCCAGTTGTTTGATAAAGTCGCGTAGGTCATGGTATTTCATGGCAAGGATAATAACGGAAATCCGCGCCGAGCGGCTATGGGCGTGCGTATAATCCGGTTTTTTGCAGCGCGATAGGCGACACGATGGCACAAGAACCCGATCTGAGTTTGCGGCAGCAGCCGTTGTTACGGTATTGGCTGGCAACCCGCCCCGCTTTTCTGGCGGCAAGTGTTGTACCGGCGGTGGTGGGCGCGGCGGCAGCGTGGGCGCAAGGCTATGCCTTGCATGGTTGGTTACTGGCGTGGACATTGCTGGCGGTGATGCTGGTACACGCGGGCATGAATGTGTTGAACGATTACTACGACGAGCAAAACGGCACGGATCGGCGCAATACCCAACGCTTGTTTCCATTTACCGGCGGCAGTCGCTTTATCCAAAACGGCGTATTGAGCGCGGGGGAAACCTTGGTGTTCGGCGCGTGCTTGCTTTCGGTGGCAATGCTGATTGGCATTGGGTTGGCATGGCAAAGCGGTATGGATTTACTGTGGATTGGTGTGGCGGGTTTAGTGATTGGTTGGGGTTATTCCGCACCGCCGTTGAGTTTGAATAGTCGCGGCTTGGGAGAACCGACGATTGCCTTGAGTTTTGGCATTCTCACCCCGTTGGGCGCGTGGTTTGTACAAACCGGAACGTTGGCTTGGTATCCGATAGTGATCAGTTTGCCCTTGTCGTTGTTAATCATGAATATTTTGCTGATTAACCAGTTTCCCGATCGCGAAGCCGATGCTGCCAGCGGTAAGCATCATTGGGTAGTGCGTTTTGGGGCGGATGCAGCGGCGAAGGTTTATGTGGCGGCGGTCTTGCTGGCAACGTTGTTGCTGGTTTTGTGGGTAATGCTGGATGTATTGCCACCGATGGCGTTGCTAAGTGCTTTGCCGTTGGGGATTGCATTGCGGGCAGGTTTGCAATTGGTGGAACACGCGCACGCCCCGCATCATCTCGAACCGGCGATTAAAATGACGATTGGCAGTGCCATTTTGCACGGAATGCTATTAAGCCTAGCACTGTGGTTGGTATAGTCCGCGCATGAATATGACAACCTTTGCGACCAGCGGTTTTGCCCGCGCTTATGCCGCGCCTTTGTGCGGTCAGTTTCGGGTATTGCCGGAAGATTTTATCGTTGATGAACAGATGGACATCGCCTTGTCGGGTGTCGGTGAACATTTGTGGCTGCAAATCCGTAAAACCAGCTCTAACACCGATTGGGTGGCGATTCAGCTTGCCAATATTGCCGGGATTGCGGCGAAAGACGTGGGTTATGCGGGGCAAAAAGACCGCCATGCGGTGACGACGCAGTGGTACAGCGTGCAATTACCGGGCAAAGCCGACCCAGATTTTTCCGCATTGCCGCCGGAAATCGAAATCCTCCAGCAGTGCCGCCATGATAAAAAACTGCGGCGCGGCGCACTCAGCAGCAACCGTTTTGTACTGACCTTGCGTGAATGCAGCGGTGATTTTGCGCAAGCGCAGGCGATTTGCGAACAAATTTCCCAGCACGGCATTCCCAATTATTACGGCGAACAGCGTTTCGGACATGAAGGCGGTAATGTTGATAAAGCCTCGCGCTGGTTTCAGGGGGAATTACGTCCCAAAACCCGTAACCAGTGCAGTATGTATTTATCAGCAGCTCGGTCGTGGATTTTTAACCACATCCTCTCACAGCGGGTACAGGATGGCACTTGGAATCAGCGTTTACCCGGTGATGTTTTTATGTTGGATGGCAGCAATGCGTGGTTTGCGGATGATGCGGCTGAAAACTTGCCGGAACGCTTGAGTAGTTTGGATATTCACCCCAGCGGTGTGCTGTGGGGTAAGGGCGAACTCGATACCCAAGCGCAAGCGCGTGAGCTGGAATTCACCCAAGCGGCGCGGTTTCCGGCATTGTGCGCAGGCTTAGAAAAGCAGGGCTTGAAAGCAGAACGTCGTGCGTTGCGGATCAAAGTCAGTGAGTTGCAGTGTGAGGTGTTGGATACGTCTACGTTGCGCTTAGCGTTTGCATTACCACCGGGGGCGTTTGCTACGGTGTTGTTGGAACAGTTGGGTGAATTTGTTGCAGCGCATCCAGCAACCGCTCCACGTCCGCTGTTGAATGAGCCGCTGACAGCGTAATCCGTAAGCGTGCGGTATTCGCTGGAACCGTAGGCGGGCGAATTGCAGTGACTAATAACCCGCGCTGCGCTAATTGCTGGCTGAGGGCTAAGGTTTGCTCGCTGCTACCAATCAATAACGGTTGAATCGCGGTATCAGAAGGCATTAACGGTAAACCCAGTTGTGCCGCACCGTGCCGAAATTGCTGAATCAGGTCGTGTAAATGCTCACGTCGCCAGCTTTCGGTTTCTAGCAATTGCAGGCTTGCCAGCGTCGCAGCGGCAACGGCGGGTGGTTGTGCGGTGGTGTAAATCCAAGTACGTGCGCTTTGCTTGAGGTATTCGATCAAATCCCGACTACCCGCTACAAACGCGCCAGCAGTGCCAAGGGCTTTGCCGAGGGTTGCCATTAAAATGGGCACTGAATCCTGATCTAAACCGTGTGCTTCCAGCAAGCCCGCGCCGGTTTTCCCCAATACGCCAAAGCCGTGCGCATCATCCACCATTAACCACGCCTGATGTGCTTGTGCCACCCGTGCTAAATCGGTGACGGGGGCAACATCGCCATCCATGCTGAACACGCCATCGGTCACAATCAGTTGCGTAACGCTGGGGTCGGTTTGTGCTTGTAAACGCACTTGCAATTGCGTGGTGTCATTGTGCGCATAACGCACCCGTTTTGCCCCAGACAATAACCCCGCATCCACCAGCGATGCATGATTCAAGCGGTCTTGGTAAATCACATCGTGACGACTTGTCAGTAGCGCGTTAGCCACCCCTAGATTCGCCATATAACCCGTGGAAAACAGCAACGCACTGTCACGTCCGGTAAAAGCGGCGAGAGCTTCTTCGAGTTGCTGGTGGGGGCGTGAATGTCCATTGACTAAATGCGCAGCACCACTGCCTACGCCGTAAGTATTAGCGGCTTGCTGAAAAGCGCGGATAACGTCAGGGTGATTCGCAAGACCGAGGTAATCGTTGCTGCAAAAAGTCAGCATTGCCTGACCATTGATGGTCATATGCGGTTGTTGCGGGGAATCAGCGAGTAAGGTGCGGCGGTAAAGGTGTTGGCTGCGGCGTGCGTCGAGTACGGCGCGAATTTTGGCAAATTTGGGATCAGATGGCATGGATGTGGGATTGATGCAGGGGCGAAAAACTTCCGCCCCCACCAGCTATTACGCTTTCTGAATCATGAAAGTGTATTCGCCGCCTGCTTCAGCCGTGCTGATCATTGCATTGCCAGTTTGCTTGCAGAATGCTTCCATATCTTTAACAGAACCGGGGTCAGTAGCAATAACTTTCAGAACTTGGCCAGAAGTTAAGCCGTTGATAGCTTTCTTCGTGCGTAAGATTGGCAGTGGGCAGTTCAAGCCGCGTGCGTCGAGTTCTTGTTGAAAATCAGACATATTTCCTCTCCTGATCTAACGATTAATCTAATGCGATCCGTAAAAATTTGCGGTATTAACATATCACCAAAATTGCTAGATCGCTATATCTTTGTATACTAATACTTTGCTCAACGGGGATAGATGATGGCGGCTGGCGAACTGTTATTTACTAAAATGCACGGAATCGGCAATGATTTTGTGGTGTTAGACGGCATCAATCAGGTCGTGAACCTGAGTTCCGCACAGGTGCAGCGCATTGCTGATCGCCATTTTGGGGTGGGTTGTGATCAGTTATTGGTGGTAGAAGCGTATCCGGGTGAGGAAGCTGATTTTCGCTACCGCATTTTTAACGCCGACGGAAGTGAGGTCGAACAATGTGGTAATGGGGCGCGTTGTTTCGCCCGGTTTGTGTATGATCAGGGTTTGACGCAAAAAACCACGATTCCGGTAATGACTGCCAGTGGTTTGATTGTGCTTAATATTCAGCCCAATGGACAGGTCATGGTGAACATGGGCGTACCAGAATTCTCGCCGGAACGCATCCCTTTCATTTCCGAACGGCAGCAAACGCTTTATAATCGGGAGATAGCCGGAGAATGGGTGTCCTTTTCCGCCGTGTCGATGGGCAATCCCCACGCCGTGTTGCAAGTCACGGATGTCGATACGGCTCCGGTTGGTGTACTTGGCCCCGCATTAGAGCATCATCCGAGTTTCCCTCGGCGCGTCAATGTTGGGTTTATGCAGGTGTTGGGGCGTGATCGTATCCGTTTACGGGTATTCGAGCGTGGCTCCGGTGAAACCTTGGCGTGCGGTACGGGCGCGTGCGCCGCTGTGGTGGCGGGATGTATCCAAGGTTTGTTGGATACGCAGGTAACGGTGGCGTTGCCGGGTGGCGATTTGCAGATACGCTGGGATGGCGAAGGTCAGCCCGTTTGGATGACAGGTCCGGCAGAAACGGTATTCAGGGGAACACTCAGACTATGAGCAAACACGACGGACAGGGTAAGGACATCAGCGCGGCGCAAGTGGCAGCGTGGTTGCGGGAGCATCCCGACTTTTTCCACGACCATGAGGATGTGCTGGATGTGCTGCGTATTCCGCATCCGCAAACGGGCGGAACGGTTTCCCTGTTGGAGCGTTTGGTGCAACGTCAGCGTGAACGTTATCAGGATTTGGAGCAACGCCAAGGCGATATGCTTAAAGCCGCTCGCGACAGCGAAAATGTGGTGCACCGTTTACACCACATGGCTTTAGAACTGATGATGTGTGACAGTCTGGACGACGTGGTAGCAACCTGTAATAGCTTGTTACGTGGTGATTTTAAAGCCGACAGCGTGGTGTTGCGCTTGATTGGGCGCGGTGAAGCGCGTGATGGCCTGCATTTTATTGACCCTGATGATAAATACCTCAAACAACTAGCCACGGTATTTCGTAAACGCCAGCCGGTGTGTGGGCGGTTGCGTCCGCGTCAGCAAACGTTCCTGTTTGGTGCGGCGGGGGCGGATATTAAATCGGCAGTGTTGATTCCCTTGTATGAAGCGCGTGAAATCGGGGTTTTGGCACTGGGCAGCGAAAACGAAGCACGTTTTTACCCCGGCATGGGGACATTATTCATTACCCAATTAGGGGAGTTAGTGGCGCGGGCATTATCGCGTCATTTGGCAATGCCGTTGCACGCCCTCGAAGCAGGTTCCTGAGTGGATACCACCCCTACCGATATTATTCTTGCCCGTTATCATCATCATCTCGTCAGCGAAAAGCGTTATTCGCCACGCACGGTGGTTAGCTACGAAAGCGATTTAAACGATTTTCTGGCTTGGCTTGAAAAGCAAAAACCGGATACCGAACCCTCCTTACAACAGGTGCAAACTTGGCAGGTACGCCAGTGGGTCAGTCAGTTACACCGCAAGGGACTGTCGGGGAAAAGTTTACAGCGTAAATTGTCTTCAATCCGGCGCGTTTACCGTTTTTTATTGCGCGAAAATCTGATCGAACACAATCCGGTGGTCGATGTGCAATCGCCTAAACACGTGCGCAAATTACCGGACACCCTTGATGCGGAAACCCTTGACCGCTTGTTATCACTCGAAACCGATGATGTGTTGGCGGTGCGTGATCGTGCGTTGATGGAATTGCTGTATTCCTCCGGGTTACGTTTGGCGGAATTGGTGGGGTTGGACGTGACGCATTTTGATCGCCATCAGCAGCAGGTGCGGGTGTTGGGTAAAGGCAATAAAGAACGTTATGTACCGGTTGGGCGGGTTGCGGTCACGGCTTTGCAAGCATGGTTGCAACAGCGTGGCGCGTTAGCAGCGCACGGTGAACCAGCGTTGTTTGTGAGTATGCGGGGGACGCGCCTGCACCCGCGTAGTGTGCAATTTCGCTTGAATCATTGGCGGTTGCAGCAAGGGCTGGATCAGCACGTGCATCCGCACAAGTTACGCCATTCGTTTGCCAGTCATATGCTGGAATCATCCGGGGATTTACGCGCAGTGCAGGAAATGCTGGGTCATGCCGACATTAGCACAACCCAGATTTATACCCATTTGGACTTTCAGCATTTGGCGAGTGTGTATGATAAAGCCCATCCACGCGCCCGCAAAAAATAGCCTTAGTCTTCCATAATCCAGATGGAGCTAATGGTTGCCGCTGGGGAGGCAGTTACGGTAGCGGTTTCTCCGTTGGCGTAAACCCCTGCCATGCCATCTTTGCCCATTACCTGAAATTCGGTGTTGTCTGGCATGTCTTTGAATTTGGCAAATTCGCGCGATTCAATTTCAGTGAAATCAATCCCAGTAAGGCCGCCGAGCTTGTCAGCCGCGCTTTGCACGGTTTCACCTACAGCAACACCTTCAGGGGTGGCAAATTGCGGGCTGAATACCCGTATCAGGGAAATGGTGTGGTCTTCATTGAGCAAGACGCTCATTAAGGTTTTACCCTCGACGGCGATTTCTATCCACTCAATACCTTCACCATCCGCAGCGGTGTTGCTAGTGGCATTGGGTAAGGCTGCAATGGCTTCACTCAGGCTCATGCCCAACTGTACCGTACCTGCTGCGGTACTGGTCAGGGTGCGATTGGGCGCGATTGGGGTTTGGGTGCTGCTTGTTGGCGATGCAGCGGGTGCGGCTGGCGTTTTGTCCTCACCGCACCCGTTCAACAACACGCTGACACTCAACAATAAGCTGATACTTAATACTTTGGGAAACATAGTTACCTTCCGTGGATACTGATGGGGTATCAACGTGACTTAGGCTGGGTTCTCGAAAAACACATAACTGATGTTACGCAGCCCTAAGCACCTGTAGCTCATCAAAAGCGCCCCGAATTGCCTTGGCGTAGAGCTTTGAACGCAAGGCAAAGTGGTTAAGATGCTTGCTGATGGTCAAACACTCCATTTTGAAGACGGCGACGATGGAGGCGAATAAGTGATTCGCTTGTGTTTTAGCGGTGTGGGCAGGGGATTTCGCAAAGGCAGCATTGGATTTGAGCGATTTATGGAAGACCTCGACTTTCCACCGTTTTTGGTAGGTTGTCGTGATTTCGTCCCACTCTGCTGCCAAGCGGCTACAGACCAGATACAAAATGCCGCTGCTGCCGTCTTTGTTCGTAAAGACTTGCCGGGCGAGCTTGACGGGGAAGGTTAGCCCCTTCAACCAGCCCTTGATGGCTTTTTGTTCTGTCCATACCAATTGGTCGAGTCGTGTGTAACGTTTTGCCTTGCTGTCTACTTCGCTCAATGCCACTAATCGGTTACTTTTCAATGCCATAATGAAGTCCTTTTGCCGTTTCTCCTTGATGTGTTCCATATTCTCGGCGGAGGCGAACCAAATGTCGCTCAACACCCATGAAAATGTCAGTTGGTTTTGAATGCAGGTGTCAATCATGGAGCGCATTTGCTCATTTTTGGTGACATCGCTGCACCGCTTTTCTTGGCGTGTATTGATGTCACAGAAACGGAACGGTTTCCGTATCAGTTCAAATGCAACAGGAATGGATGCACCATTGCTATGATATAGACAGTTTAACAAGTTGATTCCCTTGATATTACGCCCTTTGCAGTGGTCGTAATGCCAACAAATTAGATCGTTTTCGTCCATGTAGGGCTTTTCTTGCACCGTATCGTCGATGATCAGGATGCCATCGGCTGATTCGACCTCCCTGACGGTCTTTTTTACCTGTTTCCACAGGTCTTTCGAGGTGTACTCATCTCCCGAAAGAAAACGACTGATCGCATCGTGGCTAATTTCGCCGTCCAATAATTGGGATAAACCCGTTGCTGTGGCGTAGCCAAAGGTCACGGTCAGGTAGTCGGTGTAGAGGTCAAGACGTGTTTGATTCATACCTGAAATATAGTCGAGGAGAGGTCGGACTGCGTAACATCAGCACATAAGACGTTGAGTAATCACTGAACTCGAAATAGACTTTCTTTTCACCAGAATCAACCACGCCATTGAGGTTGGCATCCATAATGCCGTAGCCAAAACGGTAAGGACGGTCTTTGCTGGTGTCTGTGCCGAGTGCGGTGGTGAGTTTATCGACTTTGATAAAGCGACGCACCAGTTTGTCACCTGAGTAGATTTCCAGCACGCCGTTAACGCCTGTCCAGTTATTAATCTCACGCCCAATTTTGTTCTGGGTTTCTTGAGTACACGCGCCTAAGCCGAATAGCAGGCTGGCAGCCAGCAAAGTGTGGGTCAGTTTCATAAGATTTCCTTGTGGTTAATAGCCAAGGATTCGGGCAGTCCGCAAGTCGCCATTGTCTAAAGCCAACTGAACGGGGGTTTTACCAAAATCACTAGTTGGAGTATTGGGGTTCAGACCTTGCTGTTTCAAGTAATTGGCAATATCGGCTTTACCAAAACGTGCAGCAGTATGTATGGCTGTCCAACCGTTGGTAGTCGTGGCATTGATATTTACGCCACTTTTATGCAGGTAGATTACCAGCGGTAAAGAGCCGTATTGGGTCGCACCATGAATGGCAGTTGCGCCATTATCGTTGACGGTGTTTGGGTTCGCCCCTTGCTGCAACATTTCCGCCACTTCGGTGGAATTGCCTTCTCTGGCGGCTAACCAGAATCTGGAATCTTTTTCCGCTTGGGAAATTTGTGGCACTTCGGGTTGCGCAGGTGCAGCCGCTTCTGTCGCTGCAACAGGGTTGCCATTAGCATCTACCGCAGGTGCAGCGGCTGTGGGGTCAGGCATATAACCTTCCGCATTAGCTACTGGCGCAGCAGCAGGAGCCGCCGCTGGGTCTGGCATAAAGCCATCAGGCGTAGCTACGGGCATGGTTAACGTTTCAGTGGTTGCTTCGGGGGCAGCGACTGCTTCTGCCGCAGCGGGTGCAGCAGGAGCGCGTGCGGTGAAAACGTCGTCAAAACCTTCCGCTAATAATGCAGGGCTGTGAGTCAGTGCGATTAAAATCGCGGCTGCTAGGCTGGTGTATTTGGTATGCATGGGTGTCGCCTTGATTTTTGCTATTCACCGCCCCGTTAGCATTTACGAGGCATGGCAATGGTTAAAGAAATGCCGCGCGGCACGTCCACTAGGGCCACCGCGTTCCGCAGCAAAGCTGACTGCTTCTTGGCGCAGCAGGTCGGTGTCTTGCACGCGGCCTTTGAAGAGGTTATCCACAATGCCCAGATACGTTTCTTCACTCATCGGGCTAAACGGTAATGACAGCCCAAAACGGTCGGACAATGACAGGGTTTCTTCCAAATCCGCGCTTGGTAACGCATGATTACCCGCACTCAATTGCGCCGGTGTTAAGCGACGGCAGACTGATGTGCCATAAATCAACACATTGGCGGGCGGCTTTTCGAGCGTGCCTTCCATCGTGCTTTTGAGCATCCGGTATTCGCCGTTACTTTCTTCAAACGTCAGGTCATCACAGTAAATGATGAAACGGTGATGGGAGTCGACAATTTCATCAGTAATATCCACCAGCAAGTGCAAATCCTCTTTAGGGATCTGAATCATGCGCAACCCGTAAGTGTGGTAGCGGGTTAAGAGTGCTTTGATCAGTGACGATTTACCAACACCACGCGCACCCCACAACAAGGCATGGCTGGCAGGTTTGCCGCGCAAAAAGTTCTCAGTATTGCGAAACAGAGCTTCTTTTTGCTCATCAATGCCCATCAGGGTGTCAGGGTTTACCAAGTCAACGTTGGTAATAGGCTTGAGAAAATGCCGGTTGGAACGCCAGACCGCAGCGATGGTGCTACGCCAGTCAATTGTCAATTTGCCAAAAGCCATCGAAACTCAACTCCCTTGGTGATGTGCTGCCATTACTGGTGAAATACAGTTTCCAAGTTTAGCTGTTTACGCAAGACTTTTCTGCTGCTTTCTGATAGCGGGGGCTATTTTTATGATGGATCAATATTTATACGCAAGGTATCTATTTGCGAATGTATGTGATAAATAGGCAATAGTGCATTAGAGAATGCTAATGTTCTTGAAGTGCGGCACGACCGCGAGGATGTATATCAAGCTATGACAACACAACATATGCCTAAACAGGCAACCGCTGGGACAAGTTCCAAATTTAACCTGATCAACGGGCTGATTGCCGTTGTGATTCTGTTTTTGACTGCTGCGAACGGCATTTTTACTTATGCCGGTGCGTATCTATACCTTGAGGAAACCTTGTACGCGCTATTGTTTGCGGTAGCGGTGCAGTTTGCGATTGCGATTTCCTTATTAGCCTTCCCGATGGTGCACGGTTTGGGGAAAATTGCCCTGATCGTGGTGTACGCGGCGGCGTTATTGCTCTCGACGTTGAGCGCGTATACCTACATTTACATCAGCAGTTTACCGGGGCAAAACTCGGTTTACAGTGTGGATACGGGTATGAAAGCAGCGATTACCACCGGATTAAGTGATGTATTGGCGGCGGAACAACAATTTTTACGCGATGCCGATGCCAAAGTGGTGGAAACCAAACGCTTAATGGATGAGGAAGGCCGTAGCGGCGGGCGTTCGGGCTTAGGGCCGGGCAAAGGCCCCGCATACTACGCTAAAGTGGATGATTACGAGCAAGCGCGGGCGCAACAGCAAGTCGCCCAAGACAATTTCAAAAACCTGCGGGAACAGTTAACGCTGGTGAATCAGCAATTGTCCGCCAGTGGTGACGACGTGGTGCGTGACGGTTTATTGGTTGAGCTTTCTAAATTACGCGCCGCCACCAATACCGAGACCAGCAAACAAGCGTTAACCGGTTTGATTAAAAACGATTTGGGCAGTTTGCAAAATCCGGTGGAACGCGCAATGGGCACTTTGATAGAACCCAAGGAGTATTCCCTGCAAGTGATTGTCGGGATTATCTGGGCGGGTGTATTTGACTTGGTGGCGTTGTTTTTAGGGATCGTGCGTTATTATTTAATCAGCCCCGGCAAGCCGTTTTTCCAAGCGATGTACGATGGCTTGTTAGCCAGCGCGATGTTTGTGATGCGTTTGTTCCATTTGCGTAAAGAAGCAGCTTACCAGTTCAGTAAAGCGGCGGGCTATCAACAGCATCAGCATGAAATTCCGTTGAATTCGCCGGAAATGCAAACCTTTGCCACGCGCTTATTGGTGGGCAGTCAAATGGCTTCGGCGGATGATGAAGACCCGGCAGAGCCATTACGCACCTTGATTGGCTTTATCCAGCCGTTGCATTTAGAAGGCGAGGAACAACAAGTCGGTATTCCGTTTGAAACCGTTGACGAAGAGCCGCGCTTGAAAACCTTGCTGGCAATGCTGATCCAAAGTGGCGTGTTGCTATACCGCCGCGACGCAGATTGCTACGTTTTGAATGCGGCGGAAAACATGGCACAAAAAGTTATGGTGTTCATCCGTATGGGGATGCGCAACAGCCCCGACAGTTTGCTGGCTCCGGCGGCGTTTTTGCTGGGGCCGGATCAGCGGCACGCGGCGTTGCAGTAGGGCGTGCGTCAAAACACTCCCGCTGCTTGTTGATCCGCATGATACGACGAGCGCACCATCGGGCCACTTGCCACTTGGCTAAAGCCCATTGCTTTGGCAATCACTGCCAGCTCCGCAAATTCATCCGGGGTCACGAAGCGATCAACCGGTAAGTGGTGGCGGCTGGGTTGCAAATATTGCCCCAAGGTCAGCATATCGCAATCGTGATCCCGTAAATCTTGCAGGGTAACAATCACTTCTTCGTTGGTTTCGCCCAGCCCCAGCATTAAACCGGATTTGCTGGGTATGTGCGGAAACCGCTGTTTAAACGCCTTGATCAGGTTCAGTGAATACTGGTAATCCGCACCGGGGCGGGATTGTTTGTACAAGCGCGGCACGGTTTCCATATTGTGGTTGAACACGTCCGGCGGTGCACTTTCGAGAATGTGTAACGCAATTTCCATGCGTCCCCGGAAATCAGGGGTGAGGATTTCGATTTTCAGTTCGGGATTTAATTCACGCGCGGTTTGAATGCACTTGACGAAGTGTTCCGCGCCGCCATCGCGCAAATCATCGCGGTCTACCGAGGTAATCACCACGTAACGCAAGCCCATTGCCTGAATGGTTTGCGCCATATTGAGCGGTTCATCAGCATCCAGCGGTAACGGTTTGCCGTGGGATACATCGCAAAACGGGCAGCGACGTGTGCAAATATCACCCATGATCATAAAGGTTGCCGTACCGTGGGTGAAGCATTCGCCTAAATTCGGGCAGTTCGCTTCCTCGCATACGGTATGCAATTTTTGTTCACGCAACACCGCTTTGAGGCGTTTGACTTCGGGGGTGGACGGAGCTTTAGCCTTGATCCATGCGGGTTTGCGGCGAAATTCGGTGGTCGGCTCAATTTTAATCGGAATGCGAGCCACTTTATCTGCACCGCGTTCTTTATGACCGGGTTCCTTGCGTTCCATAGTAATTCTTGTCTCAGTTGGTGGATTGTCGACACATTATAAGCCGGAATGCCCATATGTGTGCAAACCACGGTATTTGTCGGTGATCTTCCGGGGTGTCAGGGTGATTATTCCTTGCTACACTCTGTCAAAACATCGAATTGACGTGTGACTATGATAAAAATTACCCCCAATATTGATTACGCTTTTGCCTTGGCATTATCCCGCAGCAACATGGCGGACTATTACGCACGACATGGCATGGTCTGGGATGACCCTTGTTATGCGCGATTCTGGGCTGCATCTGAAAATTTCGGACTGTATCAGGCGCAACGTTGCGTCGGTTTGGTGCGTTTGAATGCCTCTGAAACAGTCTGTCATCTTGCTGATTTACAAGTTATTCCTGATGTGCAAGGGCAGGGTGTGGGCAGCTACGCTTTAGACTATATGCGTCAACTTGCCAAAATTCGCGGTAAACAGTCTATGCGTTTGCTGGTGTTTATTGATAACCCGGTGCGTGAATTTTATCAGCGGTGCGGTTTTCGCATCCTTGAGCAGCAAGGGGTGTTTTATTACATGGAATGCGAATTGGGCTAAAGAAAAAGGCGAATCCGAAGATTCGCCCAAGCTGCTGAAACGGGAATTCAGCAGTAGTTAGGAAACATCATTAAGGTGCTTATGCCAAGCCTTCGTTGCCATCCACGTTTTTGAGTTTCGGCGTGTTCAGCTCGATCTTGCCAATGGTCTTTTTGTCGCGCAGGTAATCGGCGACCACTTCCCAGATTTGCTTGTTCTTCGGCACTTCTTCCTGCACGCTTGCCCAACCTGCCACGGGGTAGGTTTTCTTTGCATCCAAGGGTTTGCCATCCAGCATCATGTCGGATACCCGTTCGCCCATTTTAGCGGTCGGGTCAAACGTGAATTTCAAACCGCCGACGCGCACCATGTCACCACCTTGTTGGTAGTAAGGGTCAGCGTTGAACAGGTTATCCGCCACGTCTTCGAGGATGTTCTTGACAGTTTCGCCGGTCATTTCGTTACGTGTGACCGTGCCGTAAGTGATTGCGGTTTGGTCAGCAACGTGTTCAAACGTGATTGGCTGCCCCGGCAGTACGCTTGTGCCCCAACGGAAGCCCGGTGAAAACGCCATCGGCGCATCCAGCTCTTGCATCAGCGCGTCGCAGATCAACTGGTCAAATGTACCGTTGAAGTTGCCACGGCGGTACAATACGTCGTCGCACACCGCGAGTTCTTCCGCCAATTCTTTCTTGTACGGTTCACGGATTTTGTCGATGAGGGTTTGCATGTCCTTGTTGGCTTCCAACAAGTTGGAGAAGACCGGCAGCAATTTGTAACGGAAATCCGCCACTTTGCCGTCTTTCACATCCAGATCGAGCACACCGAGGAATTTGCCGTTGGAACCTGCGTTTGTGACCAGCGTTTTACCGCCTGCATTTTCAACAACCACCGGTTGGAATACGCCATCGTGCGTATGACCGCCCATGATCGCGTCAATGCCGGTGACTTTGCTGGCCATTTTCAGGTCAACGTCCATGCCGTTGTGCGACAGCATAATGACGACTTTCGCGCCTTTGCTACGCGCATCGTCAACCGCTTGCTGCATGTCGTCGTCACGGATACCGAAGCTCCAGTCTGCGACCATGTGTTTGGGGTTGGCAACTGGCACATACGGGAACGCCTGCCCAATAATCGCTACCGGCACGCCGTTGATTTCTTTGATCACGAACGGTTCAAATACGCGCTCATCAAAGTCGTTGCTGAAAACGTTTTGTGCGACAAAATCAATTTTGCCCGCGAAATCTTTCTCGACGATTTCTTTAACGCGATCCGCGCCGAAGGTCATTTCCCAGTGCGGAGTCATTACGTCTACGCCGAGAGCAAGCTGTGCGTCTACCATGTCTTGCGCGTTGGTTTTCAACGCTGTCCACGAACCTTGCCAAGTATCACCGCCGTCCAGCAGCAATGAACCTGGGCGTTGCGCACGTACTTGGTCAACCAAGGTTTTCAGGTGGGCAAACCCGCCGACTTTGCCGTATTTTTTCGCGGCTTCAACGTAATCAATGTAGGTGAAAGCGTGCGCATCCATCGTACCGGCTCCGATGCCGTACTTTTTCAGGAAGTGTTCGCCGACTAAGTGTGGCACTGCGCCTTTCATGCTGCCGATACCCAAGTTGACGTTCGGCTCGCGGAAATAAATCGGCAATAATTGCGCGTGGCAGTCGGTGTAATGCATCAACGATACATTGCCGAAGGCGGGCAGTTCATACGGGTTGCTGGGGGCTTTGACAGCGGTTTTGTCGCCTTCTTTACTGGCATCTGCTGCAAAAGCGTTATTCAGGCTGAAACCGGCAACGCTGGCAGCGGCCAACATTTGCATAAATTCACGACGGGTTAAACTCACGTTTTCTCTCCTCAAACGGGCTGAAGTTATTCTAGCTACAGGGGTAGTGACGGGGTGCAGGTGAAAATATTCCATCTTTTTTGGAATATTTCGTCAATTTTCTGCATCATGTGCATTAGAACCGCTAAGAGAAACTTATAAACCACATGTTTAGTCAGTATTTTCGTTTTAACCGTCTCGACCAGCAGTTGTCGGAACACCGCGCCAAGCTGCATCGCATGGCAGTGGCATGGTGTGGCGATAGCGCGTTAGCCGACGATCTGGTGCAAGACACCCTTGCAAAAGCCCTAGAAAAACAAGAACAACTGAAAGATGAAGCGCGTTTAGGTGCGTGGCTGTACAAAATCCTCCACAACTGCTGGATGGAGCATTTGCGCACCCAAAAGCCGACGCTGGACATCGACGACATGGAGCTAACCTGTACGGATTGCCCCGAAAAACACTTCGCCGATGATCAATTGGTCACGCAAGTGCGTACTGCTGTGGAATCGCTTCCGGTGAATCAATGCCAAGTGATGACGCTGGTGGACTTGGAAGGGTGCAGCTACGAACAAGTTGCCGCGATCCTCGATATTCCGGTAGGAACGGTGATGAGCCGCCTCAGTCGCGCCCGCGAAACCATGAAAAAACGCCTGCAAGGTATCCGTCAAACTGACAACGTTCACTATTTACGGAGAGTGAAATGAATCCCGATCAGCTAACCATCCACGATCGTCTGCACGCATTGGCAGATGGGCAATTGGATGCTGAACAAACCCGTTACGTGTTAGCTCAAGTGGAAACTGACCTTGAGCTGCAAAAAGAATTGTGTGAAATCCAGCGCATCAAACATCTGGTTAAATCGGCTTACCCCTTACCCGCTTTGACCCGTCAGCCCGTGCGTCGCACGCAGGTATGGCAACAAGCGGCGATGTACTTATTGGTGTTCGGCCTGATCTTTCTTGCTGGCGCAGGCAGCAGCCACTACGCCCCGAAATTGTGGCAACCTGAAGGTTTGACACTAGAAAATGCGGCAGCATACGACGACCGTTTCATCGTGTTTCTGGACTCACATGAGCCTGCCAAACTGGAAAAAGCCTTGGTGAAAGCCGAAAATCTAGCGCAACAAGTCGCTCCTAAGGACGGCAGTGTTTACGTCGTTACCAGTGCGGAAGGCATTGATTTATTGCGCCTTGGTACGACCCGGCACGAAGGGCGTATTTTGCAAATGAGCGAACAATACCCGCACCTGAAATTTGTAGCGTGCAGCAATACGCTGTATTCCTTCAAACAACGTAACGAATTGGTCGAACTGGTCAATGACACCGAAGTTGCCCCATCCGCCGTGGAATTTGTGGTAAACCACATGCGCGATGGGTGGCGTTATATTGCGATTTGAATAGACTGCATTCCCAGCATTTTGGCGGCTAAGTTCAGACGTTTGTCGAAACAAGCAAACAATAGCGGTAATGGCGTTTGTTGCTGCAAATGCCGTGCTGCTGCGAGATGCACGCTGTCATAGGCACGGAGGGAAAAGGCTTCCGCCAATTCTGCGGCACTTTGCAGTAAGCTCAGGTCAGTTTCGACTTGCAAATAATCGACCCAATCCTCTGCGAATGCTTGTTTTAAGGCTTCAAAGGTGGGCGTGTCCACATCATCTTCACGGTGACGGCGTGCTAATGCTGCATGAAATTCAACAAAGGCAATTTGGTGCGAGGCGATAACGTCCGCTTGCTGTTGAAGTTCGTTAACCACATCAGAATAGGCTTCCTGCACATACAACTTCACGAGGGCGGAAGTGTCCAGATAGAGCAGCATTAGCGCATTTCCAACACAGTATCGGCAAGGGATTTGCCGCGTAATGTGGGGCGTGGTCGATTCAGATTGGGTTTTTTACCCAGCCAATGCACATTGGGAATATTGCCCAGCAATGTTTGAGAAGCAGGAGCGGGGACCGAGATGAGACGTGCTACCACCTGTTTGTAGGAAGTCAGCCATACGGTATGCCCCGCCTGCGCTTGTCGGATGTAATGGGAGGGGTTTACTTTTAGTTCACGGATAGAGATTTGCATGATATACCTAATGAGACTACGTTTTTCAGATAATTATAGTCTCAAGTAGGATTTTTACTAGAGCTTTTTACTGGTGGACTCACCCCAATCCAAATTGTTGCAAGCCTCGCACTCTTCTTTTAGCACGCCCATCCAGACTAACAAGGAGTGCACTTTGCAACCCGCGCAGAAACCCAATACAGTTTCCATCCACATAAATCCAAAACAGACCCACACCATCACCAGTGGAATCCAGGACGGCATGTAGTTGTAGGTTTCAGGAAGTATTTCGCTGCCCGCAACGGCATTGACCCAGCCCGCGAAGATTTCGGGGTTAAAGAAAATCAAACAGGTGATGATAAAACTTGCGCCAATCGACCAAGCAAAACGTTTGGGCAATAACGGCTTCCACACCGGACGTAGATTTTTAGCTAGAAAGCTGCTGAGCAAAATGGTGGGGGAAAGCCGTGAAGTGCTTACAAACATGCCGGAAATCATTTCAAACAGCGCGTAAAGCAGCACCAACGTTTGTGTGCTGTAGTCAAAGGTGCGCTTGATCGCTTCGACATTATACAAAATGTGTCCATCAAAATCGGTTTCGAGCGTGTCGGTAATTACCGCGCCCGTGATTACCCAATCTGAACCGAAGATGGCATCAAACAGCGTGAACGCCATGTAGATGGGAATCGCAAGCAATAGCCCCGCGCGGATGCGCACAGCGGTGTCGTTAATGTAGGGGCTGACTTCGTTGCGGTCGCGAAACCACAGATCCTTGCAGCAAGTGATGATCCAATTGACCATGAGGGTAATTCCTAGCTTGATAAAGCAGAATGGAGCCGAATGAATTCAGCCCCATGCTTGTGCTGCGATTACGGCTTCAGTAACTGATAGCCTTGCGATTGCAAACGGCCTGCTTCCGCTACGCCAGAGGGAATCACGTCTTCCGGTTTGGCATCGTACAAGTCAGCAAACTTGATTTTGCGCCCGGTCAAGGTGTTGTAGCAGATTTGGAATTTCACGCCTTTTTCTTTCAATTCCGCGATTTTAGCGGGCAATTTAGAATCAGCATTCATTTCAACCTGCTTGGCGGTAGTCAGCAAGCCTAAACCATCGCCATTCATCACGACAATTGCGTCGGTTTTCTTGCCGGTTTGCTCCAGTGCTTTGATGTAATTACTGACATTGCCCAGCACGCCGAGGTATTTCTTCTCGTCACCTTCCATTGTGACGTGAACTACCACTTTTTCAGCTCCGGCGTAATAGTCGTCAGCGACTTTGGGCGCAGGCACACCGGGGTCAAACTTGGCTTCGGCGGGTTTGGCATCCGCAGCCGGAGCAGCGGCGGCTTCTGCTTTCGGTTCAGCCGGTTTGGCATCGTCAGCGATTGCAAGACCAGCAACGCTGCTGGCAGTCATCAATAAACCCAGTATGATTGGTTTTAACATGGGTCGTCTCCTCCTACGGTTGATAAAATTGTTCTAATTCAAATTTTGTTTATTGCATTCCTTCCTGTTCCAGCGACAGGTATACCTGATAAGCATTGCGGCGGTTAGCTTCTTCAAATGCAGGCAGGTGGATGAAATCGCCCCAGTCGGTGGCGGCATAAGCTTCGTCAAACGGGGTCATGTCTTCGACGGCTTTGCCCATTGTTTCACGCAGGAATTCGATGTATTGCACCGTGGTTTTAATCACTTCCTGCGGTTTTTTGGACATCGGGCCGTGACCGGGAACCATCGCAGTGAGCTTGCCTTGCGCCATGTCTTTTAAGCGTTCCAGCCAGATTTTGGTATTGGCATCGCCCACGAAAGGCACGCGCCCTTCAAAAATCAAATCACCAATTAGCAATACGCCATCCGGCTCGACCAGCACACTTTGGTCGCCATCAGAATGCGCTTTGCCGTTGAAAATGAGTTTGAGGGTGACACCGCCGAGAGTGATTTCTTCATTGCCATCGACATAACGGTCGGGTTTAACCAAGCGGGTGTCAGCATTGACCCACGGGGCAAGGTCTGCGCGACGCGAAGCCAGCAAGGTTTCGGCGTTTTCAGAATTGAGATATTCCTCAGCACCGGCAGGGGCGATGATTTCCGCGCCTAAGTCTTTGAATACTTGTAAGCCGTAAATATGGTCGGCGTGATAATGGCTGACAATCACCTTTTTCACCGGCTTGTCAGTCACTTTTTTGAGTTTTTGCAGGAATAATTGCGCCAAGGCTGGCGTGCCAAGGGTGTCGAATAAAATTACGCCTTCGTCAGTGACAATCACCGCAGCGTTGGAAATGAAACCGTGGTTTTGGGTGGCAGCACCTGGTGCGCCTTGCACATAGTAAACGTGTTCGGAAACTTTGATCAGCTCCATCACGACGGGGGGCAGTTTGTCATCAGCATGGGCATTCAGCCCGATGGTTAAACAGAGAAGGGTAAAGAATGCGGCGATAACGCGCATGAGTCCTCCGGTAAAGCGTGACAGTTGGGGGCGTGTGTGGGGCAGTGATCAGTGGTTATGGTTGTTTATGGTAGAGACGCAAAATTTTGCGTCTCTACGCGGGCGGCGCAGATTACGCTACATCTGCTTCAGCAGAATCTTTCTCGCCTTTGTTGTCGGTCCAAGACAGCTTGATCTTGTCACCGGCTTTGCCTTTGTAGCTAAAAGCGAGGTACGGGTTTTTAGAAACGGAACCACCCCAGTTAGCGGTGAGGACAGTTTTGTCACCAGCGGTCACGATGATTTCTTTAATGAAATGCGCCGGAACCAGTTCGCCAGTTTTCTTGTCCTTACGTTGCCCAGTTTCCATTGGGTGCGTCATCAGTGCCTTGACTTCGACGCTATCGCCTTCTGCTTTGGCTTTGAGTTTAATGCTAGACATGTGTGTTCTCCCCTAATTAACCGCCGCAGCCGCCGATGGTGACTTTGACTTCCTGTTTCGCTGAATAGGCTTTATCGCCTGCTTTGACTAAAGCCACTACGTTTGCGGTTTTGCCCATTTTGATACGGGTAGACGCAGTAGGGTTAGCACCTTCACCGAGGATGAACGTTGCTGCCAGCGGGGTTGGGTTGCCATCTACCAGCAAGCTGATTTCTTTCACGTCAGCGATAGTGGTAGTCACTTCAACCGGTACAACCGCACCGTTTTCAGCGATTTCAGGGGCTTTAATGGTAATGTCTTTCGACTCTTCCGGGGTAACAGCCATCGCTTTGAGTGCGTCGTCCATTGATTTTGCATCAAATGCACCGCCGCCTTCTGCCATAACCATGCTTGGAGTCAGCAAGCCTGCGCTGACCGCAAGACCAGCCGCACCGGCTGCCAGTGTGCCTTGCAAAAATGTTCTGCGTTTCATAATTCCTCTCTACAACGTGTTGTCATACTTGCTGTGTTATCAGGGTTACATGATTTTTAGTGGCAACCGCTGACTCACTCAGGGTTAGATGCGGAAACGGTGAAGAATATTCCGTTTTTGTAAAAAATAGTTGGGTGGAAGTATTGCACAATAAAAACCCGGCCTGAGCCGGGTTTCTTCGATTGTCAGATCGAATTGAAGCGGTTACTTACGTGAACCGGGGCCGTTCCATTCCAAGCCGTTGGACATATAAGTCAGGAAGTATTCCAGAGCTTTATATTCGTCGCTTTGTGCTTTGAAGTTGTTAGCACGAACCATCGTGTTGCAACCCATGAAACGGTTATGCAGTGTGGTGATTTCACCATCCGCAGAACGGTAAGTAGGCCAGTGAGTCACATGACCAACCGCAGGGCTAAGCAAATCCGCGCGGATCATTTTACCTGCATTGTTGGTGTGGCAATCTGCACAAGACATATTCAACTGACCACGCTTGGCGTAGTAGAAGTTTTTGCCTTTGTCGTACCATGCAACCGCTTTGCCTTCTGGTGTCGCGACTTCGATTTTGCTACCACGATTTTCCATCGCGATATGCGCCATCAACTGTGCGATTTTACCTTTGTTCAGTAACGGCTTGCCTTCTTTGTCGACAAAGCCTTCACCATCACCGTCTGTTTTGCACGCATTCAACGCGCCTTCCAATGTGACAATGGTGTCTTTTTCGGCATCGTACATAGGGTATTTAGTGCGCAGCGTTTTGATGTCGCCCATGCACTCCGCGTAGGTTTTGCCGTTTTTCAACGGTTTTTCCCACATTGCCTTACCTGCATCAACATCAGGTTCGTAAGGGGGGAACTCTTCCATTGTCTGCCACTGTTCTTTCAGATTCGGATCCAGTGCGTAAGCACCGTCTTTGAAATCTGCGAACGGAACATCTTTAAAGGCTTCTTTAAAGTGACCTTGGAAGGCAGCTAAATCTTCTGTCGGACCTGCTTGTGCTGTGCTGAACGCAGAAGCTGCTAAAGCCAGTGCAACGGCTACCGCTGTAAATGCTTTTTTCATGAAAACCTCCACGTAATTAAGCGACATCTGCTTCAGCAGAATCTTTCTCGCCTTTGTTGTCGGTCCAAGACAGCTTGATCTTGTCACCGGCTTTGCCTTTGTAGCTAAAAGCGAGGTACGGGTTTTTAGAAACGGAACCACCCCAGTTAGCGGTGAGGACAGTTTTGTCACCAGCGGTCACGATGATTTCTTTAATGAAATGCGCCGGAACCAGTTCGCCAGTTTTCTTATCCTTACGTTGCCCAGTTTCCATTGGGTGCGTCATCAGTGCCTTGACTTCGACGCTATCGCCTTCTGCTTTGGCTTTGAGTTTAATGCTAGACATGTGTGTTCTCCCCTAATTAACCGCCGCAGCCGCCGATGGTGACTTTGACTTCCTGTTTCGCTGAATAGGCTTTATCGCCTGCTTTGACTAAAGCCACTACGTTTGCGGTTTTGCCCATTTTGATACGGGTAGACGCAGTAGGGTTAGCACCTTCACCGAGGATGAACGTTGCTGCCAGCGGGGTTGGGTTGCCATCTACCAGCAAGCTGATTTCTTTCACGTCAGCGATAGTGGTAGTCACTTCAACCGGTACAACCGCACCGTTTTCAGCGATTTCAGGGGCTTTAATGGTAATGTCTTTCGACTCTTCCGGGGTAACAGCCATCGCTTTGAGTGCGTCGTCCATTGATTTTGCATCAAATGCACCGCCGCCTTCTGCCATAACCATGCTTGGAGTCAGCAAGCCTGCGCTGACCGCAAGACCAGCCGCACCGGCTGCCAGTGTGCCTTGCAAAAATGTTCTGCGTTTCATAATTCCTCTCTCCAGAATTTGAGCAAATCTTAGTATTACAGGGTTGAAATGAAGTCCACAACTTTGTCCAATTGTTCATCGTTCAGAATGCCCATTGGGCCGAACGGAATCATAATGGTGTTGGGATTTGCAACGCGAGCATCGTAGATTTGCGCTTTCAGTTTCGCCTTATCAGGGAAGCGGGCAGCCATACCGATTAATGGCGGGCCAATGTTGCCGGGCAGTTCGCCGCCAGCAATCATGTGGCAAGCCAAGCAGTTACCCATAGCGCGGTCAAACGCGAGGTCTTTGCCGGTGACTTCCTTCTTCTCTTCTTTTTTAGGTTCCTCTGCCTTTTTGACAGGATCAGCCGCGTACACGGATGTCATGCCTGCATTCACAGCCAAAACCGAAACGGCTACTGACATTGCCAAAGTGCGAAATAGTTTTCGCATGATTACCTCCTCTCTAACAGAAATATCACTATCGAAGCCCGGACCCAAGCGAAGGTGAAGTGCTGCGCGATCACAACCAGCCCCTTTGCGCATTGAGATATGTCAAGACTTGGAATCGCAGCTTAACCGATTGTTTCCACTCACGCAAAAAAAACTTAATGAAATGAAGTATTTATAAGTATATTATTAAATAGTGAATTTCTGATATGGAAAATTTGAGAAACATCATTGATATTTCTCAAATTTTAACAAAAAAGTAAGCGGGTCTAGTATTGCACTAGGGATTGCCGACTTTATAACCTGTGCGGATTTCGCGGGTTGCATCAAGAATCAGCCCGTAACTGACTTTATCAGTGACTTTATAGATCACCAAATTCGCTGCTTTTTCGGGTGGAAGCTGACTTTCGACAGGAATAACCGCGCCCTCGCGCGTTTTGCGCAGGGTATGAGGGTCGTTAACGGTTTTACCTTGCGCGTAAAGGCCGAGCGTATGACCCACCTGAATATTGTCACGATGCCCTTTATTAATGGTGGCAATCATGTGAGTGCCGCTAACCGCCTCCGCATCAAACAGGGAAATCACATCGGCACGCACGGTAAAGTTCGGCATATGAATCGGTACATTGAGGTACGCAGTTTCGTCAACCGGCTGGAACACCCGATCCCCTTGGCGGATTTCGCGAATGGCTTCGACCACGGTAGCCGTAGAAGGATCGCCAATGCGGGTAACACGGCTATAACCGTTATAGATCACTTCATAGCCCAATAGCGCACCGGTTTGCGGGTCGTGTAAGGCTTTATTCGGGGTGAACAATGCGCAACGGCTGCCCTGTGGGGTGTCGCGCAGATTTTTGATGTAAATCGTCTCGCCGGAACCAATCAACGTGTGATTGTCTTGAGAAGCCAGCAAGTACGGTGCGTTTTTAATAGTGGCTTCATCCAGTACGCGCGGCCATGCCATGAATGGGGTGAGGCTGGAAATGGGTTCGCCGGAGCCATGACGGTCAATGCGAATACGCGGAACCAGTTTGTTACCGTTACCTTGCGCGTATTCCAAATGCAGCACATCACCGGGGTAGATCAGGTGCGGGTTTTTGATGCGCTGGTTTTTATCCCAGACTTCCGGCCAATACCAAGGGGTATTGAGGAATTTACGGGCAATGCCCCACAGCGTATCGCCTTTTTGTACCACGTAACTGCGCGGTGCGGCAGGGTTTACCACAATGTCGCTGTGGGAGATGGTATTGCGTGAAGTAGTTTCCGGTTGCCCGTAATAGCGGTCGTAAGGGTCGTGTTCCGGCTTATTCGGGGTTGCGCCGCATCCGCTCAAAACAGCGGCAGAAGCGGTGCTGACTAACAATGCTTTCCAGAAAAAGGAAGAAGAATGCCTCATGGTGGTATCCTTGTGGTTATTATGTGTTGGAGGTTGCGGTTTATAATAAACTACGGTTGGAAAAACATTCAGAACTTTTAGATTTTCGGTATTTATCAATGGCAGTATTAAACATTTTACATCACCCAGACGCGCGTTTACGTCGCAAAGCTGCTCCCGTAGCGGCGGTGGACGCGGCATTACAACAATTCGTGGATGACATGTTTGAAACCATGTACGCCAACCAAGGCATTGGTTTGGCAGCAACGCAGGTCAATAGCTTGCGGCGCGTGGTTACTATCGACATCTCTGAGCATAAAGATGAGCGTTTATGCTTGATCAACCCTGAAATTATCCACAAAGAAGGCGAGATTGAGCATGAGGAAGGCTGTTTGTCAGTGCCGGATTACTACGACAAAGTAACCCGTGCCGAGCGTATCCGGGTGCAAGCCTTGAATCGTGCCGGTGAAACGTTGGAGTTGGAAGCGGATGGCTTGCTGGCGATTTGCATTCAGCATGAAATTGACCATCTGGATGGCAAGTTGTTTGTGGATTACCTGTCGACCTTAAAGCAACAGCGGGTGCGCAAAAAAATGGAAAAGTGGGAAAAAGAAAATGCAGGCAAGCCCGCCAAAGCAGAAGCACAGGCGGCGGCTGAATGAGTTTACGGATTGTTTATGCCGGAACCCCTGACTTTGCGGTTCCCGCTTTAAAAGCCTTGTTAGCGTCACCGCATCAAGTGGTGGCGGTCTATTGCCAGCCGGATCGTCCCGCTGGTCGTGGGCGCAAGCTGACCTTTGGTGCAGTCAAGCAAGTCGCGGTGGATGCCGGAATTCCAGTGGAACAGCCGTTATCATTAAAACCGTTGGAGGCGCAGGAAACCTTACGCGCGTATGCGCCGGATGTCATGATAGTGGCGGCGTATGGTTTGATTTTGCCGCAAAGTGTCTTGGATATACCGCGTTATGGTTGCTTGAATATTCATGGTTCGTTGTTACCGCGCTGGCGTGGAGCAGCTCCGATTCAGCGGGCGATTTACGCAGGGGATGCGCAAACCGGCGTTACCATTATGCAAATGGCGGCGGGTTTGGATACCGGCGATATGTTGCATACGGTGGTTTGCCCCATTACCGCGCAAGATGGCGGACAAAGTATTCACGATAAATTAGCGGAACTGGGGGCGAGTGCGCTGCTGGAGACACTGGATGTGTTAATGGCGGGGCAGTTACAGCCGCAGGTGCAAGACGAGGCTTTAGCCAATTACGCGCATAAATTGCAAAAAAGCGAAGCGGAAATTGACTGGGCACAGCCCGCCGTTACGATTGACCGGATGATTCGGGCGTTTGATGCGTATCCGACGGCTTACACTTTGTATCACGGGCAACCATTACGGTTTTTCGCTTCTTCGATTCCTCCTCTTGCTCCCTGTTCCCCTGCTTCCCCCGGTACAGTCATTGCAGAAAGCAAGGCTGGGATTGATATTGCCACCGGTGATGGCGTGGTGCGGGTGACGAGTTTGCAAATGCCGGGTGGTAAGCGTTTATCAGCGGCGGAATTTCTCAATGGACGCTCGTTATTAGGAGAATGCTTTTGAGTACTCGCGCTACTGCTGCCCGTGTGTTGCAACAGGTTATTTACGAAGGGGATTCGCTGACCGAGGTATTGCAACAGCCGTTGGCGCAGGCGATTGCGGCGGCGGAACAGCCGTTGCTGCGCGATCTGTGCTTTGGCAGTTTGCGCTGGCACGAACGCTTGAGCGCGGTCTTGAAACAACTGGTCACTAAACCGCTCAAACCCGCTGATAAAGATGTGGAATGTTTGTTGCGGGTCGGTTTGTATCAGTTGATTTACCAGCGTACCCCTGATCACGCGGCGGTGAATGAAACCGTCAAAGCGGTAAAAAAGCTCGGTAAAGGCTGGGCGGAAAAGCTGGTTAATGGCGTGTTACGACGGTTTTTGCGCGAACGTGAGGCATTGTTGAGCGCGGCAGATCGGCAGGAAACCGCATTGTATGCGTTTCCGGCGTGGTTATTGGCGCGGGTGCAGCGTGCTTGGCCTACGGATTGGAAAAACATTGTGCAAGCCAGCAATACACACGCCGCAATGACGTTGCGGGTGAATCAACGTCAGTACACGGCGGCGGCTTACCAAGCGCAGTTAACCGCGCAAGGGGTAGCGGCGGATACGGTTGAATGCGTTGCCAGTGCTTTGAATTTACATAAAGCGGTGGGTGTGGAATTGTTGCCGGGGTTTGCGCAGGGCGCGGTGTCGGTGCAAGACGCGGCGGCGCAATTGGCGGCGTTGTTACTCGATTGCCAGCCCGGAATGCGGGTGTTGGATGCGTGCGCGGCTCCCGGTGGTAAGACGGGGCATTTGCTGGAACATACGGATGAGTTGCAGCTTACCGCGTTAGATAGTAGTGCCTCGCGTTTGTTGCGGGTCACGGAAAATCTTCAGCGATTGCAATTGAATGCGCACACGGTGGCGGCGGATGCGGGTGATGTGGCGAGCTGGTGGGATGGTCAGGCGTTTGAGCGTATTTTGCTGGACGCGCCATGTTCGGCTACCGGAGTGATTCGTCGTCACCCGGATATTAAAGTGTTGCGGCGTGATAGCGATATTACGGCATTACAACAGGAGCAGGCGCGGTTATTACGGGCATTATGGCAAACGTTAAAACCGGGCGGACATTTGTTGTACGCAACCTGTTCGATTTTGCCGGAAGAAAACAGTCAGCAAATTGCGGCATTTGTGGCGGAATACCCCGATGCGCAAGTGTTACCGCTGGGTGATTCATGGGGGCACGCAATGGCCTTTGGGCGACAAATTTTACCGGGGGATGCGGGGATGGATGGTTTTTACTATGCTTTGTTGCGTAAGCAACACGGGGAGCAAAGCGCGTGAGCAAAGTCATCGGGGTGCGATGGTTGTTAGGCGTATTTTTGTGCGTTTGGCTGAGTACAGCAGCGTCTGGCGTGACTCCGGGAATCAGTTTCCGAGGGTTTGCGGTGACTGAGGGGGAATCGCCGCGCACGTTGGTGACACAGGTGCAACTCGATTACCAACTGACTCAATATTTACGCGATGGCTTGCTCAATGGCATGACCTTGGAAAACGCGGTGACGTTTGGTTTGGAATGGCATCAAACTTGGTGGTGGAACACCCAGCGGCATTTAGCGAGTGTGAAATCGGAATTGAAATATCACCCGTTAACTAAGCAATACCAGTTGGTGCGTTTGGATACCGGCGAAGACTGGAGTTTTTCAACGTTAATCGCAGCTTTGGAACAGATGGGGCATTTGGAAGATTACCCGTTGCCTGCATTGCCGCAGAATGCTTACGGTAATGATGCGTCGTTGGTGGTTGGCGTGCGCTTGAGTCCCAAAACGCTGCATTTACCGTTGAAGATACAGGCATTATTTTCTGATCGTTACGCCTTGGAAAGCGAAGGAGTCATGTGGCCGATTCCCTAAAAAGCCGAGTTTGGCAATGGTTGCCGGTAGCATTGATTTTTCTGCTGCTGTTGGCCTCCTTGTCGCTGTTAAATATGGCGACCATTGGCCCTGAGAACGCCGCACGTTACGGCAACTGGCATTTTTATCTGAGTGCGTTCATCTTATTGCTGTTAACTCTGATTATTTTAGGTAATTTGGTGCGGGTATTTTACCAATGGCGCACTCATCAGGCGGGTTCGCGTTTTACCTTGCGCTTAATGAGCAGCTTTTTGGTATTGAGTTTATTGCCGGTGCTGGTGGTGTCATTGTTTTCGATCAATTTGATTGGGGAACGCATTGACCGCTGGTTTTCGGTATCGGTGGAACGCGCTTTGGACGACTCCATCGAATTAAGTGAAATCGCCTTGAATACCCGTAATCGCCAACATTTAGCCGAATTAGAACGTTTGAAACTGGCGATTGCTGGTTTGGATCGGCAGTCGATTGCACCGTTGTTGGAGCAGTTTTTGTTACTGGGGGCGCGGGAAGTATTTTTGCTGGATAACTCGAACAATATGGTGGTGCTGGCGTTGGCGGATAACAGCGCGTTGATTCCACGTTTGCCGGATCGTGGTGTGTTTCAAGCCCTGAAGTTGCGTGATTATTATGCCAAGTTGGAGCCGATTGGGACAAAAGTAGTGTCATCACGGGTAGCAATGCGGGTGCGTTACGGCCTTGAAAACCAGCAGGAAGGTATTTTAACCGCGTTGTTTCCGATTTCAGAGCGTGAGCAAAGTCTGGCAAATAGCGTGGGCAGTGCGCGTAATGAATACAAGCAACTGAATTTTCAACGTAATGCCACTAAAGATGCATTTCGGTTGATGATTGTGGTGATTATGGTGCTGACGGTGTTATTCGCGTTGTGGGCAGCTTTTATTTTCTCACGGCGGTTAACCCGCCCGGTACGGACTTTAGTCGAAGGCACATTGGCGGTAGCGGCCGGTGATTTGCAAAAGAAATTGCCGGTGTCGGAAAAAGACGATTTCAGTTTGCTGGCGCGGTCGTTTAATACCATGACCAAACGCTTGTCGGATGCGCAACAAGAACGTGAGCAAACTCGTCGTCAACTTCAGCAGGAACACGATTATTTACACGTGGTGCTGGAACATTTGTCATCAGGGGTTATTACGCTGGATGAAGCCGGGGTCATCCGGCGGGTGAATAGCGCGGCGGGCAGTATTTTGCGGCATCCCTTATTGGCGTATGTGGGCAAGCCCCTGGCTGAGGTGCTAAGTGATATGCCTGCGTTGCATCCGTTTTTGCAGGTGGTGCAGCCACGTTTGGCGGTGCAGGGCGGCGCGGAATGGCAGTCTGAAATTACCTTGACGACGGAAAGCGGGCGACAATTGCTGGTGTGTCGTGGTGCATCTTTGCCGGTGGATGCCTCGGAGCGGCGCGGTTCGGTGTTGGTGTTTGACGATGTGACCGATTTGATTCAGGCCGAACACGATGCAGCATGGGGCGAAGTGGCGCGGCGTTTGGCTCATGAAATCAAAAATCCGCTGACCCCGATTCAACTTTCCGCTGAACGTTTAGCGCGTAAATTAGCCGGGGAATTGGGTGAAGACTCGGCGAGTTTCCTCAAGCGCATGACTAATACCATTGTGCAACAGGTCGATAACCTCAAGTTAATGGTGAATGCTTTCAGTGAGTATGCGCGTGCCCCCGCGTTGCATTTACAGCGCGTTGATTTAAACGTGTTGGTGCAGGAAGTAGTGGAGTTGTACCGGGTCAATGATTCCAAAGTGACACTGAAACTGGAGTTAGATAGCACGGTTCCGGTATTAAAACTCGATATGAACCGTATTCGTCAATTACTGGTAAACCTGATTAAAAACGCCTTAGAAGCGTTGGAAGAAAACCCTGTTGCCAATCCTAGCGTTATCTTGCGCACTGCCTATCATGCGGATACTAAGCAGGTGTCGCTGTGCGTACACGATAACGGCCCCGGTATTCCGGCGGAATTATTGCCGCGCTTATTCGAGCCGTATGTCACCAGTAAACACAAGGGTACGGGGCTGGGTTTGGCAATTGTGAAAAAGATTGTGGAAGAACACGCCGGACATCTGACCGCGCGTAACCATGAAAGCGGAGGTGCTATGCTTAGTATCAGGTTTTCAACAGGATCACTTGAGGACACCCTCACCCCAACCCCGAAGGAGCAGGGATAATGACAGCACAATACATCATGGTGGTGGATGACGAACCCGACATTCGCCAGCTCGTTGGTGAAATCCTCGAAGACGAGGGTTATCGGGTCGTCGTCGCCGAAAACGCGATTAAGGCGCGTGAATTACACCGCAGCCGCAAACCCGATTTGATCTTGCTCGACATTTGGATGCCGGGGCAGGACGGTATTTCCTTGCTCAAGGAATGGCGCGAAAGCGAAAGCTTGTGTTGCCCGGTGATTATGATGTCAGGGCACGGCACGATTGAAACTGCTGTGGAAGCCACGAAGCTGGGGGCTTACGATTTCATTGAAAAGCCGTTGTCGATGGCGAAAATGCTGCTGACGATCAGCAATGCTTTGCGTGTGAGTCAGTTGGAACAGGAAAACCGGGGCTTACGTAAACAGGTAACAACGTCGCCCGATCCGGTCGGTTCGAGTCAGGTAATGCAACGCCTGCGCGAACAAGCCAAACGCATTGCTCAGCACGATCCGCGTGTGCTGCTTTACGGCGAACCGGGGGTGGGTAAGGAGTCGTTTGCGCGTTACATCCATTCACGCAGTGCGCGTAAAGACCGTCCGTTTGTGCGTGCTGCCTTATCGGTGGGCAGTAATGCCGGAGCGATTGTCGGCAAGTTACTGTTTGGTGCGGAAGACAATGGCAAGGTGCAATACGGTTTGCTTGATGAAGCTAATGGTGGCGTGCTGTATTTAGCAGAAATCTTTGAGCTGGACGGTGATACCCAAGTGCGCTTGTTAAACGCTTTGAAAGAGCGGCGTTTTATGCGCAGCGGTGGCAATGAATGGGTAGACTTGGATGTGAGTTTAATGGCTTCATCCACTCACGATTTGCAGGATGATGTCGTCGGCGGCAAGTTTAACGAGGAATTGTATTACTTGCTGAATGTGGTTCCGTTAATGATTCCACCGTTACGTGATCATCCCGAAGATGTCCCGGAATTGCTGAATCATTATGTGGATGTGTTAACCGCGCAGGATGGCTTGCCTTACCGCCATATTTCTTTGTCGGCGCAAAATTTCCTGCGTAATCATACTTGGCACGGCAATATCCGCGAATTGCGTAATCTGGTGCAACGCTTATTGATTTTAGGCACCGAAACCGAAGTGTCGCTGGAAGAAGTGGAAGAATCCATTGGCCCGCGTATTCCGGTATTTTCCGAAGCCTTGGGCAAAATTCCTGAAAGCTTATTTGAAATGCCATTACGTCAGGCTCGAGAACAGTTTGAACACGATTATTTGATTTACCAATTGAAACAAGCCGACGGTAATGTCAGTAAATTAGCGGATCAGGTCAAAATGGAGCGTACCCATTTATACCGCAAAATGCGTTCGTTAAACGTTGACCCGAAAAAATACGGCTTGCGGTAAGTGCCATGAAAATCCTGATCTTGGGAGCGGGGCAAGTGGGGCGTTCAGTCGCCGAAGCGTTGGAACACGAAGACAACGACATTACCATCGTTGATACCAATGCGGCGGCGTTACGGGCGTTGCGTGAAAAGCTCGATGTGCGGGTTGAAGTCGGGCAAGCCTCTTACCCACGGGTGCTGGAGCGCGCTGGAATTGAGGATGCGGACTTACTGATTGCGGTCACAAACAGTGATGAAATCAATATGGTAGCCTGCCAAGTGGCGCAAACTTTGTACCGCACCCCGAAGAAAATTGCCCGCATCCGCTCCTCGCATTACCTTGATCGGGGCGCATTATTCGCGCCGAATGCCGTGCCGATTGACGTGTTAATCAGCCCGGAACAATTGGTCACGGATTATATTTTTAATCTGATTTCGCATCCCGGTGCATCCCACGTTTTAAACTTTGCCAATGGTACGGTGCAAATGGTGGGGGTAAAAGCTCTGCACGACGGGCCAATGGTCGGGCATGAATTGCGCGAAATGCACGAACACATGCCCGGATTGAAAGCGCAAGTCGCCGCGATTTTCCGCAAAGGCAAGTCGATTAACGTCAAGGAAACCACCTTGATTGAAGCCGATGACGAGCTGTTTTTTATTGCCAGCCCCAAGCATATTCGTTCCATTATCAGTGAATTGCGTAAGCTGGATAAACCCTATAAACGCATTGTGTTAGCCGGGGGCGGGAATATCGGTAATCGTTTAGCACGATTACTGGAAGACTCGCGCTATCAAGTCAAAATCATTGAAAAAGACCCGGAACGCGCTACCAAACTGGCGGAACGTTTAGACAAAACCATTGTGTTAGAGGGTGATGTCGCGGACGAAGATTTACTGCTGGAAGAAAATATCGAAAACACCGATGTTTTTATTGCGATTACTAATGATGACGAAGCCAATATTCTGTCGTCGATGTTAGCCAAGCGTTTAGGTGCAAGGCGTGTAATGTGCTTGATTAACCGCCTTAGCTACGTGGATTTGGTGGAAAGTAATATCGACATTGCGATTTCCCCGCAGCAAATTACCATCGGTTCGTTATTAATGCATGTGCGGCGCGGTGATATTGTCGCAGTTCATGCGTTGCGGCGCGGTTCGGCAGAGGTGGTTGAAATCATTGTACACGGTGATTTCAAAACTTCGCGGGTGGTAGGGCGACGTTTAGAAGAAATTAATTTACCACCGGGAGCAAGTATTTGTGCGGTATTGCGCGACGGCGTATTACAACTGGTGTCTGCCAATTTAGTCATTGCTGCAAATGATCATGTGGTGGTATTTGTGACCGATAAACGCTATGTACCGGCGGTGGAAAAGTTATTCCAAGTCGGTATTCATTTCTTTTAAGCCATGCAGTACCCCGTTATCCAGCGGATTTTAGGGTTGCTGCTGATGGTATTCAGCCTGACCCTATTACCGCCGATTTTGGTGGGCGGCATGATGGGCGACCCTGATTTAACCCCATTTTATTGGGGATTCAGTATTACTTTAAGCTGCGGTACGTTGTTGTGGCTACCCGTGCGACGTGCTAAAGCGACATTGCGCACCCGTGACGGATTTTTGGTCGTTACCTTGTTTTGGACAGTATTGAGCGCGGCTTCCGCCTTGCCGTTTATGTTTTCAGATACTTTGAATGCAAGCTTGACCGATGCCATGTATGAGGCAATTTCGGGGTTTACCACCACCGGATCAAGCGTTTTTAGTAATTTGGATACGTTTCCGCGTTCCTTAATGTTTTTCCGTATGGAAATACAGTGGCTGGGCGGAATGGGGATGATCGTATTGGCGGTGGCAATCTTACCCATGTTAGGCGTTGGGGGAATGCAGCTTTACAAAGCGGAAACTCCGGGACCGGTGAAGGATTCCAAACTTACCCCGCGTATTGCGGAAACTGCCCGCTTATTGTGGTATGTCTATCTTACCTTGACGCTGGTGTGTGCCTTGGCTTATCGCCTCGCGGGGATGGATTGGTTTGACGCAATTACGCACAGTTTTACCACGTTATCGACTGCCGGTTTTTCGACCCATGATGCCAGTATTGCGCATTTTGACAGTCAATTGATTGGGTGGATTGCTATTGTTTTTATGTTTTTTGGTGGAGTTAATGCCAGTTTGCACTTTGCGGCATGGCATCGTTTAAGTTTGCGCACGTATTGGGAAGATTCTGAGTTTCGCACTTATTTACTGATTGTTTTGCTGGTGTCGTGGTTGGCGGGAATCTATTTGTTTGAACGTGGAGTTTATCCTGAGTTTTCAGAATCCATTTACCATTCGACCTTTCAATTTATTTCCAGTATTACCACCACTGGGTTTTCTACGACCAGTTATTCAACATGGCCGACGTTTGTTCCGGCATTGTTATTTTTCGTAAGCTTTATTGGCGGGTCGGCGGGGTCAACCGCAGGCGGTATTAAGATTATTCGTATCTTATTGTTACTGAAGCAAGGTTGGCGTGAAGTGAATCGTTTGGTTCACCCCAGTGGGCGTTTCGTGATCAAGATTAATGGCAGCCCGTTACCTGAAACGGTGGTGGAGGCGGTTTGGGGATTTTTTGCGGCTTACGTGGCAGTGTTTGTGTTCTTTATGTTGGGGGTAATGGCAACCGGAGCTGATCAGGTAACGGCGTTTTCTGCGGTGGCTTCGTCGCTGAATAACCAAGGTTTGGGTTTGGGGCAGGTTGCCAATAACTACGCGGGTCTAACGGATACGGCAAAATGGTTGCTGGCCTTGGCAATGTTGATGGGACGCTTGGAGCTGTTTACCTTGTTGGTATTGCTCACACCTGCCTTTTGGCGCAAATGACAGCGGGCTGTCTGCTGGGTGCAACCGTTTATCGACCTGACCCCCGCTAAGGTGCGCCGCTCTCGTATACTAACGCCTCAAGGAAGTACGTGCATGGCATGGAAGCCTTTGCCTTTCTAAGAATCTAACAATAATAGCAGCGGAACGGAAAAGCATGATGAACCCTAAACAGCATGGTATGACGCTGGTTGAACTCATGGTGACACTCGCTGTTGCCGCGATACTGGTTTCTGCCGCACTCCCCTCGTTAAGCGATATGGCGGCAAACAACCGTTTGAGCGCGTTAAATAATCAATTGGTTTCCTCGTTGAATTACGCTCGCAGCGAAGCAGTAAAACGCCGTTACGACGTGGCTCTGTGCGTGCGTAATAGTGCCGGTACAGCGTGTAACGCCAGCGGTGGCTTTGAAAGCGGTTGGATTATTTTCACCGACTGTAATGGTGATGGGGCGGTGACGGCTACGAATGTATGCGATCTTGACGGCAATGGTGTGAATGAATCAGCGGAAGTGATTTTACAAGATAATTTACCCAATACCGACGGGGTGGCGATTAGCAGCAATTTCACCTCACCGCGCCAGATTCGTTATCGACCTAATGGCACGGTGATTGGTGCGGGCAAATTGACCCTAACGAAAGGTGGTAGCAATATCCACGATGTCAAAGTTGCACTGACAGGCCGGGTTAGTTCGTGTAAATACGGCGCAACCTACGGTGCGTGTTCGCCCTAAACGTTTAAGATTTGCGCAATTCCTTGGGTAATACGAACGCGACATTTTCGGTAATGCCTGAATCTTGCGCCCGCACGCTCATGCCTTGCGCTTGCAAATAGGCAATCACGCCTTCCACCAGCACTTCCGGGGCGGATGCACCAGCGGTTACGCCAACAGCGTGTTTGCCGGAAAGCCAATGGGCTTGGATGTCTTCCGCGCCGTCGATTAAATACGCGGGTGTTCCACGTTTTTCAGCAATTTCACGCAAGCGGTTGGAATTGGAGCTATTGGGCGAGCCAACCACTAAAATCAAATCGCATTCATCCGCGAGTTTTTTCAGGGCATCTTGGCGATTTTGGGTGGCGTAGCAAATATCATCCTTCTTAGGGCCAATAATCGCCGGGTATTTCTGGCGCAAAGCATCAATCACAATCGACGCATCATCCACCGACAGCGTGGTTTGGGTCACAAACGCCAATTTTTCGGGGTTATGTACCTGTAACTGCGCTACTTCATCCGGGCAATCCACCCGATAAACTGCGCCGCCGAAACTGGGGTCGTATTGTCCCATTGTGCCTTCGACTTCGGGGTGATTCTTGTGACCGATGAGGATGGTTTCGCGCCCTTCGCGGCTGTAACGCATGACTTCAATATGTACTTTCGTCACTAACGGGCAGGTAGCATCGAACACTTTTAAACCACGGCGTTTGGCTTCTTGCTGTACCGCCAGCGATACGCCATGCGCACTGAAAATGACGGTGGCATCGTCCGGCACTTCATCGAGTTCTTGCACGAAAATTGCGCCTTTGTCGCGCAAGTTATTCACTACAAAACGGTTATGCACAACTTCGTGACGCACATAAACGGGTGCGCCTAACACTTCGAGTGCGCGGTCAACGATTTCAATAGCGCGGTCAACACCGGCACAAAAGCCGCGTGGGTTGGCGAGAATGGCTTGCATGGTGGAATTCCGTCTGGTCTAAAAGTGATTGTCTGGGGCAACTGTAAACTAAAGGGTGGTTTCAAGGCTATTTTCCGTAATCATAACTGTGCTAAGGTTTACAAAATATACTAAAATCTTATTTTTTGTAAACCTTATAGCTGGAGGTCGCCATGTACCCTGAACGTCTAAAACGCGCCCGTGAAGCAGCAGGTTTGTCACTGCGTGCGCTGGCAGAGCAAGTGGGGGTTTCCCAAACCGCGATCAAAAAATACGAGGATGGCGTTAATACCCCGGATTCCAGCCAATTACTTAAGTTGGCAAAAGCTTTGGCGGTGCGCAGTGAGTATTTCTTCCGTCCCTTCACTGTCCAGCTTTCGGCGGATGTGGAATACCGCAAGCGTGCGAATACACCTGTTAAACTGTTGAAACGTATTCATGCTGATGTGGAGGAGCAAGCGGAGCGCTGGCAAGAATTGACGAACATCTACCCTCAATTTCCAATTAAACCGTTTACATTGCCTGCGGGTTTGCCTGCATCGGTGAATACCTTGGATGATGTGGAGCAAGTAGCCGCATTTGCACGCGAATCTTGGAAACTGGGCGAAGATCAAATAACCGACTTGGTGGATGTTCTGGAAACACAGGGCGTTCTGGTTATTTTCTCTGCGGTAGAGGCTCAAACCAAGTTTGACGGTTTGGCGGTGCGCATTGGCTCGCAACCCGTTGTCGTGGTGGCTCAACACTGGGCGGGTGATCGTCAACGTTTTACGTTAGCCCATGAACTGGGACATTTATTACTTCAAGGACGATTAACCGCAGGGCTGGATGAAGAAAAAGCCTGTAACCGTTTTGCGGGTGCGTTTTTGCTGCCTGCGACTGCTATCCAACGACAATTGGGACAACACCGCCGGATGATTGAATGGCAAGAGCTTTATCTGCTTAAACATGAATTCGGGTTGAGCATGATGGGTTGTTTATACCGCCTGCTAGATACTGCGATTATTGACGCTAAAACCTTTGATTACTTATTGAAACGCTATTATTTCAGTGGCTGGCGAACCCAAGAACCGGGAAATGTCTACCCTGCCGAACATACCATTTTGTTCAAGCAACTGGTTTACCGTGCTTTGGCGGAAAGCTGGATTGGCGAGTCTAAAGCGGCTGAACTGTTAGGAATGCCGTTAGCCCGATTCCATCGTGAGCGTAAGTTAGAGGGCGCAGATGCAGTTACTGATCAGTGATGCGAATATTCTTATCGACATGGAAGAGGGGCAGTTATTGCACGCAATGTTTAGGCTGCCTTTTCAGTTTCAGACCCCAAACCTGCTATTTGCCGATGAGTTGGCAGAACAGCACCCTTACTTACCCACCTACGGTTTGCAATTGGGCATTTTGAATGGCGAGAGCATGAACCGGGTTTCGGCGTTGACCCTTAAATACAAAAACACGGGGCGTTATGACTGCATGGCACTAGCGTTGGCGCAGCAGGAGCAATGTACTTTGTTGACGGGCGACCAAAACCTGACAAAAGCTGCTAAAGCGGAAAAGGTTGAAACCAGAGGTAGTATTTGGCTGGTCGAGCAATTAGTCAGCCACCGTATGATTAGCATTGCATCTGCCAGACATAGTTATGCACAAATGGAGGCGAACGGGCGCAGATTACCTTGGAAGCAAGCACGTCAACGACTGAACGAGCTGGAGGCTACGTTATTGTCAAATCCGCCAGCTTGCTAATTTCAAAATGATAAATAGCTGTTACTTCTAAAGTATTTCGATAATCTCAAGTTCAAACCGTAAATTATGCCCCGCCAATGGATGATTGAAGTCGACTTGCACGCTATCCGTGCCGATGTGCTGGATTTTGCCCGGAATTTCCTGTCCAGAGGGCAGCGTGAAACTGATGATATGCCCGATTTGCAATGCCATATCCGTCGGGAAATCGCTCAATGGCAGCGTTTGCACTGCGTCAGAGTCTGGCAAACCGAAGGCTTCCGAAGCCATGATGACCAAGCGAATCGGTTCACCTACCGGCAAGCCTACTAATGCTGCTTCAATATTGGGGTGAAATGCACCCGCGCCGAGTTGCAGAATTTCGCCTTGCGGGTCTTCGCTGGCTTCCACTAAATACCCGTCAGCGAGGTAAAGTTGGTAATGCCAGCGAATGCGGCTATCGGCTTGCACAGTATTGCTCATGGTGTGGGGTGCTGCGAGTAAAAGCGACAGCATAGCAGAAGCTTAGGAAACCGGCACAAGGCTATCAACATTGAGGTAGCAACTGGGGCGGTGGCTTAAACGCGGGTAAACGTGTAACCAAAATTGCGTGCCGCGCTGGATAATGCCTTCTTGTTCCGCCACCAGATCGACCAATTGCCCATTGCGCAAGGTGGCGACGCTGGGAGCGTTACTATCGGGGGTGCGGTAACAATTGGCAGAACCGCTGCTGGCGTTAACCACATACACGGTTGCTACTACGCGCTGTTCGGGAATTTCCACGGGCGTTGCCGGTGCGGTGGAGTCTTTACAGCCACCCAGCAATGCCACTAACACTAACCATCTACAATAATACATGCGCCTCTCCCGGAGGATTCCTTTTCCGGTATGGAATACATCCTGTTATTTAACGCATCAATGCTTGAAACAGCCATGCAATCCCGCTTTAATGGTGCGTTTTTCAGGATTACGGGAGCGAACATGAAAGTTTTGGTAGTAGGCGGCGGTGGGCGCGAACATGCATTGGCATGGAAAATTGCACAGTCCGGGCGGGTAAGCGAGGTGCTGGTTGCTCCCGGTAATGCGGGTACGGCGTTAGAACCCAATATGCGCAATGTGCCGATTGCGGCAGAAGACGTGGATGCATTGCTGGCATACGCGCAGCAACATGCGGTGGAACTGACCGTGGTTGGCCCTGAAGCACCGCTTTCCAAAGGCATCGTGGATAAATTCCGGGCTGCGGGGTTGCGTTGTTTTGGCCCCACCCAGCAAGCGGCGCAATTGGAATCGTCAAAAGCCTTTGCCAAGGATTTTCTGGCGCGGCATCACATTGCCACTGCCGAATACGCAAATTTCACCGAAGTTGAACCGGCGATTGCCTACATCCGCAAAATGGGTGCGCCGATTGTGGTGAAAGCCGACGGGTTGGCGGCGGGCAAGGGCGTGATTTTGGCGCAAACCGAGGACGAGGCGATTGCAGCGGTGCAGGATATGTTGGCAGGCAATGCCTTCGGTGCAGCGGGCAGTCGCGTGGTGATTGAAGAGTTTTTGCTGGGTGAAGAAGCCAGTTTCATCGTGATGGTGGATGGCGAACACGTGCTGGCAATGGCGAGTTCGCAAGACCACAAAGCCCGCGATAATGGCGATAAAGGCCCTAATACTGGTGGTATGGGGGCGTATTCCCCCGCGCCAGTCGTTACCCCGGCGATGCACGAACGCATTATGCAGGAAGTGATTTACCCCACCGTGCGCGGCATGGCGGCGGATGGCATTCCTTACACCGGTTTTTTGTACGCGGGTGTGATGATTAATGCGCAAGGCGTGCCGAAAGTGCTGGAATTCAATTGCCGCTTTGGCGACCCCGAAACCCAGCCGATTATGGTGCGTTTGCAGTCCGATTTCGTCGGTTTGCTGGAAGCAGCCTTGGATGCGCGTTTGGATAAAGTGACCGCAGAATGGGATAGCCGTGCGTCATTGGGCGTGGTGTTGGCGGCTGGCGGCTACCCGGATGCTTATCGCAAGGGTGACAGCATCAGTGGTTTGGAAGCTGCTGCTAAGCTCGACGGTAAAGTGTTCCATGCAGGAACGTCTGAACAGGACGGGCAAGTTGTTACCAACGGCGGGCGCGTATTGTGCGCAGTCGGTTTGGGTAATAATGTTACCGAAGCACAGGCGAATGCTTACCAGTTGGTGCAGGCCATTAGCTGGGATGGTGTGTATTATCGCACGGATATTGGGCATCGTGCGGTGGCACGTGAACAGGGCTGATTCGCGCCTACGTTAATGTTCCCAAAACGCCACCTTGTTGGATGTAGTCGAGTAAGGTGGCGTAGTGTGGCGCATTGTTGCAAAGATTGATTCATGGGTGCAACAATACGCCAACACGATTCACGCTATAAAAACCAATTTTCAACTTTCACGCCTTGGCATAATTTAAAATGATCCAAGTTACGTGTAGCTACGACCAGATTATTAACAAATGCCACTGCTGCAATTTCACCGTCAGCCATTGGAATAGTGATGCCGTTATCACTTGCTCTAGCTGACTCCTTTCCAAGCCAGTTGGCGGCTTCCTTGTCGAAGGCGATGACTAATAAGCCACGATCTTCAAGTGTCTGCATATAGGCTTCCAACGCTTTACGTTTAGCGCAAGCCTCCATCTTTTCTATTCCATAGACAAGCTCACGCCACACCGTAGCGGAGGTGCAGACAGAGCCATCGTATTGCTCCAATCGTTCCATCACCCGGACGTTGGGTTGTTTTTTGGTTGGCTCAGAAATGATACAGGAGTCCAGTAGGTAGATTAGTCCTCCCATGAGAAATCCCTTGCTGGTTGGTTCATTCGCCAACTACCGATCTCATCATCTGTTAAATCAACCCCACCGTACACATCTCGCCATTCCTTGATACCTAAGAACATGCTGCTTCTTGGTGCTCTCATGGCGTTGAAACGTTCCATTGAGATCAATACAGCAACAGGCTTACCATGCCTCGTGAGGTGAATTTCCGCCCCATCTTCAGCTCTATGCACAAGCTGTGTCAGGTGACTTCTTGCTGCGGCAATTGTTGTTAGTTCCATGATATTCCTCGGCTTGCTTAGTTATGTCTATGTAATGGGCATAATCAACCTTAGCAACAATCATGATGCCTGACAAGCTTGCCGTCAGTATTTGGATGCGACCCGCAAGACATTGCCGTAATACAGCTCTTTACCCGTGGTGGTGCGCATCCATAATTCGCGGATGTCGCATCGCTGCGGGGCAAAGTAGTGATGCGCCAAGCGGGTGATTTCTGCCAGACTGATACTCGGTGAATAGGTGTTGAGGATCAGAAAGCCGTTTTTCGCCAGTAACCCTTGTGCGCCTTCGATCAGGGCTTCGAGCTTGTTTTCCAGCTTCCATTTTTCGCCTTTCGCGCCTAAACCCCATGCGGGTGGATCCATAATAATGCCTTGGTAATGCCGTCCGCGTTTGAGTTCGCGCTCGACAAATTTCAGCGCGTCTTCACGTATCCAGTGAATATCGTTTAAACCGCTGCGTTCCATATTGGTGTGCGCCCAGGTAATCAAGGCTTTTACCGAATCAACGTGCAAGGCTTCTGCCCCGGTTTGGCGTGCGCTACATGATGCAGCACCGGTATACGCAAACAGGTTGAGAAACCGCCCATCCGCCCGCAGATTTTCGCTGATGTAATCCCAGTTACTGCGCTGTTCGGGGAATAAACCTATGTGTTTAAAACGGGTTAATTCCAGTTGCAGGCGCAATTGACGGTAGCTGATTTCCCACGTTTTCGGCGCAGCATCGCGTAACGCTTGCCAAGTTCCCGCGTGTTTATCAGTTTCGATGAATTGCCAGTGGGCGAAGCGTTGCCATTCGCTGAAAGGCTTACCCGGTTTGAAATAGGCTTGCACCTCAGGGCGAATGGTAATGAGGTTGCCCCAGCGTTCCAGCTTGTTGCCGTTGCCTGCGTCAATGAGTTCGTAATCGTCCCAACCTTGGGTGTAAAGGCGGGGGTTGGTGGTGTCGGGCATGGTTCGTTGTTACCTGTGTGCGCATCAGATGGAAATAGCTTATCATCAACAATGAGTAATAACCGAGTATAACCATGCAACAATCACGTTTTCCTGTGTGTGGCGCGGGTTTAGGCTTGCGCCGCGATCATTTGGACGCGCTGGAGCAACAGGTTCCGGCGTGCATCAACTTCTTTGAAATTGCCCCGGAAAACTGGATTGGAACGGATCGCGTCAGTGCGCAACGTTTGCGTGCTTTGAGCGAGCGTTTTGGGTTTGTGTGCCACGGTTTGTCATTATCGCTGGGTGGTTTAAATCCACTGAATACCGCGTTGTTACGTGAAATCAGAACCTTGATGGATGCCCACGGGATTGCGTTGTACAGCGAGCATTTGTCTTGGTGTTCGGATCATGGGCAATTATACGATTTATTGCCGATCCCCTTTACTGAAGAAGCGGTTAAACATACCGTAGCGCGAATTCGCCAAGCGCAGGATGTATTGGGGCAGCGCATTGCGATTGAAAATGCCTCGTTTTATTTGCAAGCCCCAATCAGTGAAATGGATGAAGCCAGTTTTATTAATGCGGTGTTGAACGAGGCGGATTGTTGGCTGCATTTGGATGTGAATAATGTGTATGTGAATAGCGTGAATCACGCTTATGACCCGCGTGAATTTTTGCGGCAGTTGCCTGCTGAACGGGTGGTTTATATGCACATGGCTGGGCATTACCAGCAAGAGCCGAATTTATTGATTGATACCCACGGTGAAACGGTGATTGCGCCGGTATGGGAGTTGCTGGATTTTACTTATCAACAGGTTGGGGTGTTACCCACCTTGTTGGAGCGCGATTACAATATTCCACCGTTAGCGGACTTAGTGCCGGAAGTGGAGCAAATCGCCAGCTTGCAAAGGAAATACGCGCCATGAATGCCACCGAACATTACCAACGTACTTTTGCCGCGCACTTGCGTAACCCTGCACTGAATCCACCACCTGCGGGAGTAGACCCGCAGCGCATGGGGGTTTATGTGCGGCTGTTATTCAATAATGTGGAAGATTTTCTCAGCGGGTGTTTCCCGGTATTGCGCAGTATTTTGGATAATGCACAGTGGCGCGAATTGGTGCGCCAGTTTTATGCGGAACATGCGTGCCAGTCACCGTATTTCCGGGAAATTCCGGCAGAATTTGTGCAATGGTTAACGGCGCGGCAAGCGGAGGTGCGTTTAATGGCGCAATTCCCGTTTTTGCTGGAATTAGCTCATTACGAATGGGTGGAAGTGCCATTATTGCTGGATGATACGCAAGTGGATTGGGCGGCGGTGAATAGTGATGGTGATTTGCTGGATGAACCATTGGTGTTAAACCCGGTGATGTTGCTGCAAAGTTACCAATATCCGGTGCAGACAATCGCGCCGGATACGTTGCCCAGTGAACCGCAACCCACGCACTTACTGTTATTGCGCAATCGTGAAGGGAAAGTGGATTTTGTGGTGCTGAATGCGGTGACTGCACACTTGGTGCAATTGTTGGGGGAAACCACAACTGCACGCGAAGCACTATTGCAATTGGCGCAGGCGTTGCAACATCCTGATCCTGAACAGTTATTGGGGTTCGGCATGACCATTTTGCAGCAGTTGCATACCCAGCAAGTCATCTTGGGAACTTCCGCCCATCGGCAATAAGTGCCCGTATTGGTAAACCTAATGTGCCTAAATGCGAAGAATGTGGTATTTAATCGCTTACAAATCCACTATCGAGGGCGACCCCATGAACATATTCCGCACAAAGCTGTGTGTCAGCTTTGGACTGTTGACGACTAGCGTTTTATTCAGCGGCTGCAATGCGATTGCACCCGTGAAAGCCTCACCGGCAACGGCTGCTACACCAGCTAAAGCATCTGATGTCACCGCCAGCAATACCCCAGTGAAAAGCATTGAGGAAATTGCAAACGAGGCGATGCAAAGTAAAGGGCAATTAAGCCGTGAGCAAATCGACGCATTGATCCGGGCTAATGCTAAGTGCAAGCCGAACGATCCGCGTTATAACAGTTAAACCGTTATGGATACCCTTGCGCTGTTATTGATTGGTTTTTCGTTGTTCAGTGCGTTAATTACCGCGCGGACACACTTTCAATGTGCAAATTACAAAGGGCAATTGCTCTCGCAAAGCATGGGTATCCTGTTATTGGTGGTATTGGCGGGGCTGCAAGCGGCGCATTTTGCGTATTTGCAGCACGCCTCGCTGTTTATTCATAGTCCGATGTACGCGGTGTTGCTGTTTGCGGTGGCTCCGACGTTTTACTTGTTTAGCTCCCCGTTATTACACGCAGAAACCACCCCACGTTGGTGGCATTTACTGCATTTCGTACCGCTATTAATCGCACCTTGGTTACCGTTTGCTTATGCATTGCCGCTGGCTTTCGCGCTGGGAGCGGGTTATTTGCTGTGGCTGGCGCGTAGTGTGTATGCCTTGCGGGCGCAGCGTAGTCAGTTTCGACAGGAATTGTGGGCGTTAGCTGGCGTGTTACTGCTGGCGTTACTGGTATTGCTGTTGGGGCTGGGCTTGCCTTGGTTGTCTGAGCGGGTCTTTTTCAGTGTGTATGCCAGTGCGATTGGCGGTGCATTTTTGCTAATCAGTATGGCTTTATACACCATGCCGCAGTTACCCACCGAAGTGGTGGAAGCTGCACGTGAAACTTACGCCGTTTCCACCTTGAGCCAAGTTGATTGCGAACAGATGCTAACCCGGCTGGGTAATTTAATGGATCAGGAACAGGTATACCAAAACCCTGATCTGGATTTGGCGTTATTGGCAGAACGCATGAAGCTTTCCCCGCATCAACTATCAGAGCTGATCAATACCCGCATTGGCAAAGGCTTTTCGCGTTACATCCGTGAATATCGGGTGGAAGCTGCCGAAGATTTGCTGCTGGATAAACCGTCGATGCCGGTATTATCGGTGGGGCTTGAAGTCGGCTTTTCTTCGCAGTCGAATTTCTATGATGCGTTTCGCGAACTGTCTGGGATGACACCGGGACAGTTTCGGAAGGTACATCAGGTGTTGGCGCAGGGGAGTGGAGACTGAGTGAGGGAGTTATCCGCTACTGCGCAACTTCCTGCTTTTCCAATCGGGCAAGGCTAGAGTATACACAAGCCTTGCCCATTGGTGCGTTCCTGCTTAATACTTCAATCGTGCATAAAACGTTTTTTGCGCTTCTTCCCGCGCTTGCCGCAAAGTCAGAATGCCTTTTTCCGCGAGTAACGGAATCAGTTTCAGGAACACTTCCGCCGTCACAATCGAGTCGCCCAGCGCGGTATGCCGCCCGATGACGGTGACGTTAAAGCGTTCGGCAATCGCTTCCAAGCGGTGCGATTCCTGATTGGGGTGCAGCATAGCGGAAAGCAGCAGGGTATCCAGCACCGGATGATCAAACACAATTCCCGTGGCTTTTTCTTTGACCTGTAAGCAGCGCATATCGAAAGCGGCATTGTGTGCCACCAATACGGTATCTTGCGCAAAGGTGTGGAAGGCAGGCAGCACTTGCCCGATGGTGGGTTGGCCTTTGACCATTTCCGGCTTGATGCCGTGGATGGGGATAGTTTCGGCAGGAATCGTGCGCTTCGGGTCAACCAGTTGATCGAAGAATTCTTGCTGCAACAGCTTGCCGTTAACAATGCGTACCGCGCCTACCTGAATGATTTCGTCGCCGCCCGCCGGATTAAGTCCCGTGGTTTCGGTGTCAAATACGGTGTAAGTCAGTTCAGTTAACAAGCGATCTTCCAACGAGCGTGATTGTTCGGAGCTTTGGAATAGGTCGAAATCGTAGTATTCCGGGCGGCTTTCATTGCGTAAGAACGTAGCGGAAGCCAGCTCTTCCTGCGGCGCGGCAAGCGGTAGTAAAAAGCGGAAAAATGCGCGTACTCCATCGGCATCACGTTCGTACCAAGAGTCGCCGCCGTGGCGCGTGAGCACGTCTTGCACCGTCAATGATAGGGTTTCTGAGCCGGAACGGATTTGTTCTAACTCCCAGTTCATCATGGCTTTGATGTCGGGTGTTTGCGGTGTCCACAGCAAATCCAGTTGAGCACGCTGCGCGTTTTCGGCGAGGCGCAATTGCACCGTATCAACCCCGCACTCGATATTTAAGCGGCTACTCAGGTGTACCAATGCCTGTAACAGCGAGAAGCTTTCAACCTTTAACCACAACGAAGTATCCACCGCATCCCACTCGGCACGTACTGGCAAACTGGTTTCGATGCGGCGCACGGCAGCTTCAATGAAATCCGCACCAAGCATGTCTTCGAGCGGCCAACGTGAGCGCAAATTGTTGGTGGAAGAGGTCTGCATTTCATCAATGCGTTTTCCCAGCCCCTGAATTTCTTCACGAATCACGTGTAGTAAACGCTCACGCATCTCGACTTCAATATCGGGGTATTCCAGCACTTCGACGGCGGCTTGCGCATTTGCCAGTGCGGCGCGGCTACCTTCGGTCAGGCTGTACAGCACCCGGTCTTTTTCTGAGTCGGCCTCAAATTCGCGGGTAATATTGTCGAGCATCAGCACGAAGCCGGTAAGGTCGTTACTCACGGCAATATCCGCAGCACCATCTGGCGATTGCACCGCGCGTACCGGAGCCATTTGTACCCGCAGCAATTGCCCCGCATGGGTGGTGGTAACAAATTGTGCGGAAGGGCTGGCAGCACCGCGTTGCAGGCGATGTTGAATATTTTCCAGCGCGTGTGTCACTAATTTGCGGTCAAAAACACTGTAAATCGAACGTCCTAAGCCCACCAGTTCTGCACCACCTGCGACACCGGGAGCTTTAGATAAGGCGCGGAATTGCATTCGGGCGCGGTTGTTGTACAGCAAAATGCGCCCGTCTAAATTGCACACTACCACGCTCTTGGTTAACTCTGACATTAACGCCGCGAGGCGGCTTTTTTCCATTTCGGTATTGCGGCTGGCTTCCTGCACGCGCACATCCATTTCCGAACGCAAGGCTTCGCGCTGCTCCACCAGTTGATTAAACAGATCAGTCAGACGGCGATTTTCCACGCTGCCTTGCGCCACTAAGCGGCGTTTGACATCCGTTCCCAGCAACACTTGCGCCTCTTCCGCCAACCGTGCCGGTGCGGTCATAAAGTAGGCCACCAGTTGCCGCAATACCGCCCCAACCGCCGCCAGCGATACCGCCCACATCACCACCAATAACACCACCCGTGGCCCCACAGCATTGATCACTGCTTCACGATCCGGCTCTTCCAGTGCCGCCCAAATCAGGCCGCCTGTCACCAATAGCCACACCAAACACACCACCCCGACAATGCCGACCCCGATAATAATGCGCCAATCGACCTTTCTCATGCGCCCGTCTCCAGCAAGGTTTTAACTTTCTGTACCAGCTCTTTGGTGGAAAACGGTTTAATCATGTAAGCGTTCGCACCCAAGGCCAAACCTTTGGATAAATCCGTGTCACGTCCTTTTGCGGTTAACATCAGGATTAACACCTTGGCGCACAGTGGGTTAGCCCGCACACTTTGGCAGACTTCCAGTCCGGTTTTCTTGGGCATCATTACATCGAGTAATACCAAGTGCGGTTGTTCACGCACGATGGTATCGAGTGCTTCTTGTCCATCACGTGCGACTAACACGTTGAAACCTTCACGTTTTAACAGGTATTCCAGCGAAATCACGATATTGGGTTCGTCATCCGCAATCAAAATGGTCTGGCTCATGATGTTGTTGTCTCCTCCTGATTTACTGTTTGCTTGCTAGGGTCGCGTGGCAAGTAAAAGCTAAAACACGCACCCTCTCCCGGTGCTGATTCCAGCCATAACCGCCCCCCAAAATGTTCCACAATCTGCCGACTGATCGGCAAACCTAATCCGGTGCCTTGGATGGTTTGCTCCATACCGCTGACTTGCCGGAATTTTTCAAATACTTGTGTCTGTTGTTCAACAGCAATGCCGCAGCCATTGTCCTGCACTGCCACGGTGATACCGTCGGACGTATCGTGCAGGTAAACATCAACCCGCCCGTGTTCTCGCGGAATGAATTTCAGCGCGTTTGAGAGCAAATTCAACATCACTTGCATCAAACGATCAGCATCCGCCCGCAGCGGCGGCAATGCGCCCGTGCCGTGTACCGTCAACGTCGCACCTTGTTCATGGTAACGGCTGGCAATGCTATTGACGGCTTGCGTTACCAGTGCGTGCATATCCACGTCGCTGTTATGCCATTCGGCGTGTCCGGCTTCAATTTTCGCCATGTCGAGCACTTGGTTGACTAAACGGCTCAAACGCTCGGTTTCTGCCACGATAATACCCAAAAATTGCTGGCGGTGCTCCGTCGGCATTTCCTCATCATCCAACATCATTTCCGATAATGCACGGATAGATGTCAAGGGAGTGCGTAATTCATGGGTAACAGACGACATAAAATCGTCTTTCAAGTGATCCAAGCTCTTGAGTTGCTCATTGGCGGCGCGTAATTCAGCCGTAGCGCGTTCCAGCGAGCGCGATTTATCCTCCAGTGCCTGCGAATAGGCGCGTAATTGCGAGGCTTCTTCCAAAATACGCAACACATCGTCGAGTTCAAGGGCTTCTTCTTCCACCACCGAAGCCACCATCACCCGTGCCGAAGCACTGCCAATCGCTCCCGCCAACTGGGTTTCGACAAATTGCACCAACGACGCATCCGCTGGAATTTGCGCAATGCGTGCGACGTTAACCTGTTGCGCGTACTGCGTTAGCAGGTTTTGGGTTTTATTTTCCCCCAAAAAGCGAATCAGTAATGCTTGTAAATCGCTGACTTTGGCGCGGCCTTGCCAAAACACCGGATTGGCCGAGGCAGTGCGCTCAAATACATCCACAAACAGCAATGCCTGACTGGTTTCTGCCGCCGACGGGCGACTACTCAGCGACACCAACACGTAAGCACTGACATTGGCAAACAAGCTCCAAAATAACGAGTGGGTTAAGTTATCCAAGCCCTGTAAGCCCAGAAACTGTTCCGGTTTGAGCCATGCCAGCCCCCACAAACCCGCTTCCAGAAAATCTGCCGACATCCACCCTGATTTTGCCAATGACGGTAACATTAAGGTGTAAGCCCAAAACGCAAACCCCATCAGTAAACCGACTAACACCCCGCGTCGCGTACCGTGTTTCCAATACATTCCGCCCAATACCGCCGGAGCAAATTGCGCCACCGCCGCAAAGCTGATTAACCCAATACTGACCAGTGCGTAAGCTTCCCCAGCGAGGTGGAAATACACATACCCCAGCAACAGCATTCCTAAAATCGCCACACGCCGTATCGTTAACAGCAAGCGCGTAACATCGCCATGTCCGGCAAAATGTGCGGTACGTAACAGCAACGGCATTACCAAGTCATTACACACCATCGTCGACACCGCAATGGCCTCCACAATCACCATCCCGGTAGCCGCCGACAGGCCACCGACAAACACGAACAAAGCCAAACCGGTTTCGCCCTGCGCTAACGGTAATGACAAGACAAAGAATTCGGGGTTGGTTTGCCCCGCGCCAAAATACAGCAAGCCGCCCAATGCAATCGGTAGCACAAATAAGTTAATCAGCAGCAAATACAACGGAAACACCCAAACCGCGCGTTTGAGGTGACGCTCATCCACATTTTCCACCACCATTACCTGAAATTGGCGCGGCAAAAAAATGACTGAAAGCATCGCGAGTAGGGTGAGTGCAAACCATTGCGGGTAAGCAAAGCTTTTACCCTGATCAAATTGCAGCAAGGCTGCTAAGTCTGGCTTAGCCATTGCCTGCGCAAAAATATCTGTTACCCCGTTAAACAAGCCGTAAGTGACGAATAATCCCACCGCCAAAAACGCCACCAGTTTCACAATGGATTCAAATGCAATCGCTGCTACCATGCCTTCGTGACGTTCGGTGCTATCTAAGTGGCGTGTGCCGAAGATAATGGTGAAACCGGCGAGTGCCAACGCAATATACAGCGTGCTATCCGCCCACCAATGCGCTGCTGGCAAGACTTGCGCCCCGCTCGGCGTGGTTAAGAGCGCGTAACCGCTGGCAATCGCTTTCAATTGCAACGCCATGTACGGCACGATCCCCACCACGGTAATCAGCGTAACTAAACCGGCTAACAACGGGCTTTTACCGTAGCGACTGCCAATAAAATCAGCGATAGAGGTAATCCGGTAGGTTTTGGCAATGCGGATCATTTTGCGCACCACAATCCAAGCCAGCACCATCGCCAACATCGGCCCCAAATAAATCGGCAAAAACCACACACCTGCGTTGGCGGCACGCCCGACACTGCCGAAATACGTCCAAGCCGTGCAATACACCGCCATCGACAGCGCGTAAACCCACGGGCTGGCAATAATCGAACGCCCTTGCGCGGCACGCTTATCACCAAACCATGCCACCGCGAAAAGCAGCACTAAATACGCAAACGATGCGCCAATAACCACTGTGCTTGATAACATTGCTTACCTGCCGTGTTCGTGGGTTTCCATTAACCATGCCAGCACGATGATCAACACCGCCCAAATCAGGAATAAACCCGCCGGAAACAGCGGAATTCCCCATAACATCGCCTGATGATCCCACAGTGCCAGCAACGGAAAATTCAACGCAGCCCAGCCGAGAATAAATAACGCGAGCAAGCGTTCCGAGTGAATACCTTTAAGCATGGGGTGTTACTGCCTTTTTCGCCAAATACAGTGTCCATCATAGGGCAGTAACGTAATGAACCCTATACAAAAAGGTCAAGCAAGCGATAAACTGGTGGGTTACTCCCGCTGGTATTCCCTAGGGTTGACCTTAAGGATAATCCGGCTTAATGTAATCCCATTAAATTTTGGAAATAGAACACTATGGCACGTATTACCGTTGAAGACTGCCTCGCGCACGTCGATAACAATTTTGCATTGGTCTTGAAAGCAGCGAAACGCGCACGCGACATTTCCCACGGTGCACAACCCTTGGTTCCTGAAGAAGGTGATAAACCCACAGTGGTTGCCTTGCGTGAAATCGCCGAAGGTTTGCTAAACCCGAAACCAGTGGTCGTCACACTGCCTGATCAGGATTAAACCATAGGCCGCTGGCGGTAAAGCCGGGTGAGGAGGGGTGAATGAATATATTCCGCGCCCAAGACCTGATGCGTTTGATTGAACGCTACATGGACGAGGCCAGTGTGCGCAAAGTTTACGATGCGTTCTTGTTGGCGGCTGATGCTCACGATGGGGTTTTCCGCAAAGATGGCATCACGCCTTATATCGCTCACCCGATAGAAGTGGCGCATATCCTTGCTGATTTGCACCTCGACGCGGATACCTTGTGTGCCGCGCTGTTGCACGATGTGTTGGAGGACACCCACTACCAACACGCCGATTTAAGCCAGCCGTTTGGGAAAGCGGTTGCCGATTTGGTCGATGGTGTGACCAAACTCGAAAAAGACGAAGTGTTGACCACCAAGCACGCTGTCACCATTGCCAGTTACCGTAAAATGATGCACGCCATGACCGATGATTTTCGGGTGGTGCTGATTAAATTAGCCGATCGTCTGCACAATATGAGCACGCTCGATAATATGAAGCCGGATGCACGGCGACGTATTGCAGACGAAACTTTTGCCAAATACATTCCGCTTGCCCGCCGTTTCGGGATGAATGAAATCCGCCGTCAGTTACAGCAATACGCTTTCAAAAGTTTGTATCCTTGGCGGAGTCAGGTATTAGAACACGCCCTCGAAACCTATTTGGATGCGCACGAGCAAGAGCACGAAACTATTGTGCAGCAAGTGACTGACACGCTGGCAGTTTCGATTCCCAATGTTTCGGTGTTTATGTGGGATAAGAACCTGTTCCGCATGTACGAGCAATGCAAGCGTGAAGGCATGACCTTCCATCAGCAGTGCGGTTTGCTGGAAATCCGGGTGTTGGTGCGTGAGCGTAACGAGTGTTACCGCGCGTTAGGGATTTTGCACGAGTTGTATCGCCCACGCTTGGGGACGCTGAATGATTTTATTGCGACACCGAAAGGCGGTTACGGTTTTCAGGCGTTGCAAACCACGGTGATTACCAGTGCGCATCAATCGGTGCGTTTCCAGATTCAAACTCGCGATATGTTTCAGGTGGCGCAATACGGTTTGGCGGCGCAATGGCGTTACCCGGATATGCGCACGACCGGTAAGGCCGAATACACCCAAGCGGTATTGGGGCGGTGGTTGGCGCAAGTGAAAGAGCTGGAAAGCCAAGCCGATAACCCCGATGAGTTTTACGAAGACATGCAGGCGGATTTATTCCACGCTGAAGTGTATGCGTATACCCCGCGCGGTGATGTGAAAGATTTCCCCAAAGGTGCGACCTTGGTGGATTTTGCTTACGCCGTACATACCCAAGTGGGGCATCATTGCATCAGCGCGAAAGTCGACGGCATGGAACGCCCGTTACATACCCGTATTCCGCACATGGCAGTGGTGGAAATTATTACTGATCCTGCCGCTTCGCCCCAGCCATCTTGGTTAAATTTCGTGGTGACGGGGCGGGCGAAATCGTATATCCGCACTTGGTTACGCTTACAAACTGCCGAGGCGCAACAATCGTTGGGGCAGGAACGCTTAATCAGTGTGTTACGAGGGCGCGGTTGCGATTTAACCAGTTTGGAACCAGAGCGTCTTGAAGCCACCCTGAAAGCATCCGGCTATGAAACGATTGAAGCCCTTTACCAAGCGATTGGGCGCGGCGATGAATGTTCCAAATTGCTCTCGGAACGCTTACTGGGCAATTTGAAAGGCGCGGATACTAAGCAAGATACGCCGTTGCTGATCAAAGGAACCACCGGTTTAGCGATTAAATTTGCGGCGTGTTGTTTGCCCTTACCCCCCGAAAACATTCTGGCGCGGCAACACCAGCAGCACGGTCTGGAAATTCACCGTGCAGATTGCCCGCATATTCATCATTTGCAACAAGGCGACTCACTGTTTTCGGTAGCTTGGGCGCAAGATATGGTGGATAAAAAGTTTTCGGCGGGGATTGTGATTGACGTGCGCGATGTGCGCGGCATGTTACACAATATCACCAAAAGTTTAGCTGACATGGACGTAAATATTGAAGACCTGAACATCACCGGGGCGGGTCAAGTCAAACAAGATACCCTAATCATTCAAGTTAACGATCTTGAGCATTTACAAGAGGTCATGCGTCAGCTAAAACACATCCCTAATGTTTTAAATGTTTCACGGTTGACGAAAAAGGATTCCCATGAGCCGCATCATCATTTCCACGACTGACGCACCGCAAGCCATTGGCACGTATTCGCAAGCTGTTCGCGCGGGCGATACCGTTTACCTTTCCGGGCAGATTCCCTTGGTTCCCGCTACGATGCAAATGGTGGAAGGCGATATTGCTGCGCAAGTGCGCCAAGTGTTTAGCAACTTAGCGGCAGTGGCAGCGGCGGCGGGCGGGTCGTTAAACGATTGCGTGAAAGTGCATGTGTTCCTCACTGATTTGGTGAATTTCCCAGTGGTTAATGAAGTCATGGCGGAGTTTTTCACCGAACCTTACCCCGCACGGGCGGCGATTGGCGTAGCAGCGTTACCGCGTGGCGCACAAGTCGAAGTTGATGCCATTATGGTATTGAATTCCTGATTGACCCCTCACCCCAGCCCTTCTCCCTCAAGGGGCGAGGGGTAAGAGTCTTGTGCTATGCGTAAATTAGCGGCGATTGATTTAGGTTCCAATAGCTTTCACATGATTGTGGTGCAAATCGACGATCACGGGCAGCTTACGGTATTGGATCGCTTGCGTGAGTCGGTGCGGCTTGGCGGTGGTTTGGACGCGAAAGGCAATCTCACCAAAGAAGCGCAGCAACGCGCCCTTGGGTGTTTGCAGCGTTTTGGGGAGCGGTTGCGCGATTTCCCTTCTGATCAGGTGGCAGCAGTTGGCACGAATACGTTGCGTCAAACCAAAAATGCTCGCGAATTTCTGGTGTTGGCGGAAGCGGCATTGGGGCATCCGATTGCGATTATCAGTGGGCGTGAAGAAGCGCGGTTGATTTACGTAGGGGTGGCGCATTCACTGGCGCAGGAACAACCGGGTAAGCGGTTCGTAATGGACATCGGCGGCGGCAGCACTGAGTTAATCATTGGGCAGGGGTTTGAGCCATTGCACCTTGAAAGCTTACGCATGGGGTGTGTTACCAGCAGCCAGCGATTTTTCCCCGATGGTAACTTAGCCAAAAGTTGCTGGGAAAAAGCCTTAACCGCTGCACATTTAGAGCTAATGCCGATTAAAGCCAGCTATCGCGAAATTGGCTGGGAATCCGCCACGGGTGCGTCGGGGACGATTCGCGCGGTGAAAAAGGTGATTCAGCAAACCGGATTAGCACCTTACGGCATTACGTTGGACAATTTGCAGCGGTTACGCGGCATGATGACTGAGGCAGGGCATGTGGATAAGCTCAAATTGCCCGGTTTGAGTGATGAGCGCAAGCCAGTGTTTGCCGGTGGTCTGGCAATTTTGATTGCGGTATTTGAGGCGTTAAAAATTCGCCGGATGTTTGTGTCAGACGGAGCCTTGCGCGAAGGTTTGGTGTATGACCGTCTCGACCGTTACCAGCATGAAGATTTACGTGAGAAAACCGTGCGTGGGTTCCAACAGCGTTTTCAGGTGAATCTGGCGCAGGCGGAATTTGTGCATAAAACGGCGCATAAATTGTTTAATCGTTGCCGCGATGAATGGAAATTGCCGGAGCATCTCGATACCTTGCTGGGCTGGGCGGCGGATTTGCACGAATTGGGTTTGGCGATTGCGCACAGCAGTTATCACAAGCACGGTGGGTATTTGTTGGAAAATGCCGATTTATTGGGATTTTCCAGCGAAGAACAACGCTGGTTAAGCGTATTGGTGCGCACCCATCGCCAGAAACTTTCCCCGAAACTGTTTGAAGTGGTGGATGCAGGGCAGCGTCAGGCGGCGTTGTACCTCAGTGTGCTCTTGCGGCTTGCGGTATTATTACACCGTTCGCACAACGAACACGCGCCGCGCATTGAGCGCATTAAGCCGGGTAAAAATCGCTTGGAATTGCGCTTTACCGAAACCGACTTAGCCGGAAAACGCCCGTTGTTGTTGGCTGACCTTGAGCGCGAACAGGCGTTTTTGGCGGCGGTGGATTTTACCCTGTCGTTTTAAGCGGCTTGCCGAAAGTGGCCAACCAACTTGGTGGCGGGGGCAACAATCAGCAGTACCAAAGCCCCTGCGATTACGCCAAACAAGCCGTTCAGAATCGTTGGGGTAATGGCTGCTAACACGCCGCCGACCCAGCCGACCTGATGCACAAAGTTTTCCGCACCGTGCAGGACATCATGTGAGTGCGGAATGCCGTGCAGCAAAATCCCGCCGCCGACGAGGAACATCGCGGCAGTTCCCACCACTGACAAAGTTTTCATTAACCAAGGTGCGAACCACAAAATGCCGCGTCCTAACGCTAGGCGTAAACCGGTAGCTTTGTCTTTAATCAGGTGAAAGCCGAGGTCGTCGAGTTTGACAATGCCCGCGACTAGGCCGTACACACCGATGGTCATTACGATGGCAATGGCTGCTAAAGCCAACACTTGTTGTAGGAACGGCATTTTTTCCACCACGCCCAGCGCAATCACAATGATTTCCGCCGACAACACGAAATCGGTACGAATCGCGCCTTTAATTTTATCCTGCTCAAACGTCACCATGTCGATGTCAGGGTTGTGTGCCACGGCGAGCAACTCAGCATCTTCGGCGTGTTCTTGCGCATCGCTGTGGGTGAGCTTGTGGTAGATTTTCTCGAAACCCTCGAAGCACAAATACGCCCCGCCCAACATTAATAACGGGGTGATTAACCAAGGTGCAATCGCACTGATCAACAATGCCGCAGGCACTAAAATTAATTTATTAACGAACGAGCCTTTCGCCACCGCCCACACCACGGGCAATTCGCGTTCGGCTTGCACGCCTGCTACTTGTTGCGCGTTCAACGCAAGGTCATCACCCAGTACCCCGGCGGTTTTTTTCGCGGCTATTTTAGTCATGACAGAAACGTCATCAAGTACGGTGGTAATGTCATCGAGTAAGGCTAAAAGACTCCCGGCAGCCATGTAAAACTCCTGATTAGCAATGGTTTATTGGGGCGGTATGCTACACGGATGCGCTGTAGGGGTCTATCGCTAGGGTTTTGTGTAAATATCGGAGTTGAACTCCAGATATTCAGCGGAAATCTTGTAACGCATTGTTTTATTATGCTTGTATTCATGGTGTTGTGCGGTAAATTGCGCGTTGTTCAGCCATTGCGGTTTCGATCAGGCTGCGATCACGCTCCAGCTCCAGCCGCAATTCCTCTTCGGTCGGCAGGTACAGGCTGTATTTGCTGGCAAACAAGTGCGGGTTATCTGCCAGTTGTGAATATTTGGCAACCGCTTGATTGCGCTCGGAACACAGCAGCAAACCCAGCGTCGGGTTGTCGCCTTCGCCACGGTATTGTTCCTCGAACACACGCACGTACATATCCATTTGCCCCACATCCTGATGCGTCAGCTTGCCGATTTTGAGGTCAATTAGCACAAAGCATTTCAACAGGTAGTTGTAGAACACCAAGTCGACGAAGCAATCCTCGCCTTCAACCCGCAGGTGTTTTTGCCGTGCGACGAAGGCGAAGCCTTTGCCGAGTTCCATCAGGAATTGTTGGAGCTGGTCGATCAAACCCTGTTCCAGATCTTTTTCGTACAAACCCGCATCCACCTTGGCTTGCAGAAATTCCAGCACGTAAGGGTCACGGATGAAATCACGCGGGTCGGGTGGTGCTTGTTCGGCAATCAATTGCCGGGCTTCGGCAGCGACTCCCGTTTTGTGCGCATCACCGCTGGATAGCAGGCATTCGTAAAACAACGTGCTGATCTGGCGGTCAAGGGCGAGGGTGCTCCAGCCTTGGGTGATGGCTTCGTTGGCGTACCAGTCGCGGGCGGTGGGGTTTTCGACCCGCAGCAGGTGGCGGTAATGTGTCCACGTCAATTCGCCACTCACTGCGTGGCGAATTGGAAAAGTCAGGTAAAACTGGCGGAAATATTTGATGTTTGAAACGTTGAAGCCTTTGCCAAACTCCCGACTGAGCTTGTTGGACAGGTATTGCAAGGTCTGTTTGCCGTACTCTGCACGTGCTTCACCGCCTTGCTCATATTCCACGATCATGCGCCCGATTTCCCAATAGCATTGCACCATCGCGTGATTGATGGCTGCTTGCACCTGTGTTTGTGCCGTTTGCAAGAGTTGGCGGATTTGGGCGTAGAGTTGTTCGGGCGGGGTGGCTAGTGGTGTTGTGGGCATTAGGTATCCTTTGAATGTTTCCAAATCACATCAACGCCATAATCAGCAAAATGCCCGTCGGCACTGAGCAGCACCAACTGATCGCACAATGCCTGCGCAATCAGCAAGCGGTCAAACGGATCACGGTGATGGAATGGCAGGGTTTGAACCTGCTGGCAGTGACTCAGGCTGATCGGCAAAAGCTGGACAGCGTTGTCATCACACCATGTTTTCAGGTGAGCCAATGCATTGTCGTCCAGTTCAATCTTGCCGAGACTCATCTTGATAGCGAGTTCCCAGAAGCTGGCAATGCTGATGAAAAGGGCATTGTTTTCGTCTTCGCAGATGGCTGCGACGGTGGCTGGCAGTTTGTCAGGGCTGTCAACCACCCATAGCAGGGTATGGGTATCCAATAATGCCCTCATGCCATGTATTCCTGAAAATCATCCAGCGGTGCGTCGAAATCATCAGCGATATGTTTGACCAAACCACGTAGTGAACCGAGCTTGCGCTTGGCGGGGGGCTTGGTGAGGGCTTGCAGGCGCACCACGGGTTGATTATTGCGGGCGATGATGACCTCCTCCCCGTTCAGAACGCATTGTATGAGGTGGGAAAGCTGGGTTTTGGCTTCGTGGATGTTGACTTGCATGGCTAGTTCCTTGGTTAGTCATAACTTTAGCTAAGCTGTTGGGTGCTGGCAAGTACAAAGGTCGTTCACATCCAGCCGTTAGTCTGCTATTAGCGATTCTGTCCGAAACTCCCCCGCATACCGAAACACCTCACCAAACCACGGATGTGTCAGCCGGAAATCCATCGCAAACCCGCCCGTATCCAACGCCGTTTCCACAATCGTGGTATGCCCCAACACCAGCCATTCGGGGATCGGGATCAGCACACGCCCCAGCTTCAGCACCAAATGCCGCCCGCTGTAATGCAGCTTGCCATCCACCACCGACACCGCCATGCGCAAACCCATGAACGGACTGACATACTCAATCACTTCATTGCCACCCGCGTACACCCAGTGGCTTTTAAACACCACCACCTTGCCATCGGGAAATGTAATCGTGCGTTGCCAGCGTTGGGTATCGCCTTCCATCCACTTTTCCACCGTGGTCGGGACAGTTTTGCCACGGCGGTTGACCAGCGCACCCAACAGTCGCAAAAAGTGCAGGTAAGGCTGCATCGGCGCGGGGTAGTCAATATCCAGCGCACCGACATCGGTGTTCCTGCCCTGTTGGTAATGTGCTTGTAACGCGGGTGGCAGTTGCTGCCATTGCGTACCAAGAGCTTGTTGCATCAAGGGAATCGCGCTCATATCAATCTCCGAAACTGGTTTTGAATACCATCAAAAACACCACGCCCACCATCGCCACGAAAGCAGGCACACCCAGCCAAAACCACACCCGCGCATACCACCAGTATTCGGCAGGCAACGGCGTTTGTGCCATGAGCGCGGCATCGGCAAGGTTACGCATCCGAATTTGTAGCCACACCACCGGCAACCAGCACAAGCCCGCGAAAACATACAAGCCCAAACTAAGCGCAATCCACGGCGTAGCCAGCGGCAAACCTAGCAGATACACCATCCACAACCCGCTCAACGGCTGGAAAATTACCGTCGGTGTGGTGAAAATCCAGTCCGCCAGCACCACATGGCGATTCACCACCGCAATATGCGCCAGATTGCCGCTACGATCCGCCATCCACTTGTAAAACGCACTACCCAAACCCGTGCCGAACAGCAACACCATGCTCAAAATGTGTAAGTATTTTAAACTCAGATACAGCATAAACCCTCCTCCACACTCAGCGGCATTCTGCCCAAAAACGCTGCCAGCGGTGTTACGTCGGCGACATTACCGCGTTGCAACATGCGTAAATTATCCGGGTGCAACAGCGGCATCACCAACCGCCCGACGTGCGCACTTGCCATGACTGCGGCAAACGGAATCGCCAGCGTCGGGGCAGGGTGTTTACCCGCAGCGCGGCGTAACTGTTGCAACCATTCCACGAATGTTAACGGCTGCGCACCCACCACATCCAAGGTACGTTGCGCGGGAAGTGTGTGCAAACACTGCAACACGGTTGCCACCACATCGCTAATGTGTACGGGTTGCACCCGGTATTGTCCATCGCCCACCAGCGGAATCAGCGGTAAGTTGGCAAGGCGTTGAAACAAAGCCATGCTTGCCCCGCCTTGCCCGTAAACCAGCGAAGGGCGCAACACCACCCCTTCCAGCGGCAAGCGGCGCAATACCTCATCTGCTGCGTACTTGCTCAACTGATACGGGGTAAACGCCTGTGCATCCGCACCCAAGGCGGAAATTTGCACCACGCGACGAATCCCCGCCTGTTCACATGCCCGAAACAACGCTGCTGGGGCGCGGTGATGTAATTTTTCAAAGGTTTGCCCACGGATTTCGGCAATAATGCCCACGCTATTGATCACCGCATCCACGCCTTGCAAAAAGGGTAGCCATGCCTCTGGCGTTAACAGGGTTTGCATATCCTGCCCGTTACGGCGCGAAATTGGCGTGACCTGATGTCCCTCAGCGGTTAACGCTTGTGCAAGGTGACGACCGATAAAGCCGCTTGCACCCGTCAGTAAAATCTTCATCAGGATTCCTTGAAACACAGTTGATTGAGGCTCTAGCGTAAAGCGTTGCGCTGCCCGAAACCTCCGGTTTGATAGAGTTGGAGGTTATTTCGTTTAGGAAAAGATCATTTCGGAGTGTTGGCTTGGGGGAAGTTCATCGGCACTGTATTTGAAAGAACCGCTCAAGCTGGATTACCTGTGGGCAGGTTTATGCCTGCTAGGAGCGGTGTATTTTATGTTTCGGGATAGGCTTTAATCCGTGCTTTTATCAATTGCCTGCTCCGCCGGAGGCAACGGCGCAAGGTAGCCAATAAACAGCAGCAGCACCCCAACGCTTAAGAACGAAACAATCCGCGCTACCGTTCCCGAAGCCGCAAAGTCCACCACGAACAGTTTTAACACCACTGCACCGAGCAAAACTGCCCCAAAGACCCACAGCTTGCGCTTGCCAAGGCGGTTAGCTTGCCATGTCAGAGCCATTCCGCCCAACGTCCAAGCAATCGCGAGCAAGGTTTGGGTGCTGGGTTGGAGCAGCAAGTCAGGAAACGCCCAGGCCAAACCATTCCAGTGGTGTTGGGCGCGTAAAATCAGCGTATTTGCCCACAAGAACGCAAGCCCCACGCCGGTGTAACGCAGTAATTGGGTGTTCGAGGGGGAGTGAGCAATTTCCGGGTGTTGATAAAGCTGCCAGCCGAGGTAGGCGATGACCAGTGTAACCACATCCAACGGGTTCAACAGCGGAATCCAAGTTGTGGGCGGGGTTGCCCCGTTGTTATGCAAGGACATTAGCACCCACAGCCCTAAGATCCCTGCCATTGGGAACGCGACAAAGTGCAATAAACTCGCTGCGTAATCGGGTAGCGGCCAGCGCGTACCACGCAGCAGCCAACCTAGCATTACCACGCCAATCAGTGGCAGGCTGGCAATATCCCACGTGCTGCCCACGGCGACTAAGGTTTGTACTTGCACCGATAACTCGTGGCTGAGTAGCGCAAACCCTAACCACAGCAAAGCGACATGGGTGAAATGCAGCCAACTCGTAAACCAACCGCGTTGTTGCAGCCTAAACGCCGCTAGGTACAAGCTGATAAACGCTGCCGCCCACGCCAACCATTCCCAGCCAACGGTGATGGAGACGTTATCCCCCAAAACATTAAGTATCGCCAAGCCCACCAACAGCAACGCCATCGGTAGCAGATAAGGTGATAGTGACCACAGCTTGAACCGCGCGAGGATGCTCAAACCAATACCAATCACGGTTGCATAGCCCAAGTGCAGTGCGGTGATATGTTGGTGCAGCCTAAAGTCACCGATTTGCTTTTCAAATAGCAAACTCAGGAACAACCAAGCGGCAAAGAACAGCACCGTCGCAACCGGTTGCTCAAAGTCACGTTTGTCGTCGAAATCGTCAGACAGCAAGCGACTGGCAATCAGCAGCGCGGCACTGACCAGCACGACTGACAGGAATTCTCCGTTCAAAAATGCACGGCTATCGCTCAGGTCGGGTGGGGTGAAAGACAAAACTTCCAGCAGTAAGGCGACTAACGAGGCCAATTGCAGCAAGACCGCAAACACCCGCCGCCAAGGTTGCTGCTGACGGATGCTGACCCAGAGGATGCCAACGCCTTCCACCGCCCACGCCGTTGCGGTTTTAATGCCATCGACTGCGAACGGGATTGCCAATGTCAGGAACACCACACCGAGAGCAAGGAACGTTTCCATCAACAATTGTTGTTGCTTACCGAAACGTCGCCATAGCCCAGCGCACATTGCCAAATAAAATAGCCCCATGCCTGCCGCGCTTAGTGCGATGCCGTATTCAAACTCGCGCACTAAGCTGGTTTGCATCAGGAAACCCAGAATCGGCGTGCCAAATACCAAGGTACTATCCACCTTGTCTTTGAAATTGACAGGGGTGCGGGTAGCAAACAGCACCGCAATCGCTAGATAAAACAGGAAGAATAGGATCAAGAACGGCTCAGTCGTGGCAAAATTTTCCGGTTGGTAACTAAACCAGCCCCACAGCGAAGCAATCACAAAGGTAAACACAAACCCCAGCAAATTCAGCAATCGCCAGGTTTTGAACCACGCCACCGCGACGATTCCGGCATTGAGCAGGGCGTAAAAACTGAATAAACCGATGTAGTTATTACTGCCCGTGGAAGTCAGCAACGGTGCGAGAAAACCCCCGGTCGCAGCAAACGCTGCCAGTGGCAAGCTGTCTTGTTTTACCGCCAACACCGTTGCCGCCACCACGATCAGCAGTAACACCGCAAAGGCCAACAGCGCAGGCACAAGCTGATACAAACTAAACGCAGCGAACACGGTGAGGTACAGCAAACCAATGCCGCCCGCTTGTAAAATCAGCCCGTAAGCCCCGCTACGGTTACGCAATTTCCAACCGTATCCCAACAGCGCGAACGCCCCTGTCGCCGCACCCAGCAAGCGCAATTCCACAGGCAATAAACCTTGTTCCAGCGAATAACGCATCAGGAACACCACGCCAATAAACAGCAAGATAATACCGACCCGGACGAAGGGATTGCCCCCGGTAAGCCAACTCCAAGCCGACGCAAACGCCTTATCCAGCGCGTTGCCTTCTGGCGGGCGATAAGCAGGCGCGGAGGGAACAGATGCAACAACCGGCGGCACAAGTGGGCGCGACGGTTCAAGCGTTGTTGGCAGCGGCGTGGGTTTGGGTGGGGAAGCAACGATAGGTGTGGGCGGGCGTTCACTCACGGGCTGCGGTGGTGGAGCAGGGTGGCGTTGGGCTTGTTCCAACTGTTGCACCCGCTGAGACAGGCCGTAAACCCACGCCAGTAACGCGCCGATTACACCGCCCAGCAACGGGGATTCATCTAACGCCCCCATCAGGAGCGCGGCAGCAATAAAACTGAAGATGACTAACATAAGCAACCTATCTGAAAGCATTACTCGCAGTATAGGCGAACAGATTCCGACTGACAGCAAGCAACAAGACAGGTGGCAATAACCGCGCCGCAAGGTAGCGTATGATGCTACGTGTGCGGTACTTGGTGGGAATCAGAATGGTTGGGCTCGATTTGTCTTCCAATCAATACAGCACGCAATATCCGTTTCACCGAAGTCATTACCCTTAAACAGCAGCGGTTCGTCATAAGCCACCGCTGCGGCATACGAAAAGCAGTCACCAAAATTGAGTTTGGCGGGATGCCTGCCTTTGCCATAACGCTCGTAAGCCTGCCGTGCCAATGTCGCTTGTTCGGGTGTCACCGCAACGGTTTCAATACCTGCTTCCTGCAAAAAGGCATCCAGTTCCGTAACTCCTGCCTCACCGCGACGGTTCAGGATGACAATGCTGGTTTCCACCACGGATACGGCTGAAATTAGATGTACCGGATCATCGGCAATCGCCTCAATCAAGCGTGCTGCTTCTGGCTCATTTTCAAGGATGGCAATTAAAACCGACGAATCAATCATCATGCGCTTGGCATCCCGTAATCGTCGTAACCCAGAATCTCATCGGGTGTGCGGCGGTCAAGCAGAGGCAATGCGGCACAACGCTTGGCAATGGTTAACAAGCGTTCTTTGAGTGCTGTTTGAGAGGTCGTTTGTGCCGTTTCCGTTTTTTCGGGCATCAGCATGATCACCTTCACCTGCCGATTTTTGCTGATACGCTGGAGCAGATGTGCTGGGATTTCCAGCGTATTGCCTTTTATAAAGGATTCAAATTCTACTGCGTACATAATCGTTTACCTATCAAGGGTGTCAGATGATGATACTACGCTTGTTGGTTTGCGGCTATCTGCCGCCGCGTTTTGTGCTGTTCCTGCGTTTTGGCTGTGTGGCGCATCAAGTCCATATTGCCCGCCGCCACGTCGTCGAAGAGCTTGATAGGCTCGTGATCCGTGTGTTTAAAGGTTTGAAAAACGAGGGATTAGCTTTTCCAGCTTTTTTGGATAGTGTGTTTATCCAGCAAAAAATAGATCCATTCCCGGTCTTCTTTCTGCTTGCGGAATAACCCCAGATCTATCAGACCATTGAGTGCTGCCGCCGCTGTGTTGTAGGAACAGCCGAGGTTGTTTTCTACGCCTCTTACCGTAAAACGTTGATGGTGATCATCCTTAGCGATATTGAATAGTATCCGTTGATTGTCATTCAGTTGGCGATACAGTCCGCTATCCCACAGCCAACGGTCAAACGCCTCAATGTCGCGTCGTATTTTCTGGTAAGTATCGAGGAATCCCTGAATCGCCCGCACAATAATCCTGCATTGGTAATCAATGAAGTAGGTTAAATCCATGCCATCCGTTTCGCTGTAAAGGTAAGATTTTCCGTACTGGATCGGGGCTTTTTTCAATACAGACCACGCGCGACCCGCCCATTGCCATCACGGAACGGGTGTTCATACCCGATGGTAAAGTGCAGGGTAATCGCCTTGATCAGTGTGTGGATGTAGGCATTGCTTTCTGCATAGATAAAACCGCATTTTTGTTTCAAAATATATAAAATTTGAGATAAATAGATAAGGCGACACGTATGAGCAGCCACATCCAGTCACTCCAACAAAAAAAGCTCCTGCCCAGCCCGCCGGATTTTCTTAGCAGTGCCGTGCAGTACGAAGTCATCATGGGTTCGGTGGCGTATGGGGTTAGCAACGACAGTTCGGACATGGACATCTACGCCTTTGCGATTCCGCCCAAGACCATGATGTTTCCGCATTTGCGCGGCGAAATTCCGGGTTTTGACAGCTATTCGGTGCAATTCGAGCAGTACCAGCAGCACCATATCCGCGATGCGGCGGCGTTGGGTGGCAAGGGGCGGGTATATGACGTGACGGTGTTTGCGATTGCCAAGTATTTCCGCCTGCTGACCGAGAATAACCCCAACATTATCGACAGCCTGTATGTGCCGGAAAATTGCGTGCTGTATGCCTCGCCCATCGGCAAGCTGGTGCGTGAGCGGCGGCAATTGTTTTTGCACAAGGGCTGCTGGGCGAAGTTCAAGGGTTATGCCTACGGGCAGATGCACAAAATTCGTACCAAACAGCCGGAGGGCAAGCGCAAGGCGTTGACGGAGCAATTCGGTTATGACGTGAAATTTGCCTACCATGTGGTGCGCTTGTTAGGTGAGGTTGAGCAATTGCTGATGCATCAGGACATGGATTTGCAGCGCGATGCCGAGCAGATGAAAGCGATCCGCCGGGGTGAATGGACGTTGCCGCAACTGGAAGATTACTTTGCCCGCAAGGAAGCCGATCTGGAACGGGTATATCTCGCCAGCCGCTTGCCGAATGCGCCGGATACGGATGCCATCCGCCAATTGCTGACGGATTGTCTGGAACAGCATTTCGGCTCGATCAGTGAGGCGGTGAGCCGTCCGCACGCGGCGAAGCGGGCGTTGGAGGAGATTGGGCAGGTGTTGCAGCGGTATCAGGGGAAGGTGTAAATGCAGGAACGGATTAATACCAGCATCCGCGCGGAAGTGTTGGGCAAGCTGGAGGCGCTGGCTCGCCAGCATCAGGTGACGATTATTAGCGCGATTGAAAGCGGCAGCCGTTCGTGGGGCTTTCCTTCGCCGGACAGCGATTACGACGTGCGTTTTGTGTATGCCCATGCGCCGGAGTGGTACATCCAGCTTGACCCGGAACGCGATGTGATCGAATTGCCCGTCAATGCGGTGCTGGATATTGGCGGCTGGGATGTGCGTAAGGCGATGACACTCGCTAACAGCGGCAACAGCGTGATTCAGGAATGGCTGATTTCACCGCTGGTTTACCGCGAAGACCCGCAACGGGCGGCAGTGCTGCGCGAGATGGTCGAACGTACTTTCAACGCCAAGGCGACTTTCCACCATTACAGCGCGATGGCGCACAACATGATTGCTGCGCTGGATGCGCCGGACATCAAGCTGAAGCGGTTCTTTTACATCAGCCGTGCCACCCTGAGTGCGTTGTGGGTGATGCGCGAACACACGATGCCTACCGTGGTGTTCCCGGACTTGTTGCAGGCATTGACGGATGATACGGCGGTGTTGGAGGCGTTTCAGCGGCAGATTCGGGACAAGGCGACCAAAACCGAAGTGGAAACGGGGGCGGTTGATCCGTTGTGTATGGCGTTTGTGCGGGCGGCGTATCGGGAAGTGATGGCGGCGGATGTGGATAAACTACCGCCGCGTCGGTGGGCGTTGGGGAATGGAGATTTGCGGGAGTTTTTGATGATTGGTATTTAATCGACCTGCTCTGGTTATTAACAGATTTCAATCAGCATCCAGTAGAATACTGAAAACGCTGTAGGGGTAGAATATGGCAGGACGAGGGCAGCACTTCATTCCACAACATTTTCAAAAGCCATTTGTGATTCCTGATGGCAAAGATCAGCTATGGATGTATCGTAGAGGTAGTTCAACTGCAATACCCGTAGCCAGAAAAGATGCTGCAAAGGAACGGGACTTCAATTCCCCACCTTCACTTGATGGTCTCCCTACTCTTGACGATCTGATAACTGATTACGAAAAACGTCTATTTCCAATGGTTGATCAGATTCGTGGGTTGAAAAGTGGGCAGATAATCCCCGCTGATATGATAGCTGAAATTGCCGTCCATCTATCAATCAGGACTGCGTATGTTCGTAGGGTATTTACAGAAATTGTCGGTAAGCTTTTTTCGAGTCTCACTGATGTTCTTGAGAAACCTGAGAACTTCATGTCAGGCAATACATTTCCTGCATACGTGATTCCCCCTAAAATTGAAGAGCTTCTTATCGAAAAAATTGAAGAGATGGCGTGGTATAAATCGGTAGGAATTTCCAGCTCCACACTTGCACGCATAGGGTATTTTCATTTACGCGAACGAAAGGAAGAGGTATCAAAGAAAGTACCTGATATTCTTGGTTTATTAAGAGATAGTCCTCTTGCTGATCCACGAAATCTTATTGCTGGTTCACACAATAAAATACTCTCTCAAGAATTTGCGCCAAAAGCTCGTGTCGAAGAACTTAGCAAATTGGATTGGTTTGTAGTTGCACATAATCAAGCATCTGCGATTTTGCCTGACTGTGTTTGTTTCGGCGTTGATAGTAATGGTGATGCCAAACCATTTCTCTTATTGGAGAAAGACAAAATCGAAATTGTAGTCCTTCCATTATCTCCATCAACTCTGGCGGTTGGTCGGCACGGAAATTATTCTGAATTTGATCCTGCCAAATATAATCAGTTAGCTGCAAGGATGTCTTTTGACTTTTTTCTCACGAATGAGAAGAAACCGGAACTATTAGAATTCCTTTCAGGAGCGACAGGGAATGTGCGTCATGATCTACATACATTGGTGAAAGGTGCTCTTTCTGAAAATCAATGGGGACTGTTTGTAGATGATCAACCTGACTCAAATCGGGAAACCACCAGTTTTTTTGAAAAAATACAGCCTAAAGAAGATGATGAATATAACTCTTTGAACCTTAGTTTTATCGGCTGTGCTGATCAAGAAAGGGCTAACTTGATCGGACGGCATGTGTGTTACATTATTGCTCAGTTTCTGTCTCCAACGGTTGCCTCATTTTTAGATGGAGTGACTTTTGCGGCGGATTATGAAGATGCACTAAATAATTGCAGTCGTGGTTTTGAGCCAAGTAGAAAATTGCAATCTTATCAAGGTGACGATGGTGTGGGTGTCGCCATGCCTATTCTGGTGGTCAGAGATGGAAACTACAAAGTTCGAATAATTGCACGTTGCTATATTGGAGACTTATTTCTTTCAGAAAATGAAGACGATTATAAACTCGCACTGGCAGCAATAACCCATGCATTGGCGAATGCCGAGTTTCTTTATATTCAGCATGAAAGATTTCCAGATCAAATTCTTAAGTCAATTAGTGATCCCATTGAAGGGTTTCTGCAATTTTATTCAGGAGGTGTATTCGCTACTTACTACATCACGCGTGTTGCAGGGCATCCGTTGGAGACGGTTGTGGAACAAGAGGCTAAATTGACTAAAAAGATAGCTCTGTTCTTTCAAGAGGTTATTGAGAAACGTCGTGCTTACCGCACGGATGAGAACCTTGATGAATTTTTTTCTTTCGCAGTATCTAAAGCCTGTGATCTTTTGAATTGCTTCGCAAAACTTTTTGCCTCAAGGAGATCAATTGAGGATGAGCCACCACGAACAGAAGCATTTGTGAAGATCTTGGTTCGTCATGATCTGATTGATTGGGCTTCGTTGTTTGAGCGGGATCTCGATGATTTTTATGAAGGTTTACCCATATGGAGCGATTATAAAAAGTTGTTTTTCATAAATAGGCATCTAGAACGCTTGCTGTTCATGTTTGGGATTTTAGTTGAGTTGCAGAATGGTGGGCAAATTTATATTCACGTGCCTTTAGGAAATGATGCGAATTATCTGAACAACTTAATTCAGAATTTGCAGAGCTGAGCACATGGACTGTTGCTAGCTATGCTTTTATGGGTGATGAATTTTTATCTTGTGAATAGAGCAAGATATTCCCTAAACACAAACAACCGATTCCGCCGCTGCCCGGTGATTTCAGCCAACACCCCATAACTAACCAAGTCATCAACCAGCGACCCCGCTGTTTTTTGCGTGATTTCCAAAAGCTCCGTAACCGTTTTCACATCAACAACTGGCTTCCGGTAGAGGTAGCGCATAAGCTGTTGCGCATTCTCCTGCCGACGAACACCGAAGCGTGGCAATACATCTCTGTCGATACGCTCTTTGAGCAGTAATATGCTTTTGAATACGGCAATGGAGGATTGCGCCGTTTCCGCCACGCCATGCAAAAAGAACAGCAGCCATTCACGCAGGTGGTTGCCTTGCCTGACTGCCATCAGGTGATCGACATAAGCCGTCTTGTTACGCTCAAAGTAATCCGACAAATACAACGCCGGTTTGGCAAGAATCTGTTCGGAAGCCAGATACAGCGGAACCAGCAACCGCCCCAGCCGCCCATTGCCATCCAGAAACGGGTGAATCGTTTCAAACTGGTAATGTGCAATCGCAATCTTGAGCAGCGGTGATACGTAGTGCGTGTCGTCGTGCAGGAATTTTTCCAGATCACTCATCAACTCGCCAACTCGCTCATGGTGTGGGGGAACAAACACCGCGTTTTTCAGGCTAATGCCAATCCAGTTCTGGCTGGTGCGAAATTCACCGGGCTGTTTGGTTGCACCCCTGACACCTTGCAACAGGGTGGCGTGCGCCTCTCGCAACAAGCGATTGGATAGGGGCAGGGTTTCCAGCCGTGCCACCGCATAATTCAGCGCCTGAATGTAGTTTTGCACTTCCGCCCAATCGTCACGTTTCTCTGGCGCGACATCATCAGCATCCTTGAAAGCGTCTTCGACATTCGTTTGCGTGCCTTCAATGCGGCTTGAATAAGTCGCTTCCTTGGCAACATACATCTGGATGAAAAAGTCGACATTTGGCACCAATTGCGAAAACGCATTCAGCTCACCCAATGCGCGGTCAGCCTGACTCAGTAGGTGCGACAGGGCAGGATCAGCGATCACCCAAGGATGATTGATCAGGGATGGCATGAAGCTCTGGTACTCATATTGAGCTTCATAATGACCAGATTGGTACTCAGATAGATTCATATTTTAGAAAGTGGCATAGTTTCTACAATAAGAAAAACTATAATGGAGATTCTCACCGTAGCCAAGCTATTATTGGAGAAACTTACCCACTTTCTACCATAAGAAAATTCATATGGTAATTTCAGCTAGCTTTTCGGGGATAAGCCCCCATCTACAGTGCTTGGTAATACTGCACACACTGCATGAGTAGTTATCTACCTGCTGCGATGTTTCGGTTTGCCCGGCGGTTTTGGCTTATTACCGCCCATATCCGCCCGTGGCTTCGGCGGCAACCCCGTATGCTGCGTCAACATTTTCCCACCCTGCGGCTTACCCGCATTCGGTTTGTTCGCTGCCGCTTGCGCGGGTTTGCCAGTATTGGGTTTACCAGCCGCTGCACTTTGCACAGGTTTACCATAATTCGGCTTACCCGCCGTTGCAGCCGCGACAGGTTTCCCCACCCGCTTCTGATGTTCCCCACCTTTATTCTTGCGCCGATGCGCCTCATACACCAACTGTTCTTCGCCCGCCTTGTAATGCGGGATCAACTGGTTCTCGCCATCGCCAATCAGTTCCTGCCGCCCCATCGCCGCTATCGCCTTACGCAGCAGTGGCCAGTTCTTGGGGTCGTGCCAGCGCAAGAAGGCTTTGTGCAGCTTGCGCTGTTCCGGCGTTTTGGCGGTGGCGACCTTTTCGCTTTTGTAGGTGACTTGGTGCAGCGGGTTCTTTTCGCTGTAGTACATGGTGGTGGCGGAGGCCATCGGCGAGGGGTAAAACGCTTGCACTTGGTCGGCGCGGAAGCCGTTTTTCTTCAGCCACAGCGCGAGGTTGAGCATGTCTTCGTCGGACGTGCCGGGGTGCGCGGCGATGAAATACGGGATCAGGTATTGTTCCTTGCCTGCCTCCTTGGTGTATTTCTCGAAGAGCTGCTTGAATTTGTCGTAAGTGCCGATGCCCGGTTTCATCATCTTGGAAAGCGGCGCGGATTCGGTGTGTTCCGGGGCAATTTTTAAATAGCCGCCGACGTGGTGCGTGACCAGTTCCTTGATGTATTCCGGGTCTTTAACCGCCAGATCGTAACGCAAACCGGAACCAATCAGCACCTTTTTAATGCCCGGTAAATTCCGTGCGGTGCGGTACAGTTCTTTTAACGCGGCGTGGTCGGTGTTGAGGTTTTGGCAAATGTCGGGGTAAACACACGCGGGTTTGCGGCACGACGCTTCGATCTTCGGGTCTTTGCAGGCGAGGCGGTACATATTCGCGGTGGGGCCGCCGAGGTCGGAAATGACTCCGGTGAAACCCGGCACTTTGTCGCGGATTTCTTCGACTTCGCGGATGATGGATTCCTGCGAACGGTTCTGGATAATGCGCCCTTCGTGTTCGGTAATCGAACAGAAGGTGCAGCCGCCAAAGCAGCCGCGCATGATGTTCACCGAGAAGCGGATCATCTCATACGCAGGGATGCGTTCGCCTTTATAGGACGGGTGCGGCAAGCGGGCGTAGGGCAGCCCGAACACATAATCCATTTCCGGCGTGGTCAGCGGGATGGGTGGCGGGTTGATCCACACGTCCACCGTGCCGTGTTTTTGCACCAAAGCGCGGGCATTGCCGGGGTTGGTTTCCAAATGCAGCACGCGGTTGGCGTGGGCGTACAAGGCTTTGTCTTTGCTGACCTTTTCAAACGACGGTAGGCGGATCACGGTCTTGTCGCGTTGCAAGCGGGCACGGGGGTGGAAGGTGAGTTTGTGTTCGTCGGTGCGTTTGCTGCGCGGGTCTTCGTAGCTGAACCATTGCACATTGCGCTTTTCGACCTCGCATTCGTCCATCTCGGTGGTGTTCAAATACGGGTTGATAATGCGGTCGATTTTGCCCGGTTGGTCGATGCGGCTGGAGTCGATTTCCATCCAGCCCTGCGGGGTGTCGCGGCGCACGAAGGCCGTGCCGCGCACGTCGGTGATCTGCGCCACTGGTTCACCGGAAGCGATGCGGTGCGCGACTTCGACAATGGCGCGTTCGGCATTGCCGTACAGCAGCAGGTCGGCGGCGGCATCCATTAGGATCGAGGTGCGCACTTTTTCCTGCCAATAATCGAAGTGCGCAATGCGGCGCAACGAGGCTTCGATCCCGCCGATAATGATTGGCACGTCGGGGAAGGCTTCGCGGCAGCGGTGCGAATAAATCAGCGTGGCGCGGTCAGGGCGTTTGCCCGCCATCCCGCCGGGGGTGTAAGCGTCGTCGGAGCGCGTTTTGCGGTCGGCGGTGTAGCGGTTGATCATCGAGTCCATATTGCCCGCCGCCACGCCGAAAAACAGGTTGGGTGCGCCCAGTGCCATGAACGGGTCTTTGGAATGCCAATCCGGTTGCGCAATGATGCCAACGCGGAAACCTTGTGCTTCCAGCACCCGCCCGATCACCGCCATGCCGAACGAAGGGTGGTCTACGTAAGCGTCCCCGGTGACGATAATAATGTCACAGGAATCCCAGCCCAGCGCGTCCATTTCCGCACGGCTGGTGGGGAGATAGTCGGACGTGCCATAGCATTCCGCCCAGTATTTAGGGTGGTCGAATAAGTTCGGGGCTACGTGGGGGCTGGCGTTGGGCGGCATTAGGGCATTTCCATCAGATTTCAGTTGCCGATTGTACCAAAAGCCCCATCTGTGTGTTGAAAGGATTGAATGTGAAACAGGGTAATCGCATTTGAGAGGGATGGGGCATTGCGCCTCATCCTCCTCAATACCGTCTAAGCGTTGGGTTTAACGCGCACTGGCAACGTTATTTTGCCCGCCGAAATAGACCCACTCAACCAGATCATCGTGCGCCTCTTTAGCCGTTGCACGAATATTCGCATCGTTGTGTAAGATGGAAATCACGTAAGGTTGCCCGTTAGCAGCCGTCAAATAACCCGCCAACGCCCGCACGTCACGCAACGTACCAGTTTTGAACTTGCCGCGCCCTGCGAGGTTTTTCATGCGGTTTTTCACCGTGCCGTCTACACCCAGCACTGCCATTGATGACATCAGTTCATCACGGTAAGGGCTGTTGTAAATATCGACCAGCATTTCACCCATTTCACGCGCGGAAATGCGTTCCGAGCGACTTAGGCCAGAACCGTTTTCAATGCGTAAATTGCTAAAGCGTAACCCACGGCTTTCGAGGAATTGCCCAACCGCTGACGCGCCTTTTTGAGTGGTTCCCGGTGCGCCGTGTTGTTTCGCGCCCATGCTCAACAGTAATTGCCGCGCCATCACGTTATTGCTGTCTTTATTGATTTCCACAATGACATTGCGCAACGGGGTGGAGTGGTGGGTATGTACCAATTGTGCGCCACCCGGTAAGCCCGCAACTTGCAAGCCGCCGCCGACACGTCCGCCCATTTCACCGACCCAAATGCGCCAGAAGTCGCCGAATAAGTTGGCGTTCAAGTCATTGCTGTTGCGCGGGGCAATCGGGCAAATGCGCTGAATCTGTCCGGCTTTGCCACGCATTTCATAGCAACTGCCGCGTTCGTTATACAGCAGGGCTTCGGGTAAAGCGTTGTAAGCCGCGCCTTCGTTGCCGTCAATACTGCCTTGATTCGGTACGCTGAAGTAGGTTTTGTCGATGACAAAATTACCTGCAATATTGCGTACCCCACGAGCGCGTAACGCTTGCAGCAATTGGCGGAAATCGCCTTCACGGAAATCAGGGTTGCCGTAACCTTTAATAATAACGTCGCCTTGCAAGGTATCGCCAGCCAGATTACCCGTGGTGTAAATTTCGGTAGGCCAGCGGTAATCCGGCCCCAGAACACCCAACGCGGAATACGTCGTTACTAGTTTCATGGTGGAAGCGGGATTGCGCGGGGTATCAGCATAAGCGGTTAACAACGGTTGCCCGCCGCTGGCCGGACGAATGTACGCGCCCATGTTCTGTTCGGCTAAACCACGTAACCGCAAACTGTTGGCAATGTTGTCTGGAAAACGGTTTAAACGGCCTTCACCCCGGAACGTTTTATCACCACCAGCGGATGCCAGATTGGCAGGCTGTTGCTGCGCACCGGAAGCATTATTGTGGTTTGCATAGTTGGATTGACTAGGGCGACGCGGGGGCGTAGGTGAAGATTGCAACACATCATCGCTGTAGGTGCTTTGACCCGCAGCCGCATTTTGCGGTGCAGGTTGTGAGCTGCAAGCAGCAAGTGACATGGACAAAACAGTTAAGGCAGTGATGCGCCAATTCAGCATACGTGCTCCCCTCATGATAATAGCTGGTGGATAAGTGCCTAGCGTAGAAGCAGGCCGCTCAAAACTCAAGTGTCAAGCCACTTTCTGTCCACATTTAGTCAACGAAAGTCCACTTGCCTAGCGATACGCCCGTAATGACACCAAATTGCGCTGCATATCGGCAGTGTTTTCGGGAAATTCCGCAGGGGCTAAATCGCTCAATACATCCAGCAAGGCTTTGTCGTCGGTAACACTATGGATATTGCTGACCGTCCTGTCCGGCGGCATAACCGGCGCAAGGGGTTCCACACTGGCAAAAGCCAGCGGCTTGATGGGTGTTACTGCGGGTGCTGGGTGATCTGTCAAGGTGGCAGAAACGTCAGACACCGCACGTTCCAGCGTCGCCAGCATTTGCCGCGCATTGGCAACACCGTTGTGTAGGTCGGTGGAAATCTGGTCGGTCAAATCCAGCGTTTTGCTGATGCGCTCGACCCGTAAGTGATCAATTTGCTCAAATTGCTGAATAATGCGGCGGGTCAGGTCGTCGCTTTGGGCTTCACGCAGGCGCATATCGCTCAGGTGTTGACGGCTTTCATCCAAGCCCGCCACCAGTTCAGCGCGTGCTTGATCGGTGGTTTGGAATAGGCCGGTAAAATGCTCACTCGCCTGATTTTCCAAGCCGGACATTTCTTGGCTAAAGCTGTTGAATACCGCATCAGCATCTTGCTGGTAACGTTTCATTTGTTCCAGTAAATGACTGGATTCTTTAAGCATATCTTCCAAGCGGGTATGCACGGCTGCGGACAAGCGCGAGTTTTCTTGTTGGTTTTGCACTTGCTCTTGGTGATGTTCGATCAACTTGCGGGTAAAACCTTGCGCCATTTTCTCTTGGTCACGCAAGCGAAACAAGCTGTCGTCGACATGTTCCAAACCTTCTTTGAGTTTGCCTTTGATGCGTTGCACACTTTCAATGGAATCGCCGAGTTGCTCATCCCAGTAGCTTTGTAAGTGCTGCAAGCGTTCGCCCAATTGGGTGGAAATATCGCGCATTTCGTGTTCAGCGGCACTGACCCGCTCGATAATGCGTTCGGCTTGTTCAATTTTGGTTTGGCTGGTTTGGTAATTTTGGCTGACTTCGTTAACTTGGGTACGCAACTTTTGCACCAAGCTCTCTGCATCTTTCGCACCGTGTTGGGTTACTTCCAGCACATCAGCAATGCGCTTACGGTCTTTTTCCGCTTGCAGGCGTAAATCGCGCAGTGCGGTTTGCGTGGTGTTATCACCCGTTGGAAGGAAAAATAGCAGCAGTGCGATTCCCATCGCAATCAAGGCGATTAAGATAATGATCCAATCTATGTAACTCAACATGAATAGCCCCCTATTCGATTTTGATTATTCTTATGCCAGATCTAAGACCTGCCTGAAGCAGGAAACGATGCGGCTATGAGCCGCTTTGTAGCAGAAAAGCCCTTCCTGCCGGGAAAAAACGTTGCGCCTCTAAGCGGCCTGCTTCGCCTTCACCCGTGTAAATGCCGATGCGGACAACGCCCTGATCATCCGACCGACGATCACTTGCCAGCAATAAACGCCACTCATGTTGCACGATTTTACCGTTGTTGTCACGTATCGGTAACTCGACCAATAACACCGAACCGAAAGGAATCATACTGTTATCCACCGAAGCGGTATGCCCTGCGATGACGGGCAGGGTCGACGCGCTACGCACTACGTCTTTCACTGGGCGGAAAAACACAAACGATGGATTCGCGCCTAATACTTCGTCCAATTTATCGGGATTTAGTTTCAACCATTGACGCACGGCGGTGTTGGATAAGTTATCAGTACGCAAATAGCCTTTATCTTGCATGTAACGCCCGATGCTGACGTAAGCCTGAGTATTTTTACCCGCGAACCCTAGCAACTGCGTTTTACCATCGGGAAAGCGAATTAACCCGGAGCCTTGCACCTGCATGAAATAGTAACCAATCGGATCGTTAGTCCAAGCAATTTCCAAGCCTTTGCCTTTGAGCGCACCTTGCATGATTTCACGGCGCGAAGGCAGTGTGGCATCACCTTTAGGTTTGGCGTAAAGCGGGTAGCGGTATTCCGCCGATTCGTGGGCTTGCACCGCTAATTGCGGGGTGAAGTAACCACCGTATTGCACCGGACGTTTATCTTGCGGATCACCCAATGCATAAAAATCGAATTGTTGCCCCAGCGGTTTTTTGGAGCTGGATTTACCGTCTAACCAAGTGACCAATTGTTCCACGGTATTGATGAGGCGTTGTTTATCCATTGGCCCGTGGTAGGTGGGGGCGGTGAGTTTGCTGGCATCAGTGGATTGCAAATACACTGCCATATCGACTAAAGCACGTCGCAATTCCGGGGTTTTGCGGATGCAAGCCTCATCTAAATTTAAACTGGAACCCTGAATTTGCACGTCGCAATGGACAGGTTTTGGTGTATTTTCGACGGCATTCGCCGTATAGCACGCACTCAGCAGCCATAACCCAATGGTTAGCCCTATTTTCCGTTGCATCAAAAGCCCCTCAACATTCCATGACAGACAGTATCAGGATTGATTTTATGCGCAAACTTGTGCTTTGCCTATCAAATTCCTTAACGTTCTGCCATGTTGGTATTGCCCCCGTAAGCCGGTTTGCGCACCAGCATATAAGCCTTACGGAAGCCGGTAATCCCGTGTGCAATGTTTTCTGCTTGTCGCCCGAAGCCTGTGTATAAATCCAAACGCCCCGCGCCTTTGATATTACCGCCTTGGTCTTGTGCAAACAGTAATCGCCAATCTCGCCCAATTTCGCGCCCATTGGCATCAATGCGTGGTACTTCCGCCAGTAAAACCGCACCGAGCGGGATGTAGTTACGATCCACCGCTACGGTATGTCCCGGAATCACCCGCGTGCCGGAAGCGGTCGTTGGTAAACCTGCGGTTAGTTTAAAAAACACATAGCGCGGATTCGAGGTAATGATTTCCCCCGCACGTTGTGGATTTGCCCGCAACCAATCGCGGATGGCCTCATTGCCGTAATTGCGCAATTTTATTCCGCGTTGTTTCATGTATGCAGCAATACTGCTGAAAGTTCTGCCGTTATCCCCGGCGTATTCCAGCATCATTTCCTTGCCATCAGGGAAACGCGCGATCCCAGAGCCTTGCACTTGTGCAAAAAATAAATTGGCAAGATCATTCGTCCATGCTACTTCCAAGCCTTTACCGCCTAAGGCGCGACGTGCAATATCTGCATGACTGAGTTGTGCTAACTGACCGTTAGGCTTGCGGTAAATGGGAATGCGGTACTCGCTGTTGGGGTGGGTACGCACTTCCAGCAATGGGGTGAAATAGCCGGTGTATTCAGCTTTGGCATCGCCGCGCCATGAGCTGATTTCCCGCAGTGAAAAGCGTTGTTGTAACGTACCGGGCGCAATCCCATCGTGCCAATTTAGCAATTCGTGCACCGTTTCCAGCAGGGCAGCATTGGAAATATTGCCCCAACCCACGCCGACTTTTTGTGCTGCTGGTACGCGCTTGAGGTAACTGGCTTGTGTTTGCAACCCTTCACGGGTGTAGGCATTTTTGCGAATGCACTGATCCGGGAGCTGCAATGCTTGTGCGTAACCGCATTCGAGTGAATCGTCGAACGGCAACGCTGAGCCATAAGCGGTTTGACGGTATACCGGATTGCCTTGGCGAGGCGGCGCGTATTCGCGGCGTTGCTGTTGGTAAGGTTGCGCGTAGGGCTGCGGAGTATAAACCGGTCGCCATGATTCCCATGCGGGTACATTCGCCATGACTGACTGAGGTAGCACTAAGCTGCCTAGTATCAATGCGGTTGCGACAAAGTAATGTCTGAACATGAAAGCTACCCTGTGCGTCGTTGTTATTATTGTTGTCTAGTTTGGGTAGGGTTGATTATGCGGGCAAAGTTGACTTCACGACACCGACCAATGGTAGTATCAGACAAGCGGCGCGTTTAAACTGGAAACGTAGGCGTTTAATGCAGTAACATTATCGTTACAAGTGCCACGTTGGGGCGTAGCACACCATAATAAACAAAAGAACCGGGCTATGAAAATAAAGACAATCCGTGCAGGAACGTTGGTTTGGTCTGTCCTTACCGCCGTACTTGCAGGCTTGAGCAGTACCGCTAGTGCTGGACTCAGTTTCAATCCGAACGTTACACCCGCCCAGATGGCTGCCGTTTTAGACGGCCCAGGGTTGAGTATTCAAAATGCACAAATCACGCGCGGTGCGGGCGAGCAGTATGGCGTTCTCGGCGGTGCTAAAGCCTTGCTGGGTTTTGAGTCGGGTATTTTTCTTACCACCGGACGGGTTGCCAGTTTACAGCCGCCTAACAACACCGGCTCTTACAGTTACGATACCCCCCAAGCTCTCTATCGTGATGCTGATTTATTAGCTATTAGCCCTTATGCAAAATATGACCCGGTGGCTTTTGAGTTCGATATTGTGCCGCAGGGTGATAGAGCAAATTTCGTTTTCAGCTTCGGTTCGGAAGAATACCCAGAATTCGTGTGCAGCCAATACAACGATGCATTCGGCCTATTTATTACCGGGCCGGGGATTTCAGGTACACGTAACGCGGCTTTTTTGCCGAATACCCAGACGCCGATTGCGGTTAATAATGTGAATGGTGGTGCGGCTGGCTCTCAAGCGGATGGTGCGGCGTGCCAGTTGTCAAATACCGGCTATTTTATCGACAATGGTAACGGTACGGGCAGTAGTGCTTCGCAGTTGGATGGTTTTACCAAGACTTTGACCACTGCGATTACAGGTTTGCAAGCGGGGCAGGTTTACCATGTGAAATTGGCAATGGCAGATGCTCGCGATTCAGGGTACGACTCTGGTGCAGCTTTTAAATGGCTTACCAGTACTAATTCCACGCCGGTTGATTTGGCGTTGACTGCCAGCACTAACCGCCCGAATCCTAGTTATAACAGCACGGTAGAGTTAACTTGGACGGTAAGTAACAGTTCGGCAACAGCCGCAAGTTTGACGCAGGTTGGTTTGGAATGGCCAGCGGGATTGACTTGGCTTAGTGATAATGCAGGTGGAGCTTACAACCCTGCAACGGGTGAGTGGCAGGCTGGGGATATTCCGGCGGGTGGTTCCAAAAGCATCACGATTCGGGCGCAAGTTGCTACGGCGGCACAATACGCTATTGTCGGTGAAATTCTGTATGCGTTTAATGAAGATCCCGATTCAACTCCCTTCAATCGCCATATCAATGCCAATGAAGACGATACTGCAACAGTACTGTTAAGCCCGGTTGAGAACAATGCGCCGACTATGCCTGCTACCGCAACGGCAACTGCTGCCGAAAATCAGTATGCCGTAACCCCGGCGGTACAAGCGGTTGACCCTGATGGTGATGTATTAAGCTACAGCATCAGTGGTGGTGCAGATGCGGGGAGGTTCTTAGTGAACTCCAGCACGGGGGTATTAACGTTCATCGCGGCTCCCGATTACGAAAAACCCGTTGACGCAGATAAAAATAACAGCTACGTGGTACAAGTAACGGTCAGTGATGGCAAGCTAAGCGCGACACAAACGCTAACGATCACGGTTGGCAACGTTAACGAAGCACCAACATTACCTGCAACTACTATATTTCCGGTACTGGAAAACCAAACGATAGCGGCTACGGTGAGTGGCACGGATGTTGATGGCAATGTCCTCAATTACAGTATTAGTGGTGGAGCAGATGCTGCAAAGTTTGCTGTGAACGCCAGCACAGGGGGGCTCATGTTCATCGCGGCTCCCGATTACGAAAAACCCGCTGACGCAGATAAAAACAACAGCTACGTGGTGCAGGTGACTGTCAGTGACGGCAAGCTAAGCGCGACACAAACGCTAACGATCACGGTCGGCAACGTTAACGAGAAACCGACTCTGCCAGCTAGTGCCACTGTTTCGGTGTTGGAAAATCAAACGGTAGTGACCCCGGCGGTACAAGCCGTTGACCCTGATGGTGAGGCATTAAGTTACAGCATCAGTGGTGGTGCAGATGCAGGGAAGTTCGTGGTGAATGCCAGCACGGGGGTATTAACATTCATTGCAGCTCCCGATTACGAAAACCCCGCTGACGCAGATAAAAATAACAGCTACGTAGTGCAGGTGACAGTCAGCGATGGCAAGTTAATGGCAACGCAAACGGTGACTGTCAATGTCACTAACGACACCACTGAAAACGCTTTACCCGTAATCCTTCCCGGTAACAATGCCGCTACGCATACCCAAAACTATGTGGAAAATAGCACTAACTTGCTAGTGCTTGATTACGATGCAACCGACGCAGATGGTGATACAGAGGGTAGCGGTTTAACTTGGTTGCTGACGGGCGGTGATGATAAATGGGCGTTTACGATTCATCCGACCGAGGGTTGGTTAGAATTTACCGGTGCGCCGGATTTTGAACGCCCATTGGATGCGGATAAAAAGAATACTTACGAGGTGCAAGTCACGGTTTGTGACAGTAAAGGCGGTTGTGCGAGTCAAAAACTAACAGTGGCGTTAACCAATGTGGCTGAAGATAGTGATGGTGATGGAATTCCCGACGCATTGGAAATTCAGGAGGGAATAGCTGACCCTTACACGGACGGCAAGGATACCGATGGAGATAAAGTGCCCGATTACTTGGATAATGATGACGATGGCGATGGTTTGCTGACCCAATATGAAGTGGCTGATCCGAATACAGATGGAGATTTAGCCGATGCTCGTGATACGGATGGGGACAAAATACCGGATTACCTGGATGCCGATGATGATGGCGATGGTAAGCCGACAGCTACCGAAAAAGCTGATCTGAATGGTGATAAAAATCCGGCTGATGCGGTTGATAGTGATGATGATGGCATTCCCAATTACCTCGATAACAACGATGAGCCTAGCGTGCATTTGTCGGTGCGGGCGTATTTGCAGGGAGCGTATAACACTCAGACGGGTTTAATGACCGACAAACTTTTGACGAAGGGGTTTCTGCCTAAGCCACAACCGTTTGATAAGTTAGTGACCAGTTTTGGCTATACCGTATTTGAGGGTGTTCCGCCTTTTAATCACTTCGGTAAGGAGGTCATGAGTGATAGCGTTAAAGCAATGCCCGCAGGGAATACTCCCGTGGATTGGATGTTATTGGAGTTACGTGATGTGGATGATCCGGTAAAACGGGTGGCAGCGAAAGCGACGCTGCTGCAACGCGATGGTGATGTCATCAATGCAGAGACAGGTTCTACTAACATTGTGTTCCGAGGGGTTCCGCCGGGGGATTACTACGTGGTTTTGCGTCATCGTAATCACATTGGCGTTATGACGGCAACGCGACTGAGCTTAACTGAAACGGCTACAGTGATTGATTTTACCCAACCCAGTTACGCAGTCTACGGTAATAATCAGCGTTATTTGGCAGGTGATAAAGCCTTTTTGTGGGCAGGTGATGCCAATAACAGTAATTCCGTGGTGGGTTCGGGGCCGGGTAGTGATGCTAATATCATGTTGGGCTCACTGTTGATCTCACCTGATAACACCTTGGTGACCACACATTTTAAAATGGCGGGTTATTACGCTACTGACTTGAATCTGGATGGGTTAACGGTGTTTTCGGGGCCGGGTAATGATCTGAATTTGTTATTCGGCAACATTATGGTGCATCCGCTTAATGACAATTCCAATGCGAACTTCGTTATCTATGGTGCAGTGCCACGCTAAACGGCGGGATAGTTGCCCCCGATAAGCGGCTTGCCTTATAGTAAGCCGCTTATTGCATGGTTATTGCTTACCCCTTGCCGGGACTATAAAAACTGGAGAACGCATGTCCAACCCAATTCATACCCTATCGCTGAAGGAACTTCGCGATGGGATTCATTCAGGGCAATTTTCTGTCATGGAAGCTACCGATGCGTATCTCAATCGTATCGGACGTTTTAACCCTGAACTTAATGCTTATATCACCGTTACGGCTGAAACCGCTCAAGCGCAAGCGGTCGCTATTGATAACCGCATTCGCCAAGGCGAGTTGAGCGGGGCAATGGCGGGCGTGCCTTACGCGTTGAAAGATTTATTTTGCTCGCAAGACGTGCGCACCACTTGCGCCTCCAATATGTTGAGCAACTTTATTGCGCCTTACGATGCTCACGTTGCTGCAAAACTCAAAGCTGCTGGCGGTGTATTGCTCGGCAAAAATAATATGGACGAGTTTGCGATGGGGTCGTCTAATGAAACCTCTGCGTTTGGCAATGTGCGTAACCCGTGGGATACCGACAAAGTACCCGGCGGCAGTTCCGGCGGCGGTGCGGCAACGATTGCGGCGCGTTTAGCCCCGATGACCTTGGGTACGGATACGGGCGGTTCGATTCGCCAACCTGCGTCATTTTGTAATATCACCGGGATTAAACCGACCTACGGGCGCATTTCGCGTTACGGCATGATTGCGTTTGCCTCCAGTTTGGATCAGTGCGGGCCAATGGCGGCATCGGCGGAAGATTGCGCGATTACTCTGAACGTAATTTCTGGCTTGGACGAGCGCGATTCCACCAGCGTTGACCGTGCAGTACCGGATTACACCGCAACCTTGAACGATTCCATCGCGGGCTTGCGCATTGGTTTGCCGAAGGAGTTCTTTGCCGAAGGTTTGAATCCGCAAGTGGCGGAAGTCATTGAAAAAGCGGTCAAAGAGTTTGAAGCCAAGGGCGCGATCATTAAAGAAGTGACCTTGCCGAATAGTCATTTAGCCGTTCCGGTGTATTACGTGGTGGCTCCGGCGGAATGTTCCTCGAACTTGGCGCGTTTCGATGGGGTGCGTTTTGGGCATCGTTGCTCTAACCCGCAAGACCTGAAAGATTTGTACGAGCGCAGTCGTTGGGAAGGTTTCGGCGCGGAAGTGAAACGCCGCATTATGATCGGGACTTACGCGCTGTCGTCGGGCTATTATGACGCTTACTATTTGAAAGCGCAGAAAATTCGCCGCTTGATCCAACAAGATTTCGTCGAAGCCTTTAACGAGGTTGATGTGATTATGGGGCCGTCTTGCCCGACCACAGCATTTGGCATTGGGGCAAAAACAGATGACCCCATTTCAATGTACCTCGAAGATTTGTACACCATTCCGGTCAGTTTGGCAGGTTTGCCGGGGATGACGTTCCCGGTCGGTTTTGCGGCGGATGGTTTGCCCGTCGGTATCCAATTGGTCGGCAATTATTTCGAGGAAGCGCGGATGTTAAACATTGCGCATCAATACCAACAATGGACAGGCTGGCACAAACAACTGCCAACCGCGTTCGCGTAAGGAGGTCGGCACATGGAATGGGAAACCGTCATCGGGCTGGAAATCCACGCCCAACTGTCCACTAAGAGTAAAATCTTTTCGGGTTCATCCACTGCGTATGGCGCAGAACCTAACACTCAAGCCAGCCTGATTGACTTGGGAATGCCGGGTGTATTGCCTGTCTTGAATAAAGAAGCCGTGCACATGGCGGTGAAATTCGGCTTGGCAATTGACGCGCACTTAGCACCACGTTCGGTGTTTGCCCGCAAAAACTATTTCTACCCCGATTTGCCGAAAGGCTACCAAATCAGCCAGTACGAATTACCCATCGTTGGCATTGGTCACATGGATATTGAGCTGGAAGACGGTTCAATCAAACGCATTGGCGTAACCCGTGCGCATTTGGAAGAGGATGCGGGTAAATCCCTCCACGAAGATTTCCAAGGCCAAACCGGGATTGACTTAAACCGTGCGGGTACGCCATTGCTGGAAATCGTGTCCGAACCGGATATGCGCAACGCCAAAGAAGCGGTCGCGTACATGAAAAAATTGCACGCACTGGTGCGTTACTTGGGCGTGTGCGACGGTAATATGCAGGAAGGCTCATTCCGCTGTGATGCGAACGTGTCGGTACGTCGCCCCGGTGCGGAATTTGGCACACGCGCGGAAATCAAAAACCTGAACTCATTCAAGTTCATTGAACGCGCCATCAATCACGAAGTTGAACGCCAAATCGACATTATCGAATCCGGCGGCAAAGTGGTACAGGAAACCCGTTTGTACGACCCTGACCGCAACGAAACCCGCTCGATGCGCAGCAAGGAAGATGCGAACGACTACCGCTATTTCCCCGACCCGGATTTGCTGCCGGTGGAGTTAACCCCGGAATTCATCGAATCGGTGCGGGCAACCTTGCCAGAATTGCCGAATGCGAAAAAAGTACGTTTCATGGATGCGTACAAGCTCAGTGCTTATGACGCGGATATGCTGACCCAAAGCCGCGATGTGGCGGATTACTTTGAAGCTGTGGCTCAAGCCTGCGGCGATGCCAAACTTGCCGCCAACTGGGTAAATGGTGAATTGGCAGCCGCTTTGAATCGCGCAGGTATCGAATTAGCTGACGTGCCAGTCACGGCGGATGCTTTCGCAGGTTTACTCAAACGCATTCTGGACAACACCATTTCTGGCAAAATTGCCAAAGAAGTGTTCGACGCAATGTGGAATGGCGAAGGCGATGCCGACACCGTTATCGACAAAAAAGGCTTGAAGCAAATCACCGACACGGGCGCGATTGAAGCCATGATCGACGATATTATCGCCGCTAACCCTAAGCAAACCGAAGAATACCGTGCGGGTAAAGACAAGCTGTTCGGTTTCTTTGTCGGCGCGGCAATGAAAGCATCCAAAGGCAAGGCGAACCCTGATCAGGTCAACGCCATCCTCAAACAGAAATTGGCAGGTTAATGATGGCTATTACTGAAACTGAAGTTCGTAAAGTCGCACATTTGGCGCGTTTGGCAATGCCTGATGAATATATCGACGCTTACACCAAAAACTTGTCCAATATTTTGGATTTAGTGGCGCAAATGGAAGCGGTGGATACCGATGGTGTGGCTCCGATGGCGCACCCGCTGGACATGGTACAACGCTTGCGTGCCGACGTGGTGACAGAAACCAATCAGCGCGATTATTACCAAGGTATTGCCCCCGAAACGGAAGACGGATTGTATTTAGTCCCGAAGGTGCTTGAATAAGTTATCCGTGCGATACGCCGTTTAATCTGGATTTGCCTGCCCTGTAACGCTGGGCAGGCTATACTGCTGGCTTGATTCCTCAAATTATCAGGATAGCCTGCTATGAATGACAATAATCCTTACTCTCCGCCTCAGTCCGATGTTACCCCGCCGCCTTTACCAAGCTCCAATGGTGAGTTGTTAGCTGAACCACGTTCTTTACCTGCGAGTGCCGCGTTTCAGTGGTTAGCGCAAAGCTGGGCGTTGGTTAAAACGAATTTGGGCTTGTGGGTGTTAATGACACTGGCGTTGTTTGCCATTCAGGCCGTGATGGGATTTGTGCCGGTGTTAGGTGATATTGCCACGTCTTTATTAAATCCGGTTTTCACAGGCGGTCTGTTGCTGGGAATGCGAGCCGTTGAGCGTGGCGAAGCGTTGCGCTTTGACTATTTATTTGAAGGTTTTAAACAAAAATTTGCGCCTTTATTGGGTGTGGGTGCGTTAACCTTTGGCGTGTTGATTTTGTTTATGATCATCATCGGTGGTTTGCTGGTCGGAATGAATCTGGATGCCATTCAAGAAGGTGGTTTTGATCCAACAAAAATGCTGAATGGCCTGAGCGTTGGTTTGCTGGCGGTGAGCGTCATTATCGGGATTTTGGTGATGATGCTGTTTTGGTTTACCACGCAATTAATCACGCTCAACGATGTGCCCGTGTTTGAGTCATTGAGCCGCAGTTTTCAGGGGTGCTTGCGCAACCCGTTATCGCTGTTGGTTTATGTGTTGGTCGTTATGGTCATTATGTTGGCACTGATGTTGCCTCCCGGTCTGTTGTTTTTTGCGCAAGTGGCAACGGAAGGTAGCATGGTGCTGTTAGTGGTAGCAGCTTTGGTGCTGTTTGCGGAGTTGTTATTGTTGGCTCCTTGGTTGTTTGGCACGATGTACGTTTCTTACAAAGCCATCTTCCTCAAGTAAGCACGCATTACGCAACGATAGCCACAGAAACCGCTTTAAACGGTATCTGTGGCTCATGCTGAAATTTTATCGGCACAATCCATTTTATTAAGGATGGGTTTGGCTGATTTCCGGTATTTCTACGCTCATACGGATGTTCGTGTTTTGGGCTTGTGATACGGGGATAGTGGCATGTTGCGTGCAAAGTTTTTGAGTGTCTTTTGTGTAATTTTCATGCTATTTGCCGTGTCGGGGTGTAGCCAGCAGGCGGTTCACGACGATGACGATGATTCCCCTAAAAAGCCTTCCACCGCAGCAAAAACACCTGCTAAAAAGCCCGCCTCCGTTAAAGTCCCTAAAGCCAGCACCGGAATGCCGCAGCTTTCGCAAAATGAATTGAATTTGATTGCTGCGAAAATCTTCCAAAATGAAGGCGGTGGTGATTACAGCAACCTCGTGCATTGGAATGACGGCGAAGATTTTGCGTCAATGGGTATTGGGCACTTTACTTGGTATCCCGCTGGGCGTTCCGCCCGCTTTGGCAATACCTTCCCTGATTTACTCACCTATTTACACAGCAACGGGGTGCAATTGCCCGCATGGTTACAGCAAGCCCGTAATACCGGCGCACCTTGGCGTACTAAAGCCGAATTAATTCAAGCCAAACAGACCGGGCAAATTCAGGAATTACAAAATTTATTGAGCCAGACTCGCTTGTTGCAAGCCGCTTACATTGTGGAGCGTGCGCGTCGTGCAATGCCGCAATTGGTGAATGCAGCTCCGGCAGCTTCGCGTTCACGAGTGGCGCAAAATTTAAATGCGGTGGCAAATACCCCCGGCGGCTGGTACGCGCTGGTAGATTACGTCAACTTCAAAGGGGAAGGCTTGCAGTATTACGGCGGTTACAAAGGGCAAAACTGGGGGCTGTTACAGGTGTTGGATGAAATGACACCCAGTAAGCCGGGGCAAGTCGCTTTGCACGAATTTGCGAATGCTGCCAGTCGCGTATTACAGCGGCGTGTGCGTAATTCTCCGCCCGCCCGTAACGAAGCCCGTTGGCTTGCCGGTTGGTCTAATCGGATTGATACGTATCGTAATCCGGGTGTTTAATCAGCAACTTGCATAAGCTTCATACAAACCCGCGCTGACCCGCCGCGCTTGTCGGGTAAAGTTAGGCAATACGCCGATTTCCATTATAGTTTCCGAAATAATTCAGAACGGCATCCCTTTAGTGGGAAATAATAAAAATAAGAGGGTGACTCAATGAAAACAAAAGCTGTAATGGCTTTGGCAGCTATTGCCAGCGTTGGCCTGTCTGCTTGCAGCCCAAGCTCACAGATGGTCAAAGGCAATCGTGCAACGTATCCTTCCCAGCCTGCTACACCTCACGCTTACACCGTAAGTGATGGTGGGTATTTACCGAATCCGGCGGGGCAGAACGCTTCACCTTATCCCTCGCAAAATCTCGGTTCCGCCAGTGCCCCCGATAACAGCGGAATGCCGATGCTTTCTACGGCGGAGTTACGTGTCATTGGTGATCAAATCTTCAAAAACGAAGGTGGCGGTAGCGTCGATAAGTTGGTGCACTGGAATGACGGTGAAGATTTTGCGTCGATGGGGATTGGGCATTTCACTTGGTATCCGGCAGGGCGTTCCGCCCGTTTCGGCAATACATTTCCAGAGTTGCTGACCTATATGCAAACCAAGGGTGTGCGCTTGCCGGGTTGGTTGGAGCAAGCTAAAAACAGCGGTGCGCCTTGGAGTTCTAAAGCTCAATTGATGCAGGCTAAGCACACCCCACAAGTGCAAGAGTTACAAAATTTGTTGTACCAAACGCGGATGTTGCAAGCGCAATACATTGTGGATCGCACTCGCCGCGCTATGCCTAAGTTGGTTAACAATACCCCCGGTCAATTGCGTCCACACATCAGCAATAACTTGAATGCGGTTGCTAATACACCGGGCGGTTGGTACGCCTTGATTGATTACACCAACTTCAAGGGTGAAGGCTTAAATCGCAGCGGCGGTTATAACGGGCAGAACTGGGGTTTATTGCAGGTTTTAGAGGAAATGCGTCCTTCCCGCCCCGGCGAACCTGCGTTACATGAGTTCGCCAATGCAGCAATGCGCGTTTTAGAACGGCGTGTCAGAAACTCCCCGCCAGCACGTAACGAAAATCGCTGGTTGGCTGGTTGGTCAAATCGTGTGAATACCTACCGCCGGATTCCAGTTTAAGCGAGAAACTCGGCTACCGCTGTGGTAAATGCAGCGGGTGTTTGCACGTGTGGCAAATGCCCTGCGTCCGCTATCGTGATCAATTGCGCTTGCGGAAACTGCGCTTGCAGCAGCGGCATATCCTCGGTGGCAATGTAATCCGATTGTCCGCCACGCACGAATAATGTTGGTGCGGCGTATTGCAGGGTCAGTGCGGGAAAAGCGGAAATAGTCAGGTAATGGCGGACAATTTCTGCCAGATTGCACTGCCAATAAAACGCACCGTTGGCATCACGGCCTAAGTTTTTGAGCAAGAAGCCGCGCTCCATCGGGTGTTTCACCACCGCGCTTAACCATTCATCTGCTTGTTTACGGCTACGTAACGTCGCTACCGGCATTGATACCATCGTTTGTAACAATGCCTGATGGCGTGGTGGGTAAGCTTTGGGGGTAATGTCCACCACAATCAGTCGCCGTACCCGCGCAGGGTGGTGGAGTGCTAAAAACATAGCTACCTTCCCCCCCATTGAATGCCCCATTAAATCGCACTCAGTCACTGCTAAGGCATCAAGTACCGCAACCACATCCTGAGCCATGTCGCGGTATGCCATGCCCGTGAGCGCGGGTGAATCGCCATGATTACGCAAATCCACCGCAATCACACAGCGTTGCTCTGCTTGGCTGCGTGCAAAGGTACTCCAGTTATCCAGTGATCCCAGCAAGCCGTGCAATACCACTAACACGGGCTGGGTGTCGTTGCGTTCGCCGTGAATGCGGTAATTTAGCACGCGAAATTCCGCCCCAATTCGGCAATTTCCGCGAGAATCGCAGTGCGGCCTTCATCACTTTGCCCCGGCACATTGTAGTAAATGCGGTGATGCACATCGGCAATCCCACAAAACGCCAGCGTACCATCCGTGACTGGACGATAGATTAAATGTTCAGCATCCGTTTTACGGAAATAATCTTCCGAGCCACCCGCAGTAATCAGCACCAAGGCACGTTGATGGGTTAATAAGCCTTTCACGCCCTCTTGGGAATATTCAAACGCGGTGCCGTTGGTGAGTACATGATCAAACCAGCCTTTCAAAATCGCAGGACGGTCAAACCACCACAGCGGGTAAATGAAGACCAAGCCGTCAGCCCATAACAACGCTTCTTGTTCATGAGCAATTTTTTCGGGGATTTTGCCTTGTTGCAGCACCGCCAACTCGCTGGCACGCAGCACCGGGTCAAAATCCTCTGCATACAAGTCTTTGACCCGCACTTCATGCCCTGCTTCTTGTAAGCCAAGACTGCAATGTTCGAGCATTGCATGGTTAAAGCTACCCGGATTCGGGTGGGCGTAAACAATCAGGACACGCATAGGATTTCCAAAAGTTAATTAATGTTCTAAGTAGGTTAGTGAACGCTATCGCTGCCCGGAACGGTTTCCCGGTACAACTGCTCCACGTCAATGGCATCTAGCGTATAACTGGCGTTACAAAATTCGCAAGTAATCTGGATTTTTCCCTGTTCTTCCAGAATCGTAGTGGCTTCGTCTTGCCCCAGTGATTGCACCAGTTTTTCCACCCGTTCTAGGCTGCAATCGCAATGAAAATGAATCGGGGAAGGGTCAAATAAACGCGGTTCTTCCTCGTGAAATAAACGGTACAACAAGGTTTCGGCTTCCAAATCCACCAATTCATCCGTTGTCAGGGTGTTTAGCAATAACGACGCACGTTGCCAGTTTTCATCATCAGCGTTTTCGTGCGGTAAACGTTGCAACAAAAGACCGGCGGTGGTGTGGGCGTTGGCAGTTAACCACAAGCGCGTCGGGAGCTGTTCTGAACGGGTAAAATACGCCTCTAATGCTTGCGCGAGGGTATCGCCTTCCAGTGGAATCAAGCTTTGGTAGCGTTCCCGGCGATTCGGGGCTTCAAGGGTAATCGCCATTTGCGCGTCGCCAAACACGCCACTTAAGGTGGTGTCACTGGGTTCGCGGCTCCATTGGGCAAGGCCGCGCACCGTACCTTGTGGTGTGGCCTGCACCACCAATAAATGAATCGGGCCTTCACCGCGAATTTGCAGGATTAACGAGCCACTGTGTTTGATGGTGGCGGAGAGTAACACCGCTGCCGTGAGTGCTTCACCCAAGACTTGTTTAACAAACAGTGGGTAGTCGGCACGGCCTAACATTTCCTGCCAGCTTGTATCCAAATGTACCCATTCACCGCGCACTTGTGCACGTTCTAACATAAACCGTCTTAATGTATCCACAGCCATCATGTCCACAAAATTATTCATCTGATCCAGAATTACTTTCTAAATGCCGGTCAATCTGGTAAAAAGGCCAGCGTTTTAACCGCAGCGTGAACTTACCACACAAGTTGGCTTGCCCAAAGCGGTCGTGGTTGCTACATTTAGCAGATTCTTTCCGGGGTATCCAGCGATGTCCCCGCTGGCGGAATAATGACAACCACACAGGATGTGTTCAAGCATTCCCTTTTTTAGCTTAAGCCGGATTAATTAGACTATGTTCAGAGCCATTTCAGGTTTGTTTTCTAACGACATCTCCATTGACCTGGGCACTGCCAATACCCTGATTTACATGCGGGGCAAAGGTATCGTTTTAGACGAACCCTCTGTCGTCGCTATTCGTCAAGACCGTGGCCCCGGTGGTCCTAAATCCATTGAAGCGGTCGGTATCGAAGCCAAAAAGATGTTGGGGCGTACCCCAGAAAATATCACCGCGATTCGTCCGATGAAAGATGGGGTCATTGCTGACTTCACTTACACCGAAAAGATGTTGCAACATTTCATCCGCAAAGTCGATGCAGGCCGTATTTTACGTCCTAGCCCACGGGTGGTGATTTGCGTACCTTGCGGTGCAACGCAAGTAGAACGTCGCGCGATTAAAGATTCCGCTTTGGGTGCAGGCGCACGCAAAGTTTACCTGATTGAAGAGCCTATGGCGGCGGCTATCGGTGCAGGCATCCCTGTCGATGAAGCTATCGGCTCAATGGTGCTGGACATCGGTGGTGGTACTTCAGAAGTCGCGATCATGTCCTTGCGCGGCATCGTTTACTCTGCGTCAGTGCGCATCGGCGGCGACCGTTTAGATGACGCAATTATCAGCTACGTGCGTCGTAATTACGGTATGTTGATTGGTGAAGCCACCGCAGAACGCATTAAGTGCAGCATCGGCTCCGCTTATCCGGGCAAAGAGTTGCTGGAAATTGATGTTAAAGGCCGCAACTTGTCTGAAGGCGTGCCACGTAGCTTCACCTTGACCAGTAATGAAATTCTCGAAGCCCTGCAAGAGCCATTGTTCGGCATTGTCAGCGCGGTGAAAACGGCACTGGAACAAACCCCACCAGAATTGGCAGCAGACGTTGCGGATCGTGGTATTGTTCTGACGGGTGGTGGCGCATTGTTGCGTGACCTTGACCGTTTGCTGATGGAAGAAACCGGCATTCCGGTCGTTATTGCAGATGATCCATTGACTTGTGTTGCCCGTGGTGGCGGCAAAATTCTGGAAATCATGGAAGAAGAAGGCGTTAACTTCCTCGCTACCGACTGATTAGCATAGCCAGACAGCGCGGCGGAGGCAGCCATTAACGACGTAAACTACCATTCCACGCCGGGATTTTCTTTCCGGTTTATGGTGCTCCTGTTGGGGGCACTTACGTTAATGGCTGTCGATTACCGCCATTCCGATGTGCTGCGTCCAATCCGCACCGCTTCGTTGATGTTGGTTTATCCGTTGCTGGTCAGCGTCGATTCTCCCCACCGTTTTTACAACCGCACTGCCGGTTTCTTCTCTGCACAAACACAGTTGGCGTTGGAAAATGCCGCTTTGAAAGAACAAATCCAAACTTACGCCGCGCAACAGCGGGTGTTGAGTTCGGTGCAGCAGGAAAATAGTCATTTACGCGCGATGTTAAATGCGGCTCCTTCCGCCAGTTATACCTTCAGTTTGGCAGAAATTCTGGAAGCGGCTAATGACCGTGTACGTGGTTTAATGCTGTTAAATAAAGGTACGAATGACGGTGTTCACGAAAACCAAGTGGTGTTGTCCGGCGAAAATATTTACGGGCAAATCGTTGAAGTCACACCATTTAGTTCCAAAGTGCTGCAATTAATTGACCGCAATCACACCATTCCAGTGCGCAGTCAACGCACGGGTGAACGTGCCTTAGCCAGTGGCGCGGGGCGTGGGCAGCCGCTAGAAATCAAGAATTTACCCAGTAATAGCGATATTAAAGAAGGCGATATTTTCGTGTCTTCCGGTTTGGGTGGCTTGTATCCGCCGGGTTTTCCGGTAGCGAAAGTGGTTCCGCAAGGGGTGGAGTTTAAGCAGGGCGCACCATCGGCAACGGTGAAAGCAGCACCCTTGGTGAATTATGAGGCCACCCGTGATGTCTTATTGATCTGGCGTAAACCGGGTGTGCCTGAGCCGCAGCCACTGCCTGCACCTGAGCCGAAAAGGTCTAGCAAGCCCGTGACCGACGAAGACAAAGACGCGAAAGATACTAAGCAGGCTGATGACCGCAAACCCGAAGCACCTGCACGCCAGCAGGGAGGCACTCGCTAATGAATAAAGAGCCACGCTTCCCCGGAGCCGTGTTAGTCACGCTGTTGCTGGCGATTGTTTTAACCATTATTCCCCTGAGCGAAGAGATTGCCGCGTGGCGACCTGAGTGGATTGCTTTGACCCTGATTCATTGGGGTTTGGTGATTAAAGATCGGGTGAGCTTGGTGGTGGCGTTTGCCGTGGGGTTAATTATTGATACCTTGTACGGTTCAATTTTAGGGCAGCACGCGCTGGGCTTCGTTTTAGTCACTTATTTGGCAGTGCGGCTGGGTTTACGCATGAACCCGGAAGCCTTTTTGCAACAAATGACCTTGCTGACGGCTGTTTTGTTTTTGTATTTGCTCATCAGTCTGTGGATACAGGGCTTTACCGGCAATAGCGTCAGTGGCGGCTTATTCTATTGGGCATCGTTGTTGAGTAGTGTCGTTATCTGGCCTGTCTATCATACGCTGCTAGGGTATTTCCATGTGCAGCGTAAAGTCATCTAGGATAAAACGCGGCAGATAAGCAGGTGAATTACCGTAAACCTTGCAGTTTTGTTACCGTGACCCCACATAAATACCTGCCCTGATCAATGAGGAATGACACATGACTTCGACCAATGCCTGTAAGGAACTGCCTTGTGCAATGCCGGACGTTGCCAAGCAGCCGCATACAGGCCCTAAAGGAACCCTCAATTGGGTCGGAATGAGCCAGATTGAATTGCCCGTGTTTGTGCAAAACTTACAAGGTGGGCGGATTCAAATGCTGGCGCGGGTACAGGCGTATGTGAATTTAACTGACCCCGACAGCAAAGGTATTCACATGTCGCGTTTGTACGTGGCACTGGACAATATGCTGGCGATGAATGATCTGACTCCCGAAGTGTTGGGTGCGACGATTCAGCAGTTTGTTGATTCCCATCAGGGTTTGAGCAATGCCGCGTATCTGGAATGCCGTTTTGATTATTTTGAACGCCGCAATTCCCTGTTAAGTGATAACAGTGGTTGGAAAAACTATCCGGTGCGGGTTGCTGCAAGTTTGCGTGATGGTCAACTCGAAACAGAAATCAGCGTGGATGTGCCGTATTCCTCCACCTGTCCGTGTTCGGCGGCATTAGCGCGTCAATTGATCCAAGAAGGCTTTCGTGAAACCTTTGGTGCGGACACCGTGACGGTGGATGCGCAACAGGTTTACGCTTGGTTAGGTACGACGCAGGGTATCCGTGCGACCCCGCACAGCCAACGCAGTATTGCCCAAGTGAAAGTGAAATTGGTGGATGTGGTTAATCATTTGCCGATTACTCAGTTGATTGATTGCATTGAAAACGCGCTGCAAACCCCGGTACAAGCCACCGTAAAGCGCGAAGATGAACAGGAATTCGCTCGTCTCAATGCGGCTAATCTCATGTTCTGTGAAGATGCCGCCCGCCGTTTGAAACAAGCGTTGAGCGATGATGCTTCGGTGCGCGATTTCTGGGTGCGCGTCAATCATATGGAAAGTTTACACGCCCACGATGCGGTGTCGATTGTGGTCAAGGGTGTCGAAAACGGCTATCGCGATGACCCGCACGAGTACGTTCACCCAACCTGATAGTGAATAACCCCAGCTTCGTCTGGAAATATTAGCTCCTTGGCAGGATCGGGACTAAACTTGGTTATGCTTACAATAATCAAGCGGATGACCACGCCAAGGAGTTAACATGACCTCGTTTGCCATTGCAATTTTAGTTTTCATCGTCGCGCTCATTTTCATGGGTGTGAAGATGGTTCCTCAGGGCTTCGCCTACACGGTCGAGCGTTTTGGACGTTACGTGTACACCTTGCAGCCCGGTTTGGGTTTATTGGTTCCTGTCATCTATCAGGTAGGCCGTAAGGTTAATATGATGGAACAGGTGCTTGATATTCTGCCACAACAAGTCATTACCGCTGATAACGCTAACGTTAATATCGACGGGGTGGTGTTTTATCAGGTGTTTGATCCCGCCAAAGCATCGTATGAAGTCGCTAACTTGCAACACGCTATCCTGAATCTGATTATGACTAACTTGCGCTCAGTGTGTGGCGGCTTGGAGCTTGACCACTTGCTGAGTAAGCGTGATGAAATCGGGGTACGGGTACTCACCATCGTGGATGAAGCTACCAGCGCATGGGGCGTAAAAGTATTGCGTGTCGAAATTAAAGACATTGAGCCGCCACAAGAGTTGGTGCGTGCGATGAACTTGCAAATGACGGCTGAACGCCAAAAACGCGCCCAAATCACCGAAGCCGAAGGTAAAAAACAATCCCAGATTCTTGAAGCCGAAGGTGCAAAATCGGCGGCATTCCTGCGTGCGGAAGCGCGGGAACGTGAGGCACTGGCAGAAGCCAAAGCGACGCAAATGGTGTCTCAAGCGGTAGCGCAAGGTGACGTGCAGGCATTGAATTATTTCGTCGCCCAGAAATACGTGGAAGCCCTGGGTAAGTTTGCCGATTCCAATCAACAGAAAACCATTTTCATGCCATTGGATACCAGCGGTTTGATGGGGTCGATTGGCAGTATCAATGAATTGTGGAAGGCGATGAAGGATAAAACCTGATGGATATACAACACCTTGCCTTTTGGCACTGGTTGGTTTTCGGTGTATTACTGATGGCTTTGGAAGTGTTTGTGCCTGCCATGTTGGTTATGTGGTTCGGTTTCGGCGCGATTGTGACTGGCCTGTTGCTGTGGCTCATCCCTGATATGGGATTGAGCTGGCAACTGCTGATTTTTGCGGTGGTTTCCGGGGTCAGTGTGTTGGGTTGGCGCAAATCGCGGTTTCGTGAGGAAAACATTAGCAGTGATTCCCCTGATTTAAACAACCGCTTGCACAGTCACATCGGTAAGGAATACGTGCTGACGGAAGCGATTATCAACGGACGCGGAACCATGCGTGTCGGCGATACCGCATGGCGGGTGACGGGTGAAGATTTACCATCGGGAACACGTGTGCGGGTAACGGGCGTAGATGGCGTGTTGTTTACCGTGGAAAAAGCCGGTTCCGTGTAGTTGGCCTAGCTCAGTGTCAGGTAATGCACCTCGGTTTCCAACGTGCCATCAGGATGCAGCGCGATTTCGCGCCATGCCGGACGTAAGTGGTCAAACGCAAACACCGGATGCGTGGGTTTGAGTTGAATGCAGGTGGCAGGTGTGCCAAACACCGGAATCACGCGCCCGCTGGCAGTGCGGTATTCGCCGTTAAACGCTTGATGGATATGTCCGTTAAACACCGCTTTGACGCTGTTAAACGCGCTGACGATTTCCCAAAAGCGTTGTTTTTGTTGTAGCCCCATGCGATCCATCCACTCGCTGCCAATGTCGATGGGGTGATGATGCATGAGGATAATGGCGAATGCCTGCTCAGGAAGAGCGCGTAATTGCTGTTCCAGTTGGGTAAATTGCGCTTCATCCAGATGCCCGTCGGGTTTGCCCGGTGAATGGGTATCCAGCAACAGCACGTGCCATTGCCCAAACGCTACGTGCGTGGGGAGTGTCACCTTGCCGCTTAAATTTGCCTGCATGAGTTCGGGGATGTCGTGATTGCCGGGTAAAACGTATACCGGGCGCGGAAAGTCAGCCAGTAACTCATTGGTGCGTTGGTAGGTTTGCGCGGTTTCCTCTTGCGCTAAATCCCCGGTGATAAACAGTGCCGCATGATCCGCTGCTGTCGTTTGCAGGTGGTCTAATACTGCGCGTAACGATTGGTTCGGGTACACCGTTTCCTTTGACCATTCCAGCGCAGTGGAATCATCAGGGTAACAATGGCTGTCGGAAATTTGCCAAAGGCGCACGGTCGAGGATGCAGCGGTCGTCATGGTTGGATAACGCTATCTTGATGGATAAGCACCTAGCGTAAAACAAAATTTTTAAACGCGCCATTAACGTCATGTCATCTAACCGTTTGAGTGCTAAATCCGACCGTTAATGCACTCTAGTTGAGCGGATTGCGATTCACCGCCTATACTCTTCAGCAGGTAAGACGTAAGTTTTACCGTTTAGCAGCCACAGTAGGGTACAAGCATTGATGGTTACAAGGTAAGCCCTGAAACGCATGGATGCGACTGTTCGGAACAAGCGTACCCGAAGGCGAATAAAAAAATGCAACTCTCTCCTCACTATCTCAAGCCCCGTTCCCCCTGACGGGGTTTTTTATTTGTGGTATACCACACGCCTTTATCATCACCGAAACACGCCCGTGCAACCATCAACGTCGGTTATTTCTGCCTATTTGGGCGTAATTCTTATCTGGTCAACCACGCCATTGGGCATCAAATGGAGTGGGGAAGAGGGTATCAGTTTTCTGTTCGGATTAACGGCGCGGATGGCGATTGGTTGCGTGTTAGCGATTGTGGCGGTGATGTTGTTGCGGATTCCTATGGGGCTTTCGCGCAAGTCCGTAACGGCTTACGGTGCGTCGGCATTGGGTATCTATGTGGCGATGTTGTGTGCGTATTGGGGGGCGAAGTACATTCCTTCGGGGTGGGTGGCGGTCATTTGGGGCACATCGTCGGTATTTACCGGAATTTTGGCGCAGCGTTATTTGGGCGAACCGTTGGGGTTAAACCGTATCCTTGGGTTGTTATTGAGCGTGGGTGGCTTGGCAACTATTTTTTTGCGCAGCCAAGAAGCCGGTGAGCAAGCCTGGTTGGGCGTGTTGCTGGTGTTGGGCGGGGTGTTGGGGCAATCCTCAACCGCAGTGTGGTTGAAATGGTTGGATGCGAAAGAGCATGGCTTGATGATGACCGCCAGCGGTTTGCTGCTGTCATTGCCGTTTTTCACGCTGACTTGGTGGATTTTTGATGGGCAATGGCCGCAGCAGATACCGTTACGGGCTGGGTTGTCGATTGTGTATCTGGCGGTGTTTGGCTCGTTGTTGGGGTTCTCACTATACTATTTTTTAATCAACCGTATTGAGGCGTCACGGGTGGCGTTGATTACGCTGGTGACTCCGGTGACTTCGTTGTTGATTGGACATTGGTTAAACCACGAGCCGTTGTCGCTGACGGTGTATCTGGGGACTGGCTTGATCCTTGCGGGGCTGGCGAGTTTCCAGTGGGGCGGGCGGTGGTTGCGTTAGCTTTGGGTACTTTTTCACAGAATCACGCGCGGTTTCGCAGTACCTTTATCCCAAGCCTTAGCGAGAGGCGAAGCTAACCAAAGCAGAGGGAGAAATCACTATGAAACGTTCCAATATCATTGCAAGTCTGTTGTTTTTACTGAGTTTAACGGGGTTTTATGCTGCCCCGGCCGCCGCGCTGTGTGTAACGCCGGGTGAAGCGGGGGCATGGACAAATGTGGATGCTAATACTCGTGGCATCGTTCGGGCTAATGTGCGTTTTCAGTGTCAGGATCAGATCTTGAATGGGCAACCTTATCCACCGGGCGAACCGTTTTACATTAAATTGTACGGTTCTTGCCATCCAACCGCGTGTGAGTGGCAGGAAGTCGGCGCGAATAGCATCGCCGGTGGTTGGTTGCGTGGCACGATTGATCAGGGTTTTGCCAAACGTGACATCCGTTTCAAGCGTTTGGCTGACGGGCGGTTACGGGTGATTATTTACACCGATTTCCGCGATCCCGGTCGTCGTGACTACCGTTCAGACGAGCTGTTTAACCGCAGTTAACTCAAGTACCTCAAACTGAGGTGATGCCCACCGTGCCAAGGTCTTATTTGCGTGAGAATTGCGGTAGCCTTGGCAGGGCGGGCAGTACATGCGACTGCCCCCACTTTCACTTGTGCGCTATCATGTATTCCTCTTTTCTAAAAGATACGCAATATGATGGTCACACGCACCGAACGCCCCACCGATAACCGCCGTGATTGGCATAACCTGCGCTCCATGTTGCCATTTTTGTGGGAATACCGGGGACGGGCTTTATTCGCGCTGGCCTGCCTGATTTTTTCCAAAGTGGCGAATGTCGGTGTGCCGGTGGTGCTAAAAGACATCGTGGACACATTGCAAGGTAAGCCGGAGCAGGTGTTGATTTTGCCGGTAATTTTGCTGCTGGGTTACGGTGCATTGCGGTTGGCGAGTGCGCTGTTTAACGAGTTGCGTGACACTGTGTTTGCGCGGGTGCGCTACCACGCCATGCGCAAGCTGTCGGTGCGGGTGTTTGAGCATTTACACAATTTGTCGCTGCGTTTCCACCTTGAGCGTAAAACCGGGGCAATCAGCCGTGATCTGGAGCGTGGCACGGCTTCGGTGAGTACTTTGATGAATTTCATGGTGTTCAGCATTATTCCGATTGCGGTGGAATTTACCTTGGTGGCGTTTATTTTGTTGGGCAATTACTCGCCGGTATTTGCTTTGATTACTTTTGCGACGGTGGCGGTTTATGTGCTGTTTACCGTGAAAATTACCGAGTGGCGCATGGATCATCGCCATCAAATGAACCGTTTGGATTCGCAGTCGAGCAACCAAGCAGTTGATAGTTTAATCAATTACGAAACCGTCAAATACTTCAATAACGAAACGCTGGAGTTGCAGCGTTACGACCGCACCCTCGGCGAGTGGGAAGAAACTGCCGTGAAAAGCCAGACTTCGATGTCGATATTGAATTTCGGGCAGTCGTCGATTATTGCGATTGGTGTGACGTTCATTATGTTTTTTGCTGCCAATGCGGTCGTGCAAGGCGAAATGAGCATTGGCGATTTGGTGATGGTGAATGCATTTTTGCTGCAATTGTTTTTGCCGCTGGGAACGCTAGGGATTGTTTATCGGCAAGTGAAATACACGCTGGCGGATATGGATATGGTGTTTCGTTTGCTAGAAACACCGCAAGAGGTTAAAGACAGTGCGACGGCGAGCGAGTTACAAGTGACGCGCGGTGAAATCCGTTTTGAGGCGGTAGATTTTGGCTATCAACCGGAACGCCCGATTTTGCACGGGGTATCTTTCAGCGTGCCGTCGGGGGCAAAATTGGCAGTGGTCGGGCATAGCGGTGCGGGTAAGTCCACTTTGTCGCGGTTGTTGTTCCGCTTTTATGACGTGACTGGCGGGCGTATTTTAATCGACGGGCAGGATATTGCGCAGGTCAGCCAAGCCAGTTTACGCCGTGCGATTGGAATTGTGCCGCAAGACACGGTGCTGTTTAACGACAGCATTCGTTACAACCTGCAATACGGCAACCCGCAAGCCAGCCAAGTGGATATTGAACGCGCCGCGAAAATGGCACATATCTTTGATTTCATTGAAAGCCTGCCAGAGGGTTGGGAAACCATGGTGGGTGAGCGCGGTTTAAAACTATCAGGCGGCGAAAAACAGCGCGTGGCGATTGCGCGGGCGATTTTAAAACAACCACCAATTTTAATTTTCGACGAAGCCACATCGTCACTCGATAGCGCAACGGAGCAGGCGATTCAGCACACCCTGCACGAAGTCGCGGGGCATTACACCACGTTGATGATTGCGCACCGCTTATCCACCATTGTTGATGCAGATCAGATTTTAGTGCTGGATCAAGGCAGAGTGGTCGAGCAGGGTAATCACGCGACGTTGCTGGCTTTGCAAGGGTTGTATGCGCGAATGTGGGAACTGCAATTGCATGACGACTCACGGTAGAATGCTGAAAATGTTAGAAAAGAGCTAGGAGGAGTGACGGTATGTTGAAACGAAACTGGATTCAAGGCTGGTACGTGTGGTTGTTGGCGTTATTGTTAGCCAGCAGCGTGGTAATGGCTGAACCACCGGCTGCTACCGCGCCACCAGCGACGACGGATGCCGCCGCATTCGATTTTGGTGACGAAGGTTTATCCCCGGAACAGGCGTTTGCGTTTGGAAAGCCGCGTTGGGAGGGCGATAAACTCTATCTGTCGTGGGTCGTCGCGCCCAATCATTACCTCTATAAAGACCGCTTTATCGTAAAAACCCATCAGGTGAATGGTGTGGTGGTCGGTGAGACGCAACTGCCGGATGGCAAGAAAAAGACCGATGAATTTTTCGGTAATATCGAAGCCTTGTACGAACACGCAGAAATCGTGATTCCCCTCAAACTGACCGATGCCAATCAACCGGGTAATTTTGTGCTGGAGTTGGGGTGGCGCGGCTGTGAGGAAGGGCGGATTTGTTACCCAGAAGAATTACAGGCATTTAAAGTGGGCGTATCTGCCCCCGCCGCGCTGACGTGGGAAACCACCAGTGTACCCGTAGCGCAAACCGCTGCCACGACGACAGAGCCAGTGCCGGAACAAGATGCCATTGCACAACGTCTTGCCAGCGGTAATACGGTGTTGACTTTACTGGGATTTTTGGGCTTTGGGTTGTTATTGGCGTTTACCCCGTGCGTATTTCCGATGATTCCGATTTTGTCCGGGATTATTGTTGGGCAGAAAAATTTAACCCCACGTAAAGCGTTTGTGCTGTCGTTGGTTTACGTCTTGGCCATGGCGGTGACGTACACCATTGCGGGCGTATTAGCAGGTGTTTTCGGGCAGAACTTGCAGGCAACGTTCCAAAATGTTTGGGTGTTGGCGGGGTTCAGTGCGATTTTTGTGTTGTTGGCATTATCCATGTTCGGGTTTTATGAGTTGCAAATGCCCAGTGCGATTCAAAGCCGTTTGAACAACCTGAGTAATCGTCAAGAAGGCGGTAATTTAGTGGGCGTGGCGGTGATGGGGATGTTGTCGGCTTTGATTGTTGGGCCGTGTGTCGCCGCGCCGTTGGCGGGGGCTTTGATTTACATCGGCAATACTGGCGACGCGCTGTTGGGCGGCATGGCGTTATTCGCGCTAAGTATCGGCATGGGCATTCCGTTGCTCTTGGTCGGCACTTCGGCGGGTAAATGGTTGCCACGTGCGGGCGGCTGGATGGAGGCGATTAAAGCCGTCTTCGGGGTGATGTTGTTAGGCGTGGCCATTTGGTTGCTGGAACGGGTGTTGCCAAGCTCGGTCAGTTTGTTGTTGTGGGCGGCGTTGCTGGTATTGTCCGCGATTTTCTTGGGGGCGTTGACTCCATTAACCACCGAAAGTACCGGTTGGCGTAAGCTTTGGAAAGGCGTGGGTATTTTGGTGCTGGTTTACGGCTGTTTGGTGTTGGTAGGCAGCACCACCGGCAAGGGTGAATTGTGGCAACCGTTACGCGGTTTCGGGGCAGCTAATGCCGCGACGGAATCCACTGCGCTTCCGTTTCGCACCGTCACTACGCTGGATGCCGTGAACGAAGCCTTGGCTGATGCTAAAGGACAAACGGTGATGCTGGACTTTTACGCGGACTGGTGTGTTACCTGCAAAGAGATGGAGAAATACACGTTCTCTGATCCCGCAGTGCAGGCGCAATTACGCACGGCGGTATTGTTGAAAGCGGATGTGAGTAAAACCACCCCGGAATCCAAAGCGTTGCTGCAACACTTTAAGATTTCCGGCCCGCCTGCGATTGTGTTCTTCAGCAAGGACGGGCAGGAATTGCGCCAATACCGCCAAGTCGGGTTTATGCCAGCGGCGGCCTTTGCCGCACATCTGGATAAGGCGCTGAAATAATTCGCTTATTTCATTAAGTCCACGGTAAAGCCGTGGGCTTCCAGCACTTCGCGACGGTGTTGCAAGTAACGTTGGAATTCCGGTTGGGCGCGATACGCACCTGTTGCGACATAATCCAACGCCCCGTGGATGTGAAAGGCTTTTAAATACGCTTCGGTGCGAAACACTTCTTTGCCATCAGTATCGAAAAACACCACGCTGGGGCTGTATTTTATCCCCAGCGATTTTGCCCATTCGTTGAGTTTGATGTCTTTGCCATCCGGGGTTTGAATCGCGGTGTCCGCATCCGGGTTGGCTTGCGCTACGTCGAGTCCGCCGAGTGAATACACCACATTTTCACGCTTGAAAATATCGTCGAACAATTCCGCGCAAGTGTCACATTCATCTGCCTTAGCAAATACCACCATCAAGGGGCGGCCTGTGCCTTTACGCGCCTCTTGTAAACGTAAGGGCTGCGGTAAACTGCGGGGTAGGGTGTATTCTTTGCTGGACGGGTTAATTTTGCCATCTGCTTTGAGTTTGGCGAAATAGTCGCGGAAGCTGCCTGCCTGATCGTGTTTACCCGCGACAAAATCCAGCGCGAGGTTGAATTTATCGGGGGCGTAATAGCCATTGACGCGCAATACCACTTTGCCGGACTCATCCAAAAACAGCAGTGTTGGGGTGTATTGCACTTGCTGGGCGGCAGCAAAAGTTTTTTCAGTGACGGATTTGCCATCGAGATCGGTTACGTCGCGATCCCCCCACATATTAATGGCTATCACTTCAAAATGCTTACGGGTTTTATCAGCGATGTCGGCTTTACCAAAATTGTCTTGCAGCAGTTTGGTGCAATACGGGCAGCCGTCTTGGTAAAAATACAAAATGACACGCTTGTTAGCAGCCTTGGCTTCGCTGAGGTCGTCGCGTAAATCGAGAAACGATTCTTTAAACCACGCTGGTTTTTCTTGATAACCGGGGTTATTGAGTCCGGCTTCCAGTTGGGTGGGGTGTGCGGGCGGTGATGCCGCGTGTGCTGCGCCAAACAGCATTAGGCTGAGCGCGATTAACAGGGTTTTCATTGCCATCCTCCTCGTCGTTGTGCTTATCAACAGAAAATACAAGGGTAACAAGGCGTTGGCAATTAACTGTGTGAAAGCAAGGAAAGGGGTTGCCGTGGATGGGGCAACCCCATACGCGCTTATTTCGCGCTTTCAGCCGGTTTGTCAGCCGCAGGTGCAGCCGGAGTAGCTGGCGCAGCCGCTGCTGGTGCTGCTTGCGTTTTCGCGCCGCAAGAGCCTTGCTTGCCGCCGCATTTGCCTTCAGCCATCTTAGCGTGCAATGCCTTGCGCTCATCAGCACTCAAAGAGCCGTCTTTGTCAGCATCGGCTTCTGTGAACATTTTTTCGTGGTGAGTCATGAATTCGTCTTTAGTGACTTTGCCGTCTTTGTCAGTATCGGCTGGGCATTCGTCACCTTTCGCACCGCCGCATTTACCTTCCGCGTCTTTTTTCATGTTCGCGCCGCACATGCCAGCACCGCATTTCATTTCGCCGCCTGCTTTATTCTCAGCCAATTGCATGTAACCGCTGCTGAGTTTGTCGGCGGAGAACGGATTTTCTGCTAAAGCTTGGGTCGCACCGAATGCGATACCTGCTGCGAAAGTCGTGCCTAAAGCTAATTTCAGTGATGATTTTGCATTCATGAGAGTACTCTCCATACATCTAATAAGGTTGTTTTGTAATCAGTCGTGCTGATTCATTGCATTGTACGCAAGCTATCGAAACTTGGATGCAACAAATCGTGATTTTTTCATGATCCAACGTAACGATGCAACACCGTACCGGTACAGGCTTGCAAGAGTTATCCACAGGCTTTACACACGTTTTTGACAATATGTTGTGCTTGACCACCGATATAGACACATCCTATAGTATTTACCCAAAAGAAATCCACTATTGGGCTAAATCAAAATTCAACTGTATTGTCAAGCCGTTTTCTGACACCGAGGATCACCATGCAAGCTGCCAGCGCACCTGAAATAACATCAAAAAGTTCATTCACCACGGCTCTTTCACCCGTGCAATTGCAGCTTCACTGCAAAGTCGTGCGCCGCAACGGGCAGGTTACGGACTTTGATGGCAGTAAAATTCAGATTGCGATGGCAAAAGCGTTTCTCGATGTGGAAGGCAGCCAGGCTTCCGGTTCGGCACGCATTCACGACACGGTGCGCAAGCTGACCGAACAAGTGATTGAAGCCCTGCTGCGCCGCACCCCCGATGGTGGCATGGTGCACATTGAAGACATCCAGGATCAAGTGGAATTAGCGTTAATGCGGGCTGGTGAACACAAAGTCGCCCGCAGCTACGTGCTGTATCGTGCCGAACGGGCGCGGTTACGTGCTGAAAAAGAGTCAAAATCCAAGAAAAAAGGCAAAAAATCCGAAAACGTGATCCACGTAAAATCTGCTACCGGCGATTTGAAACCGTTGGATGAAGATCGGTTACGCAAGATCATTGCAGAAGCGGTTGACGGTTTGGAAGGTGTCAGTGCTGAACAAGTCATGACCGCCACCATGCGCAATTTGTACGATGGCATTTCCGAAAAAGAAGTTGCCACCGCGTTGATTATCAGCACCCGCGTAATGATTGACCGCGAACCCAACTATTCCCAAGCAGCCGCGCGGATGTTGATGGACAGCTTGCGCCGCGAAGCCTTGAGTTTCCTCGAAGGCCAGCACACCGAAGCCACCCAGCACGAAATGGTTGAGCTTTATGCGGAAGTCTTGAAAAAAACCATTCAGATCGGGGTAAAGGTCGAGCGTTTGGCGGATGATTTAGGGCGTTACGATCTGGCGAAACTGGGCGCGGCAATCAAGCCGGAACGCGATTTGCAGTTTACTTACCTCGGTTTGCAAACGCTGTATGACCGTTATTTCCTGCATCACGATGGGGTGCGTTTTGAATTGCCGCAGGTGTTTTTCATGCGCGTGGCAATGGGCTTGGCAATTAACGAAGTCGAGCGCGAAGATCGGGCGATTGAGTTTTACAACCTGCTGTCCAGCTTTGATTTCATGAGCAGCACGCCGACGCTGTTTAACGCCGGGACATTGCGCCCGCAATTGTCGTCTTGCTATTTGACTACCGTGCCTGACCATTTGGAAGGGATTTACGACGCGATTAAAGACAATGCCTTGCTATCGAAATACGCGGGTGGCTTGGGCAATGACTGGTCACGGGTGCGCGGCATGGGGGCGCATATCAAAGGCACGAATGGCAAATCGCAAGGTGTTGTGCCGTTTTTGAAGGTGGCGAATGATACGGCGGTCGCGGTGAATCAGGGTGGCAAACGCAAGGGGGCAGTCTGTGCTTACCTTGAAACATGGCACATCGACATCGAAGATTTCCTCGAACTGCGCAAAAACACGGGCGACGAACGCCGCCGTACCCACGACATGAATACCGCGAACTGGATTCCCGACCTGTTTATGAAACGGGTGGCGGCAGAAGCCGAGTGGACGCTGTTTTCTCCCGACGATGCGCCCGATTTGCACGATTTGACGGGCAAAGCGTTTGAAGCGCGTTACGTTGAATACGAAGCCAAAGCAGCACGTGGTGACATCAAATTGTTCCGTAAAGTACCAGCGGTGCAATTGTGGCGAAAAATGTTGGGGATGATCTTTGAAACTGGGCATCCGTGGATTACCTTCAAAGACCCGTGCAATGTGCGCTATACCAATCAGCACATGGGTGTGGTGCATTCCAGCAACCTGTGTACTGAAATTACCTTGCACACCAATGACAGTGAAATTGCGGTATGTAATCTTGGTTCAGTCAACCTGACCGCGCACGTCAACGATGGTAAACTGGATGTGGCAAAACTGGAACGCACCGTGACCACCGCGATGCGGATGCTGGATAACGTGATTGACTACAATTACTACAGCGTGCCGCAAGCGCGGAAATCCAACCTGCGCCATCGTCCGGTTGGCATGGGGATCATGGGTTTCCAAGACGCGCTGTACAAAATGAACCTCGCTTACGCTTCGGCGGAGGCGGTGGAGTTTGCCGACCAAAGTATGGAAGCGGTGTCTTATTTCGCCATCCGTGCCTCTAGCAACATGGCGGTTGAGCGTGGGAAGTACCCCAGTTACAACGGCTCATTGTGGAGCAAAGGCATCCTGCCGATCGACTCGCTGGAATTGCTGGGCGAAGAGCGCGGCGAATATTTCATCGTTGACCATACCCAAACGCTGGATTGGGATGCACTGCGCAACCAAGTCAAAGCCCAAGGAATGCGCAATTCCAACGTGATGGCGATTGCCCCGACCGCGACCATTTCCAATGTTTGCGGCGTGTCGCAATCCATCGAGCCGACTTACCAGAACCTGTTTGTCAAATCCAATTTGTCGGGCGAATTCACCGTCATCAACCCGTATCTGGTGCAGGATTTGAAAGCACTCGGCATGTGGGATGAGGTGATGATCAACGACCTCAAATACTTCGACGGCTCCTTGCAACCACTGGATCGTGTGCCGGACGCGCTCAAAGCCAAGTACGCTACCGCGTTTGAAATCGACGCACGTTGGTTGGTTGAAGCTGCCAGCCGCCGCCAGAAATGGATTGATCAGGGGCAATCGCTCAACCTGTACATGAAAGAGCCGAATGGCACGAAGCTGGACAATTTGTACAAACTGGCGTGGGTACGTGGGCTGAAAACCACCTATTACCTGCGTACTTTGGGGGCGACAGGCGCGGAAAAGACCAGCTCGGATGATTCGTCGGCAGCGAATAGCGTGGCAGGGATTAAGCGGGCGGCGAATTTGGTATCGGTGGGGTCGGAAGCACCGAAGGCGTGTTCGTTGCTGGATCCAGAGTGTGAGGCTTGCCAGTAATGCAATTGAGCATTGAATCACTTTGCTCCGAAGCTGCACGATTTGCTGCTCTCGAAAGTCAACATCCTGAGCCATCGCTGTTCGGCGTGACGGACGGTAAGGCTGTCGGTACATATCTCGAGCACAAATTCAGTGCCTTTCTGCGTGGGCGAGGGTATCAATTCGAGGAGGGGAATTCTGCCAATGGCATCGACTTCCCCAGTTTGCTGGTCGATATGAAAGTCACCAGCATTCGTCAGCCGCAGTCATCATGCCCGTTCAGATCAGCACGGCAAAAAGTGTATGGACTAGGTTATTCGTTAATCATTTTCGTGTACGGCAAAACGGATGATGAGTTTGCCCGTACAGCTAATCTGAATATTTCTGATACGATTTTTGTGGAAGCAGAAAATACGGCTGATTTCCAAATGACCAAGGGCATCCGTGACATTCTGGAGAATGATGGTAACAGGGATGATCTAGTCGCTTTTCTGTCAGAGAAAAATCTGCCTGTGGATGACGTTGGTTTGGATAATCTGGTGGCAGAAATTCTGCAAAATAAACCCAAGCAAGGCTATTTAACGATTTCCAATGCTCTGCAATGGAGGTTGCAATACTCTCGTGTTATTGAAAAAGCAGGAAATGTTGACGGTGTTCGAGCTGTGTATCGGGGGCAGCAAGTATGACTACCGCTGCTGCACGCAAACAACGTATTGAATTCGGTGACTTCCAAACACCTGATTCGTTGGCATTGGCTGTGTGTAAGCGTTTGACTGCGTTGGGTATTTGTCCTGACGTAGTGATTGAGCCAACTTGTGGTGTTGGTGCTTTTGTTGTTGCTGCCGTTCAGTCCTTCCCAACAGCAAAAAAAATCATGGGTTTTGAGGTTAATAGCGACTATTTGGAAACCTCGCGTTTACGTTTGCAGCATGAACTGGAATCAGGGCGTGTTTATTTGGCTCAAGCTGATTTTTTTGCAACCCGCTGGCAAGCTATTTTGGAACAAGCTTCAGGTGCTTTGCTGGTATTGGGAAATTTTCCTTGGGTAACAAACTCAGTCCAAAGTGGCATCGGTGGGGTCAACTTGCCGCGTAAAGCCAATTTCCAACACCATAACGGGCTTGATGCTATTACGGGCAAAGCCAATTTCGATATTTCGGAATGGATGCTGCTGGAGGTGTTCCGTTGGATGGAAGGGCGGCAAGGTGATGTGGCAATGCTGGTGAAAACTGCTGTTGCCCGTAAAGTACTTGCCCATGCCCAACGGCAGGGCTTGGCATTAGCTAGTAGTTGCATCATTAAAATAGACGCGAAGAAGGCTTTTGATGTGTCGGTCGACGCTTGTTTGCTGGTGGTGCGTTTCAACAATGCCGTGGTAGCAACAGATGAGTACCAAGTATTTGATAATTTAGAATCGACACAGGGGCAGCGTGTCGGGCATCGGTTGGGGTTGAGTATTGCTGATTTGGATGCGTTCGATGCTCATGTTGCGTTGGTGGGGAAAAGCCCTGAAAAGTGGCGTTCTGGTGTCAAGCATGATGCGGCTGCGGTAATGGAACTGACTCGTCATGGGCAAACATTGCAAAACGGCTATGGTGAAACAGTTGATCTGGAATCGGATTATCTTTACCCCCTGATGAAAGGTTCTGATATTGGTAGTGGTAAAGGTTGGAGGAAGAAATACCTGCTGGTTACTCAGCGGTATGTCGGTGAATCAACAGATAGTATCCGTACACGTACACCAAAAACATGGAGATACTTGCAAAAACATGCGGATATTTTAGGAGCGCGTGCCAGCTCTATTTATATAAAAAACCCGCAATTTTCGGTCTTTGGCGTTGGCACTTATTCTTTTCGACCGTGGCGTATCGCCATTTGTGGGTTGTATAAGTCACTGGATTTTAGGTTGATTGCGCCCATAGAGGGAAAGCCTGTCATGTTTGATGACACGGTATATTACTTGTCATTTGATGAAGAGGCGGTAGCGCAAAAGGTTTTTGCACTATTGCATTCTGATGCAGCAAAAGAATTATTGTCTTCACTCATTTTTTGGGATGAAAAAAGACCTGTGAAAGCTAGTATCTTGAATATGTTGGATTGGTCATTGATGCAAGAGGGGAAGATTAAATCACCTCAGCAAAGTCAGCTTCCCTTGGGTATTTGTGCATAAATAACCCGTACAAAATTACTATTTGTTGACACTAAACCATGGTTTAGTTGGCATTAAGCATTCAGGAGAGTAAAATACATGTTGAACTGGGACAACCCCCTTGCCGCTTCCGTGCCGCGCACGAACGGCTACAGACCGTCATTGAATTTAGTTGATGAATCGTTTGTTGATGAACCTACTGTGGAGGTAGTTGAAAGTGAGCGCAGTGCAAAAACCCAAGTTGCAATTGAATCGCCAACGGAGTCGGCGACGCTTGCAGCGTCGGTAATTGGTGCGGCTTCCGGCTCGGAGTCAATGGAAGCCGCTTCAACAGCACATGCCTTGCGTACCGAACGTAAAACGTTTACGCAAGAACCTTTCAAACCTCAGCAGCCGGTTCGTGCCGAAGACAAGCGCGTTATTAACGGCAGTGGCGACATTAATCAGCTCGCACCCTTCAAATACCCTTGGGCATGGGAATTTTTCCTCAATGCCAACAAAAACCATTGGACACCGCTCGACATCAATATGGCGCAGGATGTGCATGACTACCATCACAACCTCAGCACCGCCGAACGCCATGTTTACGAAAACGTGCTTGCTTACTTAACCACATCTGACATTCTGGCGATGCGTAATATCGGTTTGGCTGTCATGGAAAAAATGACCGCGCCGGAGTTGCAAATCTACCAAGCCCGCCAAGTGTACGAAGAAGCATTGCATACTTGGACATACCAGCATTGCATCGAAACCATCGGTCTGGATCAGGCGGAAATCTATAACCGTTACCGCGTTGTGCCGGAAATCAACGGTAAAATCCAGCTTGCTAACCGCCGTTTAAACGATGCCTTGCGCCATGATATTGACCTGAAAAACCGTGATGATCTGCATAATTTCGTGATGTCGTACACGTTTTTTGCGGGCATTTTTGAGGGTTGCTGGTTCTACAACGGTTTCTCGCCGATTTTTGCGTTGCAGCGTCGTGGTTTGATGAAAGGTACGGGTGAGCAATTGCAATACATTATGCGTGACGAAGTGTTGCACTGCTCATTTGGCATTCGTGTGGTGCGCCAGATTATGCAGGAAGAGAACGTCAAGCTCGACCCGCAAGCGGTGCGTGACATGTGGGATGAGGCAGAGGCGGCGGAAGTAAATTACGCTAAATTCTTATTGCCTACGCCAATTCTGGGTTACAGCCAGCAAGATCACCACGAGCAATTCCGCTTTACTGCGAATCGTCGGGCGCGTCAGTTAGGCATGGATGAACCGTTCCCCGGTGCGCAAAACGCTCTACCTTGGTTGGACGAGCAATCCAATATGCGTAAGGAAAAGAACTTCTTTGAAACCCGCGTGACCGAATATCAAACGGGCGGAGCGTTGAACTGGGACTAACCCACTAACTTTCCTCTTGCTCCCCTCCTTTGAAAAAGGAGGGGCTGGGGGAGGATTTCTTCCACAGTGAGAGACTTACTTAGGCGTTCCCGGCATCACGTAATAATCAAAACTTTCCGCACCTGTTTCTGACGCAGGTTCCGCCACTGCTTGGGCTTGCTCTGCGGGTTCGGGCATCACTTTAGATTGCTTTGGCGTTACCGCGATGTTATCCGCTGCGGGCGCACTGGCTGCATCGGCTTGCGGTTCGCTCACTAGGGCTTTGGGGCTTTCGGTTAAGAACGCATTGATGGCCACCACGTCTTTTTCACTCAAAGTACCCGCTGCTTGGCGCAACGCTAAGTTGTTTTGCAGGTAACTGTAACGCGCACTGGCATAGTCGCGCCGCGCCCGGAACACACTCCGCAAGGAGTTCAGCACGTCTACAGCAGTACGTGTGCCGACTTCAAATCCGGCTTGGGTAGCTTCTGCGGCGGTTTCAGCCGAAGACAAGGCTTGTTGATTGGCTTTGACTTGGCTAATGCTGGATTGCACGCTGAGGAATGCTGAACGTGCTTGTTGCTCAGTCATACGTGCTTGCAAATCGCCTTCTTGCTGCGACTGCTGTAATTTGTGGCGGGCTTCGCGGATTTTAGAGGAGGTTGCACCACCCGTGTACAGCGGTAAACTCATGCTCAAGCCGACTGCTGCGTCGTTGGTTTTACGACTGTTAAAGGTGTCGTTATCCAGATACGAGCCAGTGTGATTGGCGTATAAGCCGACACGCGGGAATTTTTCGGCACGTTGTGCTTCGACTTCTTTTTGCGCTGCTGTGACCGCATGTTTACTGGCACGTAACAAGTGGTTGTTTTGTTTGGCAGTATTTACCCATGCTTCGATGCTGCTAGGGGTAGGCATTGCCAGCGGCATATTGCTGCGCGGCGCGTTTAAACTTGGATAAAAGCCGCCGGTAATAACCCGCAATTGTTCGCGTGCCACGTCTAATTGTTGTGTTGCAGTTATTTCTTGAGCAATCGCAGCAGCATAGCTGGATTCAGCTTCTTTGACATCGGTAATCGCCGAGCGTCCGGCTTCAAAGTAAGCGGTGGTTTGTTCCAATTGGCGGCTGATCGCTGCCTTTTCGGCGTTGGCAAAATTGAGGCTGTCTTGTGCTATGAGTGCAGCAAAATAAGCATCTGCGACGCGCATAATCAAGTCTTGGCGATAAGACTCTAATGCCGCGTTCGATTGCCCAACGAGCGCGTCAGTTTTTGCAATCGAGGCATTAATGCCTTTATTGTACAGGGATTTTTCCAGTTGCAGCGTGTAGTTGGCATTTTCGCCATCGACGGTGTTATTGGTGATGCTGTCCCGTGAGGCACTGTAACCCGCTTTGCCGGACAAGTTGACTTGCGGTTTACTGGCGGCGAGAGCTTGCTGCTTCTTCTCTAAAATGGCCAAGTGGCTGCTTTCTTGCGCTTTGAACTGGGCATCATAGCCTTTCGCGCGTTGGTAAACTTGCAGCAGGTTTTCCGCTGCTGCGTTATGGCTAATGCCTGCCAAAGAAGCGGCAATCAGCATGGCCAGAATCTGCTTTTTCATAAGTCGTTCCATAAGTTAATAAAAAGCCATGACGCATCTTAAAACACGAAGCGGCTTTCGGTAACTGCACCCAGTAATGGCTTTAAGCCGGTCTCAAATAGCATCTGGCGGGTAAACTCGCCCTCTGCTTGGCGCGTTACCAGCATCGCGTGCTGCGCAGGCGCAGTGCCGATGACAATAAATAAGCGTCCACCCACCGCGAGTTGCTCTTCAAAGCGCGGTAAGTAGTTGGGTAATGCGCCTGTCACTGCGATGACATTATACAACTGCCCCGAACTCCAACTACGCAGCGCATCGCCGGTATGCAGGCTGTAGTTTTTAAGACCACTATCCAGCAGGCGTTGTTCCGCTTGTCGGGTAAAGTCTTCGTGAATGTCTACGCTGTCCACATGTTTGCTAAGATGCGCTAAACACGCGGTCACAAACCCGCTGCCCGTGCCGATTTCCAGACAATTATCGTCAGGTGTCACATTGAGTGCCTGCAATAAACGTGCCTCTACTTTGGGGTGCATCATGGTTTCATCGTGACCCAGTGGGATTTCCACATCGGCGAAAGCGAGGTTTTTCCAGGCATCTGGCACAAAGGCTTCACGTGGAATAAAACCAAAAGTCGTTAGCACGGTCTGATCAAGTACGTCCCACGGACGTATCTGTTGTTCGATCATGTTAAAACGGGCTTGTTCAATATTCATGTGCAGGCTCCAGATTCCAGACGAAAGGTTGTGACAAGGGTACGGATAACGGTGAGTTGTTGCAAGCTATTGAGTGTTATCAAAACAAAACCTTTGCGAGGTCGTTTTATGAAAGTGTCAAAAATGCTGCTGTTTGGCAGTCTTCTGAGTCTGTTTGCCCTGTCGGGGTGCAGCCGTTCTGATGCGCAAGAAGCCATTGCTACACCCGTCATTGCTGGTGCATTTACCTCATGTCGTGAACCGCGCCCGGAAATTTGTTACGAGGTGTACGCCCCGGTGTGCGCTACCCGTGACAGCGGCATTCGGTGTGTAACCACGCCCTGCCCATCGCAAGAGCAGGCGGTGTATTCCAATGATTGCACGGCGTGTGCGGATTCGCGGGTGATGGGCTACGTTGCCGGGGAGTGCCGCTGAAAACTTTTCAGGGTTTCAGGTAGGCAAATTTCCAGCGACACGCCGTAGCCGTTTCCAGCAAGCTCAATAAAGTTGCGTCGGGAACGGCCTCGGCTTCGTGGACATTACCAATGACCAGCCATTGTTTGAGGTTTAATGCCGGTTTACGAATCGGCTGAAACGTGGTTTCCGTATTATCCGCAGGTAATTGCACGTAACAAAATACCCGGTCAGTGCACGGTTCCAGCTCAATGTGTGGTGAACACCCCAAAAAACACAGGTGATCAAGAAAAGTTTCACCCGTGGCGAATACGCCTGCCGCTAACGGTGCGCCTAACAGCCCACAGGTTTGCAACGCGGGCAAAATCGCGGCTTCCGTAGGTTGCAGCGGGTAGAGCAGTAAACGATAGGCTGATAGCTGCATGATTTAGCGCAACATACTCAAACCTTTGGTCACACCGATAAGGGATAACGGTAAGACTGTCGGTTTTTTCTTCGGTGCTGGGGTAAAGCTCAAACTGGCTTTGCGCCCGCTTTGGAATTGCTGAATGATGGTTTGATCCAGTGCGAAACCTGCGCGGCAATAATCTTTGTCGCAACTGCCAGTGAATTTCACCGGCGGGTTATTGTCCACCTGCAACTGCACCCCAGCTTTGATGTGGATGCCCGCTGGTAATTCAAAAATCACCGTGGGATCAGGTTTGCCGGGGGCGTAGCCAATGACGGTGATCATTAACGGCGCGTCGCCTTGACTAAGCACCTGTTGGATATAGCACACTTGTGCGTCGCAATTACCGCCCCAGTCACCAAAGCGCATTCCCTGAATGTTGCCTGCGGCGTGGGTGGGCAATGTGCCGCACAACAAGCCTGCCAATACCAGCCCTTTTATGCCAAGATGCATCTTGAAATCCTCTTTTGTACCCATTAGATCAGTTTACCATGAAATACAACAATGCTACTTATATTGCCCAGACTCGCTGCTGGCTAGAAAATGTCGTCCTGAAACACAATTTATGCCCGTTTGCGCATAAGCCGTTTAACGGTGGGCAAGTCCGCTATGTTGTGACCGACTCCGCACGGGTAGAGTTCCTGTTAGAAGATTTACAGCAGGAATTAGCCTATCTGCGCTCTGTGCCGGTGGCTGAAGTGGAAACAACTTTGTTAATTCACCCCGGTGTATTGGAAGATTTTTACGATTACAACGACTTTTTCGATTTGGTGGAAGGTTTGTTGGTGCAGGAAGGTTACGAAGGTGAGTTTCAGGTGGCAAGTTTTCACCCGGATTATCAGTTTGAGGGGACGCGCCCCGAAGACGCAGAAAACTATACCAATCGCTCGCCTTATCCGATGCTGCATTTGATTCGTGAAGATTCTCTGGAACAGGCAGTGACGCATTACCCGGATGTGGATGCGATTCCGCAACGTAATATCGACACCATGAACGCGCTGGGTGCACCACACCATCAGGCGGTATTGGCGGGGTGTTTACAGCAGACAGATGAGGCGTAATTATGCAAAGTCATGTGCATCGTATTCGTGAAGAGTTACCAGCGGTAGCGTTATTTTTGCTGGCAATCTGGGGCGTGTTTTTACTGGACTTGATTTTGCCGCTGGAGCGTTTTGGTTTGGTGCCGCGTGATTTTGGCGGTTTACTGGGCGTGGTAACAATGCCGTTTTTGCACGCTGACTTTTCGCATTTGTTGAATAACAGTGTGCCATTAGCGGTGTTATTAACCTTGCTGGCAGGGTCGCGGGCGGATTCGCGCTTGGTAGTCGTGGCAGTGACAGTGTTGGGAGGCGTGTTGCTGTGGTTGTTTGGGCGTGGTCACGCGTTGCATATTGGTGCCAGCGGCTTGGTGTTCGGGCTGGCGGTGTTTTTGATCGTGTCGGGTCTTCGGGAGCAGCGGATCATGCCACTATTTATCAGTGTGCTGGTCGCGTTTGTTTATGGTGGGACATTGTTAGGTGGAATATTGCCTTGGCAATCGGGTGTATCGTGGGACGGGCATTTGCTCGGTGGTATCGCTGGTGCTTTGGTAGCATGGTTGTTAGTGCGCAAATCCCCCGTGCCTTGACACAGGGGTTGAATGTTAAATCTGTGACATCCACTGCTCATTAAATTGTGCTTCCGGCAATTGCCACACTTGTGCGTGCAATTGCGTCAACATTTCCGCATCTTCCAAAATCACCAGACGTTCGCTGTTAGAAATCGCCGTCGGGCCTTGGGTGAGCAAGCGTTCCAACCATTCAGCGCGTTGTTGGCGCGTGGAGGCGGGTACATTGGTACGCTGCGGGATGTAACTCATGTGCTGGCGGAAAGCCAATGGGTCAACCGCGATCCGAATAAACAAGTCACGGGTGGAAATGCATGGATGAGTTTGCAATTCGGCGTAGTTTTGCTCGAATTTTTGCAAAATGAAATCCGGTGCGGCTTCATCTGGGGTGCGGAACAGCGGATTTTCCAAACTGGTTTGCACACTGGTGAGCATTCCCAACGGTACTGCCAGTAACAGCCCCGCCAACACGGGCGACATCCACCAAAACGCCATTGGATTGAGGATTAACAGCAGCAAGCCCCAGCCGAAGCCAGTCAAGCTAACCCAGCCAAATTCACGGATAGCATCCATCCACTGCAAGCCGCCGCCGGTACGTTGTTGCGTACCCCACACCGCACGTTTGCCGCGTAAAATTTCCACCACGAACTTGCTGTAGTACATCATGCGCACGGGGGCGGTCAGCATCGACAAAAACGTTTCCGTCAAAATACTGGCGGTGAGTGCCGTTTTACCGCCGAAGTGCGCGACATTGGCGCGGCGTGCTGATAACGCAACCCCAAAGCTTTTGTAGAAAAACAGCAGAATCAATGTCATTACCAACAGCGCGGTATTCCCCGCCGTTAACGGAATCAACGTCAGTTTTGGGTAAAAAACTGCGATGATGGTTAATATCAACAACCAACCGAACCAAATCAGCGAACTGAGGTAGGACATAATGCCCCCCAGCAATAAAAACCGATGCAGGTTGGAAATGCCGTGTGACCAAATGATCATCCAGTGCTGCAAGTTGCCCTGACACCAGCGGCGGTCACGTTTTAATGCGTCGGTTAACGTCGGTGGCGGGCGTTCAAAGCTGCCTTCCAGATCGTAAGCCAGCCAAGTTTCCCAGCCTGCACGATTTAAGAGTGCTGCTTCTACGAAGTCATGGCTGAGAATTTCCCCGCCTAACGAGCCACCTTCTTTCAGTTTCGGTAGGTGGCAGTGCGCCATAAACGCTTGGGTGCGGATAATGACGTTATGCCCCCAATATTGGCTTTCGCCTAACCACCAGAAATGCAGCCCTGCGAAAAATATTGGCCCGTACAAGCGGTTAACAAATTGTTGCCCACGTGCATACAAGGTGTCTAAACCAATGGTGTACAGCGGTGCTTGCACCAAGCCCACACGCGGGTTGCGATCCATTGCATCGACCATGCGCACTAAAGCATCGCCGGTAATTAAACTGTCAGCATCCAGCACCACCATGTAAGGGTGACGACGACCCCAGCGGCGGCAGAAATCCATGACATTGCCGCTTTTTTTCTTGGTGCGGTGTTTGCGGCGACGGTAATGAATGCGGGTGGTTTGCCCAAGATCGCGACATAAGGCCGACCACGCGGCTTCCTCACGTAACCAATTACTTGCATCATCCGAGTCGGACAGAATGTAAAACTCGAAATGTTGCAGATTACCGCTGCGTTCCAGCGATTGATAAATGCTCTTTAAGCCCGCGTAAACGTAGGCAATGTCTTCGTTATAGATCGGCAATAAAATCGCCGTGGTATCTACCGTACACAGTTCTGGTAACGGTGTGCCGGGGGCACTGGCGATCCGATAACGGTCGCCGCGCCGTAATACCCACCACCCCGCTAATGCCGTGACGAAACCCAATGCCAACCAAAAGAACAGCACCGCAAACGGTACTGTTACCAAGATTTTCCAGATCAATGGCAAGCCATTGGGCAGGTTAACACCTAACCAAAAGCTGGCTAATCCAGTCAGCAGGGCGATGACGGCAAAGAAACCCTGCCGTCGTTGTTTGGCTGCATCACGCCACAGGGATGGCTTTTCTTCCATTACGCTTAAGCTTGGAGTGAACGTGGCAACAAGGTAATCGCTCGCAACGGTGCAACCCGGATACTGCTGCGCTCAAAGCGCGGGCCAGTCTGAGTGCGTGCTTGCGCTTGTTGGGCAACGAGTTCTTGCTGTACGGTGCTAATAAACAGTTGAATCAACGCTTGATCATCACATGGCGCAGCACGAGTTAATTTTTGCGCTACTTGCGTCAGTAATTGCTCGTGTTCTGCGCTAGGTAAGCGATGCAGCTTCAAATAATCGTCTGCGCGTTTGCGAGCGTGCGCCCACGCCTCGCTGCGCAGGCCAGTATCGGTAACGTATTGGGAGGATACGGAAGTCATTGTGTCTTTCATTGCTTTGTATTTCTGTCTAAGTAGAGATCGTAAAAGTGAGGCAATTACCATGCCAGTGTTTGGGGTTCCTTGCAATCATGGTGCAATGCACAATGACTGTGGTATCGGGTAAGACCATGTTTCGCTCACTGGGGTTCCACCGTTTGTCAGCTTAATGTCCAATTCTAGCGGTGTTTCACAGTTTTGCGGGAAAACTTGAGCGATGACGCGCCAACCTTTGATGTAAGGGTTTTCCTGAACAACCGGTTCTTTGACCTTGCCAGCACCCTGCAAGCTCGCTTCTGCCTTGGGTGCTTTGCTCAATTTAGGTAAGTCATGGAAGTCGATAATAAAACGAATACTACCCTTGTGTCCCGGTAAAGAATCCACCGCGCGGTTAGTAATGCGCGTCGCATAGACCTTACCGAGTTGGTGTGCGCTGGGGTCTTCACTGCGCCAGGACAAGCGGTAGTGCAGGCGTTGCGGAATTTTGCCGGTTTCGCCTTTCCAGTAGGCCACCATATTATCCACAGTGTCGGACTCGGTGTGTAAACGCATGAGCTGAACATGACCATCGCCCCACGCATTCAACGGCTCGACCCACACACTGGGGCGTGCGTGATACCAAGCTTCCAAATCTTGGTAGCTGTTAAAATTACGGTCACGTTGCATCAGGCCAAACCCTTGCAGCGCGTTGGTGGGAATCGACTTCACATTGAAATAAGGTACTTCCGCCAGCGGCTGCCACCGCCAAGTGTCATCATTGTGAATCAATAAACCATCAGAATCGTGCACTTCCGGGCGATAATCACCGTATTGGTGCGGCGAATTTTCACCGTGGAAGAACATACTGGTCAACGGTGCGACGCCGACTTCGCTGATACTGTCTTTACGCGGGTACAATTGTGTTTCGATTTCAATGTCGGTGCTTTTGCCCGGTTTGATGACGAAACGGGTTGCGCCGCTGAGTGATGGGCTGTCTAGCAGGGCGCATATTACCAACTCTTCTGCGTCTTTTTCCGGTTTTTCCATCCAAAACTGGGTGTAATCGGGGAATTCTTCCTGGCCTTCTAATGAGGTATTAATACCGAGTCCGCGTGCCGATAAACCGTAACGCTGGTCTTGCCCTAATGCTCGGAAATAACTCGCACCTTGGAAAACCACGGTTTCATTGTAAGGTGCGCTGGCTCCAGGCTGTCCGAGTTTGGACAGAATACGGAATCCAGTGAAACCCATATTGGCTTCGTCGTTTTCGAGGTGTAAATCTTTAACTTCGGTGTAGTCGAAGTATTTTTTGGAAAACGTAATGGGTTTTTCTGCGTTATCTTCCCACGTGAACAGCTTGACCGGGCGGATGAAGTGCATTCCCGGATGCATGAATTCCAGTTGGAACGGTAGGTTTTCGCTGCGCCAGAAGGTTTGATTACCAAGGAACTTGATGTGCTGGTAATGGTCGTAGGTGATGCGTCCGGTATCCACCTTCATCATGGGTGTTTTGACGAAGGCTTCGCTCGCTTTTTGTGCGGCGATCTGTTGGACATGCGGGAAACAGCCTGTATCCTTGGCGTTTGCAGGCAATGCCAGCACCAGTAGCGCGAAGGTGAAACTGAGTGAAATGGAATGGATGGCTGATTTCATGCTGTCGGGAGTCCGAAACGGTTGAATACCGAAATAGGCCAAGGATATGGCGCGGGAATTGTAGAGTAGAATGCGCTACACGTACAGCGTTACGTGCAGATTATTAATAAAACAGCGTTAGGCAAGGAAAAAATATTTCGATGAACCGTGATCTGTCGTTGGATGTGTTGAGAGGCATCATGCTAATAATTATGGCGGCTGACCATTTTGGTGAGCCGCTTTTCCAGCACTTGTACGAATTTGCCGGTTACGTGAGTGCGGCAGAAGGGTTTGTATTCTTGTCGGGAATGCTGGTGGCATTGGTGTATAGCCGCTATCACAGCGCGGGTGGTTACGTGCTGGAGCAGCGGGTGTGGCATCGTGCCGGGGTGATTTACTTGTATCACTTAATGGTGCTGCTGGCGGTGTTTGTGTTCACGGTGGCGACGGATTTGTCGGGGGCGTATTGGAAAAGTTTTGCCACGGAAATGCAGGCTGAGCCGATTCGGGGTTTACTGTCGGGCATGGCACTGGGTTATAAACCGCCGATGCTGGATGTGTTGCCGTTATACGTTATCTTGATGTTATCCGCGCCCTTTGCGTTGCGCTGGATGACGCAATACCGCACGGTCGGGGTGGCAATGGTCTTGGCTGGCAGCGTGGGTTTGTGGTGGTGGGCGCAATACGGTTTGGGGAATGCGTTTGAGCGTTTGTTACCGGACGCGCTGATGTTGCGTAATGGTGCGTTCCATGTATTCGCCTGGCAATTGGTTTTTGTGCTGGGTATGGTGCTGGGCTTTTTACGCTTTGACAGCAAAGATGCTACGCCGCGTGTTAATCCGTGGTTGTTTAGTGCGAGTGTTGCGATTGTGGCGTATTTGTTTTTGCAACGTCACGGTTATATTCATGGCTGGATAGGTGATGCGGCGGCGGTGTCGTGGTTGCAGGAATACCGTCATATTGCCCGCGACAATATGGCATGGATGCGCTTGTTGAATTTCCTCGCGATGGTGTATGTGGTGGCAGGTTTGATTGCATGGCATAAACGCTTTGGGGTGTTCAAGCTGCTGGCATTGCCGGGGCGGTGGCTGGCGTTTTTAGGGCAGCATTCCTTGCAGGTGTTTGCGTTTCATTTGGTGGTTTTGTATTGCTATATCCCGTTCCGTTGGGGCGATTGGGCGTTGAGTGATAATCAGAAATGGGTGGCGTTGGTGTTTTTCTTAGCCAGTTTAAGCTTGCCCGCGCTGTGGCATAAGGCGTATTTACAGCGCAAGAAACAACAGCAAAACCGCCGGTCGGAGTTTAGCCCGACCATGCCAGTAGCGTTGGTGTCGGGCTGATAAGCCACGACCTGTCAAGTTAGAGCTTGTAGCCTTTGTGTAAGGCTACAATGCCGCCCGTCATATTGGTGTAAGTAACGCGCTCGAATCCCGCTGCCTCCATCATACCTTTGAGGGTCGGCTGATCGGGGTGCATCCGAATGGATTCCGCCAGATAACGGTAGCTTTCTGCATCATTGGCAATCAATTTGCCCATCATCGGCAGGAATTTAAACGAGTATTGGTCGTAAATCGGCGATAAGCCGGGTACGACAGGCTTGGAAAATTCCAGCACTAACAAGCGTCCGCCCGGTTTCAGCACGCGGTACATGGAGCGCAACGCAGCATCTTTATCAGTCACGTTACGCAACCCGAATGCCATTGTAATAATGTCAAAATGGTTGTCCGTAAACGGCAGACACTCTGCGTTCGCCTGCACGTAACGCACATTACCGCCAATGCCTTTATCGGTGAGGCGTTCCCGCCCGTTTTCCAGCATCGACGCATTAATGTCGGAAAGGATCACTTCGCCGTCATCACCAACGATACGGGCGAATTTTGCTGCTAAGTCACCTGTGCCGCCCGCAAGGTCGAGTACCCGATTACCGCGTTTCGCTCCGGCGGCATCAATTGTGTAACGTTTCCACAAGCGGTGTACCCCGAATGACATTACGTCGTTCATTATGTCGTACTTGTCGGCTACTGAGTGAAATACCTCGGCAACCCGATTAGCTTTTTCAGTAACGGGTACTTGTTGAAACCCGAAATGAGTGGTTTTTTCCTGTTCTGTCATGCGGCATGGTTTCCGAAAGTAGTGGGCATTGTCAGCATTGTAACAGGGTGTCGTTATTTCTTCATGGAGTTGAATTATGAAAAAGTTAATCGCGGGTTTTGCCTTAGCATTTTTAGCATCCCCGGCAGCACAGGCATGGACAGGTGGTATTGAGGATATGCGCACGATGGAAGCCAACCAAAGTGGCCCGATTTTGCGCATTAAAGGCACCAATATTGCGTCTAATGGTTGCTGTGGAGTCAGCCATCAACGGGTACGTTGCCACGCACCACGTCATGCGGCAGGACACCGCCCGCAGCCAGTAGCGCGTTGCCCGCAACCAGCAATGCACCGCTCCGTGCGTTCATCCGCGCATCGTGAACAAGTGGTTTATCATCATGCTGCTCCCGTGAGTCGCCCATCACCTGTTTATCAGCGTACTCAGGGCGTGGTCAGCGAAAAAACCTATACGCAACGGGTGTATCGTCGTCCGGCTAACACCTGCCCATTGCGTTAATGGCAGAAAAACGGGGTAAATATCACCCGATTTACCCCGTTTTCCGTCGGATGTGCTATCAACACAGGATGTATTGTTACGTACAAGGAGTACTGTTATGAAATCACCCACACTATTGACTACCATTTTGTTTGTGGCCAGTTTCAGCGGAGCCAGCATTGCACTCGCCGAAGGTACGGCTGTTGACCCGATGGCAGCTTACAGTTATCAAGCTCCGGCTAATTCGTGGTATGCCGCGAAGATCAAACCAAAATTTGCGATACGTGCCAAAGTGCGTGAGGAGCAACCAGCCGTAGCAGTCGTTACGCCGCCGGTTGATCCGATGAATACGCCAGTGGCACGTAATATTGATCCGCCACGTGCGCTACCGTTTTGGCATGAAATTCCCGCGAAATAAGTCCTCAGCGGTGGTTATCCGTTAAAACGGCATAAACATTTGGGTCATGTAGCGCAAAATCTCAGCGTGCCAAATCAGCGCGATGAATCCGGCAATGGCTAACCAAGGTCCGAATGGCATGGGTACGCTGTGCTTTTCACGTTTGATAATCATCCAAGCGATGCCGAACACTGCGCCGAGTAATGAGCCTGCGAAAATCACAAACGGTAAGATTTGCCAGCCACCCCACGCACCGAGTGCCGCGAGTAGCTTGAAGTCACCGTAACCCATGCCTTCTTTGCCCGTTAGTAAGCGGAATAAATGAAACACCAGCCACAGCGATAAATAGCCCCATACCGCACCCAAGACCGCGTTGGGCAGGCTGGTAAATAAGCTATCCATGTTCAGCAGCAAGCCCGCCCATAATAACGGGTAAGTCAGTACATCAGGGAGCAACATGGTTTTTGCGTCAATCATGGCTAACGCCACCAGCACCCAGGTAAAACCGAGTAATGCGGGCAATGTTGCCCCGTAGCCGGTTTTCCAAGCGACTAATACCGACAATAATGCCGTTGTCAGCTCAATCAGTGGGTACTGGATGGAAATAGGGGTTTGGCACCCTGCGCATTTCCCCCGCAAAAACAGGTAACTGATCACCGGAATGTTTTCCCACGCACTGATGCGATGACCGCAGGTCGGGCATTCGGAGCGCGGCACGACTAAATTAAAGTCGCTGGTGGGAACTTCTGTCGGTGCGTCATTTTGCCATTCCTGACAATCTTGTTTCCATTGGCGTTCCAGCATGATTGGTAGGCGGTAGATGACCACGTTTAAAAAACTGCCAATCAGTAAAGAAAATAGCCCGACCATGACCAACAGCCAAGTTTGGCTGGTGCTTAATAAATTTATCAGTTCCATCGTTATCGCTTGTTATGGGTTAAACCACAGCACCCAGTTTGAAAATCGGCAGGTACATGGCAATGACCAACCCCCCAACAATGACCCCAAGTACCGCCATAATCAGCGGTTCAATTTGCTTGGATAAGGTGTCCACCAACGTGTCCACTTGCTCTTCGTAATAATCCGCTACTTTACTGAGCATGTCTTCCACCCGCCCGGATTCTTCACCAATGCGAGTCATTTGAATAATGAAATTGGGGAATGCCTGCGTGGTTTGCATTGCCGTGTTTAATTGTACACCACGCGAGATGTCTTCTTGCATCCGTAACGTCGCTTCTTCATACACCGCATTGCCGGTTGCCCCAGCGACCGAATCCATTGACTCGACCAAGGGCACACCTGCGGCAAACATGGTGGCTAAGGTGCGGGCAAAGCGTGCAATTGCTGACAAGTTCAGGATATTGCCAATAATCGGCAGACTCAGTGATACCCGATCCACAAAACGGTCAAAGGCTTTGGATTTGCGGCGTGCAGTGCTGAAACTGTAGCCAACCACAATCATGCCGAGCAGCGGTATCCACCAGTTCGCTTTGAGCCAGTCTGACATGCCAATGACCATTAAGGTGAAGGCGGGCAAATCGGCACCGAAACTGCTGAAAACTTCCTTAAATTGTGGAATAACCCAAATCAGCAAAATACTCGATACCACCAACGCCGCGATAATAACAATCAGCGGATACATCATGGCACTTTTGACTTTGGCTTTGAGCGACTCGCTCTTTTCTTTGTAAGTCGCCACCTTGTCGAGCATGGTTTCCAGTGTACCGGCTTGTTCCCCGGCTTTTACCAGATTGACGAATAATTTATCGAAATAACGCGGATGACGCGCCAAGGCATCACCGAAACTTGCGCCGCTTTCAATATCACCCGCAATGCGTTTCACTAAATCGCGTACCGAAGGGTTGTCCCCACTACTGGCAATCATGTGCAATGATTGCACCATTGGTACGCCGGAACGCATCATGGTGGTAACTTGCCGCGCAAAATGGGCAATGTCTGCGGGTTTGATGGCAGGTTTAAACAAAGTACGCGGTTTGCGATATACCCGACCGGGATTGATCCCTTTACGGCGCAATTCAGCGCGTAACCAGTTGGGATTGACGGCTTGGGTTTCTCCACGAATTTTTACGCCATTACGGTTAACACCTTCCCAGATGTAGGTGGGCTGGGCAGCGGGCTTTGGTGCTGGTACAGCAGCACGCGGCAAGGGCTTACGGCTTGGATTAACGCTTTGCATGGGTTGTTTTCTGCATTATTTTTATAATCTTAGCCCCAGTCTAGCATGAGCATGATGACCCGTGGATTCTTTATGGATAACTGGTGGGCTTAATCGGTGGTGACGCGCGACAGTTCCGCTAACGAGGTAATGCCGAGGCGTACTTTTTCCAAACCCGATTGACGTAAATCGAAAATGCCTTCTTTGAGGGATTGGTCTGCCAATTCCATTGAGTTACAGCCATTCATTACCATGCGCCCCATTTCCGCCGAGATTGGCATGACTTGGTAAAGCCCGACCCGACCTTTGTAACCGTGGGAACATTCCTCGCAGCCGCAGGGTTCGTAAACCGTGAGGCTGGGGATTTCTTCGGCTTTAAATCCCAGATCCAGTAACGCTTCGGGCGGAATATTGGTAGCAGGGCGTTTGCATTTTTCACACAACCGCCGTGCAAGGCGTTGCGCCACAATCAAGTGTACTGACGAAGCAATGTTAAACGGTGGTACGCCCATGTTTAGTAAGCGCGTCAGAGTTTCCGGTGCGCTGTTGGTGTGCAAAGTGGATAGCACCAAGTGTCCGGTTTGCGCGGCTTTGATGGCGATTTCAGCGGTTTCAAGGTCACGGATTTCTCCGACCATGATTACATCCGGGTCTTGGCGCAAGAATGAGCGCAGTGCGTCCGCAAAAGTTAACCCGACTTTGGCGTTGACGTTGACTTGGTTAACACCGGGCATATTGATTTCAGCGGGGTCTTCGGCAGTGGAAATATTACGCTCAGGGGTATTGAGAATACCAAGCCCAGTGTACAGGGTTACTGTTTTACCACTTCCCGTTGGCCCCGTGACCAAAATCATCCCATCCGGCTTTTGCAAGGCTTTGAGGAAATCCTGTTGTTGGCGTGGGCTAAACCCTAACTTTTCCACGCCGAGGGTGGCGTTGGAGGAATCAAGAATCCGCATGACCACTTTTTCGCCGTAAAGTGTGGGCAGGGTGTTGACCCGGAAGTCGATTTTTTTCTTGGCATTGAGGGTAAAGCGAATGCGCCCGTCTTGTGGTACACGCCGCTCGGAAATGTCCATACGCGCTAATACCTTGATCCGTGAAATCAATTGTTGGGCGGAATCGTTCGGTGGGGTTGCCACAACCTGCAAAATACCGTCAATGCGGTAGCGGATGCGCAGGCTTTTCTCAAAAATTTCAATATGAATATCGGAGGCTTTGGCGTTGATCGCGTGTGCCAGCAGCTTATCGACAAACTCAACGACGGAAGATTCTTCGTTGTCGTTTTTACCTTTGAGGTCGCGCGTGTCCAGCACAATCGACGGTGCGGAATTGTATTGCTGCGCAGCGACTACCGGGTTGGGTTGGGTGATTTCGCCGCTGTCGGCATTTAAATAACGTTGTAATTTATCGTATTCGACAAAAACCGGTTCGGGGGTTAGCCCGGTCGCAAATTTCACGTCATCCAAGTGCGTGAGGTATGCCGGGTCTGCCAGCCCGACCATCAGTGTTTTTGCACCACGATACAGCGGAATCAGATGCAATTTTTGCATTTGTTCGGCATTCAACAAGTTGGCGATAGCCGGGGTGATGTTTACTTGGTCAATATCAACAAAACTTAGGCCGTATTCCACACTTGCTGCGTAAGCAATATCCGCTGTGCTGGCAAGGCGTGACCTTGCCAACCAGGACACCAGCGGCATTTTATCAATCCGTGCTTTTTGCAGGGCTTGACTGGCTTGCTCATTGCTGAGAATTTCCTGAGCAACCAACTGCCGTAGCAAACCGGGTAATGGAATCGATGCATTGAGAGGAATCATGGCTCACTTGTTAGAATATTTATGGTGTTACGGTGATGATACCTTGCTGAAAATGGCTATGAAATGAATTTATGGTGTTGGTGGTGGTTTTAGGATAAACGGTGGTTTATAGCCGTAAGGTAGTTTCATGAGCGGCAAACAGGTATTTCAGGTCATAAATGACGTGTGCTGGTTTGCCAAGGGCTTGTATTTTTGCCACACCGATGTCGCGAAACTGTTGGTGAGCTACCGCGAGAATAATGGCATCGTATTGACTGTCTTCTAGTACTTGCACGGGGGTAATGCCGTATTCGCGCTGCGCATCTTCTGTCGAAGCCCAAGGATCGTAAACTTCTGTTTGAATCCGATAGCCGCGCAATTCCTTGAGAATATCGACCACGCGGGTGTTGCGTAAATCCGGGCAGTTTTCCTTAAACGCCAGTCCCATAATCAGCACTTTAGCCCCAGCAACGGGAATGTCTTTTTGCACCATGGCTTTGATCAGTTGGGAAGCGACATACGCGCCCATGCCATCGTTAATGCGTCGCCCAGCGAGAATAATATCCGGGTGATAGCCCAACGATTCTGCTTTGTGGGTCAAATAATACGGGTCAATGCCGATGCAATGCCCGCCGACTAAACCGGGTCGAAACGGCAGGAAGTTCCACTTGGTTCCGGCAGCTTGCAACACCGCTTCGGTGTCGATTCCCATGCGATTAAAGATCAGGGCTAATTCATTGACGAGTGCGATATTTAAGTCACGTTGGGTATTTTCAATGACTTTTGAGGCTTCCGCTACTTTGATACTGGGGGCTTTGTGCGTGCCTGCGGTAATGATGCTGCGGTACAGTTGGTCAACAAATTCCGCCACTTCTGGGGTAGAGCCAGAGGTCACTTTTTTGATAGTGGTGACGCGGTGTTCTTTGTCACCGGGATTGATACGCTCCGGGGAGTAGCCTGCAAAAAAGTCGACATTGAATGTCAGTCCCGATATTTTTTCCACCACGGGCAGGCAGTCTTCTTCAGTCGCACCGGGATACACTGTGGATTCATAGATAACGATGTCACCGGCCTTAATCACCTTGCCTACGCTTTCACTGGCTTTGATAAGCGGAGTCAGATCCGGGCGTTTGTGTCGGTCTATCGGGGTTGGCACGGTGACGATAAACACATTGGCATCACGTAAATCGTTTAAGTGACTGGTGTAATGCAGGTGTTGCGCTGCCTGTAGCTCGGCGGGTGTGGTTTCTAGGGTATGATCGTTGCCGCTTTGCAATTCCGCAACACGGGCGGGGTTAATGTCGTAACCAATGGTGGGGTAGTGTTTACCGAATTCGACCGCGAGGGGCAGGCCGACGTAGCCGAGGCCAATGATGGCGATGGTGGTGTGTTGTAGTGGTTTCATTTTATTTTTCTCATTATACTCATTAGCTGATGCTATCACTACATTAACGAGTGATGCCATGTAGATACGACGAATGACGAGATGGGCAATAATTATGATTCTAAGTCCAGTACCAAGGGGTAATGGTGCGTTTGTAGTGCATTCACAATTGGCTCAGCGGTTGCCTAACTATCAGTTGTTGCCATATTCACCGAAACGTAGCTATTTTCCACCGTCATACTATCCCTTGGGGCGTAAGCTACCTGCGCGACTTATTCATGCCGTGCCGGAATCAGCAATTTTCCATCAGCGTAAAGGTGCGCCCTTAGTGGTTACGGCGCACGGTTTTACCTTGGATAAAGCGGTTTATCCATACAGCAGTCTATTGCAAAATCTCCATGCTAAGACTGATTTGTGGTGGTTGTATCAGCAAGCTGCGCGGCGAGCAGATGTTTTGACGACTGTCAGCCATGCTACTGCTGAAGCTTTGGGAGAGGCTTTCGGCATTACCCAACCGATAAAAGTCATTTACAACGGGGTAGATGAAACCCTGTTTGTGCCGGTTGAGCCGCGCGAAGATGGGGAAATCCGGGTGCTGTTCAGTGGTAATGCGAAACGCCGCAAAGGGGTGCAGTGGCTGTTGCCGATATTGGCGGGTTTGGATGAATCCATCAGCGTCCATTATACCGCAGGGTTACAAGAGCAAGCGGCGGTGGGTTCTCATCCCCGTTTGCGGGCATTGGGGCGTGTGGCGCACTCAGCGATGCCCAAGCTTTACCAAAGCATGGACATTTTATTATTACCCAGTGTGACTGAAGGGCACAGCATTGCGGTGTTAGAGGCAATGGCGAGTGGTTTGCCCGTAGTGGCATCGGATTTGCCCGCGTTGCGTGAGCAAATTGTCCACGGTGAGGGTGGTTTTTTGTGTCCGGTGGGGGATGTGGGAGCCTTTGCCGCAGCGATCCAGACACTGGCAGAAGATGCAGCTTTACGTTTACGCATGGGGGCATTCAATCGCGCCCAAGTGGAAACACGGTTTAGGTTGACAACTACTGTAGCGGCGTACCAAGCGTTGTTTAATGAAATAGGTTAATCAGGACAATAAAATGTTGACCGAACAAGAATTAAAAGAGCTATACGGCAAGACCTATGTGGAAGCCTTTGGGGCGCAACAGTCCCAGCAGCGTTTGGCACGCCTAGTTCCACTCATGAAATTGCAACCCATTGATCATGTGGTGGATTTTGCGTGTGGAAATGGGATGTTGCTACCGATGGTGGCGGGGCGGGTGCAATCCTATACTGGGGTGGATTTTTCCCAAGATTTCATCGCCGCGGCACAAGCACGTCAAGCCGCTAGCGGTGTGGCAGGGGCGTATTTTGTGTGTGCCGACATTATCGACTTTTGTGCTGAAAATCCTGCAAAGTTTGACGTGGCATTTGCGATGGATTTTTCTGAACACGTGTATGACGAAGCCTGGGTAATGCTATTAAAGGCAATAAAAACCAGTCTGAAACCGGGCGGTCGGTTGTATTTGCATACTCCCAATGCCACGTTTTTTTTGGAGCAAATGAAAGCACGGAATTTTATCGTCAAGCAGTTCCCTGAGCATATTGCGGTGCGAACGCCGGAACACAATGTCCGCTTGGTCGAGAAAAGCGGTTTCCACGCCCGTGCGGTACACCTGTTGCCCCACTACAATATCTTGCGTTTTTTACACGGGTTGTCAGGGCTGCCTTGGGTGGGGAAGTATTTCCAAGCCCGCATTTTTATGGAGGCAGTGTTACCTTGCTGAATGCCATGAAAGGCTCGTCACGATTTACCCCGTAAGTTGTGGGGCAATGATCGGGCAGCAGCTCAGCGTGGGCGCGGCATTGGGAGGCAAAGCCCGCAGCCTCAAATATCGCGAAAATATCCTGTCCAAACAACCGTACATGGTCGTCTTGCCCGTAAGCGGCAAGACGTTGTGTGGCGGATTGGATGCCAGCATCTTCCCATGTGTGTTGCAAGTTGGTGAACGGTTACATTTATAATTGGCGTTGTTCAATTACCTTTTTCCACCACAATAAAGTGGAAAATATACGCCACAGTAAAATAGGAGCATCTCTTACGAGTATATCATAACGAGAGTATAGGCTTTTGATGTCAATAAATGGACAATCAATGTCTTTTGTTTTTTCGAGGAAAATTGTTTTATTTTGTGTTAACCATGTTTTATATGGAAAGGGAAATCCCATTTTAATTTTACGCCAAGCTATACTTGACGGCAGCAATGGTTCTACGGCTAAACGTAATATATGCTTCTGCCAACCTTGATGAATCAAGTATTCAGGCGGAAGTTGCATACAGTATTCAATGATATGGTAATCAAGAAATGGTGAGCGGGTTTCAATAGGTATTCCATAATCAGATTTGGAGCTGGAACGTAACCAATAGTTCATCATGCGGTATGTCATGTTTGCCATAACACGTTGATTAAAAGTATTTCCAGCCATAGGGAAACGGGTTGCTGATGTGGTATTTCTTAAAATATGTCTGGCAGGTGAAAGCAGTGTAGTTACTTGATTAATGGTATTATCGTTAAATTGACTCATGACTAATTTTTTTAATCCATATGTCATGGTTGACTCATTGTTATGCATTAATGCTTGATAAAAATTTTGATACTCCTGGTTTTTCAATAAATATTTTAAATATACGCCTTGGTATTCACTGGCATAGCCTGCTAGTAATTCATCGCTGGCAGCTCCTGTGATAACCACATGAATACCCTGTTTTTTTAAATGCCTTCTTAATGTTTGATTGGTGTGCAGGTTAGGGGAGTGAAAGGGTTCTTCTTGCAAATCAACAAAATAATTAGCTTCCTCCCAAAAATCCGTGTTTTGTGGTTCAATTACGTGGTAGTTTAGTTGCTTTGGATAATGTTGAGCGACCTGTCTGGCATAGCCTTCTTCATTTGCGGATGGGTCATTAAATTTGATTGTATAAGCATCAATGGTTTGTCCCATCATGCCACAAGCAATACCAACTAGAGCTGAGGAGTCTAAACCACCACTCAGTTCAAAGCCAACTTTTACATCGGCTCTCATCCGCAGAGTTAATGCGTTTTGTAGTAGATGCCTTAATTCTTCACTTGCTTCTTGTCTTCCTATCTCATTGGATGTTTGACGCTGTTCAGGTAATTGCCAATAGCGAATAGGCTGGAAAGGTTGGTCATGTTGAATCCATGAATAATGAGCTGGAGGGAAATCATAAATACCTTGCCAGAAAGTTCCATTGGTATCACGCTGCCCATGTATGACAAAATCCTGAATGGCTTCTTGACGTATGGCATCTCGACTAATGATATTTATCCCTAATAATGATTTTATTTCTGATGACCAATAATAATGATTATTTTTTTTTACGTAATATAGATGAGCCTTGCCAATTCTGTCACGCGCTAGTAATATGGAATTTTTTTTCTTGTCATAAAGTGCGATAGCAAAAAAACCATTTATACGTTCAAAAACGTGCTCTTTCCATATTAAATAGCCAGCAAGCAAGACTTCAGTATCAGTTTTTGTTAGAAAAACATACCCTTTGTTGCTTAGCTCTTGGCGTAACTCAATATAATTATAAATTTCTCCATTAAAAGTAAGGCAAACGGATTGGCATTGACTCCACATGGGTTGATGTCCATCAGTCGATAGATCAATAATTGAGTAACGCACATGACTCATACCAATATTGTGTGGAGGACAATCTGATGGTGGACACTCTTGTAGGATATTTTTTATAGTGGATGGACTACGAGATGAAGCATAACTGAAATGTTCTTGTCGTGTACGGTCGATTAGCACAAAGCCTTCATCATCTGGACCTCGATGTGCAATAAGATGAGATAGCGTTTTAAGGTCAAAAACCGTATTTTTCATGGTTGAAAGGCTGTAACCTGCTATGCCACACATATTTTTTTTCCTTTATGGTGAATAATAAAGTCTCGTGCTATATGTAGCCAGTAAGAATTATAGCGATAACTAAGCATTATGTAGGTTGTTCCGAAAATTAATATTCCAACTATTAAATGGATGATTTCTGCTTTAATGTCAAAGGTCAGTGTGTGGCTAATAAATCCACTAATTATAGCTAAGACTAGGGGGGTAAATAATGCTTTGGTGAAATTCATGAAGCTTAGACCACATAACGGTTTTACTAGAAAATACCAGCTTGGGATGTAGCTTAATGAAAATAGTAAAGTAATGGCTAAGGCTAGTTGAAATACATTAAAGCTTGCGCCAATAGCTACCATGATGATAGTGAAAAATGCCAAGCCAATATTCCACTTTACCGCTAGTAGTGTTTCGCCTTTTGCAATTAATAAATTGCCGATCGGATTGCCTATGGCATTTAACATTCCCCATAAACTTAGTATTTTTAGGAGTGGCAACATGGCAAGCCAATTTTCTCCAAATAAGAGCGTTATAATGTCATGTCCATGAAGGAAAACTATCCCATAAATTGGAATGCTAATAGAACTGGTCAATTGTAAAGTTCGATAGTATAAAGATTGTAACGCTAATGGGTTGTTCTGAAGTATTGCCATTACAGGTAATGTGGTTTGCGTTACAATTGGGTTTATAATGCTAGAAATGCGCAAATTAATATCTTTGGCAAGGCTATATAGCCCAATTCCTACATGGTTTAGTAATATTCCTCCTAGTAACACATCCAATCTTGAGTTTAACGTATCTATTAGATTGCTTATTAAAATGTTCTTGCCAAAATAAATTGGTTCTTGAATGGATTTGAAATTTATTTGTCCTCGAAGTTTCCATTCGGGCTTTATGAAAATCCAAGAAGAAACAGAGGTGCATATTCCTGTTGTTAACAATCCAACTATAGGTGAATAAATGCCTAGGTTTAAAGATAATCCAATGTAGGTTGATAGTAAACCGCTAGTGTTGCTAAAAATTTCTATTTTTGCCAGTATGGAGAAGTTTAAGTTTTTTTGGGCTAATATTTTAAGTTGTTGTGATGATGCGTTGATAATCAGAATGACAGCCAAGATGGTTATTAAACTCGATAGTTCAGGTGATTGGTACAGTAATGCAGCAAGTGGTGATAGGAGTATCAAGCAGGCGGCTAGTAATGCAGCAATCAGTAAATTAAACCAGTATAATTGGCGAAGTTGTTCATTGCGGAGTTGTTGATAGTGAAAAATAGCTTGACTTACTCCTCCATCTGAAAAGCTTTGAATAAAAGAAAATAGTGCAAAAGCTATGGCTAGTACTCCCATATCTCTCGGCAATAAATAATGGGTTATCAATAATAACTGAAAAATCTGATTACTTGCACGACTTGTGAATGCAAGGGTATTCCATTTGATTCCGGTAAAAATGCGTTGTTTCAACATTTTGTTAGCTATTTTTTGTTGCAGTAAGATAATACCCGGAACTCTCATAACTCCATTTTCTATCCAATTTATCCAGTAAAGGAGCAAGGTGTTGCCCAAAAAACCAAAATGGAAGAAAAGTGTAATGTATAAGTTGACTTGAATACTTTCCCTTAGGGATAAAACGTTTAATAAAGTAGTTTATTTTTAATATAATCGTTGTAAAAATTCCTGACTGGGCAGTAATTTTTATTTCTGAAAATCCAGATTTTTGCAATAGGTAATATAGGCCAGATGGCGTGTAACGAAAGTAATCATGAGGCATCTCATGCAGTGACCATTGCCAAGGTACTTGAATGATTAAGTTGCCTTCATTTTTTAATAAACGGAACATTTCATCGATTAATTGTTGAGGCTCTTTAATGTGTTCAAGTACTGAAAGAGATACTATTGTATCAACACAATGGTCGGTTAGTGGTAAAGTCTTATTTAAATCAGCTACTATATCTATGTTTTCAATGGGTGCTTGTTGCCAATCCATGCCTATGTATGTTGCTGCATACTTCATAAAAAAAGATTTATAGGGCGTTTTTTTGCCACACCCCAAGTCTAATAGTACCCCTTTTATAATTGAGGTGTTTTTTAATAATAGAGCATCACTAATGTTATAGATTAGCCAATTATGTGCTTGACGATTAGGATGTTGTTGCGATGGCATCATGATAAAAATTTACAATAGTTGAGGTTATTTTATTTAGTTGATTTTTCTGTAAGCCATAAAACAAGGGTAAGCGAATGATGCACTGACTTGCTTTTGTTGTGTATTGGTCTTCGCCATTAAATCGACCATATTTTATACCAGCCATTGTGCTATGTAGAGGAATGTAATGAAAAATAGCTAAAATGGATTGTTCCTTGAACTTTTCCAATAATTTTGTGCGTGTTTCTCTATGTTCTGTCTGAATATAAAACATATGGGCATTATGCTTACATTCTTTGGGAACTGAAGGAAGGCGAAGATAACCATCTTCTTCTAGCTCAGATAAAGCACTATGGTAACTATTCCATGTTTTCATGCGGTTTGATAAGATGTTTTCACATTCTTCCAATTGCCCCCATAGGTAAGCAGCTTGTAATTCGCTAGGTAAGAGGCTGCTTCCAATATCTACCCAAGTATATTTGTCTACTATTCCTTGAAAAAATTGTTTACGGTTCGTGCCTTTTTCACGAATAATTTCTGCACGACTAACAAATTCAGGATCGTTGATTATAAGTAATCCACCTTCGCCACCACTAGTGTAGTTTTTGGTTTCATGGAAGCTGTAAGTTGCCATGTTCCCAAATGTTCCTAATGGTTTTCCATCATAAGTAGACATCATGCCTTGGGCAGCATCTTCAATGACGAACAATTTATACTTTATGGCAATAGACATAATAGTATTCATTTCACAGCTTATGCCAGCATAATGGACTACGACGATAGCTTTTGTTCGTGATGTGATCGCTTGCTCAATGAGGTTCTCATTAATGTTTAATGTATCAGGTCGAATATCAACAAATACAATAGTCGCTCCCCGTAAAGCAAAGGCATTGGCAGTACTGACAAATGTGTAACTAGGCATGATAATTTCATCGCCGGGTTTGACATCAAGCAATAATGCTGCCATTTCTAACGCATGAGTGCAAGAAGGTGTGAGCAATGCTTTGGCACAACTTAGCTTTTCTTCAAACCATGCATGGCACTTTAAAGTAAACTGCCCATCTCCTGATATTTTTTCACTTTGTATCGCTTGCAAAACATATTTTGCTTCATTACCAGTTAATGGTGGTCTATTGAATGGAATCATGTTGATTTATCTCAAATAAAAATTCTTTTTCTAGTTTTAGTAGATCTTTTTTTCTTGCTTTTAGAGGTTTTGCTGGAGTGCCTGTGTATATTTTCCAAGGTTGTGTATTATTTAATACGAGTGCCATTGCCCCAATAGATGTTCCTTCCTCTAAGGTGACACCTGGCATAATAGTTGCGCCAGTTCCAATAATGCTATGGCGTTTAATATATGTAATGGCTTTAAATTCTTTTTTATATTTTTTTGGAATGGTAGAGTTGGTCATGGTGACTCCACTATAATCATCCGATTGTGTAAAGACTTTTACGCCGTAAGCAAGTGTGCAAAAGTCCTCTATTGTAATTCCTTTTTCTCCTCCAGCCAATAGGCAGTAGGGTGTAATATGTACAAAATTGCCGATTTTAATTTTTCCTGAAAGCAAGCAAAAATCATCAATTCGGCTATTGTCGCCAAGTATTATTTGTTCATGGTTGTAGATGCTGGCTAATGTACTGACTTTGATATTTTTACCTAGTGACTTAAATCCGAGATTCTCTAGTTCTGGTTGGGTATAGTAGGGCATAAGTTTACCTATCAAATAATTGACTTAGTTGTAAGGATAGATTTTTGCTGCTAAAAATATTTACTGCCAGTTGTTGATTATGTTCGGCTTGAGCTTGTGTGATTTTTTCAAAGTTGAAAGCTTCAAATGTTTTTATATAAAATCCCATTTGATTGAGAAATGCCCATGATGATGTATTTTCTCTCAAAAATACTGTTTTTCCTGCGCCGATAAGATTTATTATGTTGCCCATGGCTTGTTGCCTCGCATGAGCAAAAATTGCGACATCAATGCTCCCTAATAGTTTTAGGTAGCTATTGAAGTCCATGAAACTTAATAGGGCATTAAAGTTATCGCCGAAATGCTTTCTTCCTTGCTCTGCAATATGAAGGGCATAGTGCTGGTTTCCATAGGATAATGGGCAATGTAAAATTAAATTATTTTGCCTCAGAGTCTTTATTTTCTCAAAAATCTCAAGGTGGTTATTAGATGTGGTGGCGGAGTTTCCAATAAGAATATGTGTATTGAGATCTTCTTTTTTTGGTAGCTCATATGCGTTACAAATGTTGCTAGGATAGAGCAAGCATTCGTGGTAAATGCCTTTAGCTTGATAGTGTTGACGAGCCAATGCAATATCGCCGGGTAAATAAGAAACGAGATGGCCTATTTTAGGTATGGTACAGCGGCGTAGAAAATCATCTACTTTATTGCGCCAAGTATGATCTTTTGTCTGAAATGCATATAGATCAGCTCCCCATATAAACCAATAACTTCTCTTCAGCAACCAAGGCATAAGCGAAATCAACAGAATCAGCCTTTTATTGTGTAAGCCATGCAAAATAATTTTATTGGCTATAAGTCCTTTGCTGGCAATAGAAAAAAGTAAGCGCAATGTTTGCTGCATTCCATGAATGGTGGTCAGGTTTTTTCGAGCGCGTAGTGTGGAGTGTGGATTCTTTCCAGAAATAATGAAGTGATGAACTTGTGGTTTGTGATGATCCTCAACAAACCGAATAAATGGCTCGATGAATTTATCATCCTCCATGATATGTAAGATAGTGGAATTAGACATCATGTTCCCCTAACAACGTTCGGGCATTGTGCCCAGTCGGAGGCGTAAGGTTTCGATCGTGTGGGTCAATTTCAACAAGGATGCCAGGCCCAGTAGCTTTATGCGTTGGAATATACTCAGTTGTGGTCGTGTCAGTAGCCAGTGTGTGGCTTCCCATACGCTCCGACGGGGCGATAAGCGACTGATAGATTCAACTGACTCCATTAGACGAAGCTGTTTAATTTGGTAACGACCTCCCGCAACCCGGCGGGTCTGTTTAATTGCTCCCTGTAACGTCGTGCGCGGATGGGTATGCACCAATACGGTTGGGCAATAAATTAGCTGAAAACCATACTGTTGTGCCCGCCATGACCATTCTCTGTCCCCACCAGATAGCAGCCGTTCATCAAAAAAGCCAATTTCTTCAATTGATTCCCGTCTTACCAATATATTGGCAGTGGCTGCAAAATAGCTAGTTGAAATATTTTCCCTTTGACCAAAGCCTGTTAGCAATTGGTATTGTTCGGTAGTGCTTGGGTTTGATGAGGGGGAAAAATAGATCTCTCCACCGATAATGGCTTTTGAGGGGGCATTATTTAAAGCATCAACACCCTGTGTTAGCCATTCAGCTATAGGTTTGCAATCGGCATCCAGCAAAGCGAGGATTTCTCCACGCGCTACAGTAATGCCTGCATTGCGAGCGGCATATGAACCCTTGGTGTTACAAACAATTAGCACAGTTTTTAAATCAGGGTGATGCTTTGTGTGTAAGGCTGGCATTGAACCATTATCAACGATAATGATTTCAAAATCAGTGCATGGAAAGGTCTGATTTTTTAACCCGTCTAAACAATAATCCAAACCTGTTTGGTCGTTATAGGCTGGAATAATAACGGAAACAATAGGAGCTGTTGTCATGGGTTTACCTGCCAGTAGATGAGGTTAAAAGTAAAGTATAAGATTGTATTGAATTTGCCCAGTCGAATTGATGTACTGTTTGGTATAATGCATTTCTACTGTATTGTTTGCCTCGTTCTGGTTCATTTAACAATGCCTTTATGCTACCAGCCAGAAGGTTACTGTTATTAGCTTCCACCAGCAATCCCGTTTCCGCGTGGCGTATCACATCCCGCACCGCAGGCAAATCACTGGCAATCACCGGGCAACCGCAGCCCATCGCTTCCACCATCACCAAACCCAGCCCTTCCATATCGCCATCCGCTGCTTGGATGAACGGGAACACCGCCAGCGTTGAGGTTTGGTATAGCCGCACGAGGCTAGAGTGTTCCAATCTGCCTAAAAAGGTCACGTGTTGGCTGATGCCGAGCGTTTCGCTTAACTGCATAAGGTCGACAAGTGCCGTGCCGCTGCCTGCTACCACCAATTGTAAATCGGGGTGAGTCGGTAATAATTGCTGCAAAGCGTGTAGCAAATACGGCAAGCCCTTTTTTTCCACTAATCGCCCGACAAACAGCAATTGATTAGCTGCGCGACTCACTTGTGGGTTGGGGATAAAGGTTTGCTGTAAATCTGTCCCCATTGGAATGACGCTGACTGGTGGTGGATTTGCACCAGCTAATGCCTGAATGGGGGCGAGCATGGCATGGCTGACCACTGTGACGGCTTGGCAACGTTGCACCACCCAGCGTTTCAAACGGGTACTGATGGCATCCTGCAACCCAAATAAATCGCCACCGTGTGAGGTGCAAATCAATGTTGGTTTGGTGGTTTTCCCCCATAACGCTAAAGCCGCGACCAAACCTTGTGGAATCAGCCAATGCGCATGTAGGGTGTCAACAGGATAAGTTTTTAGTAGCTTACGCAATGCCCACCATTGTCCGATAAAAAACAGCGGTAACAACAAGGTGTTCCAGCGGTTTTGTTTCAGGTTGGCTGAAATCCCACCATTGTAAGCCAAGGTTTCCCACGCAGTGGGCGCGTAACGGTAGCGGTAAACCTGCATTCCGTCCCACATTTCATCCACTTTTGCACCCGCAGCATGAGGAGCAAGTACCACCACGTTAAACGTTTCCGTCAAACGGCGGCTGAGGTCATAGACGAAACGCGGCTCGCTATCGCCTTTCCAGCGCGGAAAGGTGGAGGTGGTGACGAGTAACGTAGGCTTGCTTGCCATTTCAGGCTACCGGTTGAGCGGTGTGGGGTGCGCGTTCATCGCAAGCGTCTTCTGCGATTTTTCCACCCAACGGCAATGGCGTGGCGGTATTGCCTTGGTTGTAAATTAAGCTGGTGATTTGTTCCGACACTAATCCAATCAGGAAAATCAGCACCGAGGTGGATAGGAGCAATGCACTCATATTGGTGAACCGCCCCACGCTAATCAGGGTGTTGAGGTAATACGCCATGCCCAGCGCGAAAAAGCTCAGGCTAATCGGTAAAAACAGTTTCAGCGGTGAATGTAATGTGCCGATTTTGAAAATAATCAACAGGAAACGGAAACCGTCTTTGGTAATGTTCAAATGGCTCTTGCCAATGCGTTTTGGCGCGGTGATAGGTTCATACACCACGCTGTAGCCGGAGCGGAAAAACGCCATCGTGCAAGTGGTGGGGTAGGAAAAACCATTCGGTAGTAAATGCAGGAATTCGCGGAATTTTTCCGCCCGTGCTGCGCGGAAGCCAGAGGTCAAATCCTTCACCGTATGCCCTGTCATGTAAGACGCGAGGCGATTATACAGTGCGTTGCCAAAACCGCGTGCTTTGGAGGCTTGCGAGTCGCCATCACGCGCTCCGACCGCCATGTCGTAACCGTTGTGGATGTGAGTCAGCAAGCGCGGAATGTCTTCCGGTTGATGTTGCCCATCCGCATCCATAAACACCAGAATTTCACCGGAAGCGTGACGCGCTCCGCTTTTGATCGCTGCACCATTACCCATGCTATAGGGGTGAGTGACGACGAAAACACCATTGGAAAGGCAGACTTCCGCAGTGTTGTCGGTCGAGCCATCATTGACCACGATGATTTCTGCATCAGGGTATTGCTTACGCAAGCGCGGGAGAAAGCTTTTTAAGCCGTCTGCCTCATTCTTGGCGGGCAGGATAATCGACAAGTTTGGCTTGTTCATGCTTCGTCACCTTTATTTCTTGTTGTAATCGTTGTTCGAGCACGGCCTTCATATTATCAATGTCAGGCTGGCGGACTTTTAATATGAGGCATGAACGCCAATGGTTGCATAAGTCATGTTCTGCTTGTGCCAGTTTATTAATGGCTTGCTCTACTAACCCAGCGGAAGCCAAGTACGTGGCCTGTAATAGCATCAAATCAACGTCCGGGCGTAGCGCGTATGCAGCCTCCATGTGTTGCATGGTTTCTTCAAGATTACCTTGAGTTAGCTGAATCTGTGCTTGCCAGTAGGCTAATAGGTAGGGCATATGACCTTTCTGTAACCCGGCAATTTGTTGCAGATCATGGCTGAATTTCAGCATATTGTTAGCGGTCAGTTGTTGTTGACACTGATGTTCTGTCCATTGAGCGGCAAGGTTGGCATACAGTTCAGATGCTACATCGACATATCCGGCCGTTTGGAGTTCCGTTAATGCTGTTTCAAGATGTTGCGGCGTGATAGAGGCCGTTTGGCACTCATCAATGAGTTTTTTGATGATCAAGTAAGATGAGGTGTTGCTATCTAAGCTAGATTGTTTGAGTTGAGTTTGTAAGTTTTGCCGTACTTCAGGGGCGAGGTGCTCACCGACTAAGCTTTCCACCATTTCTAAAGTGCGTTGGGAGCGTGGATGTTGTTCCAGCCAACTCAATGCCATCTCTGTTGGGTTAGTCCAACGTTGGGCATTGTGGAATGTTATGCCCGCCAACAGCAGCAAGTAAACGACAAAGGTGGCTTTGAATACCATTTGCAATTTCGGCAAGTGTTGAATGCCTAACAATAGGTAGTAAGCGATGGCAAAGGCAAAACCGTACAGCGGCAGGTAGTTGCGGTGTTCAAAGTAAAGCTCTAATGCGATGGTGGTGGACTCTAATAAATGCCCACCCAAGAACCAAGCAATCGCAAAAGCGGTAACAGGTTGTGATTTGCGGATAAGAAACGGAATTAATATCAGCAGGATAATACCCAATACGGCAGGCAGGGTGGTATGCGGTGTAAGCCAGCTCGTGGATGTCACGAAATCATCATGGAATAAGGTATTGCCATTTAAACGTGGTAGCAGGATGTTGGCGATGTAATCCCATAACACCCGCGTTTCTGACAGTAAGCGTTCTTCCAAAGTAAACGGGCGTTCCGCATAATTTTTTGTTTGTGTGACAACAAAGAGCAAGAAAAAAGCCAATGCTGCGAAGGGCAGCCATACCATCAGCAATAAAGGTTTTATCAGGCCGGGTGCTGCGGACGCATTCAGGGGGCGTAACAAAAAGTATTCCACCACCAAGATGTAAACCACCAGCAAAATACCATTTTCTTTACTGAGCATTGCCAGTAGTAAACTGCATCCAACTCCCAGAACTAAGCTTGCCCAAGCTTTCACAGGGGATGTGGCAAGCTGTTTACGACCGTGTAAATAAAATAACAGGCCAGTCAAAGTGAATAACGCACTGAGTTCCGTCATGCGTTGAACAACGTACAGCACGGTATTCACCTGCATGGGATGTAATAGCCATAGTGCCGTTGCACCGAATGCCAATCCTGCTTTAGCTTTGTCTGTCAGTGAAGTTAATGCTGCCAATTTCATGGAAAGCCAAAATAATAAGACTCCATTCAGTAGATGAAGCATCAGATTGGTGTACTTGAAGTCTGCGGCAACCGCGCCGCTCCAGCTTGAGTCATTGATGTAGAAACTGGCAAGGCTGATGGGTCTTCCGGTGGGGCCTGTATTGCTGTTTAAAATATACAGGGCGAGGTCGTGCCAAATACCTAATCGCTCATGTTGTCCCATGCTGCTTAGGTTAGGGGTGTCATCAAGGATAAAGGGGCTGTGTAAACCGCTACTGTAAAGAAATAGGGTTATTGCCAGTAAGGCAAACAGTGCGATTGCTAGCAGTTTGCTGGTTGTGAGATTCGAGTGGGTATACGTCATTTTAGTGTTTTTATAATGAGTTTAAGTGCTGAGTTTGGGTGTCGATAGGTGAATCCGTGATGAACGTGGTTAGATTGGTTAACGAAGAAAGCCCCCAGAGGAGGCTTTCTTGCAGCTTTACTAAGGCTGTATTATGTCCGGCAGCTTGATGGACGGTATTTTTGCGCTACAGTGCCGTTTAATTTACAGCTCCAAGTGATAGAGCCACTGCTATTGGTTGGCGTGAGCAGCAGAGTTGCGCCGGGTGTTACGTTAGTGCGGTAAGTAATGGTGATAACACCTGCGGCACCTACGGCAACAGAACGTACGGAGTTACCACCGATGTTGGTTGCGGTAGCCAAGCCTGCTTCTACGTTGCTTGTTGGGAATGCACCACGGTCTGCAAAGAATTCAGTAACACCAGATTTTGCGCTGGCAGCCAAGTTCAAACCTTCAGTAACGTGTGAACGCTTGGTGTAATCTTGGTAAGCTGGCATGGCAATCGCTGCCAGAATGCCGATGATGGCGACAACGATCATCAATTCGATCAGGGTGAAGCCTTGTTGGGCTTTTGCTTTCATGCTCATTGAGAAACTCCTTGTTATTAGGATTGAATTTGGATTTTGGGTCAGTCAATTTTTCTGACGGAAATACTTTTGCAGGAAGCGTGCCAAGGTAATTTCGCCTGTGAATGGCTGGATTCTGCCGATAAATGGTAGTTGTGGACGGTGCTTGTGTCACAGGTGTGTCACTTTGTGACAGGCTGGCAGTCTGTGTCAGGCGTTAAAAGCTGTCACTGCCCAGTCCGCTTGTTATACTGCAAGACATGTATCTGCCGTGAGAGTAAAAATGTCGTCATCCGCTGTTGAGTTCGTCAAGCCGCCAAAATCGTTGCTGAGTAAAGTGGGCAAAGCTATTAGCGAGTACCGTTTGATCCGTGAAGGCGACCGGATTTTGCTGGGGCTGTCCGGTGGTAAGGATTCACTGGCGTTACTGCACCTTTTGCATCATTTTCAGCGGCACGCACCGATCAAGTTTGAATTTGCTGCCGTCACCATTGACCCGCAAGCCGACACGTTTGACCCGTCACCGCTGATTCCGTACATGGAGAGTTTGGGCATTCCCTACCATTATGTGCGCGAACCGATCGTGAAGTTGGCGGAAACCCACATGGATAACGATTCCTACTGTGCGTTTTGCTCGCGTATGAAGCGGGGTTTGATGTACCGCACCGCTCGCGAACACGGTTATAACGTGCTGGCACTGGCACAACATTTGGATGATTTGGCGGAAAGTTTCCTGATGTCAGCGTTTCACGGCGGCAAACTCAAAACCATGAAAGCCCATTACCGTATTGATGCGGGGGATTTACGGGTCATTCGTCCGCTGGTGATGGTGCGCGAACGTCAGACGGCGGACTTTGCCAAAGCCGCCGCGTTGCCGGTGATCGTGGAAAATTGCCCGATGTGTTTCGATATGCCAACCCAACGCCAACACATGAAAGAACTGCTGGCAGGCGAGGAGCAACAAAACACTAATTTGTTCAAAAGTCTGTTGACTGCGATGCAACCGCTGCTGCGTGATGGCTTGGAAAACACTTGAATTGTTGACAATTCCCGTCTTTTTCCTCCATTCGGCTGGACACTTGGCATAGATTGTATAAAGATAGTCGTCGACAACAATCACGGCATCAGCCACAGCACCGCACTACGTTAGAAGCTTTACCCGACTAGAGATGAGGAGTCTACAATAATGTCAGAGATGAAAATCTTCCCAGTACCTGCCGAATTTGCGGCGCAAGCCAACGTCAATGCCGAGCAATACGCTGCTATGTATCAGCAATCGGTTGACGATCCGGCGGCTTTCTGGGGCGAACAAGCGGAAAAATACCTAAGCTGGTCAAAGAAGTGGGATACCGTACTCGACTGGAGCTTTGGGGCAGATGACCTGCACATTAACTGGTTCAAGGGCGGTCAACTGAACGTTTCTTATAACTGCCTTGACCGTCACCTTGACACCCGTGGCGACCAAGTAGCGATCATTTGGGAAGGCGACAGCCCGAACGAAGACCGTAAAATCACTTACCGTGAACTGCATACCGAAGTATCTAAATTTGCGAACGTGCTGAAAGGCCGTGGCGTGAAAAAAGGCGACCGCGTATCCATTTACCTGCCAATGATTCCAGAAGCAGCCGTAGCAATGCTGGCGTGTGCACGTATCGGCGCAATGCACTCCATCGTATTCGGCGGTTTCTCACCGGATGCACTGCGTGACCGTATCCAAGATGCGGAATGCGGCGTGGTCATTACTTCTGACCAATCCATGCGCGGCGGCAAGAAAGTGCCATTGAAAGGCAATGCCGACAAAGCGATGGATCAATGCCCAACCGTTCACACTTGCATCGTGGTACAACGCGGTGGTGATCCGGTTAAATGGAACGACGCACGTGACGTTTGGTATCACGAAGCTGTGGCTGCTGCGGATGCAAATTGCCCGCCGGAAGACATGGAAGCGGATGACCCACTCTTCATTCTCTACACTTCCGGTTCTACCGGTAAGCCTAAAGGCGCATTGCACACAACTGGCGGCTACCTGCTGCAAGCGGCAATGACCCACAAAACCGTGTTTGACTATAAAGACGGCGAAGTTTACTGGTGTACGGCTGACGTGGGCTGGGTAACAGGTCACTCTTACATCGTGTACGGCCCGCTGACCAACGGCGCAACCACGCTGATGTTTGAAGGCATCCCCACCTACCCGGATGCTGGGCGTTTCTGGGATGTGTGCGACAAGCACGACGTTTCCATTTTCTACACCGCGCCAACTGCTATCCGTATGCTGATGGGGCAAGGCGAGGAGCTGGTTAACCGTTCCAAACTCGAAAAACTACGTTTGTTAGGTACGGTCGGTGAGCCAATCAACCCAGAAGCATGGCACTGGTACAACCGTGTCGTCGGTCGTGGTCGTTGCCCGATCGTGGATACTTGGTGGCAGACTGAAACTGGCGCACACATGCTGACCCCATTACCGGGTGCTACTGCATTGAAACCAGGTTCTGCGACTACCCCATTCTTCGGTGTACAACCTTGCCTGTTGGATGACAAAGGTGTGGAAATCGAAGGCAATGGCGTAGAAGGTTTGCTGTGTATCAAAGCTCCGTGGCCTTCCATGATGCGCACCATTTACGGCGACCATAAGCGTTTCTATGAAACCTATTTCGCGATGTATCCGGGTTACTATTTCACTGGCGACGGCGCACGTCGTGACGAAGATGGTTACTACTGGATCACCGGGCGCGTGGATGACGTATTGAACGTTTCCGGGCATCGTCTGGGTACGGCGGAAATCGAATCTGCGTTGGTACTGCACCCGAAAGTCGCCGAAGCAGCCGTTGTTGGCTACCCGCACGAACTGACAGGTCAAGGCATCTACGCTTACGTCACCTTGATGGCGGGCGAAGAGGGTACGGATGCGCTGAAGAAAGAACTGGGCGATTTGGTACGTAAAGAAATCGGCCCAATTGCTAAGGTTAACCTGATTCAGTGGGCTCCGGGCTTACCGAAGACCCGTTCTGGTAAAATCATGCGCCGGATTCTGCGTAAGATTGCTGCGAATGAAATCGACGGTCTGGGCGATACCTCCACCTTGGCTGATCCAAGCGTAGTGGATAACCTGATCGACTGCCGCGAAAACAAGTCATAAGAACCCTCACCCCCCAACCCCCTCTCCCGCTCAGCGGTAGAGGGGGAGTAGACGGGGTTGCGGTCATCTATTTCTGTCTAACCCCTCTCACGTTTCGCGGGAGAGGGGTTGGGGTGAGGGACTTTAAGCCCGCGCTTGTACCAATACCCAAGGGGCGACGACTACCGCCCACAGATTATCGGGTAATTGTTCCGCCCAAGTTTTCGCCGTTTCATCGGGCAGTAATTGCACTTGTTGTGCTGCCATCCATGCTTTCAGGGGCTGCACCTGATCTTCTGCCAAGCACACCGCTACATCAATCAAATCCAACTCAGTATTTACCTGAATGACTTTGCCGCTTGCAAAATAACGTTCCAGTTCGCGCCAGTGGATGCGTGCCGTTTCTAAATTTAGGCGTTCCCGCAAGGGTAGGGATTCTTCATCCATGTGTTGTTCCTTTCGTCAATCGTGTGCGGCGCATTCTACCTTGGCGCAAGCTGGGCGCAAGTGCCTCTTAGGAACGTGCGAAGCTTAAGTTGGCTTGCAAACGCGGGCGTTCGTAAGCAGGGGTTAAAGGCGACTCCAGTAATTGATGGATGAGTTCGGCCGCCGCCGCTTTTTTGTGCGCGTATATGGCACAGATGGAGAGTTCATCTACAAACTGCCACTGATAAACGCCTTTTTCCACGAACAAAATATCTTCGCTCATCGGGGTGTGGCGTGCCTCCCAGCCCAGTTGACACCCAAGGCTGTAGTATTGGTGTTCTCTGCATAATTTTACTGCGTAATACAAAGCTTCCAAACGTTGTGGGCGGTAACAATGTGCATCCGTATAAGCGCGAATAATACTGAAAAGGTCTTCGCCTAGCGCGTGTTTGGCATGAGCGATTTCTAATAGGGCGCGGTAAACCTCTTCTTCCCAACCGCCCATGTTGACACGCTGCTGGTAATTTTCGATGGCTTTGGGGTAATTCCCCGCATCACGATAGCTTTGTGCCAAATAAAAGCGATAGCGGGCATTGTTGGGTTCTTCCACTAAGGCGGTTTCTAAAATGTCAGCATCGCGTTGGTATTTGTCGGGGTTTTGGCTACGCGCACCCTCAGTGGTGGAGGCAATCAGGCATTCGCCCACTAAATTTTCGCTGTCATGTGCGGTGTCGCAAGTTAAGTACTCGTGCAACACGCCTTCCCATCGCCAAGGCAAATCCGCGCGAATCAGTTTGGTATTGTAGTAATCGGTATTGCCGCGCTGCATTTTGAGCATGTAACTTCCCGCCGACAGCGGTGGCCACTGAAAATCCGGGGCTTGGATGAGGTAATCATCCGCATCCATAATCAGAATATAACCTGCCCTACCTAAAGCCGGGTTCAGAGCACAATTGCGATTGTGTGAAAAGTTTTTCCATTCATTTTCAATCAGTAAGCCGTTAATGTCATGCTGGGCAAAATAATCGGTAATGAGTTGTTGTGTGCCATCGGTCGAGCCAGTATCGCTGATTACCCAATAATCAATCAGGTCTTTGACGCTATCCAAACACCGGGTGATGATTTGGCTTTCGTTTTTGACGATCATATTTAAGCAAACACTGGGTTTGTTATTCATTGTGGTTTACTCCGCTACGGTTTGAAACGTTAAATACTGATAATGCCGGGTTGTTCTTGCCCTTTGAGAGCGACTAAATTGGCGTAAATGTGAGGGCGGTCGTTTTGTTCGTGCCAATCCGAGGCGTAGGCTTGCCAGATCCGTGATTCTTGAAAACGGCATTGCAGACCCTGAATGTATTTGGCGTGATTTTGATCGGTGAAATGCAGGAAGCTGTGGTTATTCCATACCATTTGCGCCGGGTCGCGGGTGATTTCTGAAGCGGGAACGCCGCAAAACAGCCAGCCACCGGGAGCTAGTACGCGGTAAATTTCGTTCATGATACCGACGATGCATAAGTCTTCGCCATCCGTGCCGTGATCACAGTCATGCCCTTGGCAGGCGCGTACCTGCTGAAATACATCATAAGCCCGAATACAACCCACCGAATTATCCGGTAAAGGAATGCCGTGTTTGAAATCATGCGATGAGGGCAGGGTGATGAAACCCGGAATCATGGCAGTTTGGTTTAAATCCACCATTGGGTAAGCGTTGCGTCTGCACCACTCCATTACCAGTTGGTAGATATATTTATTCGCCACTTCATGCTGCAAGGTTTGAATGTCGGCATTCATTTGCAAGTAAGAATTTTGATCATTGGCCTGTAGGCGATAAAGGTATAAGCATTGGGGAATGTGCGCGAATTCCACTCCTGCTAAATAGGTGCGGCACAGTAAGTCGTGGTCATCAACGACATGCAGCTTGGGGTCGTGCCCGCCTGTTTTTAGATAAGCTTCTCGCGACCACACCCGCACGTGATTGGGTGCGTAATAAATTTGGTGCAAGCTGCTGGGATTAGTGGCAAAGGCTCGCATCGCAGTGTATTCACGATCTGCTACTTGCACCGGATAATGTTGCCAGCCGTAAGCATTGCCAAAAACTTGGCATGTGTCATTAGGGTAAAAATTGCTGAAATCAGAGTAAATAAAACCTGCGCCGGTATTAATTGCAGTGGTGTGAATGACTGCTAGGGCATCGGGTGTCAGCAGGTCATCGTGATCAAGTTCCACGAGATAATCACCTGCACACTGACTGCACGTAAATTGTTTTAGTGCGCCAATGCCTTTTTTGTTCAGTCCTTTGGGTGCTGGAATGATCCGCACTTGTGGATGGGCACGAATAGCATTGGGAATAATGATTTTTTTACCGTTCGGGATGAGAACCCATTCCCAATCGTTAAAGGTTTGTTTTGTAAGGGATTCAAAAACGTCTAGGAGGTAATCCGCTTTGTGGGTAGGTGTAAAGATACTAAAGCGCATACACGTTTACCTTTGATTATTTTATTTATTTTTACGTTAAAGGCTCTATTGATGTGAACCAATAGAGCCTTGTTGTTCCTCAGTCCACCGGGATAGTCAGGCCATCCCGGCAGCTTTAGCTTAGAGGATTAGCGACGAGCTAAGAACACATCTTCAGTGATGAAGGTTCCGCCAGTACCGCTTGCAGTTGAGCGATCCAAGGTTTCACCAGCGGCATTGCGCGGGTTAGTAGTTTGGAGGTTCAACTCAGAGATACCGAGAGAGCTCAGTGTTTTCAGTTCGCCAGTTTGCAGTTTCGCATCACCGTTGTCTACCCAGACAGAGATGTTGTTCAACTCAGCACCGGTCAGTTTACCGTCGCCGTTGGCATCTTTAGTTGCCATTTGAGCGAAACCACTTTGGTGGTTGTTGTCGGTGAACAATGCATTACCGTTGATGGCGTTGTTTGCACCAATTTTGCTGGTGTCAACTAAGAAGCCGTCACCAGTGCCGCGCAACCATTCAACTTGTTCAGCAGTTCCGTTGGCATCTAAGTCGAAGCTAACTGTTGTGCCGATAGTGCTGGAAGTACGGTCACGTGCAGTGGATACGCCGGTGGTGTCGATAGAGCCATTGCGGTTCAGGTCGATAGCAACCGGATCCCATACTGGAGGACGTGGTGTTGTGCCACCAGTTGCGCCTTGAGGACCACGAGCACCTTGAGCACCTTGTGCGCCTTGAGCACCAGTTGCGCCTTTCGCACCTTGAGCACCTTGAGCACCTTGAGCACCTTGAGCACCAGTTGCGCCTGTAGCACCAGTTGCACCAGTTGCACCTTTCGCACCAGTTGCGCCAGTTGCGCCAGTTGCACCAGTTGCACCAGTTGCACCAGTTGCACCAGTTGCACCAGTTGCACCAGTTGCACCAGTTGCACCAGTTGCACCAGTTGCGCCAGTTGCACCAGTTGCACCAGTTGCACCAGTTGCACCAGTTGCACCAGTTGCACCAGTTGCACCAGTTGCACCAGTTGCACCAGTTGCACCAGTTGCGCCAGTTGCACCAGTTGCACCAGTTGCACCAGTTGCGCCAGTTGCACCAGTTGCACCAGTTGCACCAGTTGCACCAGTTGCACCTGTAGCACCAGTGTCACCTTTCAACCATTTTTGTACGTCAAATTGGTCAACATCGCAGTCACCATCTTGATCGCCAACGTTTGCCTTGAACCAGTCAAAGAAGCCTTGACCATTTGAACCGTTCGCACCAGTTGCACCAGTTGCACCAGTTGCACCAGTTGCACCAGTTGCACCAGTTGCACCAGTTGCACCAGTTGCACCAGTTGCACCAGTTGCACCAGTTGCACCAGTTGCACCAGTTGCACCAGTTGCACCAGTTGCACCAGTTGCACCAGTTGCACCAGTTGCACCAGTTGCACCAGTTGCACCAGTTGCACCAGTTGCACCAGTTGCACCAGTTGCACCAGTTGCACCAGTTGCACCATTACAGCCAGTTGCGCCTGTAGCACCAGTTGCGCCAGTTGCGCCAGTTGCGCCAGTTGCGCCAGTTGCGCCAGTTGCGCCAGTTGCGCCAGTTGCGCCAGTTGCGCCAGTTGCGCCAGTTGCGCCAGTTGCGCCAGTTGCGCCAGTTGCGCCAGTTGCGCCAGTTGCGCCAGTTGCGCCAGTTGCGCCAGTTGCGCCAGTTGCACCAGTTGCACCAGTTGCGCCAGTTGCACCAGTTGCGCCAGTTGCGCCAGTTGCGCCAGTTGCACCAGTTGCACCAGTTGCGCCAGTTGCACCAGTTGCACCAGTTGCACCAGTTGCACCAGTTGCACCAGTTGCGCCAGTTGCGCCAGTTGCACCAGTTGCACCAGTTGCACCAGTTGCACCAGTTGCACCAGTTGCACCAGTTGCACCAGTTGCGCCAGTTGCGCCAGTTGCGCCAGTTGCGCCAGTTGCGCCAGTTGCGCCAGTTGCGCCAGTTGCACCTACATGGTGATGACCGTGTCCATGTCCGCCGTTACCAACGCCACACCCGTTACCGTTGCCGCCGTTACCAACGCCATTTCCGTTGCCGTTGCCGCCGTTACCAACGCCATTTCCGTTACCGTTGCCGCCGTTGCCAGCACCATTGCCGTTGCCAGTGTTGCATTGCTGAAGCTGGCTCATCATCTGCATCATGACGTTGATCAGAGCCATCATCAGCATCATTGTTTGCTGGCTACCGCCGCTTGCGCTGCTGCTGCCCATGCCGCTGAACAGTGAGCTGAACAGTGAAGCGATGTTGTTACTGCTGGAGGATGAACTGGTGTTTGAGGCGTTATTGTTCTGACTTTGCCCTACATTGTGAGAGGACGTGTTTTGCGTATTCAAGTTAAGCATTGTTTGCTCCTTTGTTTTGAACCATGAGTTGATTGGATTCATTCCAACCTATTGTTTTACCCAGACGTGGTGCACGTTACGGTGCGTGGTTCTGGCTTCAGATTCCTTTCCGAAAACTTGCGCCATCTCGCCACTGGCCAGGTAAATATTTGTCAGGAGTGCACATTAGGGTTTGTGGCTCTTGGTGCTTCGGAGTATGAAACAAGTCGTAAACGGATGATTCTCCAACCGGGATAAGTGCGTAAAAGTGCCTTACGAACGGTTTGTAAGCGGTTATTACCCCACTTATCTGGAAGCGTATGTGAGTTTGGGAGTTGCTGTGGATAATGGCCTTATAAGTAATCGGAGCGCGATGTGCTATGCAGGTTCCTAAAACCTTTGATATTGATGACACCCTGACGCGGGCGGTGTGGCGGTTTAATTTTCGCCCGGATTTGTACGTGCATGACAGTTGGTTAAAAGCCATGCCCGAAGGTGAGGTGTTACAACGTTTATTGTCTCAGCGCACCACCGAAAGTCGTTTGGCGCAATACATGCTGACGCGCTTGGGCGTTGCGGAAAGCGTTTTTTTCGATTTTCGTAGCCCGTTGTCGCAACTGGCATTGTGGGGCGGGGATGATATTCGGCAGTTGGTTGAGTACATCGGGGCAACGTTGTACCGCGATTTAGTGCGTTTGGTAATTACCCGTGAAGACATTACACGCTTGCGGCACACGGTGGGCGAAGATTTATACGCTTTCATGCAGCAACGTGCGCCGGTACTAACCCATAAGGTTGGTAATCCGCCAGTATTTCCGGGGGCAATGCCGTTGAAAAGCCGCATGGCATTGGCGGGTTTATTGTGTTTGCGGGCGGCATTCCAGCAGTTTCCTGATGCATTTTGGTTGCGGTTAATGTTTAAGCTGGAACGTGAATGGTATGTGCAGTGGAAAAGTCACGCCCGCTTCGGTAAACGCTGGGATACGATTGCGGGCGAATGTGCGGTATTGGTGCAAAAAGTGGCGATTGAAATCAAAATAGGAATTGGGCGCGATGGAAAAATTCTTTTCAATTAAACCCCTTGGGGCGCAATTTCAGGCGGATCAGCGGGTATTAAAAGCGGCGGATTATCAGCAAATCTTAACCTATGAACAGCATTTGCAGCAGTTGGAGCAGCGTTACCGCCAGCGTGAAAAAGTTGCGGCGGTAGCACTGGCAAAATCCATTCAGCGCGGTTTGGAAGAAGGACAAGAACGTGCCAACCGCCAGGCAGCAGAACAAATGGTGTTATTTGCGGGGCGGGTGAATGACACCTTGACGCGGATTGAAGATGAGTTGGTCGAAGTGGTGACGGCGGCGGTGCGCAAAGTTATTCTTGGTTTCGATCACGAGGAGAAAGTGCGTAACGCCGTGTTGGCAGGGTTGGAGTTAGTGCGCGGTAGTCACAAATTATTGGTGCGCGTACATCCTCAGCAGCAGGCCGCCGTAGCTGCGCAACTGGACAGCATCCAACACCGTTTTAGCAATCTGGAAGTGGTGGGTGATCAGGAGTTACAGCCGGATGATTGCATTCTGGAGTCAGATTTAGGGATTGTGAATGCCGGTGTCGGGTCGCAATTGCTGGTTATTGAGCAGGCTCTTCGGATGGCGTTTTCGCGTCGTGAAACTTGATAATTTCTTTGAGTTTTTCCAGTTTAATATTGGCACTGCTAGAGCCTTGCTGGGCAACTTCGACTTGCATACTCGCCGCTTTGAGTGATTCGTAGGTTTGCTTTAAGGCATCACGCAGGCGATTTTCCTCTTGTTGCAGTTCATCCAATTTGAGGCGGTATTCGAGCAGAGCTTGCGGGTCAAAGGTCTGGTTTTTGAGGGCAGCAAACAAGGTTTCTTGGTAATTCAATCGCCATTGTTGGAAATCAATCAGGTGTTGTTCCTGCTTTTGCTGGTAAACAATCCATTCGTTGAGGATTTTGCGTTGGGTTTGCAATTCAATAAAGCACTGCTCAACGCGGCGTGCGCGAAGTTTTTTGAGCTGACCTAGATCCATGTCCATATTGTTATTATCCCGCCAAGTGGATTAAGTGCGTTACGGTGTCGTTAAAGTGGGTGTGTTCGTGGGGTGGTTGTTTGAGGAAATGTTGAATCGCTTCCATTTTCCGAATGGCTTCATCAGCCAGCGGGTCAGATCCGTGTTTGTATTCACCCACCCGCAATAGAAACTCAATTTCTTTGTATTTTGCCAGTAAGTTGCGAATGTGCGCGGCGGCAGCGCGATGCTCGTTTGACACCAATTGCGGCATAATCCGGCTCAAACTTGCCAGTACGTCAATCGCTGGGTAATGATTGGCAGCAGCTAAATCGCGCGACAACATAATGTGCCCATCCAATAATGAACGCACCTCGTCAGCAATCGGGTCGCTCATATCATCGCCTTCCACTAATACAGTGTAAAAGGCGGTAATCGAACCTTGGGCAGAATTACCGGCGCGTTCCACCAATTTGGGCAGTTCGGAAAATACCGATGGCGGAAAGCCGCGCCGTGCCGGAGCTTCGCCTGCGGCTAACCCGATTTCACGTTGTGCACGTGCAAAGCGGGTGAGGGAATCCATCAGCAGTAAGACATTTTTGCCTTGATCGCGGAAATATTCTGCTACTGCGGTGGCAACGTAGGCGGCTTTGAGACGCTCAATCGCAGGACGATCTGAGGTTGCCACTACCATTACGGTTTTTTCCATGCCTTCTTTGCCGAGTGCTTCTTCGATGAACTCGCGCACTTCGCGCCCACGTTCACCAATCAGGGCAATCACGTAAACATCGACTTCGGCATGGGTAATTAACATGCTTAACAGCGAGCTTTTGCCTACGCCCGCTCCGGCAAATACCCCGATGCGTTGCCCAATACCGCAGGTAATCAGCCCGTCCAAAGAACGAATACCCAACGATAACGGGCGGTTTACCCGTTGACGCGATAGCGGATCAGGCGGATTAGCGTAAATCGGGTAACGTTCGGTCAAAACCGGGTGAGGATTGCCAATACCTTCCTGTACACGCCCAATGCCATCCAGTACGCAACCTTTGAGGGCTTCGCCAACGGGAACATCCAGCACTTTCCCCGTGGTAATCACTTGGGTATGCGCGGAAACACCTTGCATATCGCCAATCGGTGCTAACAGTGCAATATTTTGTTCAAAACCAATCACTTCAGCCGGAATTTCACGCCCGTCACCGGGGTTAACCAGCAAGCATAACTCGCCTAATTTGACACGCGGCACAATGGCACGTACCACGGTTCCCGTTACCTGCACAATGCGCCCATGCAACACTAATGGCTGGCAATGGCTGACGACTTCGCGTAAACGGTTAGTTAATGGGCGAAAGTTGAAGGTTTGTCCATTCATGTGAGTCGGATCTCGCCCATTGGGTTAAGGGAAATGGTCGAGGTTAATTCTTGCACCGATAACACCGGAATATGCCCGAAAGTACTTTCCAGATGGCGGCGCACGTGGCGACGTAACTCCAGCCCGGTGAGAATAACCGGACGTACTGTATTGCTACTGTGTTGCGTTTCCAGCTCTTGCAAGGTGTTGGTAAATTGCTGGGCGACTTCCGGCGGTAACGCGAAAAATACTCCGGTCGGGGTTTGGCGCAAATTGTTTTGCAGTAACTTTTCGGTTTCTGGTGCGAACATATACACCGGTAATACGCCCGTGCCATTGGTGAAGCTGTAGGAAATTTGTCGCTTCAGGCTAATCCGCACCCGTTCGGTTAACATGCCAGTGTCTTTTTCTGCTTCGCCGAATTCGACAAGCGTTTCCAGAATCTGGCGTAAATCGCGTACTGACACCCCTTCGTTTAATAAGCGGCGCAACACATCAGCGGTTTTAGTGCTGTTGGTGGCGCGTTGGGCTTCGCGCACCAGTTCCAGATAACCTGCTTGCTCTAACTTGGCGTACAGGGTGTGAATTTCCTGAATCCCAATAAATTCTGCCGCGTGTTTACGCAGTAAATAGGCAAGGTGATTGTGAATGCTCTGGAGGTTATCCGGGGTTTCGCGTGCGTTTGCCGGATTACTGGTGGTCAATTCCGCGCCGGTAGCAGCAGCGGTTTCGCTGGGTAATTCGGTGTTGCTGGTGGTTCCGCGTTGTGTTTTAAGCACACCTTGCGCTACCGGTACGCCACGAATTGAAATGCGGTAGGCATCTGCTGCCAGCGAGTTAACAATCCGCAAACTAATGCCGGGAATGGGTACGCCCAAATCCAGATAAAACTCACGGCGCAACAGGGTAAAGCGTTGGCTGAGGATTTCCGGTGAAAATAAGGCACGTGCTTGTGTGGGTAATTCCACTAAAACTGGCGACAGCGGGTGCATGTCTTCCAACGTATTTTTGTCCGGCACAGCGGATGAATCGGTATTGGCAACTTCTTGTCCCATTACCGTGGTAATTTCGCTCGCGGCAAATTCCATGCGATTTTGCGCTTTGCGTAATGCAAAACCGGTAATGGCAAGCAAAATGCCTAAGAATAAGAATACTGTAGTTGGAAAGCCGGGTACTAACCCCATTGCCGCCACAATGCCCGCCGCCGAGATTAAGGCACTGGGTTGCCCGAGTAATTGTTTGCCGATGTCACTGCCTAAATTGCTGTCGTCGTCGACTTTGACTCGCGACACAATAATCCCGGAAGTAATCGCAATAAACAGCGCGGGAATTTGCGCTACCAGCCCGTCACCAATGGTCAAAATGGCATACAGTTGCAACGCATCACTCATTGTCATGCCGTTTTGCAGCGTGCCAATCGAAAGTCCGCCGATGATATTCACCAGAATAATAATTAACCCCGCAATGGCATCGCCTTTAACGAATTTCATCGCGCCATCCATTGAGCCAAACAAACGACTTTCGAGGGTCAGGTTTTCGCGGCGGTGACGTGCCTCGGCAAGGGTAATAACTCCGGCACGCATATCACTGTCAATACTCATTTGTTTACCGGGCATGGCATCAAGCGAGAACCGCGCACTGACTTCCGCAATCCGTTCGGAACCCTTGGTAATCACGATAAATTGCACGATGGTAATGATTAAAAAGATAACCAAACCCACAATTAAATTACCGCCAACCACGAATTCCCCAAAGGTTTGAATAATTTTCCCAGCGTCAGCTTCCAACAAAATCAAACGGGTAGAGGCAATCCCCAGTGAAAGCCGGAACAAGGTGGTGATTAACAATACCGAAGGGAATGAGGCAAAAGCCAGCGGGCTGGGAATGTAAATAGCCACCATCAATAGCAAAATGGAAATACCCATGTTCAAGCCGATCAACAAGTCGAGCAGCAAGGTTGGCATGGGTAAAATCATCATGGCGATGATCGACAGGATTAACAACGTCAACACCACGTCGCTGCGACGGGTAAGCGATTCTAGGAAGGCAAGCGATTGACCGGACTGCATGAGCGAACTCCTGATGAGCGATTAAGCCACGGGGCTAAGTGGGGTGACGTGCAGTGTCCGGTCATTAATGGCAATGACCCTGACTTGAGTTTGCGGCGGACAGTCCGAGCCTGCCAATTGCCAAGCTTGGTTATCAAGGCGAATGTTGCCTTTACCGTCGACAATGCCTTCTTCGAGGGTAATGACTTGCCCGATAAAGTGTTTGCCGGGGTATTCGGTAAACAGGCGTTGTAACATCAGCCAGACATCGGCAAACAATGGCGCGAGAAGCGCACCACTAGCGACCCAAAACCATTGCCATCGCCAAATGCCTTCCGGGTTAAATAACATCAAAATGCCGGTTAAGCCCACGCCGATGCCGAGCCATTTTGCCCAGTCAGCGAGAAAACGTTGCTTGTAATAAAGTAGCAGGCTGTTTTGTTGCTTGAGGTGCTGCGCAGTGCGAAAGACCGCGTAATGTGCTTGAGCTCGCAGGTTGGCCTGCTGTAGGTTTTGCCACGATTGTTGCAGGCGTTGGGCAAAACTCAAATCTTGCTTTTCTTGTTCCATAGTGCCCTCATTATAACTGGCGTGCGGGCTGTCGGGTTGTTTACCCATCGTCAAATAGACCGCGTTTGTCTTGTTATTAGCGTTTCGGTTTAGCAGTTGTCTGGCGCATGGCTTGCGCTACTGCATTGATGGTGCTGTCAGGAATGTACTGATCGACCTTGCCTTCCTTGATCAATGCTTGTGCTAGTGTGGGGTTAGTGACCAGCGTAACATTTTCCTTGGTCGCAATTTCCACCATTTTACGTGCCATCATGCCCTTGCCAATTGCCACAATGACCGGCAGCGGCGTAACACCTTGCTCGTATTGCAACGCAATTGCCGTGCCCATGTCGAGAACTAGAAGACGAGCTGTACGAATCCGTTGCTGGATGTCATGTTCGGCGAGTTCCCGGCGCATTCCGTCGCGTGCACCACGCACGTGCGGGTCACCAAACGAGTCTTTCATTTCGTGCTTGACCTCTTCCTTGGTCATGCGCTGCTCTTTCATAAATTGCGAACGTTGAAATAGGTAATCCAATACCGCCATGACCACTAAAACGGGCAACACAAAAATCACCAATTGCCGCAACAGGTATTCAATAATGTGTTGCTGGCAAGCAACGTCACATTGTTCAACCGCGTGCAGTAACTCCCTCATGCCCACATAAAGCACCCAAACGGTAATTCCGCCGATGATTAATGTTTTGAACAATGACAGCAGCGTAGTTATCGCTTGTTTGGCAGAAAACATCCGCTGAAAACCGCTGGATAGGCTGATTTTGCTAAAATTGGGGGTAATGCTTTCAAAAGAAAACAAAAAGCCAAATTGAATCAAGTTACCAATAATGCCCGCTAGTGTTGCTACCAGTGCCAATGGCAGTGCAATGGTTAACATCGGCTGGTAAATAATGGTTTGCAAACCAGCTTGCAGGGCTTGATGAAAGTCCATCGCGAATAGTTGCGGCGTGAGCACAAAAACTTCCTGCAATTGCTCCAAAGTCCAGTCCCAGGTAAACCATAAGTAAAAAATCACCACGGTTAGTACCAGCGTCGATGGTAAGTCGGTGCTGCGTGCAACTTGACCATGTTCCCGCGCTTTTTCGAGTTTGCGGTGCGAGGCTTCTTCGGTTTTTTCTTGGCTGCTATCCCCGCTCATCGCAATAGCCCCGCCAGTCCCGGCAAGTTTTGTCCGATGGTGAAAAAGCTGGTTTTCATATAATCCGCTAAAAACGAGATATACAACGCCAGCATCAAAAAGGTAACACCGCTTTTAATTGGCATAGCCACTAAAAAGATATTTAATTGTGGCAGGAAACGCCCCACCAGACCCGTGCCAATATCAATTAAGAACATAATGCCAAGTAACGGGCCTGCGAGTAATAAGCTGGTGTAAAGTAATAAATCCAGTTGTTTTAGGAAAAAGGTTACAATTTCCGGGCTTGTACCAAATACAAATTGATCCATCGGCCAAGTTTGGTAACTTAAAAACAGGGTTTCTAACAATGTCAGAAAGCCACCCGTCGTGAGCAGCAGGGTGGTGAGTAACAAGCTGAATAAATTACCTAAAGGCGACACCATATTGCCGGTGGTGTGTGAGAAAAACAGCGCACTCATGACACCGCGCTGCATATCAATCAGGAAACCAGTGGCTTTTACCGCCCAAAATGGCACGCTTAAGACGTAACCAATCATTAATCCCAGCAACGCTTCTTTCACCACAATTGCCATCATATTCATGAGGTTGAGGTCAATATTAAGAAATTGCTCATGGGTTAATGGCAGCACGTACAATGATAAAATCAGCACAATGCCATTACGCAAGGTTTGTGGTACAACCGGTTCAGTTAAAATAGGCAGGATCGCAAACACAATCAACACCCGTGGGGCGGTGAATGCCCATGCCATTAACCACGATTGTAATAAACTCGTTTCCATCAGCGATGCCGCACTTGGGCGATTTGATCGAAGGCATTTTGGGTGAATAGCAGTAATTCAGGCCCCAGCCAGCGCACGGTGGCAGCAATCGCAAACATAATCGCGATGAGCTTAAACGCATGGGGTAGGGTTTGTTCCTGAATGGAAGTCAGTGCCTGAAATAAGCCGACAATCAAGCCCACCACCGTGGCAGCAATAATCGCAGGCATTGACAGGTACAATACCAATTCCATCGCTTGTGCCGTGAAGTGGATGATTTGGGTCTCGTTCATGGCATCAATAACTCAGAATCAGGCCGTGAATCAGGCGTGACCATCCGTCCGCCAGCACAAACAGCAATAGTTTGAAAGGCAGGGAAATGACCATTGGCGACACCATAATCATCCCCATTGAAATCAAAATGTTAGAAATAATGAGGTCAATAATAATGAAGGGTAGAAATAACAAAAACCCCACCTGAAACGCATTGGTTAACTCGCTCACCATAAAGGCAGGGGTTAACACCAACAGATTGTCGGCAGTCATTTCTTTGGCGTATTTTTCAGGCCAGATTTTTTGCGTGGTATCGACGAAAAACTGGCGTTCACTATCGGTGGAGTGTTTCGTTAAAAAATCCCGCAATGGGTCGCTGCTGGCTTTGAGCGCGTCCATTAGTAAAGGGTTACGTATGTCCTCGATATTGACATTGTGTGTATTGAAAATTTCATAGGTTTCCATCGCCACCGGAGCCATGATGTAAACCGAGAGAATAATCGCAATGCCACTGAGCGCAATGTTCGGCGGTTCTTGTTGCAAACCTAAGGCACTGCGGATTAAGTGCATCACAATGACCAGTTTCACGAATGAGCTGATCATAATCGCAATGAACGGCGCAAGCCCCAGCAGCGTGACAATGGCAAGCAGGATAATCGGGTTGGGTAAGGTTTCCATGCCTCAACTGCCCTTGGCTTTCTTGTTGAAGAGGTTGAGAATGCGCACCCCGATGCGCCCGTTAATTTCAACCAATTCCCCAGTGCCGATTTGGCGGTTTTGGGAGCGAATTTGCACCACTTCCGGCAAGGTCATGCCTAGTTCAATAATATAGCCGGGGCGCAATTGACGCACTTCGTTGAAGGATAGGGTTTTTTGCCCCAAATCAAAGGACAGTTGCACCGGGATTTGACTGATGTGTTCGATGCTTTGTTTTTGTTCGTTGTCGCTCATGGGAGTCCATCCAGTGTTGATGCTTAATGCGGTTTTTGCAGGTGAGGTAAACGTGGCTTCGCAGCAATAACCTGAATCCAGACACAAATTAATCGTGCCGTGTTGTTGAAAGCGCGTGTCTTCCAACAGGATCAGGTCTTCGGGTTGCAGTTGGTTAATGTCCTGCATGGTAAGAATGCTGCGGCTGATTTCCATACGCAGCAGTGTGTGGTGTTCTTCCCAATCGGCATTGCTATCAGAGGGCCACAAGCTCAGCCGTTGTTGCAAATGCGGGTAAAGTTGCGGGTCGAGTAACAACAATCCGGTGCCTTGGTAAAGCACGGTATTTTCGGGTATGGCGGCAATCTGCATTTCAAAGCCAAACGGCATCGAATACAGCGGGCTTTGCATACCAGCAGACATGGATTGAATGCCTAGTTTTAAGTCTAGACCTTGTTCCGCTTGCAGTAACAGTGGAGCCAGCGCATTTTCGATCACGCTGATCGCAAGATTTTCTGGCAGCGTTTTTAACATGCTGTCAGGTACAAATTGATTGATACGGTCTTGTAGCGGCCATTCGGTAAGCCATAAACCAGCGGTCGTGTTGCCCAGTTCGAGGGTTAAGCTAATTGGGCAGCGTTGTTGGGTCTGGATGTCGCCCGTGGTCATGCGAAAACGAAAGGCTTTGCCATCCGCTAGTTGTATGCCGTAACCCACGGTTTTATTGAGCAGCAAGTTATTCAGGCGCACCGCATGGACTGTCTGATTCGGCAGCGATAACGGTTGGTAACGAGCTTGAGGGGTATCCATTATTTTAGTTATTCCCAGTTTGACCTATTTAGTCAGCTTATAATGTAGGGTATTAGCCACGGGTTGTGTCCCAGCTTCGCAGACGATCTGTATTAGGTGCGCTTATTGCCGCTCCAAGGTAATAATCATCAAAGCCTGCGCTGGCAATCCATCCGCTATTGGCGAAATTAACCGCTACCTCCCCAATGCTGGAACTCCAGAACTGGTGTGATCCATTATTGCCAGTCCCAAGATAAACGGCATTCCACCCTTGGCGTTCAGATGAGGTATCGCCCGGTAAATCAAAGTAATAGATATTGCCGGGTGTTAATTTATCGCCTTTACCGGGATCAAACAGGGCAGTTTCACCCGCATTGTTGGTTTTGTCTTTGACGTTAATGGTTCCGGCTTCGGCGGTACGCACGCTGGAAATAAAGCCACCGTCAAAGCGCGAATTATCGTGCTGATCATACCATGAGGATAGTTGTAGGCGACCTGAATGCTGATCGAAGTCATCCGCGCCCACGGTGTCTAGTGTTGCTTTTAAATTAAGTAACCGCATCGGGGTGGCGCAGTCAAACTGGTAGTTTTCGCGGTGAGCAAAGATGTCTTGCAGGGCTTCAGAGGGCTTGACGGCTTGGCCTGCGTTGTCGGTTTCACGCATCACGAGGTGACGGTCTGCACCACGTTGTACCACTTCCCAGTAATTATTGCGCTCCAGCACGGTTTCTTGCTGGCGTTTACCCTGAGTGTCGCGGTATTGGCGCGTTTCTGGTTGGTTTAAGGCACTGTTAGGTAGCTCGACCAGTTTGTCACTGAACTCCCAGCCATCGCCAATCTCACCGACGTTTTTCAGCAAGTTGTCACGAAATTGTTGATCGTATTGAGCATCGCTCAGTGGCGGCGTTACCTGTGGCGCGGGTTGTGGTTCTGGCTGTTGTGGTGTGTTGAATGTTTGTCCGCTGATTTGTTGCATCAGGGTATAAAGCAGCGTCAACAGATTTTCTAAGCCCGTCATGTTGGTGGTGAGGTTGTTGCTTAACGTCATCATGCTGGGCGTGCGTTCACGATTCGCCCCACCGTTTGCGATTTGCGCATAACGATCTTGGCGATTCAATGACGTGGAATAGTGAGTTCCAATGGGCATGGCGACCTCTCCTTTGAGCTTTGGTAGTTCTTTAACGTGAACTATAAGCGCGTCGTGGGTTGAGGGCTTGTGTTATTGGATGAGTGGAAGGGTTCGCCAGATAATTTGGTTGAATCAGTAGTTTGCTTTCCATTGATTAGCGTTTCTGGTGCGTTGATCTGGCGGAAATGGACGCGGGCGCGAGAATACATAATATTGAGCGTATCTAGGTTTTATCGTGATTATTTTGATATGGGTAAGCAACTTTGGTTCTCCGGGTGGATGATGTTCGCGCTGCTACTGCACGGTGGCGGTTCGGCTTTTGCTGCCGCAGTGCCGTGGAAGGCGGATGTGTATTCCCACTTTTCTGATCAGGAGCCGCTCGCTGACATGCTTAAAACCTTGGCGGCGTTTCAGGATATTCCGATTGTCATTAGTCCGAAGGTGAAAGAGGTTGTTAGCCTGCATTTTAAACAGCGCAAGCCGGAGGCTATCTTTCAGGAGCTGGTCAAAACTTACGGTTTGGTGTGGTACTACGATAAGGAGTCGCTCTTCGTTTACAAGGAAGACGAGGTGCAAACCGCCACGGTCAGCCTGAAAAAAATGTCCCCGGAAGTGTTCACGAACTCACTCAAACGCTTGGAAATCTTGGATGAGCGTTTTCAGTGGCAGGTATCGGAGGTGGATAACATTATTTATTTCACCGGCCCCGAACGTTTCGTCAGTTCGGTATTGAGTGCCGCCGCCACGATGGATACGCAGGCTTTGGATAAGCGTCAAATATACCGTTGGAAAGATAAAAAAGGCGTGATTAATTTCAGCTCTGAAGACCCTGTTGGCAATATGGGTGCGGCTTGGGATGTGAAAACCGGTGACAAGTTTCCGGGGTTTGACATGGTTGATGTAGTGAAAAATAAGCAATAGGACAAGTCTATGTCAGTCCAACACACGGCGTTTATTCTTAAGGTGCTTAGCGGGATTAACGCTGGCGCATCCGTTCGGTTAAAAACAGGCAGTTCCATCATTGGACGTTCGATGAACTGCGACATTATTTTGCATGATGAAGCCATTGCTGATCAGCATGTACGTTTGTCGGTGACTGAAACAGGCATTACCTTGCATCCGTTGGCACGTCCGGTATTTGTCGAGTCGACAGAGATTGCGGTCGATGAGATGGAGTTAAAGCCTTACCAAACCGTGCGCCTCGGCAGCGTCGAATTCATGGTGGTCGATGCGAAAAGTGGTAATGCGGCTATGCACACCCGTGTTGCTGATGCTGCATTAGCGGGACAAGCCAAAGTATCACCGTCACAAGCGCGAGTGGGTGGCGATGCTAAAACGCCTGCATCGGCATCAGCGTGGGGAACCAAAACCTATTTAGCCTTGGGTTTGGGATTGCTGCTGTTAGGGAATGCTATCTTCTTTTACCCTCAATTAGCGGCAATGCTGGAGCGTAGTGGGGTGGTGGCTTCCCCGGAAACACGGGCAGCGGCGTGGCTGGCAAAATTGGGACGTGATGATTTTACCTTGCAGACGGGATCTGATGGTTCAGTTAGCTTGCGTGGTTACGCCCGCACCACAGCGGAAAGAAATGCGTTGATGCGTCAAATGCAAGAAGCAGGGATTCAAGCGAAGTTGTCCATTTGGTCACAAGAGGAAATGGTTGCCAGTGCCGGAACCATTGCGCGTTCCTTGGATGAGCCGGGAATCAAAGTCAGTGCTGGCGAGGCGGTGGGTAGTCTGAAAGTGCAGGGCTTTGTGAGTAAATCGGCTGCATGGGATCGGATACGCGGAGTGATTTTGGCGGATGTGGGCGGAATTCAGTCGATTGACGATGACAAGTTGCAGTCGATGGACGGTTATTTAGCGTCTTTTGTACAGTTCGTCGAAAAAAATGGACTGTCTGGCAGGCTTAAAATTACTACTGACGGCAAGCGCGTTATAGTTAAAGGCGAGTTAACACAGCAGGAAATCGAAAAGATTGGCAGCCTGCGTAAGGAGTTTATTGACACTTACGGTGCTGAGCCAGCGATTCAACTGGATGTGGTTGACGTTAGATCGAAAATTAAGCTGGCGATACGCAGTGCCAGTGTAGGGAAAGTGCCATTTCTGGTGGCCAAGGACGGTAAGAAATACATGGAAGGTTCGGCAATAGGCGAAAATTATTTTGTAAAATCTATAAGGCCTGATCATGTTGTATTGGTTAACAAAGGGATGGAAATCCCATTCTACTACGGTATTGAGGAGGGGAGGAAATGATGATGTTGCAGCTTGAGCAAAATCTTCGCAATGATATGTCCGGCATGTATAAAAATGAATTACTGGACAAATTTAATCAAACAGCGTCACAAGTAAGATTTGAGCTGAATCAGGGGGTTTCCCCGGATGAATACAATAAATTAAATAGCTTTTTACAAGCATTGGAAGCGAGTTGTGAGGTGGTGGAACAGGTTTGGGAACAAGTCCATTAACGGATGAGTACCCATCATGAGCATGGAGCGCAATGTTTACAGGAAGTAGTCCATTCCCTGCGTTTGGTGTATTCAGCACCGGGAATTTTTACGGATGATTAATTTTTAGGAGATGAAAATATGGCTAATCCGGTCACAAGTGGTGGAACCACTACTGGTTCAAGTGAATTTGCAACTGCAATAACTGAGATGAAGGCAAAAGCGGCTGAATCGTTGCAGTTTCAACAACAAATGGCTGATCTTAACCAAAAAACGCAAGCAGAAGAGTCTGCTATGCAGTATCAAGTAGCACGTGATAATGCGGTTGCGCAGTTGATCGAAACTATTTCTCGCGGTTAATAAAATGTAAAAATAAAAGGCATCATGGATTATTCTGTGATGCCTTATGAAATCGGGGTTATTATAAAATGAACGTTAGTGTCGAAATATTACAATTACTCTCAGAAGTGGGTTATATGTCCTGCTTCAAAAATGATACCAAAAACGCAAAAATAATCATGGATGGTGTTGATGCGATAGCAGGTGATCAAGTGCCAACGAAAATGGGCGTAGCATTGGTTGATTTGTATTCGGGTCGTTATGATAAAGCCATTGATACACTACAAAATTATGTGTTAGTGCGCGAACCTGATCACATGAGTGCCCAATGCTTTTTGGGTATGGCTTTGAAAATGTCCGGTAAGGACTCAGAAGCTAAAGATATTTTTGATCACGTTGTTAAAAACGGCAACGATGATGAGCGCGTTATTGCTTCGGTACATTTGGGTATCTAAGGTAGGTGTGCGATGGTTGAAACAGGTATGATAAATGGGGTGGCATTGCAGCCCCAAAGCGATAAGTTGTTGCAATTGCCTGCTCCACCTAATGCGCAAGTGATGAAGTTTGAAGCTATGATGACGCAATCTGATCAGGCTCCAGCGGTTGAAAATACAACGCTGTTGCAGGTCAATGATAGCGATGCCGCGAATTCATCTGATCTGAAAAATGTTTTGTTGAATAAAATTGCTAACTTGGATAGTGCCTACAATAAGGTCGTTAGCGGTTCGCAGGATTTGCCTAAATTTAATGAATTCCTTGCGGCTAATTTGGATAAATCATCTACCAAGGTTAACCAAACGCGCAGCTATCCTGAATTACCTACGGGATCAATACAAGATCGTGGTGCGCGTTATGAGAGTGTTCTGGAGCGTAGCCGAGCTTATGCTGCGGTTTCGTTAGAATATCAAGGAATGATGGCAAATTCCTTATCTAGATCAAAAATATTTATGGCGAATTTTGAGGCAATTACTTCCGCTGTCCGAAACTTAGCAGAAGGCTTTAAAACCTTGTTTCGTTCTGGAGGTTAATGTTTTCGTTTGAGCGGATCAAGAGGTTAACAATGATAACTAAAAAAAGCTATTCGGCGAGTTTTTTGCTCGTTTTACTGTTATTAAGTGGTTGTAAAACTGAGCTTTACAGTAAATTAGACGAAAGTGACGCTAACGCCATGTTGGCGATTTTGCTCAACAATAATATCAGTGCGGAAAAGCTTGCGGATAAAAAAGCAGGCACGTATTTTTTGCACGTTGATGATTCGCGTATCCCACAGGCAGTGGGTTTATTGCGCGATCACGGTTATCCCAAAGAAAAATCCGTGAGCATGGGCGAAATGTTTAAAAAGGAAGGATTGATTTCTTCACCATTGGAGGAACGTGCCCGTTTTATTTTTGCTCTATCTCAAAGTGTTCAAGAAACTCTCAGTCAAATTGATGGTGTATTAATCGCGCGGGTACACGTGGTTATGCCGGAAAAATTCTCAGCGAATGAAGCACCAAAACCGTCTTCGGCTTCGGTATTTATTAAATACAATCCCGCTTATCGCATCGAAGACATGCGCTCTGAAATTAAAATGATTGTTGAAAAAAGTATCGAAGGTTTGAGTTACGATAAGGTGTCAGTGGTGATGGTTCCGGCGCAATTGCCTGCCACTCAGTAAACACCTTTCTGATGAGCTGGGCGGGTACGAAATAGCTTCAGTGTCCACATATACTGTTTAGGGTCGTCAGCAATTAAGTTCTGTAGTGCCGCATTCATGGTGGTTGCGGCCTCCACCGGATCGTCTGGCGAGAAATTGTCTAGCGGGGGATTGACTTGGATACGATAATCTCCCGTTTTTGAATCAAAATAGGCCATGACAGGAATAGCTTTTGCATTGCCTAGCTTACTTAAGCGCATGGGTGTGGTTAAGGTTGCTTTGGGTTCGGAAAAAAACGGTACAAATACAGAATGTTTGTTGCCGTGATCTTCATCAGGAAGGAAAAATAACAGGCAGCCTGATTCCAATGCTCGAACCAGTTTCCTCATGCCTTCCTCGCGAGCCGCAAGCGATTCCGCATCTTTGGCACGACTACAGGTGACTAACCAATTGATTACCGCATTGCGAAACGGTTTATAAAAGCATTGTAAGCGGTAGCTTTGCCCCATGCCCATTCCGGCAAATTCCAGCCAAACTGAATGCGCAACCAGCAGGATAACATTCTGGTGGGCTGCAATTGCCTGATCAATGTGTTCCCCCCCTTGTATTTTGACACGTTGATATAACCAACCGCGTGGTCGGAAAAACAACAGGCTGTAGTCCAGCAGTGCACAGGCATATTCTTGAAAATGCTGTTTGGTTAATTGTTCGCGTCGGGCTTCATCCCATGCGGGGAAGCACAGCCGCAGATTGGTGAGTACTACCTGACGGCGTTTGTGATTACGTCGGTAAATCCAAGTGCCGATGCGCATTCCCAGCCAGCGGCGTGTTCTCCAAGGAAGCCATGCCAGTGGTGCAAATGCCGCTACACCCAGCCAAGTCAGCCAGTGACGTGGGTGAAGTAGTGCTGTGGGGAAGTCGAGTTTTTTGCTCACACCTAAGCTCACGCCAAACGTTCGCAAGCAGTGCCGATGCGTTGCACGTAAGCTTCAAACCAAGTTTGTGCTGCTGCTACCGCTGCTTCTTTGCCTTTTAAACCAAAGTCAATTTGACGGCGTTCGGTGGTGCTGGGCAAGCTGGATAAGCGCACTTCGGGGAAGGTTTTGAGCAAGGCTTCCATCATCGGGATTAAGTCGCTTTCCTGCACGTCACGTAATAACCAACGGTATTCGACTGGCGGTGTAGGGTCAGCATATTGCGCATAATGGGTGTCGAGTACCCATTCCACCATCGGCCAAGACATATTGGGAAAGCCCGGTACAAAATGGTGGTGGTGTAATTTAAACCCAGCCATTTGGTTAACCGGGTTAGGGATCAGGCTGGAGCCGTCGGGTAATTCCCCCATGCGGATGCGGTCGGGGTAGGCATTTTCACCGAATCGCCCTTCGATTAACGCCACGGCTTGCGGATGACGTAATAAGCGTACCCCGGCAGCCGTGGCGGCGGCTTGACGGGTCAGGTCATCGGGGGTGGCTCCAATGCCACCAAAGCTGAAAACCATTTCCTTGGTAGCGAAGGTTTCACGCAAGGTTTGCACCAGCAAGTCCCAATCGTCACCGACCATGCGCACCCATGCCAAGGACAGACCGCGAGCTTTGAGAAATTGGAGGACTTGCGGCATGTGTTTGTCTTGGCGTAAACCGCTGAGTAATTCATCACCGATCAGAATCAGACCTACTTTCATTTTTTGGCTCCGCGTGCGCTGGCGTATTGTAAGGTGCGTTCCGCGCTTTGTTGTTGTGCGGCTTCTGACCAGTGCGCCGAGGTTTCTGCCCAGCCTTGGGTATGCTGTTGGATAATGTCTGCCAGCGCGTGAATGTGTTTACTATTGGCGTTAAGCGCGGGGATGTAATGGTAGTTTTCGCCGCCCGCGTGCTGGAAGTATTCGCGATTTTCCTGCTGAATTTCTTCTAGGGTTTCAAGGCAATCGGCAGCAAAACCGGGGCAAATAATATCGACGTTTTTGATGCCTTCCGCTGGCAGGGCTTGTAAGGTTTTATCGGTGTAAGGTTGTAACCATTCGGCTTTGCCAAAGCGTGATTGGAAGGTGACGCGCCATTCGTGCGCTTTAAGATTTAACGCTTCGGCGAGTAAACGTGCCGTTTTGTAGCATTCGCAGTGGTACGGGTCGCCCAGCATTAGGTTGCGTTTGGGGATGCCGTGAAATGACATGATTAATTGTTGCCCGCGTGGGTGCTGCTCCCAATGTTCCAGCACGCTACTAGCAAGGGCTTCGATATAGCCGGGATGATCGTGGTAATGATTGACCAGCCGCAACTCAGGAACCCATCGCCAGCGTTTGAGTTCATCGAACACTTTGTCGAAACTGGTGGCGTTGGTGGCGGCGCAATATTGTGGGTAAAGCGGTAAAATCAGCAAACGTCGCGCCCCGGCTTCTTTGAGTTTCAGCAGCCCGGATGCAATGCTGGGGTTGCCGTAACGCATTGCCAGCTCAATTTTTACCGGGCCGTTAAAGCGTGTATCCATCGCTTTTTGCAGGGCTTTTTGTTGTTGCAGTGAAATATGCATCAGCGGTGAACCGTTTTCTGTCCACACACTACGGTATTTGGCGGCACTTTTGGCAGGGCGTGTGTTGAGAATAATGCCGTAAAGAATCACATTCCAGATAATGCGCGGAATTTCCACCACACGCGGGTCAGACAGGAATTCTTTCAGATAACGTCGCAAGGATGGCGCGTCGGGCGCGTCCGGTGTGCCTAGATTAACCAGCAAAACGCCCGTGCATTCGGATTTTCCGTGGAAATAGTCTTGTTCATTGATAAAACGACTCATGGATGCGAGCTTCCTTTGCGGGTTTTTTCATAAGGGTATTTCACGTGACCAAAGCGCACGATTAACACCGCCAGTGAAATCAGGAGTACGGAGCTGGCGATGGCTAACATTTGCCATTCACTCATGGCTTTCATGTCAAGAATCAGGTAACGCGCCAAAGCCACCATCGCAATGTAGAGCGGCATCCGCACCGGAACTTCGCCGGATTGCAGGTAAACCACGACCATCGTGATGATTTCTAAGTAGATAAACAGCAACAGTAAGTCCGCAATTTGGACTTTCAGGTTGATTATAATCGTGGCAATTTCTTGTCCGACCGCGATAACGGTGGCGATCGTGATGATGATAAGTAATAAATATTCGATTGCGTGTAACAATTTCTGACTGACCGGCAGGTTCGGTTTGTCCATGCGTGGGTATCCTTGTATTGTTAGCGTTTCGGTTAACGCTTTAGTAGGTTAAATGATGCAGCCTGATTTGCAAGTATTGGTGCAGGAAATACGTCAAATTGCACGTGATGAGATTTTGCCACGGTTTGCCAAAATAGGTTTTGCGGTTAAGCAAGATGGTAGTTTATTAACCGAGGCGGATTTAGCCACGAATCGGCGTATCGAGGCGTTTTTGCAGCAACATTGGCCGCACATCGCGTTTTTGAGCGAGGAAATGGAGTTGGACGCGCAGGAGCAATTATTGCGCGAAGCCGATGCGTTATGGTGTCTTGATCCTTTGGATGGCACGAGTAATTTTGCAGCGGGGTTGCCTTTGTTTGCGGTATCGCTGGCGTTGTTTGAGCGCGGCGAAGTGGTGTTAGCACTGACTTACGACCCGGTGCGCGATGAAATGTTTAGCGCGGCGCGGGGGCAGGGGGCGTGGTTAAACGGGCAGCCGTTACGTTGCCAGCCCAGCGCGTTTACCTTGCGGAATGCGGTGGCAATCGTGGATTTTAAGCGATTATCGACCCCACTCAAACGCGCGTTAAGCGAGGCAGCACCCTACGGTTCACAGCGCAATTTAGGCAGTTGCGTGTTGGAATGGGCGTGGATGGCGGCGAATCGCGGGCATTTGTATTTGCACGGCGGAATGAAATTGTGGGATTTGGCAGCTGGTACGCTGATTTTGGCGGAGGCGGGCGGCTACGCTTGTACTTTACAAGGTGAATCGGTTTTCAGAAGCGGAATGGCGGTGCGTTCGGTGGTGGCTTCGCCGGATCGGGCGTTGTTTGAAGCTTGGTTTGCGTATTTGCAGGAAAATCAATAAGCATGGCAGCAGAACAGGCGATTGGCGTATTCGACTCCGGTTTGGGGGGGATTTCGGTGCTGCGCGAAATTCATCGCCTGTTACCGCAGGAGTCGTTGATTTACGTGGCAGATTCCGCGCACGCGCCGTATGGCAGTAAAACATCAGATTACATCCGTGAACGTAGTCAATACATTGCCCATTTTCTATTACAACAGCGGGTGAAAGTGTTGGTGGTGGCGTGCAATACCGCGACAGTTCATGCGGTGGATTTTTTGCGCGAAACCTTGCCGATTCCGGTGGTGGGGATTGAACCGGCAGTAAAACCGGCAGCGCGAATGACCCAAACCGGCGTAGTTGGGGTATTGGCGACCCAGCAAACGGTCAATAGTCCGCGTTTACAGCAATTAATTCGTGACCATGCGGGCGCGGTGCAGGTGTTGACTCAAGCTTGTCCGGGTTTGGTGGAACATGTGGAGGCCGGTGATTTTAGTAGCACGGCGGTGCGTCAATTGTTGAAGCATTACACCTTACCATTGTTGGAAGCGGGGGCGGATACGTTGGTGTTGGGGTGTACGCATTATCCGTTTTTGTCTGAGTTGATTCATGAAGTGACCCACGGGCGCATGACGGTGTTGGAAACTAGCACACCCGTTACCCATCAATTAATGCGGGTGCTGGAACGCCACGCGCTGCAAGCCACCCAAACGGCAGGTGGTGATGTGACATTTTTTACCGGACGGCAGGATGAACAACACTTGTTAAGCCTGCAAGTGTTGTGGCAACGCGCTGTTACGCCCCGTGAGTTACCGTGCTAATATTACCCCCATGAAAGAACGCATCCAAAAACTCCTCTCCCGTGCTGGGTACGGCTCGCGCCGTGAAATCGAACGCCTTGTTGAAGCAGGTGAAATCCTTGTAAACGGACGACGTGCAGAATCCGGTCAAGCCATTGATGAGCATGATCAGGTCACGCTGCGTGGGCAACGTTTACACCTGAGTTCGCGCTTACAAGCCACGCCGAAAGTCCTGATGTACAACAAACCGGCGGGTGAAGTGTGTACCCAAACTGACCCGGAAGGCCGCAAAACCGTGTTTGAAGCATTGCCACCCATCCGCGCCGGACGCTGGATCATGGTGGGGCGGCTGGACATTAACACCGACGGTTTATTGCTGTTTACCACCGATGGTGAATTGGCGAATAAACTGATGCACCCATCTTCCGGCATTGAGCGCGAATACGCCACGCGGGTGCTGGGGCAGGTGGACAACGAAATGCTAATCCGGCTGCAAGAAGGTGTCGAGCTGGATGACGGCAAAGCCAATTTCCTCAGAATCAAAGACGCAGGTGGCGAAGGCGCGAACCATTGGTATCACGTGGTACTCGCCGAAGGCCGCAATCGCGAAGTGCGCCGCTTGTGGGAATCGCAAGGTGTCAAAGTGAGTCGCTTGATTCGGGTACGTTACGGCAATATGGATTTGCCCCGTTACCTACGCACCGGACATCACAAAGAGCTGGATGTAAGAGAGTTGCGCAAATTGTATGCTTTGGTGGGTATGACGTTTGACGACGGTTCCGACTTTAAACCCAGTGCTAACTTTAAACCGGCGCACGCTGGCAGCAATCGTAGTGGTCAAGCGCGATCTGGTGCAAGCAGCGCACGTGCGGAATCACGTTGGGATGGAGGCGGCAATCGTTCGGGGATGGGGAAACGTCCGTCACCGCGTGGGCGTGGATAGGAGCGTGAATGTGGCGCACCCGGCTGGAATCGAACCAGCGACCCTCGGCTTCGGAGGCCGATACTCTATCCCCTGAGCTACGGGTGCTTTGAAGAGTGTGCATCATACCCAAGGAACGGCTGTACGTCTATCCGCGTTTCTGTGGGAATGAGCGGAGATTTGAATGATAGATGTCAAGATTTCTGCGTTGATAGATAGCGTATATTAGAAATATTAAATATAATCCGCCAGTTCCCGATTTTCTGACTTCTTTAGATAGACTGATTGCCGGGCAAATTTTTACCCGGTTTACAGGAGGATAATGTGGCTCACTCGACACCTAACGACCCTATGGCGAAACCCGTTTTGATTGGGGGTCTGCTTTTGATTGGCACGGCGGTTGCTGTGTTGGCTTATAATTTGTTCACTACGATTGAAAAAAATTCCATCAAAGGCGAAGCAGATACCACCATGCAGGCGGCTGCGGCTGATGTTAACCTTGCGCCGATTGGTTCAGTTAACGCGGTTGATAAGACTATCGTTAAAGCTGCACGTAGCGGTGAAGCGGTTTATAACGCAGTTTGTACGTCTTGCCATGCGGCTGGTGTGCTGAATGCGCCTAAAATTGATGACAAAGGTGCATGGGCTCCGCGTGTTGCGAACGGCTTGGATGGCTTGATGAAAAATGCTATCAACGGCCTGAACTCCATGCCTGCGCGTGGTGGTGATCCGAGCATTACCGATGAAGAGTTAAGCAATGCCATCGTTTATATGACAGGCAAAGCAGGTCACGATCTGTCTTCACAAGTAAAAGCACCGGCAGCAGCTCCAGCGGCACAAGCAGCAGCACCAGCAGAACAGGCTGCGGCTCCTGCGGCAGCGGCAACACCAGCAGCGGCTTCGCCAGCAGAAACAGCGGCTCCAGCAGCGGCTCCGGCTCCAGCGGCACAAGCAGCAGCACCGGCTGCGGCAGCACCAGCGGCTGCTGTTGATGGCGAGAAAGTTTACAAAGGCATTTGCTTCTCCTGCCATGACGTTGGTGTTGCAGGTTCACCGAAATTAGGTGATAAAGCAGCTTGGGCACCACGTATCGCAACGGGTAATGACACACTGTATGGCACTGCCATTAATGGTAAAAATGCAATGCCTGCGAAAGGCGGCAACCCTGCCTTGTCTGATGCTGAAATCAAAGCGGCTGTTGACTTCATGGTTAGCAAGTCCAAGTAATAAGCCTTTACGGTTTATAATCAAAGAAAGGCACTACTCCAGTGCCTTTTTTTGTGCGTCGCAATTAATTCCGAGTAGGATGACGCAATGAAAATACCCCTGACCGAATACACTTGGCGCGAATTATTTCAGCAAGTTTTGCAGCATCGTCGTGCCCTCATCATCGCTAACAGCATTGCCATTATTGCGGCCTTGATCAGCGTGCCGATTCCTTTGTTAATTCCGTTGCTGGTGGACGAGGTTTTGTTGAATAAACCTGCCGTGCTGGTTGGCTGGATGAATGCTTGGTTTCCGGCAGATTGGCACGGGGCGGTGTTGTATATTGCTGCAATTACCGTGTTGACCATGATAATGCGCCTGCTGTGGCTGGTGGCTTCGGTCTATCAAACCCGTGAATTCACGTTAATCAGCAAGAATATTACCTTCCAAATTCGGCAACGTTTGCTGAGTCACATTGAAACCATTTCCATGACCGAGTACGAAACCTTGGGCAGCGGCACGGTGAGTTCGCGGCTGGTGGTGGATGTGGAAACTATTGATCAATTTCTTGGCATTAGTATCAGCAAATTCGTGGTGGCGATTTTAACCCTGATTGGTGTAGTGGTAGTGCTGCTGTGGTTACACTGGCAGTTGGCTCTGTTTATTTTATTACTCAATCCGGTGGTGATTTTAATGACCACCAAGCTGGGTTCGTATGTCAAAACCTTGAAAACCCAAGAAAACAGCGCGTTTGAATTGTTTCAGCAAGCCTTGACCGAAACGCTGGATACCGTGCAGCAAATCCGTGCCAGTAACCGGGCGCGTAATTTCTTTGCGCGGGTAACGACGCACGCCGAAGCGGTGAAAGTTCATGCGGGGCAGTTTGCGTGGCGTAGCGATGCCGCTAACCGTTTGTCGTTTACCTTGTTTATTGCCGGATTCGATGTGTTTCGTGCCGTGAGCATGTTGATGGTGGTATTTTCGGATTTGAGTATTGGGGAAATGCTCGCGGTTTTCAGTTACCTGTGGTTTATGATGGCTCCGGTGCAAGAAGTATTGGCGATTCAATACGGTTGGTACGGGGCACGCGCAGCACTGCAACGCATTAACACGTTGTTGGCGATGCAACCAGAGCCGCAATATCCGCACCTGCACAACCCGTTTGCGGGAAAAACTACCGTGAGTGTGCAAGCTGAACACATTACCTTTGCTTACGGTGATAAACCGCCGGTATTGAAAGACGTGAATTTAACCATTACCGCTGGCAGTGTGGTGGCGTTGGTGGGTGCAAGTGGTGGAGGGAAATCAACTTTTGTGCAGGTGCTGCTGGGTTTGTATCAGCCGCAACAAGGTCAGTTGTATTTTGACGGCGTGCCGGTCACGGAAATTGGTTTGGATGTGGTGCGCGAACACGTAGCAACGGTGTTGCAGCACCCTGCGTTATTTAATGACAGCATTCGCTTGAATCTTACCTTGGGGCGTGAATTGCCGGATGAGCAGTTGTGGGAAGCGTTACACACTGCGCAATTAGCTGACACAGTACGCGAACAGGCGCACGGTTTGGATACGATTGTCGGGCGGCAGGGAATGCGCCTTTCCGGTGGGCAGCGGCAACGGTTGGCGATTGCGCGGATGATTTTATCCAACCCCAGCGTGGTGATTCTCGATGAAGCAACGTCGGCATTGGATATGGAAACCGAACAGAAATTGCACGATGCTTTGGCGGATTTCCTTAAAGCACGCACTACCTTGATCATTGCACATCGTTTGAGCGCGGTGCGGCAAGCGGATCATATTTTCGTGTTTGAAGACGGCAGCATTAGTGAGCAGGGCAGCCACCACGAATTGCTTCAGCAAGATGGTTTGTATCGCAAATTGTATGGCGGCGCGTGATTAGCGGGTTTCGGCAATCACTTGCGCAAAGCACGTTTGAAATTGATCAATCGCTGCCTGAATAACGTCAGCCACTAATGTTGAGGGTAAAATACGCACTTCCACGGTGTGTTTGCCCGCTGTTGGCACAATGATATTGCGAATATTGAAATCGCAGTATTTGGTCAGCTCTTTCTTGGATAGTTGGGCTAAACGAGGACGCGCTTCGTCCCACGTTAACTGGCTGAAATCGGCAGCGTTAACACTGGCAAGCAAGCTTTCAGACCACGCCCCCAAGCGGCGGCAGTGCGGATTGGTGTGTAATTGTTGGCGTAACGCTTCTCGCTGCGGGTGGAGTGTATTGACCAACTGTTGCAACGTGGCTGGATGACAAAACGGCGTGCCGTCAAAGTGCAGGTGCGTCGCGCCTTCCAGTGGCAATAAAAAGCCCAGTTCGGTGGCGCAATCCAGCAATAATGCCAAGGTGTCGTGATCATCGGCTGCCAGCGGCGCGGTAATCAACTCGCAAGCCCGTTCGCGTTCACCGGGTAAGGGGGCGGCAAGGGCGATGGATGCGCCAGTGCTATCACTCAAGCGATACACCCCGCCCGCACTGGCTTGCGGTTGCGTGCCAAACAATTCCCCAACGGCTTGTAAGCTGGCAGCAATGGGTAAATCCGCTTGGCTGTGGCGAGAAATCAGCCGCAGCAGGCGAATTTCGTCGCTCACCAGCCGATACCAACCGGGGGCGGCTGGCGCGTCTTTGTTGAGATCGTGTTGCAAGGTAATGTCATCTACGCACTTGGCAATCAATTTGCCGTGCGCGTCATGCACCGCAAAACCTTGGGTAAGATGATAAAACAAGGGCTTACCTTGCACCTTGCTGGGTTCGGAATCGGTGTGGAAAAACGCCCGCACACTGCCATTTAAGCGTTTGGCGATTAACTCAGCGAGTGCGCGGCGGTCACTGCCAGCCGGAGCCAGCAGTTCCACCTCAATCCCTACCGTGGCGCAGGCAGCGTTTGCGATATTAGCAGCCAACGATGCGCACTTCTTCGGGTAATAAATCTTCGTTGCCGTACATGATTTTGATACCAATCACTTCTTTGGCATCTACTACGCCGATTTCCCACAATTCCGCCAATTTTTCGGCATCGCTGTAGGTGTAAGGGCTGAGTACAAATGTACCTAACGCGGGCAGGTCGTATTTGCGCTCTTCGCCTTCAAACTTGCCTGAGCCGCCGATGATTTTTTCGGGTAATAAGTGTTCGATTTTATTGATGATTTTATAGCCTATGGTTTTTTTAGCATCGACAATATCAATGTTCCACAGCGAGGCTAACAGTTCCGCATCGTTGTAGGTGTAATTGCTTTTGGCATAAGCATTGAATTGCAGATCAAGCTCGGAAAGCTTTTCGATTTTATCGCTCATGATGGACTTCCTTTGGGGTTGGTACTCGCAAAACCGTTTTGTATTGTTGTAGCTTTTAGGTGTAGACCCTCGCCGCGCGTAACGCAAATACTCAGGGCAAATAAAGGATAAAGTGCCTAAGAACGCGGACGATTGCGCAAACTGGCATCAATCGCTTGTAACACTGCGATTTCCATCGCGCCGACATCGGCAATGAACAAATAAGCACGGATAAACGAGGTGGCGCGGCGTGCCAGTTGCGGCGTATCGTGCGAATTGGCAAAGACGGCAGCAAATAAATTGTTTTCGTTTTCAGCAAATTGGCACAGCAAATGGGCGGGTGTCTGGAGGTAGTGGCTGACGTGTAAGCGCAGTTGTTTGTGAGCTTTGCTGGTAATGACAATATGCTCATGCTGAACGGTAATGAGCGGATTTTCCATAATGCGTGTGTACCGGGTGATGTTCGTTACCCCGAAGTATGAAGGTTTTCCCTTATGATTCCTATGTGGCATTGTGTCAGCGGCGGGTATTGATTACCCTTTGCGGGCATTCAAACTAAAGGATACCCCGCGATGAACCCGCAAACCATGAACGAAGCCGAAGAGCTGTTAGTCAAAGCCCAGTCCGGCGAATTGGAGAGCGAAGCTTTCATTCAGCAATTGATGGAAGTTACGCTCTTTATGCCGATTTACGAAAAGCACCAAATTGGCGGTTTGCAACCGACGACCAGCGATCAGGCCGTGCCGCTGACGTTGGATGATGATGCGGGCAATAAAGTTCTGATTTTGTTCACCAGCCCGGATCGTGCCAAGGTATTTGTGCGCGATTTCCCCGGCTACGGCGGCGGCTTGCTGGCAGAATTTAAGTGGATTATCGAGAAAGTCGGGGTGGGTTACAGCATTTCGATCAACCCCGATCATGAGATGGGGATTGATCTGGAAGTGGGGATGCTGCAAAACCTACACTAAATATTGCGACCAGTCGTGATAATCCTTGCCGAACACGAAGAAATGCGGGTTCAGTAGGGAGTCTTTGGTGTTGTAACGCAGCGGTTGCATATCAGCGCGGGTGAAGTGCCCACCGGCTTCTTCCACAATGATTTGCGCAGCGGCGGTGTCCCATTCCGAGGTTAAACCGAGGCGCGGGTAAATGTCCGCAGAACCTTCAGCGACGCGGCAGGCTTTGAGGATGCTACCCATCACCGCGTATTCGTGTGCGCCGATGCGTTCCAGAAACTGCGGCATGATCGGGTCACGGTGTGATTTGCTGCCCATGACTTTGAGCGGCTTGCCGGTGGCACGGGTGCTGATTGGGAAAGTTTCCCCGTGCATTTGCTTGAATGCGCCGCCGCCTTGGTGTGCAAACCAAGTTTCATTTAACGCGGGGGCATGGACTACGCCGAGAATGGGGGCGTGGTTGTGTATCAGTGCAATCAGGGTGCTGAATTCGCCATTGCGTTTGACGAATTCGCGGGTTCCATCCAGCGGGTCAACCAGCCAGTAGGTTTGCCATTGGCTACGTTCGCTAAAGGACAGGCTGGCGGATTCTTCGGAAAGCACCGGATATTGCGGGGTGAGTGCAGTCAAGGCATCCACAATGTGATGGTGCGATGCCATATCTGCCGCTGTGAGCGGGGAATCGTCGGCTTTGTGTTCCACCGCGAAGTCGGGCGAATTGTAGACTGCCATGATTTTGTCGCCAGCGTCTTGGGCAATGCGGACAACGGCGGTGACTAATGTGGGTAACTGCATGAGTGTTCTCTGGTATTGTTTGATGCTGAGTTTAGCATAGGGCATTCGCCCATCCGAAAATCTACTCCGATCAAGCGTAAATATGCGATGATAAGACTGCGCAAGCTATAGTTGAATGGGCGAGTGAACGTCAACGTTTGAGGTGCAGCATGATTCAGGTGATTTCTGTCCCAGCTTTTACAGACAATTACATTTGGTTGATTACCAACGAGCAGCGTCAGTTCGCAGCAGTGGTGGATCCGGGTGATGCCCAGCCAGTGATTGAGGAATTGCAACGGCGCAATATGTCGCCCGTAGCGATTTTAATTACCCACCATCACCGTGACCATACCGGCGGTATTGAAAAGCTGTTGGAAGCTTACCCCGGTTTGCCGGTTTACGGCCCTGCCAGTGAGTATATTGCGCATATGACTCGTGCCTTGGGAGAAGGTCAGCAGGTGGTGCTGGAAGAATTGGGGCTGAGTTTCACAGTGATGGATGTGCCGGGGCATACCGCAGGGCATATCGCCTATTACGGTGAAGATAGTTTGTTCTGTGGTGATACCTTGTTTGGTTGCGGCTGTGGGCGGGTGTTTGACGGCACGCTGGGCGATTTACATCAATCATTACAACGCATTGCGCAGTTACCCGCCGAAACCTTGGTGTATTGCACCCATGAATACACCGTGGATAACATTGGCTTTGCGAAATGGGTGGAGCCGGATAATGCCGCGCTGGCAGTGCGCTTGCAATCGTGTTGGGAGTTGCTGGATTCAGGCCGCGCTACTGTGCCGTTTACCTTGGGGGATGAATTCGACACCAATCCGTTTTTGCGCACTCACATCCCCGAAGTGATTGTGAAAGCCGAAGAAATCGCGGGGCGGGAAACCCATACCCCGGCAGATATTTTCGCAGTGCTGCGGATTTGGAAAGATACCGAATATGATTAAAGCCGAATAAAATGTTCGCGGTAAAACTTCAGTTCTTCAATCGAGTCGCGGATGTCGTCCATTGCCAGATGCCGCGATTCTTTCTTAAAGCCCTCGGCTAGGCCGGGTTTCCAGCGGTTGGCTAATTCTTTCAGAGTGCTGACATCCAAATGGCGGTAGTGGAAGAATTTCTCCAGCTCCGGCATGTGTCGTGCTAAGAAACGCCGGTCTTGGCAAATGGTATTGCCACACATCGGTGATGCTCCAGCCGGAACGTGTTCGCGCAGAAATTCCAGTGTTGCCAGTTCCGCCTCGCGTGCGCTCCATTGACTCGCTTGTACCCGCGCTACCAAACCCGAACCTCCGTGTTGTTTTTGATTCCAGTCGTCCATTTTTGCGAGGGCTTCATCCGGCTGATGGATGGCAATCACCGGGCCTTCGCCGAGAATATTGAGGTGTTTGTCGGTGACGATGGTGGCGATTTCGATAATGACATCGTTGAAACTGTCCAATCCGGTCATTTCCAGATCAATCCAGATTAAATTTTCCTGATTTATAGCCATATATTTTGCTGCTTTGCCTAGACTTGCTTAAACTTTGGGGAATCCGAAATTCTAACAGATATACCATGCAAACATTTACTTACCTTTTCTTAGTTTTTCTCTTTGCGTCTACCTTGGTGCAACTGTATTTGTCGTTGCGCCAAAAGCAGCATGTTGCCGCGCACCGTGCCGCTGTGCCTACGGCTTTTGCTGATAAAGTGACTTTGGCGGAACATCAAAAGGCAGCCGATTATACCTTGGCAAAGGGTGGTTTCGGGCGCATTGAGGTGGTGTTGGGTTTGGTCATTTTATTGGGCTGGACATTGGCGGGCGGCTTGGCTTGGCTCGACAGTGTGTGGCGCAGCTTGGGCTGGAGTGATTTGTATACCGGTACGGCGGTGATCGTGAGTTTACTGCTGATTTCCAGTGTGCTGGATTTGCCCGCATCGTTGTATCGCAGTTTTGTGCTGGAACAACGCTTTGGCTTTAATAAAATGACACCGCTGACGTTTGCGAGTGATTTGCTGAAAAGTACCGCGCTGTCGCTGGTGATCGGCGTGCCTTTTGTGATGCTGATATTGTGGTTGATGGGGTTTGCGGGGGCGTATTGGTGGTTGTATGCCTGGGCTGCGTTGACGGCGTTTTCGTTGTTAATGACTTGGGCTTACCCGAAATTTATCGCGCCGCTGTTTAATAAATTCAACCCGCTGGAAGAAGGCGAGGTGGCGACGCGGATTGATGCGCTGCTGACCCGCGCTGGGTTTAACAGCAACGGTGTGTTTGTAATGGATGGTTCGCGGCGTTCGGCGCACGGCAATGCGTATTTCACTGGCTTTGGGAAAAACAAGCGCATTGTGTTTTTCGATACCTTGTTAAAGCATTTGACTCCGGCGCAGGTTGAGGCGGTATTGGCGCACGAGTTGGGGCATTTTAAACGCAAGCACATTGTGAAAGGCATGGTGTTGTCGATGAGCATGACCTTGGCGGGATTTGCGGTGTTGGCGTGGTTGATGCAGCAGACGTGGTTTTACGCGGCGTTTGGGGTGCAGGATTCTACCTACATGGCGTTGTTGTTGTTTTTATTGGTGAGTCCGGCGTTTACGTTTTTTATCGGGCCGTTGATGGCGTGGTGGTCACGCAAGCACGAGTTTGAGGCGGATGCGTTTGCTGCGGAACAATCCAGCAGTGCGGAACTGATTGCGGCATTGGTAGGTCTTTACAAAGAGAATGCCAGTACCTTGACACCTGATCCTTGGTATTCGGCGTTTTATGATTCGCATCCGCCCGCAGCGATACGGATTGCGCATTTACAACAACAACCCTGAAAGAGTAGTGAAATGAAAGCTGTCTTGATATTTTTTAGTGGCTTGCTGCTGATGCAGACTGCCGTGGCGGGTGGTGATCCCGCTAACGGGAAAAAACTGTTCGCGGCCTCGCAATGTTTGAGTTGCCACGGGACGGAGGTTTTTACCCGTGCCGACCGTAAGGTGAGCGATTTAAACGCATTGGAAAGCCAAGTGCGTCGCTGTGATGCCAATCTTCCTACGAATTGGTTTGATGACGAAATTTTGGATGTCGTTGCTTATCTGAATGACACTTACTACAAGTTTGGAGCAGCGACGACGAATGCCGCACCTGTGCCAAATGCAGGCACTCAGTAAGTTAGGCATTCGCAATCCGCGTGTTTTCCGTCACAATAGTCAGTATGACGGAAAACACTCACACTCTTCTCCCCCCTTCCGGCACTGGGCAGGTGATTACCCGCTTTGGTGCTGATCTTTTGGTTGAAACCGCTGGCGGCGAATTATTGCGTTGTACCACGCGGCGTAAGCTTGATCAGGTAGCCTGCGGTGATGCGGTGCGCTGGGAACGCCAAGCCCAAGGCAATGCCGCTGTTACCGAGATATTACCGCGCCGCAATGTGTTGGAACGCCCGGATTTTCGCGGTAAATTGCGCCCCGTTGCGGCAAACATTGATCTATTGATTGTGGTCACAAGCTGGCAACCCGCACCCTTGTGGGAAATGCTGGATCGTTATTTGATTGCCGCACGGCGTTTACCTGCTGAAGTGCTGGTGGTGATGAATAAAGCCGATTTACGTGCCGCGCAAACCACCCCTGAAATGGAAGCTTGTTTGGCGGAATACGAAGCTGTCGGCTACCCGATTTTACACGTCTGTGCCGATCAGCAAGCGGGTATCGACGCGGTGTCTGCCGCGATTCAGGGGCGCACCGCGATTGTGGTGGGGCAATCCGGGGTGGGAAAATCCTCGATTGCAGCACAACTGTTGCCGGATGAAGCAATCCGCGTGGGTGAAATCGGGCAAACCGGCGAAGGTCGGCACACCACCACTTCCGCCACTTTATATCGTTTACCCTCCGGCGGTACGCTGATTGATTCGCCGGGGGTGCGCGATTTTGGTTTGGTGGGGCTGGACTTTAGTACGTTGCAGGGCGGTTTCCCTGAATTTGGTGCGTATTTGGGGGAATGCCGTTTCAACAATTGCACCCATAATCATGAGCCGGGGTGCGCGATTAAGGCGGCAGTGAGTGCGGGGAAAATTCCACCGCGTCGGTTTGCCCGTTATTTGAATTTATTGGCAGATTGCAACGGGTGATGAGCGGGATTTAGGTAAGACGATGGTCAATGCAGATTATTTGAGTCGTTTACATATATTGTCCAAATTGGCAGCGTTGGTAGTCATCGGCGCGGGCTGGCTGGTGTTGTGCGGTTGGTGGCTGGATATTCCTGTGCTGTACCGCATTAGCCCACAATTGCCGCAGGTGGAACCTACTTCGGCGGTGGCGTTTATGTTGACCGGTTTAGCATTGCTGGTTTTGCAGCCTGTTAGTGTGTCGGTAACGCAGTTGTATGCGGGGCGTGGGTTAGCGGTATTGGGTTGCGTGTTGGGCTGTATGGGTTTGGCGGAATATTTCGGTTGGGTTCACGGTGACTTGATCGGGACCCGCTTGGCTCAGTGGTTGAGCATCGAAGTTCCCGGCAGCAATATGTCGCCGCACCCCGCGTTGATTTTTACCCTGACGAATATTGCGTTGTTGTTGCTGAGTTCCAATCGGGCTTTATTGGTGCAAATCGCGCAAGTTTCCGCGTTATTGGGTGGTATGGCGTTGGTTAGCGTGTTTTTGGGATACGCTTACCAAGAGGATGTATTTTTCCGCTTATTCGGGGAGGCGGGCATGGCGTTACACTCGGCAACCGCTTTTGCGATTCTGGGTTGGGGCATTGTATTGGCGCGGGTGGAAGGCAGTATGTTGCGGGTGATGGCGCAAGATACCGCAGGTGGAGTAGTTGCGCGGCGCGTGATCAGCCTGATTGCGTTGTTCCCGTTTTTATTGGGGTGGTTGCCGCTGGTATTGGCGACAGAAGCCTTTACCCACAAAGAAGTTGAATCTGTGTTAGCCACCGTATTGTTGCTGGGTAGTGTGGTGGCGGTGGTACGTTTGGCGTATCGCTTGGATCATCAGGAAACGCAATACCGCCAAGCACAAGAAGCCGCACGTCAACACCAATCCGATTTGGCGCACGTGGCGCGTTTAAACACCATGGGGGAAATGGCTTCGGGTTTGGCACACGAGTTGAACCAGCCGTTAGCCGCTATCGCCAACTACGCCGCCGCTTGCCAACGGTTGTCGCAAAACGGTGATTCCCCGGAACGCTTGGCGGAGCCGCTGGCAAGTATTCAGCAGCAAGCCCTGCGTGCTTCGCAGATTATTCGCCGCTTACGCTCGTTTGTGCGCAAACAGCACCCGCAAAAAGTTCAAGCCCCACTGGATACCTTGATTCGTGATGCCTTGGTGTTGATTAAACATCAGGCGGATCGAATGCAAGTGCCTATCTTGTTGGATGTGCGCAAAGGTTTGCCGCCTGCATCGGTCGATACCATTCAAATCGAACAGGTGATTTTAAATATTGTGCAAAACGCGCTGGATGCGATGAAAACCACGCCGAGTCACCAGCGGCAAATTTTGATCCGCGCTTTCATGAATCCAGAACATTATTTTCAAATCGAAATTCGTGACACGGGGGCGGGGATGGATGCATCACTGCAAGCTACCGTATTTGATGCCTTTGTCACAACCAAGGGCGATGGCGGGATGGGCATTGGTTTAGCCCTGTGCCGCTCGATTATTGAAGCGCACGGCGGGCAATTGTGGGTGGAGTCTATGCAAGGGCAGGGCACGACGTTTTTGTTTACCTTACCGGCTCGCTAAACGTCGTACCCCTACGTGGTTACTTTTTCACGCCTTCAATCGCTAAAATCATCTCGACTTCTTTAGACGCTGGCCCCAAATCTTTTTCAATGCCGAAATCGGCTAGGGCAAATTTAGTGCTGCCTTCAAAACCACGGCGGAAACCGCCCCACGGGTCAGCACCTGCACCGATTTCTTTCACGTCGATCGTGATCGGTTTGGTAACGCCGTGCAGGGTTAAGTTGCCTTCCAGCTTACCGCCGCTGTACTTAGTGCTGACGAATTTGGCTTCCGGGAATTTGGCAACGTCCAGAAAATCTTCACCGCTCAAGTGCTTGTCGCGTTCCGCATGGTTGCTGTTGACACTGGTGGTGTCGATGGTCACTTCCACTTTAGCCGCGTCGGGTGTTTTCTCATCGTAGCTGAAATTGCCGCTGAATTTGTCAAAACGCCCGTACAGCCAGCTATAACCTAAGTGTTGGATGCGGAATTGGATGAAAGCGTGCATCCCTTCGGTGTCAATGGTGTAATCATCCGCGTGTGCCGCTGAGCCTGCGAACAAACCCAGTGCTAACAGTGAAGTGGCGAGTACTTTTTTCATGTGAATCTCCTTTGTGTGTCATTAACCCTTGCCCAACATGCGGGTCAAGGTGTTGTCTTTCCAATAAAAATGGTGGATAAAAGCAGCCAGCGCGTGTACGCCAACCAGTAAAATAAACAAGGTTCCGGCAATTTCGTGAATATCGCCCGCCAGCTCACCGCGTTCCTTGCTTTGCGGCAACAGGGCAGGTACTTCAAACCAATCAAACACGTTAATGCCATGCCCTTTTGCCGTCGAAATCAAATAGCCGCTGATTAGCATCACGATCAGCAAACCGTACAGCACAAGGTGTCCCAATTTGCCAAGCGTGTGGGTAAACGCGGGTGCATTGCCCACTATCTGCGGGCGTGGTTGTGCCGTGACCCACGTTACGCGCACCAACAATAACGCGCCTAATAGCACGCCGACTTCCTTATGCAATCCCGGTAGCGTGTGGTACAAACGGTCGTAATACTCCAGTTCCACCATGTAATCGCCGACGCAATACATGCCAATCAACGCCACCGCCATTACCCAGTGCAGTGCAATCGACACCAGACCATACGTTTTTGCTGAATTTCCAATCTGCATAAATCACCTTCTACGGCAAATCAAACACCAAAAATTCCGCCGAATCCGCCGTACCAAACATCAATTCCGTTTCCTCGCGAATTTGCAGTGCGTCGCCTGCCTGTAACGTTACGCCATTTACCTGCAAACTGCCGCGTGCGACATGCACATAAACCGCGTGATTTTCCGGGCGCAGATACGTTACCTGTTCGCCCGCTGCCAAGATGCTGGCGTATAAATTCGCATCGGTATTCATCTGCAACGACCCGTCATGCCCATCCGCTGACACCAGCAATTGCAGCTTGCCGCGCCGTTGTTCCAGCGGAAAATGTTCCTGCGCATACCCCGGTTGAATCCCCGTAAACTTGGGCAATAACCAGATTTGCAGCAAATGTACCGCTTCGGTTTCCGAATGATTGAATTCCGAATGCAAAATCCCACGTCCTGCACTCATGCGCTGCACATCGCCGGGGCGAATCGTGCTGCCATTGCCGAGGCTATCCTTGTGCGACAACGCACCTTCCATCACATAAGTGACGATTTCCATATCACGATGCCCGTGCATCGGGAAGCCGCCTTTCGCCGCCACCCAATCCTCATTGATCACCCGCAGCGATGAAAAATGCATCCGTTCGGCATCATAATAATCGCCAAACGAAAAGCTGTGGCGGCTATCCAACCAGTCGTTGGTGAATGCCCCGCGTGAATCTGCACGAATAAGTTCCATAACCTGCTCCTTGAAACCGTCTTTACCTGAGTAAAAGAATAAGGTTTAATGGGTTTTTGATAAAGACACAAAAACTACATTAACTCTCAACAGGAAGTTAACAATGAGTCGCTTGGATTACATGGCTAATTTTGTTGCTGTCGTTGATAAGGGAAGCATCACTGCTGCCGCCGATCAATTGGAACTGACGGTTGCTGCTGTCAGCAAACGCTTGAAAATGTTGGAAACCGAGCTGGGTGTACGCCTGCTGACCCGTAACACCCGCCAACTGTCTTTGACCGAAGCAGGGCATTATTACTACCAACATTGCCGCGAAATTCAGGAAGAAGTGAACCGCGTTGATCAACATTTGCTGGCGATGCAGGGCAAACTCAGTGGCGAGTTACGCATCAATATGCCGATGACTTATGGCAAAGTGCGCCTCACGAAATTGCTGATTCGCTTTTTGCAGCAACACCCCGATATTCACCTGACCGCGCATTTGGACGATGCTTACACTGACGCGGCGAGTGGTGATTACGATGTGGTCATCCGTATCGGCGTGTTGGACGATTCGCGTCTGGTGGCTCGCAAGCTGGAAAATGCCTACTTGTTGCCCGTTGCCGCGCCAGCCTATTTGCAAACCCACGGCACACCGCAAACGCCAGCCGAGTTAGCCCAGCACCAATGCCTGCATTACACCAATGTTAGTCACCGCGAAGGTTGGACGTTTTATGATCAAGCCGGAAACGCCAGCAATGTACAAATACGCGGGCAATTATGCGCCAATAACGGTGAAGTGCTGAAACAAGCCGCCATCGCAGGCATGGGCGTTGCGCTCCTGCCTGATTTTGAATTGATCGCGGCGTTGGAAAAGGGTGAGTTGGTGCGGATTTTACCGGACTATTCCGCGCAAACCGTATCGGTCTACGCGGTCTATCCTTCGCGCCAATTTCTGCCAGAAAAGACGCGGGTATTGGTCGATTTTTTGATTAGTACCCTGCAAATTGCTTAGGCGGTGCGGCGTTTTTGCCAGAAGTAATAACCACCGATGACCAAAGCAACAAAACCCAAGGTTCCCAATACAATCAGCCCTTTATTTTCAGCAATCACTTCCTGACTGCCGCCGATGAAGTAGCCGAACAGTGCCAGCACGATCGACCACAAACCAGCACCGACGGTGGTGTAAAAGGCAAATGAAGCAAAATTCATTCCCACTAATCCGGCGGGCAGCGAAATCAAGTGACGAATCCCCGGAATCAAACGCCCGGTAAAGGTCGAAATCGCCCCGTGTTTGGTGAAGAAAACATCTGTCTTGTGTAACAGTGCAGGGCGTACAAAGAAATACTTGCCGTATTTTTCCAGAAATGGTCGTCCCACCCACATGGCAAATACATAGTTGATGGTTGCGCCCAGCAAACTACCGAAGGTTGAAGCCATAATGACTCCGAATAAGCTCATTTTACCCTGATAAGCCAGCATTCCAGCGGGAATTACCACTAACTCGCTGGGTACGGGCAATACTGTCGATTCCATCGCCATCGCAATGAAAATGCCCCAATATCCCCAAGCTTCAACCGTGGCGAGTATCCAGTTAATAAAATCGTGCAACATAAAAATCCTTTAATTACAAATGCTCGGAAGCATAATCCGCCAAGCGTGAACGTTCACCGCGTTGCAACGTCACATGCCCTGCGTGTTCCCAGCCTTTCAAGTGATCGACTACATAGGTTAGACCAGATGAAGTTTCCGTCAAGTAAGGCGTATCAATCTGGGCAATATTGCCAAGGCACACCACTTTTGTTCCGGGGCCTGCACGGGTAATCAAGGTTTTCATCTGTTTCGGGGTGAGATTTTGCGCCTCGTCGATAATCACAAAGCGATTCAAAAAGGTGCGCCCGCGCATGAAATTCAACGATTTTACCTTGATTTTGCTCATCAGGAATTCGTCGGTGGCGTTACGTCCCCATTTACTGCCAGTGGTGGGTTGCGTGAGCACTTCGAGGTTATCCATTAACGCACCCATCCAAGGAGCCATTTTTTCCTCTTCGGTTCCCGGTAAGAACCCAATATCCTCACCCACCGGCACGGTAACGCGGGTCATAATGATTTCTTTGTAAAGCTGTTCATCCAAGGTTTGCGCTAACGCTGCCGCCAAGGTCAGCAAAGTTTTGCCCGACCCCGCAGTTCCCAGCAAAGTCACAATGTCGATCTCAGGATCAGTCAGTAAATTCAGTGCGAAATTTTGTTCGCGATTCCGCGCATTAATTCCCCAAACCGCGTGGCGTGGTTCGGTGAAATCGCGCACCGTTTCAATCACTACATGATCAGGCGACTTTTTACGTACAATTGCCTGAAACGGCGCGTCACCCGTTACCGCAATGAAATGCCCCGGCAACCAGCTCGTTGTCATCGGCCCTGACAGCTTGTAGAAGGTATGCCCATGTTCCTGCCAAGATTTCATCTCTTTGCTGTGAGTTTCCCAGAAGTCGTTGGGTAATTCGTGAAACCCCGTTGGTAATAAATCCGCATCATCCAACACCTGATCGTTGAAATAATCTTCCGCTTTCAGCCCAATGATGGTGGCTTTGATACGTAAATTAATGTCTTTGGAAACCAGCACCACATCCCGGTTCGGATGCTTATCGCGCAAGCTCAACGCTACTGCCAGAATAGTGTTATCCGCTGAATCTCCCAACAAATGCGCGGGCAACTGCGATGCAATCGCTTCCGTTTGAAACAGTAAATAGCCGCTTGCCGCCCCTTTGCCCGTACCGCTGAGTCGCTGATTCAGCAGGGAAATACCCGCGTGAATCGCATCAATCCCCGCCGCCGACAACATATCATTGATAAAGCGGCTCACCTGCCGCACGTTGCGTGCGACTTCAGATACCCCTTTTTTATGCTGATCCAGTTCTTCCAAGACCACCATCGGTAAAAATACATCGTGTTCCTGAAACCGAAACAAGGCGGTCGGATCGTGCATCAACACATTGGTATCAAGCACGAATAAGCGTTGTGGATGTTGGTGTTGAGTAGAATTCATGAGGATCCTTCGGTTAGGTTGATGAAAGCGCATTCACCGCAGCAAGTACCTCGGCAACGTGTCCCTTGACCGTTAGTTTACGCCATTCGCGCCGCAACACACCTTGCTGGTCAATTAAAAACGTACTGCGTTCAATGCCACGAACCTGTTTGCCATACATGTTTTTCATTTTAATGACATCGAACAACTGACAGGCCAGTTCTTCCGTATCAGCAAGTAACTCAAAGGGAAATGCCTGCTTCGCCTTGAAGTTTTCATGCGATTTCAGTGAGTCGCGCGAAATTCCGAAAATTTCCACGCCAGCTGCAACGAATTGTGGATATGCATCACGGAAATCCTGCCCTTCAGTGGTGCAGCCGGGCGTACTGTCTTTCGGGTAAAAATAAAGGACAACCGATGCCTTGTCTTTGAATTCAGACAGGCGGAAGGTTTTCCCCGAAGTAGCTGTCAAGCTAAAGTCTGGAACCGGGTTGCCAAGGGTTGGGGTCGTCATGGGTTTCTCCTATTTAGTCACGAGTGTAATGCTTGTGTTTCATTAACCGCGCCAGTAGTATGCTGTCAAATTATTTTTTGGAGGATCGCATGTTTCGCGGCAGTATGGTGGCACTCATAACCCCGATGAAAGCAAGCGGGGAAGTCGATGAGGCAGCGTTGGAAGCTCTGGTAGCTTTCCATCTTGAAAATGGCACGGACGCTATTGTGGCCGTTGGTACAACCGGTGAGTCGGCGACCTTGAATTACAAGGAACACCGCCATGTGATGAAACGTGTGATTGATCTGGTGGCGGGAAAAATCCCCGTAATCGCCGGAACAGGCTCCAATAGCACGGCAGAAGCCATTGAAATGACAGAAATCGCCATGCAAGATGGCGCGGATGCCTGTCTTTTGGTGACACCGTACTATAATAAACCTACGCAGGAAGGTTTATACCAGCATCACAAAGCGATTGCTGAGCGAGTAGCGATTCCACAAATTTTGTACAATGTGCCGGGGCGTACCGCTTGCGACATGTTGCCAGAAACGGTTGAACGCCTTGCCTCTATTTCCAATATCATTGGTATCAAAGAAGCTACCGGCAACCTAGAGCGAGCTAGGCAAATTATGGAGCTTTGCGGTGATCGCATGGATCTGTACAGCGGTGATGATGCAACCGCGATGGAATTTATTTTGATGGGTGGCAAAGGTGACATTTCCGTGACCGCTAACGTCGCACCGCAAGCTATGCACGACATGTGTGCCGCAGCACTGGCTGGTGATCGTGCAACAGCAACGCGGATCAATGCGACACTGGAAGGTTTGCACACCAGCTTGTTCCTCGAACCTAATCCGATTCCTGCGAAATGGGCGTTGGCACAAATGGGTTACGGTGATGTGCAGGGTATCCGTCTGCCACTCGTTCCCCTTTCTGATGCTGTTCAGCCAAAAGTACTGGCAGCGATGCGTCTAGCAGGAATAAACTGTATTAGTTAATTAAACGGTATATACAATGAACCCCATGAATATCCGCCATCTGTCTTCTGTTGCGTTGATTGTCAGCTCAACGTTGGTTTTGTCTGGTTGCCAAATGCTTGATTTCGACGTTGGCGACCGGATTGATTATAAGAACAACAAAAGTGTCAATACGCTAGAAGTTCCACCTGACCTCAGCTCACCCGATTACGACCCGACTTATGCCACGATCCCTGGCGGTTCTGTCAGTGCTTCTGCATTGGCACGCGGTCAAGCCCGTAGCGATGGGCGTGCGGTGTTGCCAGTCAATGCCGGTGTGCAAGTAATGCGTGACGGTAATGTACGTTGGCTGCAAGTGAATGCGCCTGCTGATGCCGTATGGCCGAAACTGCAAGAATTCTGGCGCGTCATCGGTATCGACATTAAGCGTGATGAACCACGTGTCGGTGTGATGGAAACGGATTGGGCAGAAAATAAAGCCGAAATCCCAATGGATGGTGTGCGTAAATTATTGGGTAAAGCCTTTGAAGGTATGTACGACGCAGGTAGCCGTGACCGCTATAAAGTGCGTTTAGAACGTCCTTCAGCTGGAGTTACTCAGGTTTACCTAAGTCACGAACGTGCGGAAGAGCATGTGAGTGGTACTGGCACGCGCTGGGAATACAAGCCTTCCAAGCCTGAGCTGGAAGGTGAAATGCTCAATCGCCTGATGATTTTCATGCAAGGTGGCGATGCAGGGCGGCAGTCAGCTCCTATTCCTGAAGCCAGCTTAACTTCCGTACCTGTTGCAATGACAACCTTAGAAGGTGGTTATCCTGCATTGACGTTGGGCGGTAGTGCTAATGACGTTTGGGTGCGTACTGGCGTAATGCTGGGTCGTATTGGCTTAAGCATCGAAGATCAGCAGCGTGATAAAGGTATATACGTTGCAACTTATCGCGGCGATACTGATCGTGGTGAGAAGCAAGGTCTGTTTACACGTATGTTTAAATCTGACCGCGAAGTCATGAAAATTGGTGGTCGTTACCAAGTGATGATCGCTGATGCCGGTAATCGCAGTTTGATTACTGTCGGCGACGTTGACGGCACGCCACTCAAGCCTGCTGCTGCGCGAGGCATTTTGGAACGCCTGAAGTCTGAATTTGAACGCTGATGCTGCGTTTCGCTTCATTAGGGAGCGGCAGTAAAGGTAATGCCACACTAATAGAATCCGGGGCAACCCGGATTCTTGTCGATTGCGGTTTTAGTTTGGCAGAAACTGAAATGCGCCTGCATCGTCTCGGTTGCCCACCGCAATCATTAACCGCCATTCTCGTTACGCATGAGCACGGCGACCACGCATCCGGCGTGGGGCGTTTATCACGTCGCTATAATATCCCCGTCTGGTTAACCGTTGGTACCTATCATGCCATGCGTGATATTCGCTTCGCCCAAACGCATTACATTAATGTTCACCAGTCGCTCCCTATTCATGATCTGTTAGTTTCCCCTTTTCCTGTGCCTCACGATGCGCGTGAGCCATGTCAGTTTGTATTTAGTGACGGCAACCATCGGGTTGGGTTGCTAACCGACGTAGGCAGTCACACGCCGCTTATTACGCAGATGTTACAGAATCTCGACGCGCTACTCTTAGAGTGTAACTACGATGCACAGATGCTGGCAGATGGTGTTTACCCACCATCACTGAAGTCGCGGGTGGCGGGGCGTTACGGGCATTTGGATAATCGTCAGTCCAGTGATTTGCTGAAACAGCTTGATGTCAGCCGTTTACAGCACCTTGTTGGAATGCATTTGAGCGAAAATAACAATTTGCCATCACATGCCTATCAAGCCCTGTGTTTAGGGGTGGATTCCAGCGAAAAGTGGATTCAGCTTGCAAATCAACAGGATGGGATTGACTGGAGAGAAGTGCGTTAAAGTTTTTTTAAAATGAGTTAAAAAAGGGTTAAAAAGGAGTTGACGGTTGAGAAGGGATCCGTATAATGCGCACCTTCTTCAGGGCATAACGGCACTGAAAACGGAAAAGAAATCAATCACTTAGGTGAAAATAGATTAACTTTCTGGGGTGGCGAAAAAGGTAGAAAAAAGTGCTTGACACTTGATTCTGAAGTCCTTAAGATGCGCACCTCACTCAGGCCGGAAACGACCTGAAAACAGAAAGGAAATCAATCGCTTAAAGTGAAAGATCTCCGATCTAACAGTTTCTTCGGCGAAGAAAGTTTTTGAAAAAAAGTGCTTGACACCAACATCGAAAACGTTATAAGATTCGCCTCCTCGCTGAAACAGTTCAGCGCGACACTTTAAAAAGAGAAGCCAGATAACTTGTGTGGGGGCTTGCGGAAAGTGCATTGAGCACAGAAGCAAGCAACCCAAGAAGTTCACGTTAATTACGTAATTTCGACGGATTGCTCTTCAATTTCAAATGTTTATATAGAGATTGAACTGAAGAGTTTGATCCTGGCTCAGATTGAACGCTGGCGGTATGCTTAAGACATGCAAGTCGTGCGGTAGAAGGCTTCGGCCTTTGAGAGCGGCGGACGGGTGAGTAACACGTGGGAATCTGCCTATTAGTGGGGGACAGCCCAGCGAAAGCTGGATTAATACCGCATACGCCCTACGGGGGAAAGCAGCAATGCGCTAATAGATGAGCCCGCGTAAGATTAGCTAGTTGGTAAGGTAAAGGCTTACCAAGGCGACGATCTTTAGCTGGTCTGAGAGGATGGCCAGCCACATCGGGACTGAGACACGGCCCGGACTCCTACGGGAGGCAGCAGTCGGGAATATTGGACAATGGGCGCAAGCCTGATCCAGCAATACCGCGTGTGTGAAGAAGGCATGCGGGTTGTAAAGCACTTTCAGTTGGGAAGATAATGACGTTACCAACAGAAGAAGCACCGGCTAACTCCGTGCCAGCAGCCGCGGTAATACGGAGGGTGCAAGCGTTAATCGGAATTACTGGGCGTAAAGCGTGCGTAGGCGGCCTGTTAAGTCAGATGTGAAAGCCCCGGGCTTAACCTGGGAACTGCATCTGATACTGGGAGGCTAGAATGTGGGAGAGGAGAGTGGAATTTCCGGTGTAGCGGTGAAATGCATAGAGATCGGAAGGAACACCAGTGGCGAAGGCGGCTCTCTGGACCAACATTGACGCTGAGGCACGAAAGCGTGGGTAGCAAACAGGATTAGATACCCTGGTAGTCCACGCCGTAAACGATGTCAACTAGCCGCCGGCCTCACTCTAGAGGTCGGTGGTGCAGCTAACGCATTAAGTTGACCGCCTGGGGAGTACGGCCGCAAGGTTGAAACTCAAAGGAATTGACGGGGGCCCGCACAAGCGGTGGAGCATGTGGTTTAATTCGATGCAACGCGAAGAACCTTACCTGGTCTTGACATGTAGTGAACTTAGCAGAAATGTTTTGGTGCCTTCGGGAACACTAACACAGGTGCTGCACGGCTGTCGTCAGCTCGTGTCGTGAGATGTTGGGTTAAGTCCCGCAACGAGCGCAACCCCTGTCCCTAGTTGCCAGCACATAATGGTGGGAACTCTAGGGAGACTGCCGGTGACAAACCGGAGGAAGGTGGGGATGACGTCAAGTCATCATGGCCCTTATGACCAGGGCTACACACGTGCTACAATGGGCAGTACAGAGGGAAGCAAAATCGCGAGATCAAGCAAATCCCAGAAAGCTGTCCGTAGTCCGGATCGGAGTCTGCAACTCGACTCCGTGAAGTCGGAATCGCTAGTAATCGCGAATCAGCATGTCGCGGTGAATACGTTCCCGGGCCTTGTACACACCGCCCGTCACACCATGGGAGTTTGTTGCACCAGAAGCAGGTAGTCTAACCGAAAGGAGGGCGCTTGCCACGGTGTGGCCGATGACTGGGGTGAAGTCGTAACAAGGTAGCCGTAGGGGAACCTGCGGCTGGATCACCTCCTTTACGAGAAACGCTCAAGGCAATCCACAAGCCCCCACACAAGTTTATTCTGGCAGACCAAACAATTACTGCAAGCGCTTTAGTACCGAATACGGGTCTATAGCTCAGTTGGTTAGAGCGCACCCCTGATAAGGGTGAGGCCGGTGGTTCAAGTCCACCTAGACCCACCACTCTTGCATAGTCAAGGTTACATGGGGCCATAGCTCAGCTGGGAGAGCGCCTGCCTTGCACGCAGGAGGTCGTCGGTTCGATCCCGTCTGGCTCCACCATCCCTCACGGGGCACAGCAGTAATTGTTAACACTAGGCAAACCTCGAAAAGTCACTGCAAGGCACTTTATTTTACAACGGTAAAGTGTCTAGCACTGGCTTTTGTCGGTACAACCCTAAAGGGTCGTTCTTTAACAAAACGGAAAAGTAATCAAGGCGAGATTTTTACTGAATGAAAAACTGTAAATCTCAAGAATGATCGTTACGAGAGAATAGGCGCTCTATAACCCTAGTCTGTTGCACAAAAGGTACAGACTGCTCAGGGTTATAGGATCAAGTGACTAAGCGTATACGGTGGATGCCTAGGCGGTCAGAGGCGATGAAGGACGTTATAGCATGCGATAAGCCCCGGGGAGCTTGCAAATAAGCATTGATCCGAGGATTTCCGAATGGGGAAACCCACCACTTTAGTGGTATCCCGCAAGGGAAGCGAACGCAGGGAACTGAAACATCTAAGTACCTGTAGGAAAAGAAATCAACCGAGATTCCCCCAGTAGCGGCGAGCGAACGGGGAACAGCCGAATCTTTATGTTGTAGTGGAAGAGTATGGAAAGGCTCGCGATACAGGGTGATAGCCCCGTACACGAAACGGCATAGAGGACATATTAAGTAGGGCGGGACACGTGAAATCCTGTTTGAAGATGGGGGGACCATCCTCCAAGGCTAAATACTACTGACCGACCGATAGTGAACCAGTACCGTGAGGGAAAGGCGAAAAGAACCGTGGTGAACGGAGTGAAATAGAACCTGAAACCGTGTACGTACAAGCAGTGGGAGCCCTACGGGGTGACTGCGTACCTTTTGTATAATGGGTCAGCGACTTACTTTCAGTGGCAAGCTTAACCGATAGGGGAGGCGTAGCGAAAGCGAGTCTGAACAGGGCGTTCAGTCGCTGGGAGTAGACCCGAAACCGGGCGATCTATCCATGACCAGGTTGAAGGTGTAGTAACATACACTGGAGGACCGAACCCACTCCCGTTGAAAAGGTAGGGGATGAGTTGTGGATAGGAGTGAAAGGCTAATCAAGCTCGGAGATAGCTGGTTCTCCTCGAAAGCTATTTAGGTAGCGCCTCGTGTATCACTCCTAGGGGTAGAGCACTGTTATGGCTAGGGGGCCCTGACCGGCTTACCAACCCATTGCAAACTCCGAATACTAGGAAGTGCGAGCACGGGAGACAGACAGCGGGTGCTAACGTCCGTTGTCAAAAGGGAAACAACCCAGACCACCAGCTAAGGTCCCCAAATTATGGCTCAGTGGGAAACGATGTGGGAAGGCACAGACAGCCAGGAGGTTGGCTTAGAAGCAGCCATCCTTTAAAGAAAGCGTAATAGCTCACTGGTCGAGTCGGCCTGCGCGGAAGATTCAACGGGGCTTAAGCCATATACCGAAGCTGTGGATCATGCGAAAGCATGGTGGTAGAGGAGCGTTCTGTACGCCTGTGAAGGTGAACTGGGAAGTTTGCTGGAGGTATCAGAAGTGCGAATGCTGACATAAGTAACGACAAGACGGGTGAAAAACCCGTCCGCCGAAAGCCCAAGGTTTCCTGCGCAACGTTAATCGGCGCAGGGTTAGTCGGCCCCTAAGGCGAGGCAGAAATGCGTAGTCGATGGGAAACAGGTCAATATTCCTGTACCGGCACTAACTGCGATGGGAGGACGGAGAAGGCTAGGCCAGCAACCTATTGGATGGTTGTTTAAGCGTTTAGGTGGGGTTCTTAGGCAAATCCGGGAACCCTTAACACTGAGGCGTGATGACGAGGCACTACGGTGCTGAAGTGGTTGATGCCATGCTTCCAAGAAAAGTCCCTAAGCTTCAGGTTAGTGCTGACCGTACCCCAAACCGACACAGGTGGGCTGGATGAGAATTCCAAGGCGCTTGAGAGAACTCGGATGAAGGAACTAGGCAAAATGGTACCGTAACTTCGGGAGAAGGTACGCCCCTGACGGTGTTAAAGCTGTTGGGGGCCGCAGAGACCAGGCCGCTGCGACTGTTTATCAAAAACACAGCACTCTGCAAACACGAAAGTGGACGTATAGGGTGTGACGCCTGCCCGGTGCCGGAAGGTTAATTGATGGGGTTAGCGCAAGCGAAGCTCTTGATCGAAGCCCCGGTAAACGGCGGCCGTAACTATAACGGTCCTAAGGTAGCGAAATTCCTTGTCGGGTAAGTTCCGACCTGCACGAATGGCGTAACGATGGCGGCACTGTCTCCATCCGAGACTCAGTGAAATTGAAATCGCTGTGAAGATGCAGTGTACCCGCGGCTAGACGGAAAGACCCCGTGAACCTTTACTGTAGCTTTGCACTGAACATTGAACTTGCTTGTGTAGGATAGGTGGGAGACTATGAAACCGGGACGCCAGTTCTGGTGGAGTCATCCTTGAAATACCACCCTGGCAATTTTGATGTTCTAACCTCGACATAACAGTGTCAGGGACAGTGCATGGTGGGCAGTTTGACTGGGGCGGTCTCCTCCCAAAGAGTAACGGAGGAGCGCGAAGGTGTGCTAATCTCGGTCGGAAATCGAGAGGTTTGTGTAAAGGCATAAGCACGCTTGACTGCGAGACAGACAAGTCGAGCAGGTACGAAAGTAGGTCTTAGTGATCCGGTGGCTCTGAATGGAAGGGCCATCGCTCAACGGATAAAAGGTACTCCGGGGATAACAGGCTGATTCCTCCCAAGAGTCCATATCGACGGGGGAGTTTGGCACCTCGA